>CALJNB010000033.1 GCA_937981985.1 uncultured bacterium
TTTGGCACTCTTTGTCACTTTAGGTGCACGGACCCTAACGACATCACCACGAACAAGCTGACGCTCGCTTAGCAATTTCGGATCAGTCGGCATTCTAGATTCACCCTCGGTATCCAGAAGGCCCTTGAGATGACCTAAGCGCAAGTGAACGCCAACTTTGTCAACTTTTACGACGACTGCTTCATAAGGATTGAGCGCCACGAATCCATTCTTCTTAATGTTTTTCGTCTGTTTGCTAATATGGCGGTCAATTTCTTTATCGTTCTTGAGCTTTCGAACTGATGAATACCATCCCTGACGTTTATCATAGGCGTGCATTCCCGATTTGGCCGATTCTTGAGCCGCGATCTGATCTTTAATACGAAGGGTCGTTTGAATCGTCAAACCACCACCTAGCACCATCTCTTCGCCTAGCTCTTTAATCAACTCCAAACGAATGTATTCGGTGAAGTGAGGCGCAATCCAAAGGTGCGGAAAAGTCTTATCTCGAGAAATTATCTTCGGAGGCGCAGCTAAGGCTTTTCGATATGCAGCTTCTTCTACGAAACCTTTCTCCCATAATTGCTTAAGCACAAATTTGCGACGTTTTTCGGCCCGCTCAGGATGTCGAATCGGAGAGTGCCCCTCAGGTGATTGCGTGAGGCCTGCCAATAAGGCTGCTTCGCTGATCGAAAGTTCTTTAACCGATTTCCCGAAATACAACCGAGACGCCTCTTGGACACCATTGACACCGTGCCCCAGATACATCGTGTTAAGGTATAAAAAAAGAATATCGTCCTTTTTCAGACTTTTTTCTAATTCCCTTGCCAGGATGAACTCGCGAATCTTTCTTTTATAAGAACGTTCAGGAGTGAGGACTAGATTTTTGATGACCTGTTGGGTAATTGTGGATGTCCCCTTCATACCAGTGTCGTAAAACGCGGCGTAATAAACGGCGCGGACGAGCCCCAGATAATCAATCCCTTCGTGCTTATAAAAATCTGCATCTTCAGCAGCCATAAAAGCGTGTTTTACATGATCAGGAATACCGTCCATCGGAACAATCGTACGTTTGGCACCTGGCGTGTAAAATTCGCCGATGACTTCTCCCTCGGCCGATAAGACCCTCGACATCTGAGGGGGTTTGAAGTCCTCTCGCTTTATTACATCGGGAAGATCGCGTCCGTAATAGTAGAAACCCCCCGCAATACCGGCGGCGACTAAGATTCCTAAAACAAAAGAAAGAATCACTCCCCACTTTACAACTTTTTTAATCCAAGGCGCGATTTTCAAGCAATCTCCAAACCAGTGTTAGCGTCAAACAAAACGGCGGTACACATCATTCCAATCCATTTGGAACGCGAGCCTTATATATCAAACATACACGCTGTTTCGCAAACGCGGATTTAGCGCAAACTAAGTGTCTATTAACGCTCGAAAGGAGTAGATTTTCAACCTATTACTGTTATCGTGCCTGATGACAACCGTAGAAAAAGCATCAAAAATCTGGAAGGATCCCGCAAGCGCACTCACGCATTTCTTCGGATTTATCGCCGCCCTATTCGGGTTGGCCTATCTCCTCAATGCTTGTCCTCCCGATACTCCCAAAATCGTCGCGTTTAGCGTCTATGGTATTTCACTATGTATTTTATTTTTCGCGTCGGCGACCTATCATTTTTTCGACTTAGGTGAACGCGGAAACTTATGGCTACGACGCGGCGACCATTCCGCGATCTTTTTGTTAATCGGCGGTTCATATGTCCCCGTCTTTATGCATTATCTAGAGGGTTCGTGGCGTTTCTGGATGTTGTTCGCGACCGCGACGATCGCCATATTCGGTATCTTGTTTAAGCTTACGTGGTTTCATGCCCCCCGATGGCTCAATGCCGGAATGTACTTGATTATGGGCTGGATGGTTGTGATTCCCGGCTCTACCCTCTTCACAGCTATGTCCTCAACCACCTTCTATTATATTCTTGCTGGTGGTCTCTTCTATTCTTTTGGTGCCATTATTTACGCTTTAAAACGTCCGGACCCATGGCCTGAGACCTTTGGATTCCACGAAATTTGGCATTGCTTCGTTTTAGCAGGAGCAGCATCTCACTTTCTTTTTGTCGTCAGCTTGGTCGACGCCCCTTACCCCTCTTTCTAGTTCCTGGACTCTCACTAAACGTTTTGAAAGAAAGGCCGATAAGACATTCACCTCGGGAGAAGAAGTGTTCTTCGGGTTACCAGGATAGAACCGAAAAAACTACTTCTTTACTTCTCAATCCTAGGTACGCGATTCGCTGACTCCTTATTCCAAACATAAAAACGTCTCTTCCACGCCGCAAAGCCTTTCTCATTTTCCGCAGTTCTCGCCATTTCAG
Organism: uncultured bacterium; assembly: GCA_937981985.1. Classification (GTDB taxonomy): domain Bacteria; phylum Myxococcota_A; class Bradymonadia; order Bradymonadales; family Bradymonadaceae; genus CALJNB01. Next base: position 2,349 of record CALJNB010000033.1, read on the forward strand.
CCTCCTGCGTCTCGCCTTTAGTAAAGTCATTTACCATGCGCTCTAGCACATCGATCCAGCGACTGTCCTCATTCAGGCAACGAATTGCGGTGTACTCTTCGCCGCCAGACTCCATGAAAGACTCCTGGCCCTCCATATCAAGCTCTTCCAAGGTTTCCAAACAATCAGAAATAAACGATGCACTCACTACAGCGATACGCTTGTAGCCTTTTTCGGGAAACTCCTCGAAAGCGTCAGCCGTTACTGGGAGTAACCAAGGATCTCGACCGAGTCTGGATTGGAACGCTACCGTCCATTTGTCATCTGGAATCCCTGCCTTTTCCACAAAGCGACGCGTTGTTCGCATCACCTGCGCTTTATAACAAAACTTATGGGTTTCGCACGGACGGTCGCAGCAATCTTTAGTCAAGCAATGCTCGGCTGGATCAGGCTTAAAAAGATGTCTTTCTGGAATGCTATGATAACTGAAAAGAACCATATCGTATTCGTCGGGCATCTGTTCCATCGAACTAGAAACCAATGCATCAATATAATCATCTGCATCATAAAAGGGAGCCTGAACGACGAGCTCCATAGGGTT
>CALJNB010000034.1 GCA_937981985.1 uncultured bacterium
GTCCCAATGCAACATGCACGAATACGGTGGGCAGTTTTAGCTGCGCCTGCTTGTCCGGATATACAGGGAATGGCTTCGTTTGTATTTCAGGCGATGACGACGGGGATAATATTGATAATCTCGATGAGTGTTCTGATCCAAATTTAGTCAATTGTGAAAACACCGATGGTGATGCCTACCCTGATTATCAGGACCTTGATTCTGATAACGATGGCATTCCGGACGCCATCGAATGTACGATGCAACCGTGCCAAGACACCGATAACGATCTCATTCCAGATTTCCGAGATTTGGATTCTGATAACGACGGACTCACTGATGCGCTTGAAGCTTACGATGACGATGCGGATGGCGACGGAATTCTTGACTCCTTCAGTGATTCAAACATGGACGGCGCGGATGATACGATAATCACTAATAACGAAACACCGATCAATACCGACGGTAGTGGGTTTGCAGATTTTCGTTCCACAGATTCGGACGGCGACGGCATTGACGATACGATTGAAGGCACCGACGGCAACAGCGATGGTATCGCAGATACATCTCCGGTCGGTGATGATACCGATGATGATGGTATCGATGATGCCTTTGACCCCGATTGTTCCGCCGCAGGGGATTGTCCAAGCAACGTTATCGGTACGCCAGCCGCTATCCCGAATTTTGACGGAGATGCCCGTCCTGATTTTCGAGACGTCGATTCGGATAATGACGGAATCGATGATGACATCGAGTGCGGGACAGCCGGAACTTGTGTGAAGACCGATAACGACGGGCAACCTGATTATCTAGACCTTGACGCTGACGCTGATGGGATCACCGATGCCGAAGAAAGTGGCGCTGGTGACAATGATGGAGATGGAATCGTTGACGGGTTTACCGATAGTAATTTGGACGGACAGCATGATCCAATCGGCGCAACCGGACTCATGCCAACGGACACCGATAATAACGGTGCGTTCGATTTCCAATCTATCGATTCTGACGATGACGGAATTGATGATGCCATCGAAGCTCACGATTCAAGCGTTAGCGGAACTGCCGATGTTTTGCCTGTCGGTAGCGATAGTGATGGTGACGGTCTCGATGATGCCTTCGATCCTGATTGTGCGGTTGCGGGTGATTGTCTAAACGATATCATTGGAACCCAAGCGCCCTTGCCTAATTTCGATGTAGATTCAGTTCCTGATTACCAGGATAGAGACGCCGATGGTGACGGCATTCCCGACGCGAGTGAATGTTCGATGGCGATATGCGAAAATACAGACGGAACAGACGGCCCAGACTATCTGGATATCGATTCAGATGCCGACGGTATTCTCGACGCAACTGAAGGAAGCGACGTCGATCTGGATGGATCGCCGGACGTCGTTCCAGTAGGAAACGATTCTGACGACGATGGTCTCGATGATGCCTTTGATCCAGATTGCGCCGCGATGGGTGACTGTCTAAATGACGTGATTGGAGTACCTGCCGCGCTACCGAATACTGATGGAGTCGACGGTGAGAATTTCAGAGACACCGACGATGACAATGATGGAATACCGACTTCCACAGAACTCGCCGATGGCAATACCTACGGCGACGATCCAGATGGGGATAATATCGTTCCTTATTTAGATACTGAATCGGACGGCGATGGCGTTAGCGATATGACCGAATTTGGTTTCGATTTAGATAACGATGGCGTTCCTGATTATCTCGATGTTGATTCGGCACCGGAGGATACCGATGCTGATGGCATTCCTGACTCTGTAGAATGCGGCGGGCCGGTTGTTAACGGATGTCCCGACACCGACAACGATGGCCTTGACGATTTTGAAGATCCAGATGATGACAATGATGGGATCTCGACAATGCAAGAATTGTCACAGGATATCGATGACGCCAACGATAACGACGGCGACACCTTCAGCTCCCATCTTGATGTCGATGCCGATGGTGATGGGATTCTTGACAATGTTGAATGTAGGTTACCACCAACGTGTGAGGATTCTGACAACGATGGTACGCCTGATTACCTTGATACCGATTCTGATAATGATGGGCTTCCGGATACAAACGAAGGTTTCGATGGTAATCTGGATGGTATTCCCGATGTGGTCGCCGACAACGGATTGGACACTGATATGGATGGTCTTATCGATGCTTTCGATCCGGATTATGGTGGAACAGCGGCACCCCTTCCTGATAGTGATTTTGATGGAACACCTAACTTCCAAGATGCCGACGACGATGATGACGGCCTTCCAACCGCAAACGAAGACGTTGATCTCGACAGCGATCCTACAAACGATGACAACGACGGTAACGGAACACCAAACTATCTTGATACCGACGACGATGGTGATGGTGTTTCAACCTTAGATGAAGATGTGGATAAAAATTTCGATCCAACCAATGATGATACCGATGAAGATGGTAAACCGAATTACCTTGATACTGACGACGACGGAGATACCGTTTTAACCATGGACGAAGACGTGAATCGTGACGGGGATCCGACCGACGAAGATACCGACCGTGACGGAACTCCTAATTTCCTCGACACCGACGATGACGGTGATTACCTACCAACAGCTGACGAAGATATTGACGGCGATGGTGATTCCAAGAACGACGACTCAGACAGCGATGGTGTGCCCAATTATCTCGATACCGACGACGATGGTGATTCGGTCTTAACTGTTGAAGAAGACATCGATGGAAACATGGATCCTATCGACGATGATACTGATGGTGATGGAATTCCTAATTACCTCGATACCGACGATGATGGTGATTCGGTTCCTACTATTAACGAAGATGTTGACGGTGATGGCAACGTGAAGAACGACGATACCGATGGAAACGGAACGCCTAACTATCTTGATTCAGACGATGACGGTGATAAGACACCCTCCATCGATGAAGATCTTGATCGTGATGGAGACCCAACCAACGACGATAGTGATGGTGACGGTACGCCCGACTATCTTGACAGCGATGTCAGTGGAACCAATACTGGTGATATTCTCGTTCAGGGCGGACCGGGCTGTTCTACCAGCGATTCTAACCCAGCAGGTCTATGGTTCTTAATCATCGGTTTCGCATTGATGTTTGGAAGACGCAAACGCTCTTAAAAAACAAACTCAATTGCTTTTAAAGACAACATTCTATGGATGTTGTCTTTTTTTTCTCATTTAAATTCTCGTTCTTTCCCCATTGTTTAACGCCCCAAGGGCACTTTCTTCGGGTGTTGGCGTATGTGGTAACTCGATTTTGAATCTCACCTCTGTGAACCTTTCTGCGTTTGAATATCGATGAAATCTTGAAGGCTCTTACCCTCTTCTTGAGGATAAATATCGTCACTCACATGAAGGCGATTGATTCGATCCAGACGAAAGATTCTAAAATCTTCTCGCCATTCACACCAGCCCACAAGGGTCCACTTGGTACCCCAAAAGAAGAGACCTAAAGGCCAAATGGTTCGGTCTGAACCTTTTCCGTCCGCCCGATGATAAGACATGTGAACCTTACGATCGTTATCGGCAGCGTATCGAAGTTCTGACATAACGGCCGATACCGCTGGACTTATTCGATTAAAAGGAGAGAAGAGGAGGGTGTTTTCAGCGTCGTTCTTTGCGTCGTCGGGTAAGACGCTTTCGATTTTACTCAATGCACTTTGAGCCGCAGTTGCAAGGGTTGTATCGGTCCAACTTTCAACCAGACGCGCGCCCAGGGTTAACGCTTGGGTTTCTTCCTTGGTGAACATTAGGGGAGGTAGATCAAACCCTTTGCGCACCACGTATCCGATGCCGGCTTCGCCTTCGATATTGACGCCCGAAAGCATTAAGCTTTTAATGTCGCGATAAATCGTGCGTTCTGAAACTTCTAACCTCTCAGACAACCAGAGAGCAGTTGTCACGCGACGCGTACGAAGAAATTGGACGATTTGAAACAAGCGATCGGCGCGTCTCATGTAGAGTGCTCTGGGTAAGGTAAGTCGCACCACCCAAAATAGTCTCTAAGTTTACCAAGATAGTGGTTTAGACCTTGAGCCAGATTTTGAGTGGAGCGAAGAATCATCTTTATTCACATTGGTCGAAATAGGTAATCAGGCTTAACGGTGCGCCCTGCGGATCTGCTATAACACAAAAGCGTCCGAGGTTGGGAATATCACGAGGCTCCAATAATATTTTTCCGCCAAGAAATTCGGCTTGTTTTGCGCTGGAGTCCACATTATCCACGGTGACAAATCCGCCCCAATGTGCGGGCATTCCTGCTGCTTCGGGCGGTGTGGTCATGAGTCCTGCGACTTGCTGGCCATCAACAGATGCGATCGTGTAGGGCATATCCATAGGAGATGGTTCAAGCTTCCAATCAAGGAGTTGGTTGTAGAAAGATTTTGCGCCTTCAATATCGGTTGTCATTAATTCGTTCCAACTAAATGCGCCGTGTCTTTTCATTGGGTTAATAGGTGATTTTGTCATTGTGTATCCTTTTTTGCATACTCGTCATTGAGTAAGGATATCTATAGCGTACCCCTCCTGACAGCATTGTGTCAGGAGGGGCAAATTATTTCGTTAAAAATTCTAAGGAGTCGTTTTCGGCTATCTGAAAAGGGAGATAATTGACGAGGAAAACGAAAATTAAATGATAGATTCGAAAAAATACCTCTAATTTTTTGGGAGGAGATGGATTAGTATCGAAGAAACGTTGAGTTGTACTACAAAAAAAGACCGCATCATGCGATCTTCATTCGATGTTTCAATGAAATTAATAAGAAGCGTTAAGTCCGAAACTTACAGCCGAACGATTCGCAGCAGCGCCATTGAAATTCCAGAAGGGGAAATTGAAAGATTTATTATCGCTGGTTTTCGGAGACTGGCCGGAGGAGAGTCCAGCATTTGCGCCAATGGAGAATCCGTGCCAATCGCTTACAAGTGGGTAGCTAAGGCCGATACGTCCGCTCATGCTTTGTCCGATACTGCGACCTGCGTCGGCGATTCTATTTCCGTTTTCGTCAACGACGTCAGGGCGAAACTCATCGTCGTTATCGCGATTGTAAGCCCAGCTATTTGAAAAGCTATAACCGATGGACATACGAAGTTTTTGAACGATTGGGAAACTCGCGCCTAGGTTGAATCCAAGAGAGTATTCGCGGTTTACACCACCGAGTACAACGGTTCCATTTTCCAGGACTTCGTTTCCACCGGAGCGGAAAATGATATTGTCTTTCCCGGCATCCTCTGGATCCGCAGAAGGCGAGATATTACTATGGAAACCTTTTGATCCGCTAACACCGGCGCTGAGGCTGAGTTTTTTGAAGAAGGTTTTTGAAAGTCCGATTCGACCACTTGTGCCGACGATGAGATTTGAAATTCGCGTACCTTTCGAGGTTGGGAATCTAAAGCCTAACCCGGCGGTAACGCGGGTATCAATGGCTTCAATATTGTAACCACTCCAACCGACCGACGCATTCAGATCTCCCAATCGAAATTCTTGTGGGGTGTTTGAGCCGGTGTTTGAAATCCACTGACTCGCTCCGATACTTAACCCCAGTGTGATGGGCTTGAGGGTATAACTCGCGCCAGCGCTCATCGAAAGAGACACTCTATCGGCGAAGCCGCCTGGGTCGCCGGGTGTATCGCGGAGATCTTGGTTAAGCTCTGAATCTTCAGCGAGGCTAACGAAGGTACCTTGTCCGATACGCAATCCTGTACCCAGATTAATTCTCCAATTTTTGCCTTCTTCTTTTTCTTCGTCTTCTTTCTTCTTTTTAACTGTTTTGCTCACGTCAGCTGCAACAGCCTCAGTTTTAGTATCTTTCTTTTCCTCGCCGATTGCGGTCGTGGAGATTGAAAAACAGAGAAGAAGAACAAAGGATTTTAGGAAGATGTTCATTTTGGTAAGCTCCAAATGGCGTAAAGTGTTAGGATTCGTACGGTGGATATGGTGTGCAAATGTCATACCTTTACGCACAATGTTTTTACATTCGGCGCATCCTAGAAAGATTCGGAAGGCAATGTCAACAGAATTCTGGGTTGATTTGTTCTAGGTTTGAGGTCCTATCGTGCGATATTGTAGGTCGTTTTGTCCCAAGTTTCGTCGATGTCAGCGGTCATTAAGATTGACGGAGTAGCGTGTGAACTCTAAGATGCTCCCGAATCAGGCCGAACCCCAAACCCGTCTGATTGAATTAAGGTACCTTTTCGATGAACCTAGACCGACCTTTTGGTGATTACATTTTATTGAAGCGTCTTGCCGTGGGCGGTCAATCGGAAGTTTTTCTTGCGACTAAGAATGGGCCTGACGAATATACCCGTCCTATAGTTATTAAGTTATTGCCGCGCGAAGACAGCAAACAAGACGCGATTGATATGTTCTTTAACGAGGCCTTTATATCGTCTCGATTCGTCCATCCGAATGTTATCAATATTCATGATGCCAAAATCATCAATGAAGAACATTGTATGTTTATGGACTTTATCGCCGGACAAACCGTTGCCGATATAGCTCAGCGCGGTTTTAAAAATCAATGTCCACCCACGATTAAACAGGTCGTGCAGATCATCGTCGATGCGTGTAACGGCCTCAATTACGTTCATGATTTTCGAGATTTAGACAATCGCGTCTACTCCGTGGTTCATTGCGATGTTAGTCCACAGAATTTGATGGTTACTTATTCGGGCGTCACGATGATTTTTGATTTTGGAATTGCAAAGATCATGGGTTCGACCCAAAAGAACGCGGCCGGCGGAAAATTTGCCTACATGTCGCCCGAACAAATTGAAGGGGATGCGGTTGATACCCGTTCCGATATTTTCTCGTTGGGCGTTATCCTCTACGAACTTTGCACGGGTTGTAGACTTTTCCGTCGCGATAGTCCTCAAGAAGTCATCGATGCCGTGTTAAAAGATGTCATCATTTCTCCGCGCGACCTCAAACCAGAAATCCCTCCCTTCCTAGAACAAATTATCATGCGGGCCTTAGAACGCGATGCTGATTCGCGTTATCAATCCGTACTCTCAATGCGTGATGATTTGAGACAATTTCTGGGAATGACCGACGAGGGCCCTGATCTTCGGAGCGGGCTGGGGGGTTACGTCGCAAATATGTTCAAAGAAGAGAGAAATGAGATCGCTGCATTACTCGACGAGGCATCATCGGGAAGCCATCCAAAGCCGGTTGTCAGCGGACCCGTTCTAACAAGAGCTGAAACCAGCTTGGATATGGAAATCGATCGGGCGGAACTGAACAAACCTTCCGAAGATTTTCAAACCTTGAAAACTCAATTTCGCCTCCTCCTAGCAATGACTTTTACGTTATTGCTCATCTGCATTGGGCTCGCGATGACGGCTTTTAAATAGAGTTTTAGGATGAGTTCGTTTTATGACGATTTCCGTGAGTACACCGATCCTGCAAAGAGAGTGGGTTGGTACGATCTTTTGGACCAACACTTAAAATATTCTTTTGTGGAGGAGATGGTACTCGTAGAAGATTCGGTGGTCGATTTAGGTTCGGGTTTAGGAGATTTGTCGAAATTTTTAGCCGATAACGGACATACCGGTGAGTATATCGGTGTTGAAAAGGACGTGTCTCTACTACAAACTTCCCAGAACCTACACCCCGGTAAAAACTTTCATCTCCAAGATTTTACCAAGGTCCCTTTCCATAAAGCCGATATCGCAGTTTGCATTGGCGGATTGCTGTCCGAGGATGTGATCACCTTAAAGAGTGTTCTTGGTCTTCTTGCAAATTACCCCAAGTTCATCCTGATTGGGCTTTCTGCCGAAGCTACGTCGAGCCTATGTTTTGAACCGCATCTTGTTACGATCCCGACCGGAGAGAATACCATCCGACTGAACACAAGTGAGATCGCCGTTGTTCATAATTGCTACCCTCGTCGAAGTCCGATACAGCGCCTGCAGGATCTCATTTGCGCAGACAGTGATCTGAAATATCCCGACGAATCCGTTGCGCGAGCCTTTTACGGCTTAGGGGAAAAAGACAAAGCGTTAAGAATTCTTAAAAATTGCAAAACTGAATTAGCGAGTGCGATGTTGGCGGCGTGGGAATGAATCGCTAACTTGCCTTGAGTCAAATCGAAAGCTGGATACAATAGACGATAACAATATCGTATACATAGAGGTCTTGATGCGTCATTTATTTGTAATATCTGTTCTATTTTTAACTCTGACCGGGTGCGGATTGTTTTCCGACGATCCAGCTGACGACCCACTTGATATTTCGATCACAGAATCGTTTGAGATGGAGTTTCCATTTAACGCTGATACGCTCTGTCCTCCGGGACAAGATTGTAGCGGGACTCCGATGCCCTCACCGACGCCCGTTGATCTACCGGATGTTCAAATCCCCATCCCTGTCGATATTTTGGCAGCCACAGGGAGTACCCAATTGAAAGAAATGGTCGGTAGACTTAAAAAGGTCGAGATTGAATCCGTTGAATACGAACTTGTTGATAACACACTGAATATAGATTCGCCGGTGTTTCAAATTTATATCGGTCCACAATCCTCAACGCAAATTAACGGTTCGGAGACCGTTCAAGTTGTTGAAGTGCCTTCTGTAGCCCCTATGGTATCAACCAAAGGCGTAGCAAAATCAACGAGCGAGAATTTAGAGGTCGCGAGTGCGCATTTTAAATCGCTTAATTTTTCGGCTATTGGATATATCAACGAAGACGTTGAAAAAGGAGATCTTTTCCCACCTCAAGGAAAGACGACTTACAAGCTAAAATTTAACGTTCGGTTCACTGCAAATCTTCTCGAACAGCTTTGAGTTATCGAATCCTTCTTCTTTCCTTCCTCTGCGGCATCATCGGTTGTGCTTCAAATACGAAGCCAGCGAATGACGTGAAAGTGGAAACGGCCAACATTGCGCTAACCCAGACTGAACCTTTGCCCCTATCTCCTGATGGGCCTTTTGGTCTAAAAGGGGAGGGCACATTACGCGCCACCATTGTGACAAACGAAGGGAATCTGGAGTGTGAGCTCTTCGAAAAAGAAGCTCCCAAAACAGTCAGGAATTTCGTGCTGTTGGGACTAGGGAAAAAAGAGTGGCGCGATCCAACAACGGGCGTCATCAAAAGAGGACAGCCCTTTTATACAAATCTGGATTTTTTCCGAATTATACCGGGGTTTTTCCTCCAGAGTGGCGATCCCACCCAGACTGGAAAAAGTGGACCCGGTTATATCTTCGACGACGAAATTTCGGAAACAGTGAAGCATGATCGGCCCGGAATATTAAGTATGGCAAACCACGGACCGAATACGAATGGAAGTCAATTTTTCATTTTGCTTAAAGCAACCCCGCATTTGGACGGTCATCATTCGGTTTTCGGTCATTGTTCAAATTCTGAAGTTCTTCAAAAGCTGGCTTCCTATCCGGTAAATTCAGACAATGTGCCGGTTAATCCCCCCAAAATTATCCGCGTGGAGTTTCTACGTAAGTCTTCGCAGAACTGAGTCCTAAGAGCCCGATGAGTCCGCTCGTACTTTCTTAGGGTCGGCCCTTCTCGATTGAGAACCTGTTTTTCTATTTTTTCACAGAATTTGAGGTTTTGACCAAGATTCATGCTTTTTTTGGAGTTGACTATGTTAGTTATGCTTGGCTAGCGATCAAACGGTATGGTAATACGGGGCTATCGCTAGCATCGAAGAACGCAAGGGTGGAAGCCTTATATATCGTGTTCGTGGGTCTAGAGGTTGAAGTTTGTTGGAGTATAAATGAAACAGATTCTTTTAATTATGACACTGTTGTTTAGTACGGTTTCGGTTCCCAAAAGTGCCAATGCACAACAGGGTCCTGTTCCGAAACTATTTCTTCTACCGACTCAGTCGGTCCAGGATGGCATGTCATCCATTGTCCCTGAAAAAATCGGCGAATTACTTCGCAAGCAGATTGCACAGGATAAACGCATCGAAATAATGCCGGACTTTTCGTCAGTTAAAGCCAGCCTCGGTGGTGATAGCGCGTTACTAGTAGAAGCAGAACAACTTTATAATTCAGGCATCGGTCAGTTGACCGCTGGAAATGATAAAGCCGCCGCCGAAGCATTTTCGAAAGCAATCGAAATCATGGAAGGCAATCTGGGCGAAACTAATTTTGATATCCTCGCCGATTCTATTGGGAACTTAGCACTCGCAAATTTCAACGCTGGTTTTGATCTGGATGCTCGAAAAGGAATTAAGTTATATGCCCATATTCGGCCAGATCTTGTGCTTGATAAAGATAAGTATCCAAAGGCCCTAACCGAGCTACACGCGAAGGAAGCCGCTAAGATTAAGAAGGCTGGACCAGGGGTGCTCACAATCACGTCCAAAGGCGAAGGTATCATCTACATCGATGGCGTAGAGAAAGGTACTGTCCAGAATAGTACACCGGGAGTCGTAAACGATATCGGCTTTGGTCATCACTATTTGGTCGTCAAAGCTACGAACGGCGATCGTCACGGACAAAAAATTAAGGTTAGTGGCAAGAAGAAGAAACAAGAATTTTCTGCAGACCTTAAGCCAACGGGTGCAGGTGTAAAAGCAGCTTCAGGCGAACCAGAGTTCTATACGGACTTATTAAACACATTGAAATCTGGGCAATTCGACGGGTCGGTGAAACCCTATTTCGCCGAGTTAGCAAATCAAACGGGCGCAGATTTTATCGGATTCGTTTTGATGTTGAAACGTGGGAGCGACTATGTGGCTGTTCCTTTTGTCTATCGCAAATCTGATGAACGTTTAGTTCGATCAACCGACGAAATATTTAACATCGAATTATCTAACTTGGTCGTTGGGGTAAATAACTTATCAACCAACATTATCGATTCTTCCGAAGCAATGGCAGAAAGCGCAATTGTTTCGGTCGTCAAACTTGCAGAAATAAAACAGTCGGTGGTCGTAGTAAAGCAACCTGCTGATGATGTTGTTGAGAAAAAAGACGATATTGTTGTCCCACCGCCGGAAGAAAGCCCTGTCGAGTCCTCAAATACGTGGACATATATTTATATTGCAGCCGGAACCATAGCAGCAATTGGCTTAGTCGCCGGTGGAATTTATCTCCTTAGTGGCGATTCCGATGGCGGTTCAGGAGAAGGATTTACAGCAGAGGTGTCGTGGTGAAAAATTATTCTACATTCATTTTTATAATTCTAATACTCTCCCTCTTTTCGGCATGTACCGACGATTCTACCGATCTAGCAAAGCTTAAAGTCAATGTCTTTGGATACTCTGACGGTGAGTTCACTCCAACCTTGCCTGGTTATGCAGATGCATCAAAAATTTCTTTGAAGGTGACAGAACCCGCTACAGGTAAACTTATCGGCGAGAGTGTTTTCGATATCACCGACGGCAGTGGAAAGCTTCCTTCTCTGAACTTCGAAGAAAACATTCGTCTAGATTTCAATGTTTTGGATGCTGGCGACGAAGTCATAGCGAGCGGTGCAACTCCGACCTTCGATGTGACTCCAGGACAAAGTCCGCTTGATTTTCGAGTTCAGGTTCAAAGCGTCGGAACCTTCGCGCCCTTTGGTTCGATTGTGATTGATCGCGAGACAAATGGGAGACGTTACGCCCAATCTGTTTTCGATTACCGCGGAGAAAGTAAGTCATGGCTTGGAAGAATGGGGCACCAAGCGGCGATTCTGTCTGATGGACGGGTCCTTGTTGTTGGTGGCGGCGATCCCGCAGTACCTGGAGAGTTGGGCGGTTCTACCACTTTTCGAAACTTATACGACGATGTGCAAATTTTTGATCCTCAAACCGGGTACTTTTCAAATCTCGACTATGACGACGCCACAAGTGAGCGTTTGAATAGCGAAAAGTTAAAAGATCCGGTTGTCTTTCATACCCTCACCAAAATTGGGGAGGACCGCTTTATCGTAACCGGTGGTTATACTAAAAAAGTAGACCAACTTCGTCCCGTTAACACGATTCAAATCATCGATCTTAACCAACCTGTCGGAGAGCGTGTGAAATTAATGTTAGCCAGTGATGGATCATCGGTGACACTTCTTCGTGGACGGGCACATCATACTGCAAGCTTTCGTCAGACCGATAATAAATTGATTGTCGCCGGCGGTGTTGGACCTGCAAGTCCCACGGAGGCATTGAAATCCTTTGAGATTATCGATGTGGAAAATAACGCAGCCGGTGAAGATACCTTCACTCTTAAATTTGCCAGAACGCGACATGTAGCAACGGTCCTCGCCGATGGTACGATCTGGTTGTCGGGTGGGATTGACGAAACCAACATACTTAAAACGACCGAGTCTATTTCGGGGGATTCATCGACCGAAGAAGGCAAAATGAAGACGGGCAGATTCGGGCATGTTGCCTTTGTTCCAACTGACGCCACGGGATTACTTGCCGTCGTCGGTGGTTTTACCGATCTGGACGGTACCGCAACGGACTCCTATGAGTTTGCAAAGACCGGCCGTGGAGACTTTGAGGCTAGCGCTGATTGGGTGATTCCAGAAGCACGTGGTGGAATTGATGGCGTTAAGCTTGATACGGGTGAAGTGCTCATTTTTGGTGGAAGAACTAAAGGTGAGAACTCACAAGAGAGTGTGGTTCGTTTAACCTATCTGGGACTTTCAAACGAACCTCCCTTTGAGACTCGAAAGCAGGGGAAACAAGTCGATACTCGCACTGGACCTACCGTTACGATGTTAACTTCCGGTCGGGTTCTTTTGATTGGTGGGTCGGCCGTCGTTGACGGAAATTCGGTTGCGTTAGACTCAGCCGAGGTTTTCAATCCCTAAGTTGCGATATTTTGAAAGTAAGATTGACTTAAGTGCGCGGTATTGTTAGCTAAGGGCTGGTTCCGCGCTCTGGAATTTTTAATATAGGAGACTAATATGTCTGAAGATGTAGCAGCAGTAGAAACAACCGAAGAAGAAGTTGTTGTAGAACAAAAGATTATGTGTTTCGTATCAAAGAAAATGGTTCCGACTTCGTCAACCGTTGAAGTTGAATACGCGCCTAGAAAGCTTGTTCGTGTACTTCCAAAATATATTAAATTCGAAGACTAATTCAAACTTCGTTTTTGAGATGCTTCCATTTATGGGAGTTTTTTTTTGCCCTAATTCTTTGCCTTGATTGAATCGTTCTAGATATCGTTTCTCTATCCTATTGAAAGGCCAAGGGCTTCACGCAAATTAAAATACTTTTCTGAAATTGCGAAATCGACAACACTTTTCATACGCTCGTCGACGCTTCGCGTAGTAAGTTTTTGCGGTTCGATCTCCAAATATTCTCTGCATGATGTCAAATCATCAGCGAAAAGGAGGCCGACTCGATTTGCGGTATCCTCGATGGTTTCAATCCAATGACCAATGTCGGTCTGCCCACCTACGCTTTCGTATGCACGTCTAAGCTGTTCGAGCTCTTGTCCCTTAATCTTCTTTTTCAATGATTTTAGCGCGGATTCAAGTTCTTTATTCATCTCCAAACGGACGTTAGGAAGAACGAAAGACGCTCCTAAAAGGAAGAAGGCGTTTACATCAGATGGGCGAATAGTCGGTAGGTAAAAGGTGGGTTGGAAGAGGAACAGTTGTTTAGCAATGACAAAAGACGTAAATTCTTCGCGTCCGCTACCCAGTATTTCGTCGCCCGCGATCAGTCCTTCTGGAATGAGCGCACCGTTAATCAACCCGATTTGTTCTTTTTTATGCCAAAGTTTTGGAAGCTCATGATAATTTATCGACGCGCCAATACTTTTGTAAATATTATTGAATGCCAACGGCTCTTCAATTTTAATGCGATCTTTACGTTTTAGACCATATTTGGATTGGCTTTCGCCGGTCCATTCTGAAAGTCCGACGTAGAGATGTTTGAAGATGGTGTTTATGCGAACATCCATTCTCTCGTGAAATACGGATTCGCGCAGGAGCGATTCGGTAAGGTTTCGCTTGATCGGGCGAAACATGGTTGTATTCCGTTCCTCCACAAAGGCGTGAGTCTTGGCGTCCAGTTTGAAATTTAGAATCTGCATCGCGCGAAAAACGCCGAGCGCCCGATCAAAGGATTTCATTCGCATAAATACTTTGCCCATGCGTTCCAATGTTTGTTCGGGATTAATATTGCCGTTGTAAAGTGCGCGTAATTGGTCGACGGCTTTATCGTAATGGTCTTCGTGTACTTCGGTTAACGCAATAATAGATTGTCTAATCTGAATGTCCTCAGGCCGGTAGTGAGAGCATTGGCTAAAGGCGAAAATAGCATCGTCAGGACGTAGAAGCGTCCCTTCGTATAGATCGCCTAATTTCTCCCAAAGGATAGATAATAATTCCGGAGAAGCGTCGGGTTGTTCCATCAAAATTGAAATATAACTGAGATGTGAAGCTTCAACTTCTTCCCAATCTTTTGCATCAAACAATATTGAAGTAATTGCTCTGAAGGCATCGATTCTATTTGGGTCCAGTTGCAACACACGTCGAAAGCCGTTGAGGGCTTTATCGGCCTCCCAAAGATGATCTCGCGCAACGATACTAGATCTAAAAATCCATTCGGCTTTGCCCTCTTGGGTATCGGCTAGTTCGCTAAGGGTGAAGTAAGCGCGACCGACTCGGCGCCAATCGCCAATCTCAGCGCCAACGGTTGCGATTCTAGAAAGTGCTTCTTCGTTTTCTTTCCATTCCAATACCGCGTGCTCGAAGACATCAAGGGCTCGCCCGGAATCATTAAATTCGTTGACCCAATCGTTACCTAAAGCCACCAGAGCAACAGAACGACTTTTCGGATCCTCCAGGGAGTTGATTAGTTTTTGTCTTACGCGAATCACATCAACAGGATCAGCGACTTGTCCGATGACACGTAAAAGGCCCTCGAGACCGTCGTTGTAAGTGGGCGTGTTTTCTAAGCTTTTTTCGAACGCAGACCTTGCTTTTGCATACTCTTCTTCGGCTTCAAAGAGAACTCCAAGTTTAGCATAGATAGCTGATAACTCGGTGGTCCCCAGATCATGTTTGTGATGCAATAACATGGATTGAACAACTTTGACGCCGTCGTTTGTGAGGTTGGATTCGAACAAAAGATCGGAGTAGGGTTTCAAGATTCCCAAATCGCGAGGATCGAGTTCATATCCTCGACGATAAGCGCTCATTGCATCATCAGGTGCCGACTGTGTAACAAGCAAATCTCCCATCTGTCGATACAACCAAAGGTTGTCATCAAGATAACGCGTAGTATCGGGCCAGCGTGCGATTTGGTCCAATAAGGTTAGGGCATATTCAGGGCTGCCGGCGTCGCAAAATTCACGGACTTTTGTCCTGGCAACGGTCAGATCAACGAGTTCTTCGCTCATATCGGTATCCTGTAGCATTGTGTTGTTCGGGTAGCGTCTAGTCTACAAATTGATCAGGGAACCCGTCAACGAAGAATCTGTTTACATGATGGATGTTGTGGGTTGCGGTAGGTTGAAGATGTCCACGTTTTAGCGCAAAGTTTAGCGTTTTAAGCCGCCGGCCGGAGAAGATATTCGTTATTCTTCTTCGTCTTTGATTGTGGCAAGTCTCTCGTTTACCTCGACCAACCCTTCTTCTACTTCTTGGCGGGGTAGACCGCCTTTTTCAAGACGAGAATCTGCTTGGTTTCGGCAGGTTTCATAGAACGCTTTTCCTCGTTCCAAAATCTGAGGATGATTACCGATGAAGTCTAATGATTTCCAAAGGCAATCTTCAGCGCCACTGAATTTACCCATCTTTTCATAATAGCTGATGAGATTCATCTGACTGGTGAGATAAACGGGGATGGATTGTTCTCCTAGCTTTTCGTAGGCCTTTTCGGAGAATATTAGGGCATTTTGTCCCACCTCAAGCGCATCTTCAAATCGGTCGTTTTCAAAAAGTACGACGCTGATTTGCTGACAACTTTGGGCGGCTTGCACATCGATTCCAGGGGCGCCATTTTCGCGAAGAAAATCGATAAATTTTAGTCCCTTTTGCAAGTGATTGAGAGAGGTATCAAACTTTTTGGCTTTCGCATCACCGACCGCGATCGCATTTCGCGCACCGAAGGCGATGTTTTTTGCTTGTATGACATCTTCGTCAGCTTCAATCAATTCTGATGAAATAGTGATGGCTTTTTCGCTGTGTGTTCTAGCTTCTTCGTGCCTATCCAAGCCGGACAATACGCTTGAGAGATTGATATGGCAGGCTGCCATATTGGCTCGAAACTCTTCCCCTTTTTCAAGCATTTCATTGCACAAAGCTAAGGTTTGTTCGTGTAGTACCAATGCTTCAGCAAGGCGTTCGGTTCGGTGATATAAAAAACCTAGCTCGTTATTCGCACGTGCTCGAACGCGGATAATATCTATTGAGTCTGGGTCTTCGGCGAGAGCCATATCTATGATTGCGAGTGCCTCAACAGCGGAATCCTCCGCAATAGCTACATTTCCGGCTTGTAATGCTTGCCGTCCGTGTTCGATGAGTTGTTGAGATGTGTGGACTTGTTTTTCTATCCATTCGTTCATTCTTTTTCTCGAAGCTGTGGCTTGATCCAAACGATATAAGTAAAGTTTGCAAAACGGACTTTATCACCGTGGCGAAGGTTTTGAGGCCGGTGGATTTGGGTACCGTTTATAAAGGTTCCATTTGTACTTGCTGAATCTTGAATGCGGATCTTTTGATCGCGGACAATGATGATGGCGTGATTCCATGAAATGGCGGGTTTGTCGACAACGAGGTCGTTTTTTTCTCCGGCACCGACGGTTGAATCGCCTTCTTCAAGGTAGAATCTACGGTCGGGAAAGTCGGGTTCGAAAAGAAAGCCGATGGTCTCAACGCGCTCATTTTGTTTCCAATGTTCGTCCTCGCCAGGCAGAACCGTATCAGGTGAGACGACAGAGGGCTCACTTGTACCATGGGTTGGTACACCACAATGAGGGCAAAACCCCGCTTCTATTGGGTGTAATTGGCCGCATGATAAACATCGCGGAAGTGTGATTCCGCAATATGCGCAAAAACGTGAGTCATCCGAAATTTCTGCGACACAAGAGGGACACTTCACCTAATTCTCGCACGTCGCAGTAGAGTTTAAATTGAGGGCTTGAAGTTTAAAGCCTTTTGAGAACATGCTCGTCTTTTGGGCTTTGATCGTAAGCTTGGCCACGTATTCAACTTGGGCATCCGATGGTATGCGGGTTCCCTCAGAATTAATACGTCCACAAGAAAAGTCCCAAACGATCGTATGCGCAACGTGGGTCTTTTTGGGGATGGTTTGTAGTCTTGCTAGTGGATCGCTTCGTGATCTGTCGAGTTCGCCGAAACCACAGTTCGTTTCGTCTATTTCACAGATTTCGAAAATGACGGCCGCGTCATCACCTTCGAAATCATTGAGGGTGAAATCGATGCGTAACGTTTCATCATCATTGTAGGCAGGGTCAATACTGGTAATTGTCGGCTCAAGATTTTCTACCGTGTAGGCATCAAAACATCCGGCCAACATTAGGAAAATGATTAATATTGGAAGTGTCTTTTTCATTCTCAATTCTTCTCAGCTAACGATTCGCGTTCTTCAATGCCCGCGGTTTTGAGGCCGTTTTTAAGCGCATTGACGAAATCTTGATGTATCATGAAATTGGTCGCAAGGATACTGTCGCTATCAAGATGATGGGAATCGCCATCGATTCGGGAAATTTTCCCCCCAGCTTCCTCCACGATCAGTTTTCCGGCCGCAATATCCCACGCTGATAAGTCATACTCCCAAAATGCATCGAGGCGGCCTGCCGCAACGTAGGCTAAATCTAGGGCCGCTGAGCCCAATCTACGCACGCCTCGCGTCTGTGCCGCCATCGTGGTGAAGAGCTCTAAATTTTTAGTCAGCGATATAGATTGCTTGTTGGTCACAAAACCGGTCGCGATGAGGGTTGTATCCAGCTGGTCTTTAAGTGATACCGAAAGTTTTTGATCATTAACGAACGCGCCACCATCTAACGAAGCAAAAAACATCTCATCGTTCTCAGGCGAATAAATAACGCCCGCTTTTAATATACCGTCGGTCTCAAATGCGATAGAAACACAATAGAAAGGGATTTGGTGGACGAAATTTGTCGTCCCATCAATCGGATCAATGATCCACCGCCGACCATTCTCACCCGTGCCTCCATATTCCTCGCCAAGAATTTCGTCTTCGGGATAGTGTTTTAGAATTTCGTTCTTCAGACGCTTTTCGATCGCAAGATCGACTTCACTCACGTAATCATTTTTGGACTTCATCGAAATGTCAAAGTCTTGTGTTTTTGACGCTAACATCATTTGGCCTGCGATACGCGCGAGTTTCTTTGCCAGATTAAGCTCGTTCATTCGACTTCCTGTCGAAGGTTTTCATCTAGTAGGTGAGATGGGTGGACTTTGGCTAACGCGGATAAGAGACTTCCGCGGACACCTGGAATATCATCTTCTAAATTCGAAAGAAGCGTTTTGATATACTTACGCTGCCCTTCAATAGAGCCGCATAGATTACACGGAATGATCGGATAACCTTGTAACTTCGAATAGGCTTCGATGTCTTTTTCGGCGATGTAGATGAGAGGGCGGATGACTTCAAAGCGTGCATCGTCGGTTCTATATTTCGCGGGCATGGCGCGCGTTTTTCCATTATGAAACAAATTTAGTAAAAGCGTTTCAATGGTGTCATCGCGATGGTGGCCTAGCGCGATCTTATTGCAGCCGTGTTTTTCAGCATAGGAATACATGATTCCTCGTCTTAACCGACTACAGAGCGAACATGGCATTTGACCGTCGCCCAACTTATCCATGACGATACTATAAGTGTCTTTTTCCACTACCTCGTAAGTAATACCTTCCACCTCTTTGAGATAATCCTCCATAATATGCGGAGGATATCCTGGCTGTTTTTGGTCTAGGTGGAAGGCGACCAATTCAAAATTTATGGGCCATCTCTTTCGCGCTTCCAAGAGCAAAGAGAGCATCGTGTAGGAATCTTTACCGCCAGACAGACAGACGAGGATTCTATCGCCATCGTTGACCATTCCAAATTTTTGGTTGGCCGAACTGAATCGCTTGTTGAGACGTTGGTCTAATCTGTGAGTCTCGGATTGCATAAAAGCCTCGTTAAGTTGGCTCATCGAAATAGCCAAATATGAAGTGTTATACAAGCTTCTCGCTTCGAATCGTTATGCTTTATGAAGGGTTTTTGACACAGGTCCCACGTTGTCGAGTCCGTATTTCGTGGGAGTCTTGCAGAACGCTGAATTTTCACATTCAATATTGGCGATGGTTCCGCAATCTTCTCCGATTTTTGCTACCATGGAGACGCAAATGCTCGGGACGTCAAACCCCTCCTCTTGGACCTCACACCTTGCTGTACTTATACACTTGATGTTGGCATGACCTGCACTTGCGGCGCCGATTTGGGCTTGCTTTTGTTCTTTTTGTTCTATCGGAACTACCGTTTTGGGGCGAATCTTCTCGGTTTTGGATTGCGTTGTACAATGGCTTAACAAGCATAACACGACAGATAAGGTGATAATATTTTTGATTTTCATGATGCTCTCCGTTGTTGATGCGGGGTTGAACGGGGAGAAGTGCCTCAGGATCTAGATTTTTTTGATTTAAGCGAAAAAAAAAAGACGCGCAAGGCGTCTTTAGAATCGTAAGAGTATTTACCTCTATAGTTTTGAGGTTAAGTCTGGCAACACTTCAAACGCATCCGCCACAAGTCCATAATCGGCAACTTGGAAGATTGGAGCGTCAGCATCAGTGTTGATAGCGACGATAGTTTTAGAACCTTTCATACCCGCAAGATGTTGGATGGCACCAGAAATCGCGACGGCGAAATAGAGATTGGGGGCAACCACTTTTCCTGTTTGTCCGATTTGCCAATCGTTGGGGGCATAACCGGAATCAACTGCAGCACGCGTAGCACCGACGGCACCTGTAAGTTTATCGGCAAGTTCCATAACGATGTTAAAGTTGGCTTCCGAACCGAGCCCGCGTCCGCCAGATACGATAACGTCGGCATCAGTGAGTTCAGGTCGTTCGCTTTTAACTTGCTCAAACGATACAAATTCAACGCCTTCTTTAGCACTCACACCTGAGGCGAAGGCTTCGCTTGCAACGGCTGCGACGGCTGGAAGAGCATCAAATTCGGTTGGGCGTACAGATGCGACTTTGATCGGAGTAGAAACTTCAACCGTCGTAATGACCTTTCCGGCCCAGAGTGGACGTTTGAATTTGAGTCCACCATCGTCAAAAATAGCGATAGCGTCGCTAACCATTCCTGCACCGAGCAAACCTGCGACGCGAGGAAGTAAGTCTTTTCCGAAAGTAGAAGTGGATGCGCAGACGATTGCAGCGTCGTTGTCTTGTACCGCTTTGACGATTGCCGGAGCGAAATTTTCTGGAAGGTAACTTGCAAAAGTTGCTTCGTCACAGACCAACATTTTATCAAGACCAGAAGTTGCAAATTCTGCCGCAACATCTCCGATATTATGTCCGAGAACCAATCCGATAACTTGTCCACCGGTGAGGGCAGCTGCTTGCTTAGCAAAAGTGACCGACGACCAGCTTACTTTTTTGAGAGAACCATTTATGTGTTCTGCAATTACGATGATATTTGACATAGTAAACTCCTATAGTACTTTTGCTTCGTTCTTTAATTTTTCAATGAGTGCGTCAACACTTTCAACGATCTGACCGGCGGCGCGAGCTTCTGGAGCTTCGAATCCTACAGCTTTTACCTTGGGTGTGATGTCGACGCCGAGATCTTCAGGGGTGATGATTTCAAGAGGTTTTCTCTTCGCTTTCATAAGCATAGGAAGAGGAACCAAGGGGGGCGTATTGAGTCTAAGGTCGGCCGTGATGATCGCCGGAAGCTGCACGCGTTTTGTGCTGGTACCGCCGTCGACTTCGCGTCCTACATCTGCGAAGCCATCGCTAACCGCAATTGAATACGCAAAGGTTGCTTGTGGCCAATCCATGTAGGCAGAAAGTAGCTGCCCCGTTTGGTTTCTATCACTATCGATTGCCTGCTTACCCATGAGGACGAGATCTGGATTTTCACGTTTGCAGACTTCTGCCAAAATCCGCGCCACTGCGTCGCTATCAACAGTTTCATCGGTTTGGACCAGAATGCCGCGATCGGCTCCCATTCCCATTGCAGTGCGCATTTCTTTAGTTGAAGCCTCAGGTCCAATAGATACAACAAGAATTTCGCCACCGTGCGCTTTCTTCAAAGTCGCCGCTTCGGCGATGCTGTATTCATCGAAGGAGTTCATTTTAAATTCAACGCCGTCTGTGGATATGCCACTGCCGTCGGCTTTTATCTTAACTTTCATTTCCGGGTCAGTAACCCGTTTTACTGTTGTGAGTATTTTCACTTTCTTAGTCCTGCGTACGAGAAATACCGCCTAAAACAAATGCGGTAACATGATTGATAAAGGTTTCGATTTCCTGGCGCTCCATAGCGCCAAGAGTCAAAATAAGTAACACCTCATCCAAGGCGCCAAAGATTGCACGTGCAATAAGGCGCACGTTAAGATGTTCTTGAAAGACTTCCGGTTGACCATCCAGAAGAACACCTTCCAAAATTCTTAGGTAATCATGAAATTTTGGATTTTCGTATTCTTTCACAAATTTGGAACTTTGTCGTAGTTCAACCGTAATGAATTCGGCGAGGTCGGGATCATCAATGGCCAGCATGCAATGTAACTCTATGAGTTTTCTAATACGGGCTTTGGGAGAGTGGACGTCCTTTAGCTCTTTTTGCATCCGTTGATTCAGCCATTCCATTCGGTCTTCAAAAAGTGAGATGAGAAGATCGTCTTTGTTTTTGAAATACAGATAAATAGTCCCATCAGCGACTCCCGCTTCAACGGCGATCTCGGATATACGCGTGTTATAGAACCCTTTCTTTGCAAAGGCTTTTAACGCGCCCATGAGAATGCGCGAACGTTTGTCGTTGGTCTTTTTATCTGTATTGGCGGCGTTAGCCATAAAATGAATCACCATTCAGTCGCTTTATGTTTAGTCTGATGGGTTCGACCTGTCAATGTTCTTGTCTGTCCGATGGGATAGCGGAGGAGTTATAAGAATGACAACTTTTAGGGGGGCCAAAAACTTGGCAAGTCCTGATCTCATGCTATTTTTTAATATAACGTGACGACATGGAGGTCATCAAATGAGAAAACAACTACGCGTAGATTGCGATATTATTTTAAATAATTTTGGTGGGGAGGGCGGAGCTAAGATTTGTCGCGCCACTAATATTTCTTTGAGTGGAATGCGTCTTGATAAACTTTTAGACCCTTATATCTTCGGAGCAGGAGAAGAAAAAGTTCGCCTTGAAGTTGAGCTACCCGGAGATAGTGCTCCGATTGTTATCGGAGCAAAGAAAGTCTGGGATTCTGATTCCACTTTTGGAGTCAGGTTCACCAATATCTCCCACGGACATTTCGTTCGACTCCGTTCTTTCTTGACGGGCGGAGAATCCATCGCTGGACAGCTTCCCGTTTTTGGTTAGTCAGGTGCGTCGATATTGTTATCTAACTTTTAATCAAGTTTGATTCTTTTATCGTCGATTCCATGCTCCAAATTATCTCGTTTCAGCCCTTTTAGGGCTTTTTTTATGGGTGACGAAAGGGTGCCAGGAAGTGGATCGGGCTTAGCCTTGACGGGCTTTGGAGGTAGAACTATTGGACCATTTGGATCTGGCATTTCGTTATGCTTTGTTTCTTTGCTTCCCTTATTTTGCTCTACATGATTAGGCAGAACCGCTTTTTTAATCAGTATCTTCTTCTTTTTAAGCGGCTTTTTCATGGTCGATGCTGATTTCTTTCTGCCTTTTGTTTTCCGAATTTTTTTCTTGGATTTACCGATAGCGATCGGAGTCTCTACTTGTTTTTCTTCGGGAACCTGAACACTTTTAATCGTTTCCTCTTCAGGCTTGTTTTCCTTCGACGTGTCTATTGAAATTTCCGGTTCAACAATCGGGAGCGGTCCGGGCTTTAGTAAATAATAGACACCATAAATCAACGCGGCCACAACAACGAACGCAAAAAGAAAGGGCGCTTTCGATCGTTTAGGTAGAACAAGTCGCGCTTGTTCGCGTGTACCTGAAAGGTCGAGAATCTGGTTTAGGCCTTGGTTCGGAGTCACCTTTGCTACAACTGGCTGAGGGGCCGGATTTACGATATTTTCTTCATTTCGAACAATAGGGCTTATGATTCGACTACTTTGTTTCTCCGCTTCATTGTCCCGGAACTTTTCGGGGTGAAGAAATCGTTCGAGTTCGGACTCTAGTTTAGAATGAAGAACTTTAGCGGAGTCAAATCGATCGGCCGGTTCTTTTTCCAATAGCTGCATCACGATTTGGGTAAGCCCCATCGGAATAGTTGAAGACGCCACAGATTGAAGCGGAGCTACTTCATCATTTACGTGAGAAAGTAGAATGGCCATCGGTGTCTTGGCAGCAAAGGGAGGGCGTCCACCCAATAATTCATAAAGAATGCATCCAACCCCGTAGAGGTCGCTTCGACCATCCACATGAGTTCCTCGGCATTGTTCTGGGCTCATGTAATCGGGCGTGCCGAAGATCATTCCTGCTTTGGTTACCTCGGCTTCTGAATCCAACGCCTTGGCGATTCCAAAGTCGAGAACTTTTACGAAAATCTCGTTATTGGGCATATTTAGAAGAAAGATGTTATCGGGTTTAAGATCGCGGTGAACGATTTTTTTGCCATGAGCAGCCATTAATGCCGAGGCTATTTGAATACCGATTTTATAAACTTCTTCAACGCTTACTTCGCCATGATTGATACGTTTAGTCAGCGGTTCACCATCCAGATATTCCATCGCCAGGTATAGGGTCCCGCTTTCGGATTGGCCGAAGTCTAATACGGTAACACAGTTCGGATGCGAGATTTTCGTCGCCATTTCTGCTTCGCGAAAAAAGCGGTCGGCGAATTCTTCGTTTTTAGTCAGCTCAGAACGAAGCGTTTTAATTGCAACTCGCCGGTTCACACTTGTCTGGTGTCCAGAATAGACGTTACCCATTCCGCCATCGTCTATTTTTTCCTCGATTCTCCAACGTCCATCAAGAGTAGTGCCGATGAGCGGATCGATTTCTTGTTCGACGACCGGTCGCAATTTCATCCCATCTTCAGGACAATATTCCAAATCCTTATCAAACTCCCTTTGGCATTTTGGACAGATTCTCATTTATTCAAGAACCTTCACTTTCGGTTCATCATCTTCACCGAGCATCTTAATTTTTGGCTTTTCTTTCACTTTGCGGACTTCATCTCTGACGGTCTTCCTCACACGCCGCGGTTTGGTTTTTCTTTCAGCTTTTTCTTTTTCTAAATCAAAGGTTTTTAGGGTTTTTATTTTTTGAGGATCTACGAAGAGAAGTATAGGTAAGTCTTTATAGCCTTCCTTATTTAGCGTCAAAGATACTTTTTCTTGGGTCGTTTTTACAGGAAACTCTAAGGGGGTTTTCCCAATGTATGAGCCGTTTTCACTAATGCTGGCACCTGGCGGTTGCGTCTGGATTTCGAATCTCACAAACTCGACCTTATCAGGCGAAGGTTTAACTATTGACGAAACTTCGATTTCTTTCGCTTTTTCTTCCTCAATAACCAAAGGCATCGCAACTTTCGGTGGGGCGGGGTCCACCTTTTGGGAGTCGACGAGTTTCGAAAGAAGAAATGAGGAGAGAACAACCAATGAAAGTATAACAAGTATGGAGATCAACCCCATTGATCTCTTGTCTGCTTTAGACTCCAAATCCGGCGCGCTCAGAGTTCGTGTTGAGATGGAATCTTCATCTAGAATGCTGGAACTAAAATCGCTACTGGAATCAATATCGCCAAGGTCCGATCCAAGTTCCATACCAGCCAATGCAAGTCGGAGTTCTCTGCGGAGTTCGTTGCAGGATTGATAACGATCCTCTGGTTTTTTCTCTAGTGCCTTTCGGACCACTTTTTCAATTCCTGTTGGCATCTGACTCATTAAATCGTGATCAAGTCGTTGAGAGAAGGAGGGCGGTAAGTCTTGAGTGTGAGAAATCATCAGCGCTGTCGTACTTTTTTGCTGAAAAGGAGGCGCCCCGCATAGCATTTCGTACATGATGCAGCCAAGCGCATAGATGTCAGTACGGTGGTCGACGGATTCGGCTAGGATTTGTTCGGGCGACATATAACGAGGGGTCCCGACGATGCGCCCATCTCCGGTGAGTTCGACGTCGTCTTCGCCTAAGACGGCTTTTGCAATTCCAAAATCAAGAACCTTCACCACATTCGGATCGTCATCGACAGCGATCAAAATAACGTTATCCGGTTTTACATCTCTATGAACAATTCCGTTACGATGGGCTTCACTTAGTGAGCGGCATATTTGAGAAGTGATATGGACCATATCCTCAGGCGATCGCGGTCCCTCTTCGATTAACTCCGTTAAAGTTTTGCCTTCCAACATTTCCATGGAGAGGAAAAGAAAGTTGTCTTCGGTTTGACCGTAGTCAAAAACGGTTATGGTGTTGGGGTGACGTAGTTTGGAAATCGTTAACGCCTCGCGTTCGAAACGCGCGACCGTCGTAGGATCGTGTGTCGGAATCAATTTCAATGCGACAGATCTGCCCATATTTTTCTGGACTGCACCATACACGGCTCCCATACCTCCAAATCCAAGGAGTTCCGTAATTTTAAAACGTCCGTCGGCAACTTCCCGCCCTATAAGTTTCTCCAAAAGATCTTGGCGTTGGTCCCTAGCCGTCGTCATAGAGCGCTCTTCTCTTTGAAGGAGATCAGCGGCCTTTCTATCCCAAAATACATTGGAGACCGATTGGATTTAGAAGGAGAATCGAACATTCGCTCCGCTGCTTGTCTTTGAAATCCATCCACTAAGGGACGGGTCCGTTTCGTTGTCTGAAGTTGCGAATAAATAGATTCCAATCGCAGTCGCTATTCCACCCGTGACGAACATGCCATCAGCTACCAAGGCCATGGTTTTTCCGGCACTTTGTGCGTCCTGTTTTCCCGCTGTTGTCGTTGCGCTTTTAAATGTACTTTCCTGCGATTTTGCCAGTAACGCGAATACGCCACCTCCGGCGAGAAGCCCAACTCCAACTCCGCCAACGATATAGGCAGGAATTTTACTTGCAGAGTTTTTAATAGGAGTTTCAACCGGGGGCGCAGCTTGAACTTCGGCCTTCCTTTTTGCGGCTTTTTCTTCCTCTTTCTCGCGTTCCACCCTAGCGAGGCGCTCTTTTTCCTCTGCGTATTGAGTATTCTCTATATTTTTAATCTTTTTGAGAGCGCTTTCTCGGAATTTTTTTTCGACGTCCGGTGCGACAAGAAAGCTTTGGTAATATTTCTTCGCGTTCTCCCAATCCTTCTGCTTTTCGTAGCATTTCGCGATATTAAAAAGTAGGACCGCGACCTCTTGCACCTCATAGGCTTCTTTATAGAAGGCTATCGCGGCACCATAGTTCATCTGGCTGTAGGCTTGTTCACCTTTTTGAGATAGTTCTTCCACCGAATCCGCGAATACAAAGGTTGGAATTAAGAACAGCACAAACACGAGCGATGCTACTAATCTACTGAAATTACTCATATATTACCTGTTTTATTCTTCCTGACACTACCTTCTTAGCACCTTGATGTCTAATTTGATAGGGTTACCAAGTTTGGAATTTTAAGCCCGGCAGCATTTTTAAAGAAAAGGTTTCTGTCATGTGTTCGATCGTCTCTGCGACCTCGAGTAGCGGGATATATTTACCATAGGATCCATTCTCGTCTGGAACGGGAATTTCTACCCAAACCTCTCCGTTTTCTTCCACGTAGAATTGGCAGGTCATATCATTTGCGTCGATGATACCGAATAAGTCCTCAGGTTCCCTCAATGTATCGAGCGCAAAATCGACGACTTTTTCTTTATTTTTCACCTCAATAGGTTCCTCATGAGAAACTTGTAAGTCGGTAGAATAACAACAATAAAAAATATGGTACATGAGGCCTGCGGTGGTTGAAGCTACGCGCTAGCCTAAATCCGTACTTTCTATTATTCAAGTCCTCGAAGCACTTCGGATTTACAATCTATGAAAAAGTATAAATCGTTGTTTTAGGACTTACCCGAAATCACATCAGTCCACGAGATATCGGTACCGCCACCGAGACGGACTCGCCTCAATAACAAATCCAAAAACAACAAAGCTAGGGCCGCCATCAAGAAATAGGGCCAAAGCTCTTTTCGGAATTTCACTTCTTCGCCCAGGGGATCAAATAGCTTTTCGATGACCGGGTTCGTCTCGCCGCCACCAACTTGTGCAGCCCTTCTTAAAAGCTCACGATTAGGCTCAACGAATTGGAATTCTCTTGGATAGGGGTTGGAAACACTGGCAAGGCTGACAGCAAGCGTATCGCCGTTGAGTTCGTGTGTCGCTTTCAGTCCATAGGAACCGTATTGGGTCATGGGTAACTTCGCTTCATAACGACCCGATGCGCTTTGTTCCAATTTTAAACTACTCTTTGTTCCGTCAGGGGCTGTTATCGCAATCATGGAATCAAGACCGTTGATGAATTTGTCGTTATCACCGATTGCATCCACGACGATCTTTGCTTTGTCCTGATCGATGGTTGTTGTCATCGCTAATTGGTCGCTTTTGTTGGATCGCATTGTATCTCGAATCAGTTGCGACCAAAATTTTTGATAACCCGACCAACGTAACCATTCAACCGCCCAGCGGTTTTTAAGATCAGAGGTAAAAGCTACAACTTTTCCTAAACCTCGTCGCCAGCGTGCAAGAATCGGCTCCCCGTACTCGCTTTCCATGATGACGGTCGCCCCCGGCTTTGCTGAAGTCGACACGTATCCCAACAGATAGGGAGCACTACCCCAAGAAATTCCGTTTAAGAACTGAGCTCGTTTTCTGATTTTAGGTCGAAAAGGCTCTTCAACCATTGAAGAACGAGAAACGGTGGACGTTTCTTTCATGAAAATTCGGGGCAGGGAGTAGGGGTCTCGCGCATAGTAGTATCTTCCTTTACCACCTTGGGCGATGCGTCGAAGGAGCGTGGTATCGGTACCCGAACCAACAGCGACGGTTGATACGGTGATGCCTTCAATCCGGATAGCAGGGATGAGCTCGGAGAAAATATTTCCGCTCTCCGAGGCTCCATCGCTGAGAAGAATGATATGTTTTAGCCTGGCATTGGTAAGTAATAATTGTTCATAGGCTTCTGCCAATGCCACTGGAATATTAGTACCACCACTGGCTGCTAGTTTTGAGATATTGGATTTGATGCGGACTTTATTTCGCGCGCTTTGCATTCGCACAACGTTTTGAATGGAACTATCAAAGGCAACAACCGCTACCCTATCTTCGTTCTGAAGAATATCTACCGTCGACTTTGCCGCTTCTTTAACCAGACCAATCCGGTTATCGGAAGACATCGAGCCCGACTTATCGATGGCGAGTACCAACCCAAGCGTGGGGGTTTTTTTACGTTTTTTGGGCTTAAAGAAAACCGGAAGAGTACGCTCAATATAACTGCCGTGATAACCACCTGGACCAAAAGAGTTTTCTCCTCCGACCATGATAAGACCACCGCCCATTTCTCGTACGTATCGATCCATCACTTGCATCTGGCCCTGAGAAAAATACATCGCGGCAAGATCGGATATGATAACGCAATCGAAGTTTTGTAGTTCCGCTAAGGAATTAGGAATACCAAACTTTCCGCGCGTTTCTAATTCGAAACGTTCGGTTTTGAGTGCCCTTTGCAAATAATGTTGAGCTCTTGAAAAACCCTCGATATACAGAACTCGTGGTTTACCTTCTACTTTTGTGGAATAGACGTAGGTATTGTTATCTTTGAAATGATCTTCTCCATCCACCTTCATATCTAATTTGAATTTTTTAAATCCCGGTTCAAATACCTCTGACGTAAGTTCTATTTCGTTCATGCCTGGTTCAAGTTCTTTTGTAACGAATGCGTCTTTGAATTCGTTCTGCCAAAGTTGAAATTTAGCTGTCGTTTTATAACTTGCAAACACCCTGACCACGATGGGGAAGGGTTCTTTGACGTTAATCTTTTCAGGAAAGCTCATCTCTCGAATGAGAACTTCTTTTGGAGCTTTGAATTCGATTTCTTTATTGTAAATTCGTATCCCAAACGCTTCTGCTTTGTAGGACTCGGCTAGAAAGTCGCCATGGGTTTCGTTTCCGTCGCTTATCACGACTACACGTTTAAGATGATCTTGTGGGAAAAGTCCGTAAGCCATTTGAAGTGCCGCTGCCGCGTTTGAACCTAGGTGGCTTTTTTCCTCCCCCTCTTTTTTAGATATTTCCGGGCGAGGAATTGAAGGGACTTGTCCGTTTTCGTTGAGTTTGATTTCGTAAGCGCGTTTCGCAAAAGCGACGACCTTCACTTCATCCCGTTCCCCCTTTTTAGAAATGGCTTCGTTGATGTACGTCGTTGAGGCATCTAAGACCGAATCGGGAATGGAAGCCGAGGTGTCGACCAAGAAGATCGTACTTACACGGGATTCAAAAGTGGTTACAACCCATTGGGAAAGCGCACCGACAAGAGCCAGAAGCGCCAAAGAACGTAACGCTAGGTTTATCCATTTTTGAAATTTGGGAAGATCGGAAAGAGTGAAACGGTAGATTATCCAAAGAAAGGGAAAAAATAGAATCATCCCAAAAAACAAGGGACGTAGAATTTCTACGTTTCTTTCTTGATAAGTGAACGCGATAAGATCGCGATCAGGAATCAAAATCTGCGTCGCAAATGCGATACCCAATCCAACCCAAACGCTAATTAAAAGAACCCAAAAAATGAGGTCACGTTTACGGAGTGCCATTATACAGTCTTCCTTCGATTATAAGTCCACCATTCCACTATCAAGAGTAAAAATGCTGCCAGGATTGCCCAAATCCAAAGCTCGCTTCTTTCAAAGATTAGGGCGGAAGTATCTCTTAGAATATCTTGTTCACCAAGCTCAAGGTTTGAGGGTTCAATATTGGATTCAAAGGTATTCGATAGGTTTGCAGCGATTTTGATTGTTTTAAATCCTTCGCCAGAAATCTCGTAGATGCCGGGCTCATCGCCATTAAAAATTGCGCGACCTTCATAAACTGGAGCCGTACTGGTCTCTCCTGAAGGCACAGAAATAGTTGCGGACTCAGCGCTTTTTGACACCGGTACCGACCACGTTTCGCCGGTTCGAAAGCTTTGCATCAGACCGCCGTCTCCGTAAGCAAAATAATCAATCAAATTGATGAGTAAAACGGGGAATGCAACTCGAAGCGGAAAATCAGAATTACGAACATCAAAAGAGAGTCCGACAAGTTTTTTATCTCCGTCGTTTCGGGTTACCAAAATCGGTATTCCCAAAGCAGACGATACGATGGTTTTATCTTTGGAAGAAAGTGTCCACTTATCAGCCGCGCCGATGTTCAGCGTTTTCATTCCGATCCATCGAAGCAAGGGATGGTTTTTGCTTTCGCGCGTGACAATCGGATCATTCATCGTTTTTTGTACTGGCCAAGGCGAGAACTCACCGCTTGGTGCAATGTAGAAAAAGTTTCCGGCGTCGGGGGTCTTTAACGCTACGCGGTCAAAGACCGTAATATCGTAGGGAATGCTCGGGTCATAGTCTGCGATCGCTGTTGTTGTGGTTACCAAATTAGAATTTAAATACAACGGCCCTTCCAAATAGAGATTGCCATCAGATACTAATTGGATTCTAGTTTGCTTTGTCTTTGGGAGAAGCGCGTACGCACGATCATCGAGCGGAAAGAAATCGCGGGCGTCTTCACTTGTTAACTTCAGACGCGCTTCTAAACGTTCACCTGAAACAGCCTGGCTAGGATAGAATTTTTGAAATGATTTACCGGGGGAAAGTGAAATGGGTTTGGAGTCAACCAAACGGTCATCAGCATAGATTTCTATCTGAGCATTAACCGGTCGCTTGAAATAACTTTGAACCCGTATGAAAAGTTCATAATCCAACTTATTAGCTACATATCGTCTGACGTTAAAAGCGGTGATTGCAATATTGTCCCCGTTTTCACCGATTTTCAAATGCCGAAGTGTAGTCTCTTTGGGAATATCTAGCGATTTCAATAGCGATGAATCTAATCCCGAACCGTCGCTAATCAGTATGAGCTCTCCTTTCTTTTTCCCACGCAAGGATTCGGATGCGAAGACGAGGGCATCTATATATTGCGTGCCGGTAGCTGAAATTCTTATTTCTCTTAAAGGAGCCTCGAGGATCGAAGCCTCGGTTACGAATGGAGAAAGAGGCTGAAGCTGATTGTTAAAATTCACCAACATTGCCCGATCGTCAGGGCCCATCGTTTTTAGAATTTCGCGTGCTCTTTGTTTGGCAATATCCAAACGATTCGCGCCGCCTGTGACGTCGTTGGCAGCCATGCTTGCCGAACTGTCAACCAATAGAAGTATATGTCGACCTTCACTCACTTCATCGTTGAAATGTGGATCCGCGATCGCGAAAACCACCAAGGCTGCGATGAACATATAAAACAACCAAGATAGAATTCTTCGCAAATTTCGCCAAAGGTCATTTTGCTTGCTCGATTGTTTTAGTATCGAATTCCATAATGGTGAGAAGGGGACTTCGATGCGCCGCTTCCTCAGCTTGATAATGTAGAGGATAGTAATCAACACGAACATGACTGCCGCGATGGGTCCTAAAGTCTCCCAAGGTATTCCAGTAAATCTCATTATTTTAAAAATCCTCCAGCTCGGAAAATCTTCAAAATTAGCTCATCAAAGGGTACTTGAACCGAAGAGCGAAAATATAACATCTGTCTTTTAGAGCAATAACTTTGGAGTTGGGTGGACATCTCTTCCCACGCTTTCTTGTAAGATTGCATCATGCCCTCGGTGACCGTGAGTTCTGCGACTTCACCGGTCTCGCAATCAACCAAACGTAAATCTCCTCGAAAATTTGCGCTAAGTTCGCGCTCATCAAAAAGGTGGACCACCATCGGCTCGAATTTGTGATAGCGTAGAAAATTAAGGCCTTCTTCAAAACCACTGGGATCATAGAAGTCGCTAAGTACAACTGCGACACCACGTCGCTTGTTTTGAGTAACGAAGGTCTTTAACGCATCCTTGAGTGAGGTTTCTTTCCCAGCCTCAAGGGTATTCAAAAAGTCGAAAATTTTGAAGATCTGTGACTTCCCGCGTGCCGGCGGAAGGCGACCTTCGAGTTTATTTGAAAAAGGGATAATGCTGACGCGATCTAAGTTTGATAAACCAATATAACCTAAACCTGCGACGATCTTTTTCGCATATTCCCATTTCAACTCATCGCCAATTTTCATCGAACGACTGCAATCTACGAGGAAATAGATATATAAGTCTTCCTCTTCTTCGAATAACTTTACGAAGAGTTTTTCAGACCTCGCATAAATTTTCCAATCAATGTTACGAAGATCATCTCCGTGAGTATAATGCCTAAAGTCGGCAAACTCTAGTCCACTACCCACCAGTTTAGTCTTTCGTTCAGCACGGCTAGAACCCGCGACAATTTTCTGTGACATAATATACAGATAGTCGAGTTTCTTTAAAAATGCGTCGTCGAAGATATCGTCAGAAGCCATTAGTTTTTCGCGTTCGCATCAGTTTTTTTGAGTATTTCGTCGATGACCGAGTCGGTACTAACACCTTCAGCTTCTCCTTCGAAATTCAAAATAATACGATGACGAAGCGCCGGATAACACGCAGCAACAATATCATCGGTGGAAACATTAAACCTTCCGTCCATGAGTGCCATCACTTTAGCAGCGCTGATAATAGCCTGCGCACCGCGAGGCGATGAACCAAATCGCACGTATTGTTTTGTTATCTCAGGAGATGTTGCGTGGTCAGGATGCGTGGCTTGTAGTATGCGCAAGGCAAAATCCTGAACATGCTTTGCAATCGGTACGTCCTTTGCGAAATT
>CALJNB010000035.1 GCA_937981985.1 uncultured bacterium
TCTGGGCGCGCATATTATCGGCGTTCAAGCCGGAGATCTCGTTGCCGAACTGGCTGTTGCCATGGAATTCGGTTCGTCCTCTGAAGATGTAGCGCGTTCTTCACACGCACATCCCACTCTAGCTGAAATCGTAAAAGAAGCGGCACTCGCCGTAGATTCCCGCTCCCTAAATTCCTAAATTCGCCTCTCATTCATCAGTGCCAAAGCTCTTCTAAATTTTTCGAGAATCATATGTCTAACGTACAATCGGTCATTCTAGCGGCGGGAAAAGGCACCCGTATGAAGTCTAAAAAATCCAAAATTTTGCATGAGGTTGCAGGACGACCTATTATCGATTGGGTCGTCCGATGTGCTCTCGACGCTGGCTCTACCCGCGTGGTTACGATTCTTGGGCACCAATCCGAAATTATTGAGGCGCATCTTAAAAAGACTTTTGGGGATTTGGTTTCTTTCGCGTATCAACGAGAACAGTTGGGTACCGGTCATGCTCTTTTTTGCGCCTTGGATGAACTCGTTGGATATGAATCTAAAACACTCATTCTATCCGGTGACGTCCCCAATCTTAGCTCACAAACTTTATCTGCATTTTTACTCGCCACCGAAGATCGGTCGGGCTTGATTACTTCAGTCTTAGAAGATGCAAAACAATATGGACGAATTGTACGTTCTGATGCTGGGGTGGAGTCGATCGTTGAGTACAAAGACGCGACCGATGAACAACGAAAGATTAAGGAGATAAATGCCGGGTTCTATGCGTTCCAAACCGCCGAAATGGACCGCGCCCTACGTACTTTATTGGAGACCCCGCCAACTAACGCGCAGGGAGAATATTATCTTACCGACGTCGTTTCCATGATAGGCCCGTGTGTGGGCTGGGAGCTCAATAACGCACAAGAGATGGAAGGCGTAAATAATCGCGTCGATCTGGCCGAAGCGGAGAAGTTTGCGCAACGGCGTATCAACAAATATTGGATGTTAGAAGGGGTTACGTTTTTAGATCCCGAGACGACTTACGTCGGTGCTGAAGTTAAACTTGCAGCTGATGTGACACTGTCTCCAAACGTTGTTTTGATGGGAACAACTTCCATTGACTCAGATACTCATATCGCCAGCGGTTCGATTATAGAAGATACAAAGATAGGCAAGTCGGTTAACATTCTTCCTAATTGCCATTTTGAAGATAGTAAAATCGATGACCATTCCAACATTGGGCCTTTTGTTCACTTAAGACCAGGCGCGGATATTGGACCGGAATGTAAGGTTGGAAATTTCGTTGAAATTAAGAAGGTTCGACTCGATCGCGGGGCCAAAGCAAATCATCATTCCTATCTTGGAGACGGGCATGTGGGTGAGAGATCCAATATTGGTGCCGGTACGATTTTCTGCAATTATGACGGTAAAAATAAAAATTTCATTAAATTAGGGAAGGGCGTTTTTATTGGTTCTAATTCCGCATTGGTCGCGCCGGTGACAGTCGGAGAT
The DNA here is from genome assembly GCA_937981985.1 of uncultured bacterium. Lineage (GTDB taxonomy): Bacteria > Myxococcota_A > Bradymonadia > Bradymonadales > Bradymonadaceae > CALJNB01. The sequence goes on from CALJNB010000035.1 coordinate 1,483, forward strand.
AACGCCTACGTCGGAGCTGGGAGTACCATTACTTCAGATATTCCGGAGGACAGTTTAGCTGTTGCTCGGGCTCGCCAAAAAAACATAGAAGGCTGGGCTAAGCGAAAAAAGTAGTCGTTTTTCGTGTCAGAGACTTAGTGAGAACTTGCCGAACATGTACTCATTTAGTTTTCTGGTGTGTTTACTACCGGTGAGCCCCAACCATCGTAATTCCCACCTATCTCTCTAGACTTTTCGAAAAGGGAAAGTACTACAGGTTCCAGTACCGAAACCTCAACTGCGGTAAATTGTTGAAAGGTGATATTCCATTTATCTTCCGCTTTGGTTCGCGTCACCGCAGAAAAGTCTCCCTGGCTAAGGTATTCCTCAAACGCTTGAGCACCATTTTCGGTTTCGAAATAAGCAAAATGATCAATATTTCTGGGTATCTCGTGGACGTCGCCATGTTTGCGAAGGTTCATCAGAATCTGCTGTAGATTAATTCGTTGCCAGTCATAATCGCTCGGATAGAGAAAGTCCGAATATAAGGACCATTTTTCATCCTCTTTTACGTTCATCATTACGTCGTATTCAAAATGCGCATTTTCGACAAATCCTCGAATTCCTTCGATGATATTGGTGGGCACGTAGAAGAACAACTGCCGTGTCCCCGCCACGCTCGTGAATCGCCCCACATAGGCGCCTTGATTTTCCGCTAGATACTCAACCAGTTGGTCTTCGAAGGTGACTAATTTCGCGTCACATTCCTGATCCGGAAATCCGTTCTCAGCATAGTTTAGGATGACCCAATGGACAAAGGGATGGCTTTGAAGTGGCGCTGCACTTTCAAACGCCGCATCAATACTAAATACGCTAAAGTCGTCTTTTACTGAACTTGGAAACACTACCCAATTTTCTTCCATCGATCTCTCCGTAGAACCTGGCCGAGCATACCGAAATTTTTCTATTAATATAGACCCTTAGATAGCTTAGTGGTTTTTGAGATTTTATGATAATAATTCACCACTTTTTCTGGAAATCAATATGTTGAAATCTTTTCTAACACTCTCTTGTATCGTTCTTTTTTGTTCAGTTTTGTTGAATTGTGAGACTGATAAAAATGCAATTTTTGACGCTGCCCTTGACCGACTTGAGCCTGAATTGGAGGCGACCGAACTTGTTGAGGATAAAATCGCGTTATTAGAAAAGTTTCGCATGAATTATCGTGGGCATCCCAAAATCGAAACCGTCGCTAAGCGAATTCAGAGTTTGAAATCGTCGCAAGAGAAGGCAAAAGTTAAAGAAGAAAAAATGAAATTTGACCCAAACGATCTTAAGGACAAAATCGAAGAAGGCGAGCTGGAGGCTATGGCGGTGTTCGCACTGTCGGCAATCGCAAAAGGCACGAAACCGGGGTCTGATTCTATCGAGAAAGTAACATTACCAGGTTTTAACCGTGTTCATGAATTTGAAAATACCGCGAAGGTTCTTTCCCCATTTGCGGTAAGACTTCTCGTTTTGGGCTCGATGATTCGAACCGATTCCAAATGGATCCAGCGCTGCAACGCGGCTTGTCAAAATGTTTACGCGAGTAAGGTTTTGAAGAAAGCATTGGGTACGGACCTCTTTAATTTAGACGGATCTATGAATAAGGAAGGAGTTGATAAACTATTAGGTCTTTTGGGTAAGGACACATTCGCAATGATAAATTATTCAGATCTTGGCAAGGTTTATGGTCCATCGATTCGCCACATTTTGGACGTCCGCGCAGCCATACGAAAAATGGGAGATCAAAAAACGATGGAGGCATTTCGTGTTCAAAAAGCCGCAGAATTGGGAGCCTTGCCTGATTGGTATCGAAAAATGTCTGAAAATAGTGAAGCTTTGAAAGCTATATCTCTCAAGAATGTTCGAGCCACCCAGACTTTGGGTTTTTGGATTCGAAGAATGGACGATAAAACCGCGCCCTCTATTGAGGCCTTTTTGAGACGAGCGATCGAAAAAGAGAAAAGTCCAAACCCATAATCGCCAAAAAGAATAGAAAATATTAAACATTTGTTTGACAAAAGGCTGATAGATTTAGATAACCCCACCAGTATTTGTTTGATTTCACATACTTTGCACTCATAGCTCAGTTGGATAGAGCAACGGCCTTCTAAGCCGTGGGTCGCAGGTTCGAATCCTGCTGAGTGTACTTTTCAGTTACAAAGATAAAGCCGATACCGCAGGGTGTCGGCTTTTCTATTTTGATGATGAGGCTTTTCTTGAAAATCTCTTGACTAAGATATTTATATGTAATAATGTAATTACATTATGACCAATGAAGAAACAGACCAACTCTTTCACGCACTATCCCACCAGATACGTCGTCACATTCTAGACCTTTTACGTGCTGAACCCGGTTTGGCGGTTGGGGAACTCGCAAAATCATTCGACGTGAGTCGGATCGCCGTCATGAACCATCTCGCGGTGTTGGAGAAAGCGAACCTGGTTATCAGTCAGAAGGAAGGTCGTTCACGGAGGTTATATATAAACATCATGCCCATTCACGAAATATACGAACGATGGGCCGACAACTACAGCTCAATTTGGTCCAACCGATTGAGTGATATCAAAACACTGGCTGAACGAGCAGCCGCAGCCCAAAGGAAGGAAAATGACTAACTACGCAGAAAAAATTATCAATCGCACATTCATCAACGCACCGATCGAAACGGTTTGGGCAATTTTAGTTGCTACCGATCGACCTTTGCCCTTTTTCTTCGGCAACTCGTGCCAAACTAAAGATGGTCTTAAGAAGGGCGCGAATATGCGGATGTTGCATCCAAACGGAAAAGTCGTGATGGTTTTTGGCGAAGTACTCGCATTTGAACCTCCTCATTTGTATTCTCATACATTTAAGATGACCAATTTGGACGATCCCGCTTGTACGGTTACCTACGAGCTAAGAGAAAAAGACGCTGGGACGGAGTTTGACCTCATCATCGACAATGCGATTGTCGGAAGTAAGCTTCTTAAGGAAATGAAGAGCGCTCAAGGATTTATCAGCAGTAATCTTAAATCGATGGCCGAAACCGGAAAACCCGCATTTACCGGAAAAATGGTAAAAGTACTTTCGCCCATTTTCGGTATGTTGGCTAAAAAACGCCAGAATGTCGCTCATTGGGAGTTGTAAATTCTTACTCGCTACAATCAAGATCTAAATCGACCCAGGCTTTAGGTAAACACCAGTTTCCTGAACTGGTTTTTGTACTATTTTCGACATAGGTACAAACGGTCTGACCATCATTGTCGCAAGCTTCACCCAGCTGTTTAGGGGTGTTGAAGTCCTCGCATTTTAGCGCGCAAAAGCAGTTATCCTCACTACCACCAAACCACATAAAAGTTCCCTGAGGACAGTTTTGAGGTGGGAATCCGTCACACTTCGCATAAAATTGATCTCCATCGGTAAATGTCTCGCCTGTGGAGAACTCCACGCATTGCGCAACGTTATTAGCTCCGTTGTTAGGGGTGCTATTAGCTCCGTTGTTAGAGGTGCTATTAGCTCCGTTATTTGGCGTATTATTAGCGTTGCCGTTATTTATGGGACTCGTTAGTTCGTCATTATTATCTTCTTTATCATTTCCTTCCGGGCCACAGGCTAAGCTGAAAGCAATTATCAAAAATAGGTGTTTCATTTTATTCCTTCTGATTTTCAGTTGTGTTCCTCGTTGATCGAGCTCAGTGTTTACTGCGCGGATTAAACAAAGTCAAATGTGGCTTGTTTAAATCCCGTATCCAATTTATAAATTTAAAATCTTGGAGATTTATGTGTCGAGTAATTCCGACTGATACGATCACGGGGAAAACCGCGCATAATTTTTTCGCCATGGCGTACGTTGATGTTCGACTCTAGCGTTCCTTAATACCTGAGCGCGATGCTTTAGAGATCTACAAAACTTTCGAGATTTTTTGAACGACTAGGATGTCGAAGTTTTTGAAGGGCTTTCGCTTCAATCTGACGAATACGTTCTCGAGTCACATTAAAATCGCGACCCACTTCTTCAAGTGTGTGATCTGATTTATTGCCTATACCAAAACGCATTCGAATGACCTTTTCTTCACGCGGTGTAAGTGTGGATAATATTTCGCGTGTTTGCTTTTGAAGATTGATGTTTTGAACCGCAAGCGAGGGATTAATTGCTTCCGCATCGGCAATAAGATCACCCAACGAAGAATCTTGTTCGTCGCCGATTGGCGTATCCAAGCTAACCGGTTCTTTAATAATTTTTCGAATCTTAGGGATTTTCTCCACTGGAAGATCTAATTTTTCTGCAAGCTCTTCATCCGTCGCAGGACGTCCAAGCTCTTGAAGAAACGAGCGCTCAATACGCTTAAGTTTGTTAATGGTTTCAATCATGTGAACCGGAATGCGAATGGTTCTAGCCTGGTCGGCAATCGACCGTGTAATCGCCTGCCGAATCCACCACGTTGCGTAGGTCGAGAATTTAAATCCGCGTTGGTACTCGAATTTATCTACCGCTTTCATCAGTCCAATATTTCCTTCCTGAATCAGATCTAAAAATAGCAGACCTCGATTTAGATAGCGCTTAGCTATCGAAACCACCAAGCGTAGATTGGCTTCGACTAGTTCTGACTTCGCTTTATTTGCCATCTTCTCGCCGGAAAGTACGGCTTGTAGCGTAATGCGCAGACTATCGACTTTTTGGCCAGCCTCTATCTCCACTGCCCTAATGCGTCGACGCGTACTTCGCATTTCGTTCCAAATTTGTAAAACGTCTTCGTTTGAAAGTTGCGATAAAAACCGGTTCTTAGAACGTTTGAATGATTTCGTACCGCTTCTTAGGAGTTTTACCGCATCTCGAATTTCGGCGTAAGATAAGTGATGGCAACGTTCGAGTTTGCGAAGACTTTTTTCCGCGTCGTCGACGCGTTCAAGGAGTCCCTTAAATTTCGCAACCATTTTACTTGTATGCTTTTTAGTTAACGGAATGGCTTTTACTAACGCAAACATTTCGTACCGATTGGTTTTGATTTGTTCACGAATCTTCTTTCGTTCCCGAAACGTCAATCCCGGTTTTGTGATCAATTCTTCTTGTAGTTCTTGATTACGAGTTTGGAAGTTCTGGACCAAATCGATTTCCCCTAAAAACCAAGCAAACCTTTCTTCGTGAGAAGGTTCAATAGGTTCGCCGTTTTCGTCTTTTTCTAATCCTTCTGGATTAGGGGCTTGAAGAACGTCTGAGAGTTTTACTTTAAGGCGGCGCACTCGATCCCCCAACGAAAGCAGTTCACTTACACCGGCGTTTGTGCTGAGGACCACCGTTAGGATGGTCTTATCACCCTTTTCTATCCGCTTGGCTATTTCTACTTCGCCTTCTTGAGTCAGCAATGCAATTTGCCCCATTCGGTGCAGATACATTCGGACCGGATCGTTTCCTTTGAAGTCCGGGGAAACAGCTGACCGACGTTTGGTTGGCTTTTTTAAGGGGCCTTTAGGTTCTTCGGTCGGTTTGGGCTTATATTGCGATGCTTTGTCGACAAGCTCGATACCTAACTCGGTGAAGAGCATCATCATATCGTCGACTTGTTCCGCGCTTAAGACGCCGGGCGATAAAATTTGATTTACTTCATCGTAAGTCAGAAAACCTTTCTCGTTTCCCATATCGATAAGTTTTCGAACTTCAAACTTTGTTCTCGCTTTTTTTTGTGCGTTCGGAATCATACTACTCGCTTCAATTTTTATTGCCGCTTTTCGACGGTGTTTTAATGTTTCGTTGGAATTCTTCCAACACTTTTTTCTGCTCGACCAGTGTACTATAGGCTTCACGTTCTTCTTGAAAATCTAAATTTTCAAGTTCTCGAACAATCTCACTGATCGTACGAGATACCCATTCCTTCTTTAGCGAAAAAATGCAATCTGTAAAAAAGGTTCTTGCCTTTTCTTCCTGATAATTTTCGTCAACCGAGACAAGTGCATTTTCGACCGCTTTTTTCAAGCCTATATTTTCGATTTCTTGGATAATAAATGCAGTATTTAGTGCATTATTTTCATCAACGCTATTTTTAGCTTTATCCAAAAAGTTCACCAATTCCTTACTGCTTAGCAAGTTATCGTATTGCTCGGCGAAAAATTCGACCAACCATTCCGGATGATCAAGTAAGACGACCAATACTCCAAACTCAGGTTTTGTTAAACGTGTCGGTCTACGATTCGCCGAAACTGCTTTAGTAATCTCTGTGCTAACTTGTTGTGGTTTCTTTATATACTCTTTCAAAAGCTTAGGTTCAATAGCGACTCGACGGGAGATTTCAGCCACATATCTTTCGCGCATGACTTTATTTTTCACGTGACCCAATAACTCTCCTAGAACCTCGAGGCCTTGCACTTGTTGTCGGACATCAATGTTTTTCTCTGCTCCTGGAAGTTGGGTCGCGATCGCCCAAGCCATCAAAGAAACCGACGATTCTATTTTTTCAGAAAGTGCTTCGGCGCCTTCTCTGCGTACGAAAGTATCAGGGTCATCGCTTGGTTCAAAAACAATGATTCGAGATTCAAGTTCCGCCTCTTCTAAGGCCGGCATACATTTCATTGACGCTGCGATTCCCGCTCCGTCGCCATCGAAAGCGATAATTACCTTTTTGCAAAACCTCCCCAATAATCGAGCCTGTGCAGTTGTTAATGCGGTTCCCATTGGAGCCACCACATTTTTAATGCCCTGGGCGTGGAGTGAAATAACATCGAAGTTGCCTTCCACGATGAGCGCGTATCCAGCTTTTTGGATATGATTTTTCGCCACCGTTAGTCCGTATAAATGGCGGCCTTTCGTGTAATATGGAGTTTCCGGGGAATTGATGTATTTCGGTTGATCTTCGGCGGCTAAGACACGTCCTCCAAAAGCCAACGTATTTCCCCAAATATCGACAATCGGAAACACCACCCGATGTCGGAATCGATCGTAATACCCACCACTCGTACGGTCGTTTAATAGGCCCGCTTTAGCGGCCCACGGTCCTGGTATTTTTTTTCTTTGAAGATGATCGGCCAGTTTGCTCCAATCATTGAGTGCGTATCCGAGTCCGAATGCCGCCGAAGTTTGTGCATCAATACCGCGCTCGCGTAAATAAAAAGTCGCAGCCTTTCCGTCGTTACTTTCCAAGTTACTTTGAAAGAAATCGTTCGCTTCTTTCATAATATTCAAATAGATTTTTCGACCTTTTTCTTTTTCGCTATGTTTTTCATCCCTTGTATCAGGGATTTCTATTCCGTGTTCTTTGGCCAGATGTTTCACCGTTTCCGGGAAATTCCATCCCTCAATTGCCATTAAGAAACCAATTGAATTACCGCCTTCGCCACATCCAAAACATTTGTAAATCCCTTTTCCTGAATGAACATTAAAGCTTGGTGTTTTCTCGGAATGGAAAGGGCAGAGGCCTTTGTGATTTGTACCGGCTTTTTTAAGGGTAACGTAACGACTAATAATCGATACGATGTCGGTTCGCGTAAGAATATCCGCGATAATCTGTTCGGGAATTTTTCCGATGACGTTTCCTCAAAGAGCGCGATTATTAGGGAAATTAATTCGGATTGTCAAAGATTTAGCGAGCCCGTTTCGTGATTTAATCGAAGGGAGATGAGAGCACAACCTTGCACTGCCGTGTTTGCACTTCGCAACGATCACTGTTTTCTAAATCGCAGAGTTCAAGTATTCCCGTACAACCCACCTCCTGATGTTCCAGAAGGCCGGAATCCATGAGCTTCTCGCAGGATCTTTTCGTTCGAGGTCCCTCTTCGAATCCACCAAACATATCTTGAGGACTGCCAAACTTAGAATACGCGAACCATGTGAACGCATCACGTTTACGCATTTTATCGATCATCGTTTGTCGGTCACCGAATAAACAGGTCGCGTAAAGTTGGCCGGTGGTGATGTGTTCTTTTTTTCTTTTTTGGTGCTTCTTAGTAGAATGGCGCGCCGGTACGAATTCGGTAAAGCGCCGGTATTCTTGCCGATAATAAGCGACATCGGAATAACCCCCTGCTAGACTGAAATCCGCGAAATAATTTGCGGCCCGCCCACATGCGTCGGGGTTTTTTTGTGAACACGAATGTATAGATTCTACCGCTCGAACATGATCGAACACATTAAACGAAAGTGAAAACATCAAAAGTATCATCCCACCCATGATCGGTAAGATTGCGAGTCGAGGTTGAGACTCAACCCATTTATGAGTCACGCTATCAATAACGAGAATTCTACGCGCTGAGAACGAAACCAGCGACAGAGAAATAAAAAATAGAGGGACAAACCAAAACGCTGAAATGTCTGCGAAGGCAGTCAACGCACCGCTCATTCCGACGAGCGAAAAAAAGGTCCAGAAGGACGCGCCAAATAAAAGTAGCGATTTATAATCTTGAGTTTTATAGGACATGATGTTCATTGTACCTATTTAAAAAAATAATTTCCAAAAATTATTTTAAAAAAGTACAAATAGCGCGAAATTCACAAAATTTTAGGCAAAAAAATTTTGCGATTTTCAGCGTTCAGTCTTCTAGAGAAGAGGCTCGACCAAACGAAATGAGCGAGCTTTAAGTATTTCAACTCTCGAAAAATCTGCAGTTGCTTTCGTAGCAAAGTTAAAATCAACATCCATAGCCGAGTCGAGTTCCCTTACTGCGTTCCCGTTATGGATAAGGACCATAGCCTCGCTATTATCAACGCAACTTCTCGGATCGAGATTAAAAGAACCCACAACCGCCACCTCATCATCGACAAGCATTGTCTTGGAATGCATCGTTTCGGTACCCTTATACTGATAAATTTCAATGCCTGCGCTTATGAGCTCACGATAATAATTTATCGATGCGTAATACATCCAGACCGCGTCGGTACTCGTTTTCGAATTCGTAAGAACCTTTACTTTAACACCACGTTTGACAGCCTCTTTTAAATGATGACGAAGTCTGCGCGGAGGAACGAAATATGAATTTGAGATTGTGATCGACTTTTGTGCGGCTCGGACTAGCGCAAGCGTTGTAAAGTAACCTTCGGGTGTATCTTGTGTATGCGGATTACTCAAAATACTACGTGTCGCGGCGCTCCCCATTTGGGGAAGTTCAGGTTGATATTTCGGGTTAAAGTTCAAGTCCTCAGTCGGGCAGGCAAACCCGTATTTTCTCTTATTCGGACAACCTGCCTTTACTTCAAACTCGGAAATCCGTTGCCAGTCAGTCAAGAAGACTTGATGTACCCCTTTGACTCCCGGACCTTCGATAAAGACATCTGTATCTCGCCATTTGTTTGCGAGAAGATAATTATCGCCGATATTGCGTCCCCCTATGATCGTTTTGTTACCATCAGCAACGAGGAGCTTCTCATGAAACCTATCGTTTATAGTCATCAAGGTGCCCGGACGTACGGATTCCCATTCGATTATGGGATTAAAAACGAGCACTTCAACGCCGGAATTGGCCATTGTTCTTAGAAGCCCATAGTCGGAGAAGGTCCATTGGGTTGTAGCATCTACAATCACCCGAGCCTCTACACCACGTTCAACCGCTTCGACGAACAGATCGACCATTTCTTTACCAGCGGCATCGTCCTCTATTATGAAGGCAGAAAAATGTATGAACTCCTTGGCGTTCCGAATCATCTCCATGCGACGCAGGCGCGTTTCTTCAGCATCCACCAGCAACTCGGTTTTGCTTCCAATGTCCAGGGTGCTCGTTGTAAATAAATCTAAGGTTTCCCTGAACTCCGGCGACGTGATTCCATCGAAACAATGCCCTTCCAAGCAAGCCTTGCCTCCACATTCTGAACTCGTCGTGCATGACTTACCCGCAAAAATGGGCTCGTCCGGATTACACCCTGATCCAAACCAGTCGCAAAAAGCACCATCGGCTTTTCCTGATTGTTCAAAAGTCTCTTCCATTTCGTCGCAAGGTGTATCAAGTAGCTCTTGGGACTGAACCAAAACAGAGGGGGTGCATTCAGGCGGCGTAATAAATTCACCTGTGCAGGTTTCGCGATGGATCGCCGCGTCATAACAAATGTCTTCATCGCTTTTTTCAGTTTCAGGGTCTACAACGTTAGCTTCGCCACAACCAAAAAGAAAAATCAGAAGGATAGGGTAAAAAAATCTCATTAGGGTGCTCTCCGACTACGAAATAGGAATGGAAAAAATACCGATTAAAAAATATACCAACCAGTCAAAGCGTGTCTAAAATTTGGACCGCCCGTGCTGACTGACTACCGAGATGTTTTTTCCATTCTAGTTTATCTTCCAATGAGGGTCAAGAAACTCAAAGATTGGACACCTATTTATCGAAAAATTTGATACACCCAAATCAGATTTCGTAACGACGAGTGATTAACTTTTTATGCAACGCTTGATTTTTCATCTCGATATGGACGCCTTTTTCGCGTCCGTTGAACAACGAGACCATCCCGAATATCGTGCTAAGCCAATTATAGTAGGTGGATCGGGCCGACGTGGGGTGGTCGCCGCCGCTAGTTATGAGGTTCGACAGTTCGGTGTAAGGTCGGCCATGCCGACCGCAAAGGCGCTTCGTTTATGTCCTCATGCGATCATAGTTCCTCCCTCCATCGGCAAATACTCCGAAGCAAGTGCGATCATAATGGCGGTCATGAAACGTTATAGTCCATTAGTAGAACCGCTGAGCTTAGACGAAGCCTTTGTAGATATGACCGGTACCGAAAAATTATTTGGTAAACCCTTAGATATCGCTCAAAGAATAAAAGATGAAATTTTCGAAGAAACTGGCGGTCTAACCTCTTCGATTGGAGTCGCACCCAATAAATTTTTGGCAAAAATCGCATCCGATATGAACAAGCCCGATGGAATTACTCTCATTCCATTCGGGAAAGAAGCCGAGAGTATTGCGGCACTCAAAATTGAGCGCATGTGGGGTGTCGGCAAAAAGTCATCCACGCTTCTTCGTGAGATCGGCTTAGACACGATTGGTGACATCGCAAAAGCGGACACAAGAGAGCTCATAAAGGCCGTTGGACCGGCCTTAGCTGATCACATTTATAAACTATCTCGCGGTGAAGACCACAGGATTGTCATTTCCGATCTCTCGAGAAAGTCGATCGGTTCTGAGTGTACTTTTGAATATGATATCAGCGGTAGGTCGATGGTTGAAAAGAAGATTCGACCTCAAGCCGAAATTGTTGCGCGTGGTCTGCGGGAAAAAAAAATAAAGGCGAGGGGTGTGCGGGTTAAGGTACGTTTGAGTAGGGGGTTTATTTTACAAACTCGGCAAATGAAAATAGATCAGCCTTTCGATGATTCTAAAACAATTTTTGATGCTTGTTGTCAGCTGTTAAAAACGGTGGACGTGGATGCCGCGATAAGGTTGGTGGGGGCGACTGCTTATGATCTGGTAGAAGAGGACTTCCCTGAACAAATCGATTTATTTTCGACAGCAAAAAAAGAAAAGCAATCCACATTAGAACACGCAATGGACGCGATTAACAAAAAGCTTGGTCAACAAGTGAGGCGTGGAAGTTCTATGGATAGCGAGTGATAAATTCGTTAGAAGGTTAGGGACATAGACTAGGTATATATATTGAGCACGTTAGACGAAATTTTATCTCGAGTTAAAGAAGGCACACTTTCGATAGATGCGGCGAAGGAAGAGGTCGCCCGTTTTGCTTTTGAGAGTCATGATATTGGAACCCACGATCATCTTCGTGAGTTACGAACCGGGATTCCCGAAGTGATTTTTGCCGCCGGGAAATCCACTGAGAATGTGGTCGATCTTTTCAAGAAGTACGCTGATAAATCAGAACAACTCGTAGCGTCACGTGTACCTCAAGAAATGATGAGCGCGTTAAAGAATGTCAGTAGTACGTTTTACTTTAATGAAACAGCGGGAATCGTTTCCATCTATCCGCCAAAACAATTTGAAAACCAAGATTTTGATTTAGCCGTTGTTAGCGCGGGCACTTCTGATCGAAAAGTTGCCGAAGAAGCCGCGACAATGGCACGACTTTTTGAACTCAATGTTTTATTTATGGAAGATGTTGGGGTTGCGGGTTTGTCCCGTCTAACGACTCAGCTTCATAAGCTGACTGAAACTAAACTCATTATCGTTGTAGCGGGAATGGATGGTGCATTGCCAAGCGTCCTTGCGGGCTTAGTCCGTCAGCCTGTAGTCGCCGTGCCGACAAGTGTTGGATATGGGGCCGCTTTTGAAGGTTTGGCAGCATTGCTTGCGATGTTGAATAGTTGTGCGCCCGGAATTTCTATTGTTAATATCGATAACGGTTTTGGCGCCGCTGTGATGGCAAAAAAAATGCTCTCCCCATAGTTTACCTATCGAAGGCCAAAAACTTATGTTGAAATTATACAAGTACTCGGCTTCCGAAAAGCAATATTGGGAGACATGGGAGAACCCTGATGGATCTCAGACGATTCATTGGGAGACCTCGGGACGCGAGGTCAAAGCAAAGAAATCCGAAAGTCTGCTTTTAAAAGCGCAAAAATGCAGTCGAAAAAGAAGTGGATGAAATGCGAGAGAGAGGCTTTGGTTCGCGTGATGAAGAACTGCTTTTAATCGAATACGCGATTGATGGGATGGGTACTGCTGAGGATTTAGATAAGCGACATCGTTTGGAAGAGAGAATGAATGAAACTTTGGGATGGACTGGGTTAGGTAGTTTTGATGGGGCAATTTTGGCTTTTTTTCTTAAGGCATTTCGGGACGAGTATTGCGAAGTAAACCATTTGAGCCTTGAAGGTGAAGTGAAAGGAAACAAACACGATTTTACGATTGTCCTTAAGAATTAGATTTAGAACTTACATCCGGTTCATTCACTTATATGTCCAACGCCATCCGAGACGAATGGCAATAGCAATTCTTAGGTGAGATAGTGGAAAAAGAAGAATAAGTTTCATCGTTCGCAAAACTAAAATAACGATTGCGCTAACCAAAAACGCTCTACAAAATGGCAAAAAAATTTGAGTATGATTTTATCTTGATAGTTAGCAGTCGAAGAAAAGGGCCACAAATAAGCTATTCACGGTTTAAAATAATGACGAAACTTCACATAAACGAGAAACTGCTGGAATTAAGATTAGTCGACACGTCAGATGTAGAAGAAATGGACGAGGTGATTCCGACGTTATGGGCAGAAGCTTTACGCATTGAAGACGCAAAATATCGCGCCGCTACAGCGCACGCAATTGCAAATTTGTATTTCAAAGCTGAAGACTGGACTAACTCGGAGTTCTACGCTCGACTCGCGGTTGAGCACCAAGAAACACTGGGTGGAATTCTTCTTGGGAATCATCTGCTCTTTTTAGTTCGAATCTTGCAGAAACACGAACGGGATGACCAACGCGAAAACATTAATTTAGTGAAGAGGGCACTCAAAATTTATGAAACCGAACTCGGTCCCACGCATTCCGAGGTACGTTACATAAGCAGTTGGTTAGATATGCTGGTCAAAGCATAAAAGTGATATCCGATCAGACTCCTGGACCGTATTGGTCACAATCGGGATTAATTAACTCGCGCTTTTCTACGTTTGCCAAAGCATCGCGAAGCGCGGTACGAATCCCTTCTTCCACAACAGGGTGGTAGAAAGGCATTTTTAAAATCTCAGCCACGGTGAGTTCTTGTTGAACGCACCATGCCAAAAGGTGTGCGGTGTGTTCGACCGAGGGTCCAAACATTTCAGCACCCAAAAGTTTTCCAGTCTCGGCTTCTGCGTAAACATTTACCCAACCTTTGTTCTTGTTCATTACCCGTGCCCGTCCTTGGTCGCTATAATCTATTGAGCCAATGACAGCATCACATTGATCGAGACTCGAATACGTTGCACCAACAGAAGCTATTTGCGGGTCCGTAAAAACGACTCCAATTGGCGTACTACGGGGTACCGAAACAACTTTTGGAAAGGTGGCAGCGTTTGTTCCAGCGGTTCGACCATCATCGGCGGCCTCATGCAAGAGCGGATGTAATCCATTGGCATCACCTGCAATAAAAACGTTTAAATCTGCGACCTGCATCGTGAGCGGGTTCACCTTAACGTATCCGCGTTGGTCGAGTTCGATTCCCATATGTTCCAATCCTAGCTTCGGAAGTTGAGAGCTCCGACCTGCTGCGACCAATACATATTCAAATGTCTTTTTGAGTTCCGTTCCATCTTTTTGGACAATCTGGACTTCAATACCATCGCTGACCTCCACCGCTGATTCTGCTTTGGCTGAGAAATGTAATTCGAGTTCATCACTCAACACGTCGCGCGCAACGCTTGCAACTTTTGGGTCTCGCAGAAAAGCGACATTATCATCGATACCAATGATATCTGTCTGTACTCCTAATCGCGACATCGCCTGTCCTAGTTCCAAGGCGATAACGCCTGTGCCGACGACAAGCAAACTTGTCGGCAAGGTCTCCAATTCAAATATTTGGTCCGATGTGATGACGCGTGTCCAATTAAAATCGTAGGGGGGAGGAATAAAAGGGGTCGTTCCACTCGCGAGTATTAGTGTATCGAAGGTAAACTCACTTACCACCCCATCGATGGTTGATGTGAGTGAATTTTTGCCTGTAATATGAACATGTCCCGGTAGAAACTCACCGTTCTTTTCACTGTTAGAAATTGATTTTTTAACAAATCCCGTGAAACGATTGCGTTCTCTTTGCACGCGTTCCATGACTCGCTTTCCGTCGATATTTACTTCAGGAACATCGACACCGAAGATAGATCCATGTTCGGCGTGATGGGCGGCTTCAGCCGCTGCGATTAATAGTTTTGATGGCATGCAGCCAACACGCGCGCAGGTCGTACCTAGTGGCCCTGAATCAAACATGCATACTTTCTTGGCCCCGGCCTTTTTGGCGGCGCGGCGTGCGGTAAGTCCGGCGGTACCGGCTCCGATAATAGCAACGTTTAGGTGGATCGGCATTATTATTTCCTTTCATTAGGTATGATGTCATCATAACCACGAGTCGAGAATCGACCAGTTCATATTTCAAATTTTTTCCGCAGAATGCTGAACGAAAATGGATCAATGTATTTGAAAGGTTGGGGACTTAAACGGAATAGTGAGTAATCTTCTACTGGCCGTGTTTCTTCAGAAAAGCGATGAGTCCTTCGGGGTCTTTGGCATTATAAGAGATTTTTCCGTTACTTAGAACTACTGTTTTTCCCGCAACACATATCGAATGGAATGTTGTCACATCATTATCAGCTTTCATAAATTTCGTCCGGAATTCTCCGATGCATCTCGGAACGCCGTCGGATGCTAAATTTTTGGGGCCAACGAATTCGACGATTTTACTCACGAGCTCAGGACCGTCGAGTTGATTTGTTCCGACAGGCTTACCGAGTTCACTGCGTGTTAGTTGGACGCTATCCGATCCTCTAATACGTTCGGAAAAAGTGATCCCGCTGACATCTAAAGGATTGATGGAAGGTTCTTGTTGTTTCGCGGATTCTTGTTGTTTAACGGTTTCGTCCTTAACGATTAAGGCGTTTGCCTTAGTCTCCAAGGTCGTGGATTGAGGGGTAGAGTCGGCCACGATTTCCGGCGAGTTATTGCATCCGAGTAAGATGGTGGCGACAAAGATCAATACGATTAGATTTTTCATAGTTTGTTCTCCTTGTTTCCTCAAACGCATGTTTTGCAGAAAGGATTCAATTAAGATGGTTTTTGCCATTCTTTATTTTGAACCCTGAAGATCAATCAGAATCGCATTTGCAATCCGCCCTGTAAATCTATGTTCACCGAGGTGTCAGGTAAGAGAACCATCGCGAAGGTATCTATATAAAGTGAGAAGGTGTTGTTGAGTGGGATGTTAACTCCTGCGCCGAGGCCGAAGTGGAACCAACCGTTTCTTACCGTATCACGTACGAAACAGAATTCTTTCCCGTCTTCGACTTCGGTAGGTTGATTGATACAACTTTTGTTTGTTGCGCTGGAACGTAACTGCAAAAGGTTTCTTAGGCGACCCACGCCGGTACCGACCGTCGTGAAGAAAATGGAGTCTTCGAAAAAGTATTTAAATTTGAGTCGCGCCATGCACTCGACGGGCGCCCCAAGTCCGAAACAGGGGACTTTAGTATCCCAAAACCCGTTTCCCGGGTCGACCGATGATGTGCCTTCTAAAATATCGAAGTCTTGTGGTGGGGCGAATTGCACTCTAAACTCTAACCCTAACTGCATTTGTTTACCCAACATCGCTCCGAATCCTAAATTGACGTGTCCTCCTGTAAACGCGAACCCTTGTGTAACCGGGCGAGTGGGATTGGCTGTGGGAGAGTTGTTTTCACCTCCAGTTAGGTAGCCTTCACCGGTTCCGACAGAGAGGTCGACGAAGATTGCTTTGGAACTTTCGTCGTCTTCGTCCTCTTCAGGATCTTTGGGTTTACGTTTTTTATCATCGTCACCGGACCCCATTACAACGACGTTGTTGGGATCGCTTTTACTTCCGGCCCGGGCTATTACTTCTCCTGACCGATTTTCTGCTATGATGTAATAATCCAGTTGGGAGGTATAGATCTCTTCTCCGGGAACCTCGACAGCGAAGGTCGTTTCGTCGGTGGGTTCAAGTTCTGACTTGGTATATTTCTTTTCCTCGAGTCGTCGCATGTAAAGAAAAATTTTATATACGGGTACATCTGCAGAGACGGTGACCTCAATCTCGAGGTCGTCATAGGCGTCGGTGACAGTAACGATTTCGTGTTCGAAACCGGGATTATCTTCTCCCTTTTTCTTCTTCTTCTTCTTCTTCTTCTTCGGAACTATTTCGAGTGCGCGTTCAAGAATTTTCTCTAAAACCGGCGTTTTGTACACCCCCGGAATATCGACCTTTCTATCGGCGCGAACCGCTTCAACGAATTGTTCCTCGGCTTCGTTTTCGTCTCCACCATTAGCAAATCGAACGATGCCAAGCATGATATGTAGTTTGGCAACAACCGGTCCCGAAACATTATCTGACGCGGCATCAGAAATGGCGTCGGTTAAGACATCTTCCGCGTCTTCTATCTCTATTTCGTCATAGAGAGCGGTAGCTTTCTTGAGCTTCTTTTTCAGCGATTTTTCGCTTACTTTAGCGTAACTAACGCTAGGCGTTACGAAAACGGTTCCGAACCCTAAAAGGCTCAATAAAGTGGCGAAGATTATTATTCGAATTCTTATCATATGTTCTTCTATCGAGAAGTGATGTGAATTTCAACACGACGATTTGATGCTTGTCTTGCGTCTGATGAGTTGTTCTTTAATCGGTGGTTGTTCGCCTAAACTTTTTGAAACGATTCGGGAAGTATTGATCCCGCGTTGCCAGCCACTCCGCGGGCTTAGTATCAGAGCCGCGATTCTAGTGTCAAGTTTTATCCCATGGTTACTTGGGTATAGTTAAAAAAGAATTTCTTGAGGTCGTGCAAGATTTTGTTGCAAACATTCGAAAAGCCCATCGACGAAGAATGCACTCTCTAAAGAGGCCATTCACCGCCGACGGGCTTCCGAAATTTCCGCTTATCGCGTATCTATTTCATTTCATTCAAACATTTATTTCATTCAAACATCTATTTCATTCAAACATCTATTTCATTTCAAGCATCCATACGATGTGTAAACCTACTACAAGAAGCTTGCCAACTATCTAAATCCAAGATTTACGTGTTTATTAACCCTTTAGGGTGCGTGTGTGGCAGTTTGAGTGGTCAGTTGGGGTTCGAAATTCTATGTGGTGGAAGATCTAGTTGTCGTTTGACATCTTTCGGTTGATTAAAAGGGCATAAATCAGAATTAAGTTGAACACCGTTAAAAATAGGATTTGTAGCCCCAAAAGAATTGGTGGCCAGAATGCGGCCAAAAATACGGCACAATAGATAAAAAGCATATGCGTTCCCAACCCCAAAAAGGTGCAAACGCGTTGTGAGCTTGAAAATTTACGCCTAAACGCTTCGATACTCTTTTGGGTAAGTGTCTCCGGATCTACTGCGGCCGTCCCCGGAGCAATTGCGTATTGGATTTGCAGGAGAATCTTAAAATAGATGAACATGCCAACTTTTTCGCCGATAGTTCCCCTTAACTTAATTTCGTCCCATGCCGCAGCAACTTCCGCCATCGATTCATTCCCGTCTGCACCTGAAGGTGTGGTTCGCGACATGTATACGGCCTTTACTTTATCGTAGATTCCGACTTGCACCCACATACTGATGCCGGCAGCTGCTGTGATCATAGCCCATTTGGACCCGTATCGGTTCGCTATATCAATCACGAAAACGATATAAAGAGAAATGACGACCAACGCATCTACGAGACCGTCAACGATCCTACCCATTCGAGTTCCACCACCCTTCGCGCGGGCTATTTGTCCATCTGCGCAGTCCAGAACTACGGAGACCAAAAATAGAATAGCTGCCAATATGTAGCCGAAATCGTCAAAGTAATGGTTTGAGAGCGCAACATCATACATGACCAACGAACCTGTCCAACCCGCAACGAGGCTTAGATAAGTCACATGATTTGGCGTAATCGGAAGAGAATAAATCGTAGCAGCGAAGACGGCGGCTGCCGGACGATGGAAGAACATGTCTATCATTTCTTCTACATCTGGATGTTTGAATATCAGGAGATGATTATATCGTTCTTTGAACTTCATTCTCTAAACCCTAAGCGCTGTTCGGCAAAAAAACGCGAGATATTCGAATCATAACGACTGCGGTTCTACGCTCTCTTTGGGTTTTTCGCAAATCCAGGATCTTGAAGGCTTTGATAGAAACGAAGGACCACTTGATCGGATTGTAATCAGTTTAGCTTTGTTGAGTTTGATTTTCATTGGTCTAAAAAACATTGTTCGTAATAGATAGAATTAATTCCTCTGCTGACGGGCGTTCGGTAGCCGCCCTATTTACTCGATTTGGGGGGTAAAAACTTGCAAGGACTGTCAGGTCAATGGATTAAAATTCCCAGCCCGACCCATGGAGTTCTTCCAGACCTGGTGTTCCTGGAGGATTTGCTAAGAATACAAGATCGGGATATTGGGTTTTGACATAATTCATCGCCCAGTCGTTTCGAAACAAAACCAAGGGAAGATCGTCCCGATCGATAAGCACCTTAGTATAATCCGCACGATTAAAAGCAGCTTGATCGAAACCCTCGCCGGTTACCCATCTTGCGTACTTAAATCCTAGCGGGCGCAACTCGACGTGAACTTTATATTCGTGTTCTAAGCGAAATTTCAAAACTTCAAACTGCAACATCCCGACTGCACCCACAATGACATCTTTGTCGCCGAGGTGAGGTTGTTTGAAAATTTGAATGGCACCTTCTTCAGAGAGTTGATCAAGACCTTTGGTCAGCGCCTTTCGTTTTAGTGCCTCTTTGATTTCCACGATTGCAAAATGCTCCGGAGAAAATCGCGGTATATCTACAAAGCCAACATCCTTCTTTGCACAAACGGTGTCGCCAATCCGGAATGTTCCGGGATCATAAAGTCCTATTATATCCCCAGGGTACGCTTCTTGAACCCCTTCGCGATCGTCGGCCATGAAAGTTTGTGGGTACGCCAATTTTATGTTTCGGTTTTCACGTAAAAGAAGCGCTTGCATGTCGGCCTCAAAACGGCCCGACATGATTCTCACAAATGCCAAACGATCACGATGTGATGGATTCATATTGGCCTGAATTTTAAAAATAAATCCGCTGAAATCTTGGTCTTTGGGAGATTTATGAGGGTTGGGAACATCGCCCGGAGAAGGGGCCATCTCAACAAAACGATCCATAAAGGGTTCTATTCCAAAGTTCGTCATCGCCGAACCGAAGAACATCGGTGAGAGTTCCCCGTCGCGTACCTTTTTAATATCGAAGGCCTCAGACGCGATTTCTAAAAGTTCGATTTCTTCCAAAAATTGAGTGTACTGCGCATCACCGAGCTTGTTTATAATCTGAGGATCATCAATGTCTAACTTCTCAATTTCAAGAATAGTGGACCCATGCCGACCTTCAGCATTGAATTTGAGCACTTTCTTCGTTTCTCGGTCATAGACGCCCATGAAAGTACGTCCCATTCCCACTGGCCAGTTGATGGGGCATAGGTTGATTCCCAGCGTACGTTCGATGTCCTCCATAAGTTCAAGCGGCGGAATGCCCTCGCGATCCATTTTATTTACGAAGGTAAAAATCGGAAGACGACGCATACGACATACTTTAAAAAGCTTTTTCGTTTGAGGCTCAACACCTTTAGCGATATCAACAAGCATCACCGCAGAATCGGCCGCGGCAAGCGTACGATAGGTATCTTCAGAGAAATCAGCATGACCCGGAGTGTCAAGTAGATTGATGGCGTAATTATAATAGGGAAACTGGAGAACCGACGAAGTAATCGAGATACCGCGTTGTTGTTCTAAGGCCATCCAATCTGAGATAGCATGTTTGGCGGCACGACGTGACTTTACACTTCCGGCAAGATGGATCGCGCCTCCATATAAAAGCAGCTTTTCAGTGAGCGTGGTTTTTCCCGCATCCGGATGCGAAATAATGGCGAAGGTTCTTCTACGATCCACTTCGCTGGCTAGTTTTTTTTCGCTAACAATGCTCATAAGCTACTCTCTGTTTTACCGAGCGTACCTATAGGTATTAGGTGGGACGGGCAAGCTGTTCGCAAAGTTTGTTAACTAAATGTGACTTCCCTTCCTGCCTGTTCTTCAACCAGGGTTCGGTCTTCAACCACAATCCTTCCATTCACGATGGTCATTACAGGACAACCGACAAGTGTCTGGCCATTCCACGGTGTCCAAGCGCATTTGGTTTTTTGATTTTCGTTTCGCACATCTAAGGTCTTATTGGGATCAACGAGAACCAAATCGGCAGCTTTTCCTATCTCGATTGTTCCACGATTTTTCAACCCATAGATTTGGGAGGGATGATGACACACCCAATCTGCAACGTTTTCGTAAGTACATTTACCACTGGCAACAGCAGTAAGAAGCAAAGGTAACATTAATTCAACCGCGGGAACCCCGCTTGGAACCTCCCAATACCCTTGGGTTTTTTCTTCCATTGTATGAGGAGCATGATCGGTTGCGACCATGTCGATTTCTCCACTTAGAAGTCCGTCCCACATCGCTTGAACATCATCTTTTGACCGCACTGGCGGGTTCATTTTCACCAGACCTTTATACTTTTCGTAATCGTCGGTCGAAAAGAACAAATGGTGAGGACAGACTTCACATGTGATTTTTGCGCCCGAATCTTTATATGCTTGCGTTTCTTTGATTTCGGCGATGACATCAAGTTCTGCACGACTTGAAAGATGAAGAATATGTAAATGACGACCATATTTTGCAGCCAACTTACCTGCACGACGGACCGCCTCTGTGGCACATTGCACATCTCGAATTTTGGAATGAATATCAAAACTGTCCTGGCCGGCGAATTCTTTCTTGCGTTCGTTCAAACGCGGCTCCCATTCAGCATGCGTACAAATACGTCCTTCATACTCTGAGAATATTTTTTCCAAATCCGCGTCTTTGTACACCAGCAGATCGCCCGTGCTACATCCCATAAATATTTTTAGACCCGCAACGTTTGCAACTTTTTGTGCCTCGCCTAAATTAGTCGGCGTCGCACCAAAAAATAGCCCGTAATTACACGCGCTGGTTTTGGAAGCGATTGCTCTTTTATCTTCTAAGGCCTCAAAGTCAGTTGTCGTCGGCCAAGTATTTGGCATTTCAAAAATGGTTGTCACACCGCCAAAAACTGCAGCGATAGATCCTGTTTTGAAGTTTTCTTTATGGGTCGGACCGGGTTCTCGAAAATGAACATGACCATCAATCGCACCAGGAAAAACCATCAATCCTTGCGCATCAATGATTCTTTTCTCACCGCTGGAAACCTCTCCGATAGAGGCAATTTTTCCGTCTTGAATCAACAAATTTGTTTTTTCGATGCCTTGGGGCAAGACAACACGAGCATTTTTGATAATGAGCTTTTGCATCTTTCGTACTTACGAGTTCTTCCCTTTCAAGGCAACTGGAGAATGAAAGTATGGGCCATTTCGTGATCGAGCAACGGGCATCAAAATACTGAGGTCCAATAACATCTCTATTTTTAAATAATGGATTTAGGTCAAGAAAAGTTGTACCTATTCCAGAAACCAACATTGAAGGATGTATTGGATGTTAATCATACACGGAAATATTATGCAAAAAATTCTTCTCCCGGCGATCTTTCTTCTTTTTCTAAGTTCATGCACCGAAAATCCAGGTAAGTGCGAATATTCATTTCGCGTATCCGCCGAAAGCCCAGCGGGAGGTGGCTGCGTGTCTTCGGACGATTCTGTTTTCGATAACGCGACATGTGAGGCATACGCAAAAGATATCGCTGAAGAGAATAATGCTGCTTTAGTTTCAAGTTTATTTTTTCCCGACGAAGAATGTTAACTTACTTTAGAGTAGATAAATGTCACATCAATAGAGGCGTACATTCGACGCAGCACTTGCATCGGTAAAAGACACATTTCGCGATTTCGTGCACGATATTTTTTTCTTCCAATTGGAAAGAGTGTTTTTTGATAACGATTTTTTCTTTGGATTGTCTCTACGACCTCTCCGCAATGATAGGTAACCTGAGAATAAATTAGCCCCAAAAATAGCGTTTTTGGGGAGGTTTTTGATGTGCTTTGATGAACCGGATAATTAGTATGGCGCACCAGTATAAAAAAAGAACCTATGAAGAGGCACAAGAGTTAGCGCGTCTTGCACTCCGTGAATGCGTTGAAGAAAACCTTTCAAAAGAAGAAATTGCGCAAATGAGGGATTCGATGCTGCTGACAGGGGGTACTTTTAGCGAAGTATGGAGTGAAATAGTTGGCTACCCCATTCAAGAGGATCTTTTTTACGAATACCATCTATATAAACCATCCGAAGAATGCCCCTATATAGAAAAGTCTTATGTAAAAATTCTCGCACCAAGAGATCGCAAGTTCAAAACATGCTATTTCTTGTGGAAACCGCCCGTCGAGAAGTACGATGGACCTTGGTTTGAGTAAGTCATCTTTGCGGGCTAGTGTATAAACTCTGAATAGTTATTGACTTTGTGTCAATATGACACTTATCATGTGTGTAGGTTTGTGACACGGAAAAAAAATGCATCCAAAGTCTGTTCTCAAAGAAATTTATAAGGTCAACCTGGCTTTGCATACCGACCTGTATCAACTTTCGATGGCTTACGGCTATTGGAAGAATGACGAGCATGAAACTCCTGCTGTTTTCGATCTCTTCTTTCGAAAAAATCCTTTTAAAGGTGGATTCGCAATAAATGCCGGTCTGGATTACGTGATCGATTATTTGAATGCATTTACATTCGAAAAAGCGGATTTGGAATTTCTAGGAACCCTCACCGGTAACGATGACAAAGCGCTATTTGAACCTGATTTTCTAGAATACCTAGGCGAGATGAAATTTTCTTGCGATATCGATGCGATTGAGGAGGGGAGAGTGGTTTTCGCAAATACACCTCTCATCCGGGTTCGAGGTCCGATTATTCAAGCTCAACTTATAGAAACGGCCTTACTAAATATCGTAAACTTTCAAACTTTAATCGCAACCAAAGCGGCACGGGTTTGCCTCGCCGCGGGAGATGATGACGTCTTAGAGTTTGGTCTACGACGAGCTCAAGGTATTGATGGTGGATTATCGGTGGCTCGCGCTTCCTATATTGGCGGTGTAGCGGCGACATCCAATGTCTTAGCGGGTCGGGTATTCGGAATTCCCGTCAAAGGAACTCACGCACATAGTTGGGTTATGTTTTTCGGAGATGAAAAGAAATCCTTTGAAGCGTACGCCGACGCGCTGCCAAACAATTGTGTTTTTTTAGTCGATACCTACGATACGTTAAACGGGGTGCAAAACGCCGTGGTGTTAGGAAGCCAATTAAAGGAGCGCGGCCACAAGCTAGCCGGTATCCGTTTGGACTCTGGTGACCTTGCCTATCTTTCTATTGAGGCGCGTAAGATTCTAGACGAAGGCGGCTTTCCAGACGCCAAAATTTTCGCTTCCAATAATCTTGATGAACATATTATTTCTAGCCTTAAACAACAAGGCGCTCAAATCGCTGTTTGGGGCGTGGGTACAAAACTCGCTACCGCCTACGACCAACCTGCCTTGGGAGGTGTCTATAAATTGGCGGCCTCAAAAAAGGGCGGCGTATGGGAAGACCGAATAAAAATTTCTGAACAAGCTTTCAAAGTAAACACGCCTGGCATTCACCAGGTACGTCGATTTTTCGATGGGCAGCACTTTTCTGGCGATTTAATTTTCGATGAACGTAACGAGCCTAACCATCGTTTGGTTGATGCCCAGGACTCAACGCGAACTAAAAATTTGAGTAAGGATACATTTGAAGAGCTACTCGTTCCGATCTTCCGGGACGGTAATCTCGAGTACCAACGACCTTCCTTAGAACAAATCAGAATACGTCGTGAAAAAGATCTTTCACACGTCCACCCCTCAATATTACGTTTTCTCAACTCGCACGAATACCCCGTCGGTCTTGATGAAAAACTCGACAAGCATAAACGCGAACTTATGAAACAAGTACGCATGAAGAATCAACCGATGGAGCCATCATGAATTTTGTTAAAGTTGCCGCAGCGGTGATGAACCAAACCCCTCTCGATTGGGACAATAACGTTGCCAATATTCTAAAAGCTATCGAGCTTGCACGTGCCGATGATGTAACGCTGCTTTGCTTACCGGAAATGTGCATCACCGGTTATGGGTGTGAGGATTCTTTCCACGCGCCCCACGTCTACGAGATGGCTTGGAAAATCGTGGATGAAGAGATTCGTCCCAAAACTGCAGGGATGATTGTGTCGGTTGGCTTGCCAGCGCGTTATACAAATGGCTTTTATAACACCGCATGTTTGATTGCTGATCAAAAGGTGGTTGGATTTGTTGCAAAACAACATCTAGCGGGGGGAGGTCTTCATTATGAACCTCGATGGTTTAAGCCTTGGCCGAGGGACACCGTTTCTGAAATTAAATTTGGAGCACATAGCTACCCAATCGGCGACATCTATTTTAATTGCGGTGGAATAAAAATCGGTTTTGAAATTTGTGAAGAGGCTTGGGTTGCCCAACGCCCGGGTAGTGATCTTTCTTTCAAAGGAGTGGATATTATCCTCAATCCTTCGGCTTCTCATTTTGCGTTTGGTAAATTGGAGACGCGAAAACGCTTCGTCGTTGAAGGGTCACGTGCTTTTGGTGTCACCTACGTTTACTCCAATTTGCTTGGAAACGAGGCAGGCAGAGCTATCTACGATGGGGGCGCAATGATCGCGACGTCTGGCCAAATGATATCCCAAGGTTCGCGTCTTTCTTTTAGCGATGTCGAAGTGACCTCAGCGGTGATCGATATCGAAACATCTCGCGTGAACCTTGCCCGTACTGTGAGTCATAGACCGATTGTGGAGAACGAGAAACTCGATCAAATCGAGGTAGATTTTAGATTTCCCTCTATCGAACCAGAATCCAATCCTCCCATAGATGTTCCTGCTTGGGAGAACTCGCCGGCGATAAAGGAAGAAGAGTTTTCTAGGGCGGTAGCGTTATCTCTTTTCGACTACTTGAGGAAAAGTTTTTCAAGAGGCTATGTGGTTTCTATTTCTGGAGGGGCCGACTCAGCAGCCGTTTGTTGTCTTTCTGCACTTGCGATGGAATTCGCCGTTCACGAACTAGGTCTCGATACGACCAAGGATAAATTAGGTCACATCGCCGCGATTCAAAATGCGAAAAACGTCAAAGAAATCGTTAACGCGACACTTACGTGCGCCTATCAGTCGACCGCAAATAGCGGAAACATAACACGTGACGCTGCGAGTTCGGTGGCCGAGGCTCTCAATGCGAAATATCATGAACTCGATGTCGATAGTTTAGTAAGTAATTATACTAAAATTATAGAACAAGCGATTGGACGAAAATTAACTTGGGAAACAGATGACGTCACCTTGCAGAACATTCAAGCAAGGTCGCGTGCACCATCGATCTGGATGTTTGCAAACATTAATAACGCGTTGCTCTTATCTACAAGCAACCGTTCTGAGGCTGCGGTAGGTTACGCGACAATGGATGGAGATACCGCGGGCGGTCTAAGTCCCGTAGCTGGAATAGATAAAGCATTCCTTCGCCAGTGGCTTGCGTGGATGGAAAAAGAGGGACCCTATGATTTGCACACGATTCCTGCGCTATCCAAAATAAACAAGCAGCAACCTACCGCAGAATTAAGGCCTTCTGAAGAACGTCAGACGGACGAAGACGATTTGATGCCCTATGTTTTATTGGACGCTATCGAACGCGTCGCGATTCGTGACAAAAAATCTCCGGTTGATGCCTATCGACTCATGCGCGCCAAATTTCCCCACTATGAACCCGGGCAGCTTTACTTATGGGTCGTTCGATTTTTTAAATTATGGTGTCGCAATCAGTGGAAGCGAGAACGTTACGCGCCGTCCTTTCATCTTGACGATGAAAGCTTAGATCCGAAAACTTGGTGTCGTTTTCCAATTCTTTCGGGCGGGTATAAACGGGAGTTAGAAATCTTAGCCGATTGGGTCGAACAAAAAGAAAATGTAAATTTGGAGATCTTAAATTGAGTTTCGAATACGAATTTCCACGCGCAGCACTAACCGTAGATTGTGTCATCTTCGGTATCGATGAAGGCGACCTCAAGCTGATGTTGATTCAGAGAAACCTTGAGCCGTTCAAGGGAGAATGGGCCCTCGCCGGTGGGTTTGTGCGTTTGGATGAAACAACCGAAGAGGCAGCCCTTCGAGAGCTTGAAGAAGAAACAGGGTTGAAGAAAGTCTTTCTCGAACAGCTATATACTTTTAGTGCTCTAAACAGAGACCCTAGAGAAAGAGTCGTATCGGTTGCCTATTACGCTTTAGTGCGTATGAGCGACCATCAGGTTTTCGCGTCCACCGACGCAGATGATGCGGCGTGGTTTGAAGTCGACGCGCATCCAAAACTTGCCTTTGATCACCAGAATATTGTCGACATGGCATTGGACCGATTAAAAAATACGCTTCGCTATCGTCCGATTGGATTCGAACTTTTACCCAAAAAATTTACGTTATCTGAACTCCAACATCTTTATGAGGTCATTCTTGAAACCAAATTAGATAAAAGGAATTTTCGTCGACGAGTACTGAAAACAGGTTTGGTTGTTGAGACAGGTGATGTTCAAAAGGATGTTGCGCATCGCGCGGCTCAACTTTTTTCGTTTGATAAAAAACGATACGAAAAATTAAAACGTGATGGATTTAACTTCGAGGTTTAAGATGAAACGAGCGTTGATTTTAGTTGATATTCAAAACGATTTTCTTCCCGAGGGGGCTTTAGCCGTTCCTGAAGGTGATAAAGTTATCGATATCGCAAATACTGTCGGCAAAAAATTCGACCTCGTTATTAAGACACAAGATTGGCACCCCGCTAAACATAAAAGTTTCGCGAAGAATCATAATTTAGAAATCGGAACAATAATCGATCTCAACGGACTTCAACAATTTCTATGGCCCGTCCATTGTGTTCAGGGTTCAAAAGGTGCCGATTTTTCCGAACAGCTCGCCTCCTTTGAAAATGAATTCATATTTCAAAAAGGCGGCGATATAGAAGTGGATAGTTATTCTGGATTTTTCGATAACGGAAAAAGGAATAGCACCGGGCTGGGCGCGTTCTTGAAGCAACAAAAGATTAAAGCGCTTTTCGTAATGGGTTTAGCGACAGACTATTGTGTGAAATATACGGTGCTTGACGCGCTGGAACTCGGCTTCCAAACCCATCTTATTTTGGACGGGTGCCGAGGCGTTAATATAAATAATGGTGATGTTGAAAGCTCAATAAAAACGATGCAGAGTGCGGGTGTAATCTTGGTTCAAAGTAGTGAGATTTAAATGACTGAAATTTTGGCCGAAGGTAAATATCTTCGTTTACGTAAAAATTCTAAAGGCTGGGAATTCGCAGAACGGGTAAACCCCGACGGTGCGGTTGCTATTGTTCCCTTAACCGATGACAATAAGGTGATACTGATAGAACAATACCGACCTCCAGTCGGTGCAACCGTTATCGAATTCCCAGCGGGACTTGTCGGGGACACCGCCGAATTTGCGGGTGAATTATTGGAGGTCGCCGCCGAACGCGAGCTCTTAGAAGAAACCGGATACGCGGCATCACAAATGGAATACCTTACCGATGGTCCGGCGTCGGCTGGAATGTCGAGCGAACGTGTTACCTTCTTCAAGGCTTCGAACTTACGCCGAGTTGCCGAAGGTGGCGGCGACGAGAGCGAAGACATCGACATTCACGAAGTAGACTTAAGTGATGTCACCGCATTTTTAGAAGCCGCAAAAAAACGCGGCGCCGAAATCGATCCCAAAGTCTATGCAGGATTATATTTCCTCGGCGCAACTGATAGCCATCGAAGACAATCGGTTGACATCTCACTTCCAAAATCAACTCAAAGAATCGACTCCCCAGGTGGACTCCCACTAGGAGATGAACTACTTGCCAAGATTGACGCCACCTTACCCTCACTTCCTGAAGGCGGGCGAGTAGGAATCTTGGGTGGAACCTTTAATCCGCCGCACGTTGGGCACGCGCTTTTAGCGCACGCAATGCTGGCAACCGAAGCGATCGATGAACTTTGGATTATCCCAGTTTATAAACATCCCTTCGGCAAAGGAACCGTAGATTTTGAGCTACGTGTAGAATTATGCAAGCGAGCCTTTAGTAAGCTTGGCGACAAAGTAAGAATTGTGGAAATCGAGCGTGATCTTCCAAAGCCCAGCTATACCGTTCAAACCTTAAGTGCACTTCATGCGGTACGTCCGGGCATCGCGCCGACTTTGATAATTGGATCGGATATCGTGCCCGAACTACCACGTTGGAATGAGCCCGAAAAACTTCCCATACTTAGTGATGTCATTGTTGTTCCTCGGCAGGGAGCGCCGCTTTTGAAAAACCCCGATACGATCGACCTTAAAATATATAAAGGTTTTCGACTTCCTAATGTTTCTTCATCGGCAATAAAGAGCGCGATTCAATCCGGAGATTCTATCGATGGATTATTAGATACTAATGTGTTGGAATTCATTCAGGAACATAATTTGTATCCGCGCCACTAAATTCGAATATTTAGGCGGCCTGACTCGTTATTTCACCAGGCTCGATAGGTACTAGATCAGAGATGTTTGTCGTTGATTTTGGCTCCCTTTTCACCAGAAAGGTCGGAACGAAATGGGTAATGATGGTGAAATAGAGAATTCCGGAAGTGGGTATGGCTAGCGCTATTAGGTTTGCATTAATATTTGCACCCGCTGTGATTGCGTAAATTAGGGCTGCAAATAATCCTAACCATTGTAAAACCATTATCGTCATTGCGGTTCGTAAAGTGGTGTTTGTCATTTTTAAAGTTCCCAAAAGGGGACTGAGAATGTGGTCCTTGTAGACGCGGCATGTAACATTATTGTCGGTGAGGTGCTTTTTGAGCTCGGTCGACGATGTTTCATCTAAACCTTTCGCAACGAAACCGAGTCCCGTGACATTTGAAAACCCACTGCGATTACGACTAGAGTCGTCCTGAAAGACGCAATTATTTTCGGTACTCCAAAGCTCCAGTATTTTTAGAAGATCTTCATTTTTGGTTTCACATAAAATTGAGTGTTTCATAACATTTCCATTTCTAGCAGGTAATTTAAACTGGTAGTTATTGCTGACACCCACCTTTTCGGGACCGATAACTTTTGGTCGCGTATTTTTTCAAAATTTTATTGGGAATTTCACTCGGACTGTTTCTCTCAGACCTTGAGTATTCAGAAACAGCGCGAAACCGCGGGTGTTACTCGCAGCGGGCAAACCCGAGAGCATTAGCGGACTGTTGAAAACTCACCGCGATTTTTCCGGAAGGGTCAAACTTCAGACTATTTCTCGCATATGATTTCGATTGGGAAATGATGCTCGTGCTCCAACCAGAGCTATCTCTGGAAGTGTAGCGCAATTCCCCACTCGGAAGAGAGCTTGTATGAACAATATGTATCGTACCGTCGCGCTCCAGAAGTGAGGTATTCCAACCTGCATCGTTATTGGTATCTAATGTTTGGGTTGTCCACTCCCCATTCGCGTTAGTCGCGTAGTATAACTTCCCTGCATCAACCTTGTGTTCTCGATAGCTGATATGCAACGTGCCGTCCGCGGCTTTTGCTAAGGAACTCGACCCGCCGATATCAAAGCCACTTACGACTGTTTCTTTGACCCAACTCCCGCTTGCACGACTCGTGAAAAATAGTCCTTCTCTGTAACTACCAAAGGAGATGAGTGGGAAGGAATCACGTATTATGATTGAAGGCGTGGGGCGTCCATATGTATCAGCTTCCACTTCTTCTAATGTCCATGTATCGCCATTTCGTACTCCATAAATAAGCGCTGAGCGGGCACCCAAGTAAGAAATGTGTAGGCGATTTTGTGCGTCGGTTGTCATTGTTAGATCTTCTCCCACGACACCTTGACCAGCGATAAGGGTTGTTATCCAAGAACCCGTTGCGTTTGTTGCCTGACGAAGATCGAAGTTCTCGCCTTCATAATAGACGATGTCCACGCGCCCCTGTGGGTTGATAGCGATCGCTGTTGCACTGATTGGACGCGGAGAGGGGATTTGTTCAAAATCCCAAACGCCCGAGGCGTTTGTTCCGTAATAGAGTCCCAAATTGGTTGAAAAAGAAACGTGCGCGAAGCCGTTCTTGTCAAAAACCAAATCGCTCGATCCGCCGGCGTCGGTCGTTTCGTGACCGGCTATTGGAAAGATCGTTTCAACTTTCCAAGAAGCACATTTCGTACCTTTGCCATTCTCACCGGTGTCAGATCGCATATCAGCGCCATCTTTTGACGGCATGTCACCGACGGCATCTTTTACGCTCACATCGAGTGAAAAGTCTTTAAGATTAGCGTCATCGATAGAACCTAAGTTCACATCAGCTCCGCTTTTAATATCGTCCGAACATGACGCAAAGGAAATAAGACATAGAACAAGGAGTGTTTTTCGTAGCATTGGTAATCTCCTGTCGAGGTCAAATTTCGGCGGGTTTTAGTATTGAATAGGGACAAAATTTCTAATTCTTTGTAGGTGAAATAGTAGCAAAATTCGCTCATTTTTCAATTGCGATGGATCCCTTAGGCAATGGGCGCTTTACCTTAACTTTTTTATCGGTGTTAAAAAAAACATGCCGCCAAGATCGTACTCTATTTTCATTTAAGTCCGGTGCGACTTTAACTGGATGCATTTTAATTTCAATGCGTAGATTTGGAGTATGGAACAAGCTTCGGATCTCGGACCGTGAAACTTGGACGGCGAGTTGAATAAACTGGCAATTTCAGGGAAATTAAAACTCAAAAAGTAACTTGAGATAAGAAGGCGATCTGATGACGATTCAACATTTAACTGCCAGTGATTATAAAACCATGCCTTGGTCGAATGGCCGCGGTGTGACCTTGGAGATGATTCGATGTGAAAACAAGCAAAGTGAATTGTTGTGGCGTTTATCCATAGCGACGGTTACCGAAGATGGTCCTTTTTCTATGTTTCCCGGAATCGAGCGCAATTTGACGGTGCTGTCCGGTCAAGGGTTTGAACTGGTCGAAGAGGAGAGCGGGATTATTCTTCATGCGGAGCTTTTAAAACCTCTTGCGTTTGCCGGCGATACTCCTCTTTACGCTAAAAAAGTCCGTGGGCCCTGTCAGGATTTTAATGTGATGACGTCGGGTGCTCTACCCAAGCCTCGAGTTTGGATTGAAAAACGTGCGGCAAATTTGGGGATCACCAAAGGTGAATGGTTGATCGTGTTTGCGCTCGATGTTTCGATTATTCAGGCAGGTGACGACACCATAAATATGAAAGGTCACGAACTATTGATTTGCGAACGGTCCGTTAGGCTAGAGGACGGCGCCGTTATCTGCCTCGTTCTCGATGAGCGTTATCGAAAAAAATAAACGAAATACGCAACAGAATATCCAAGGGGTCGAAGATGGGTTTGGCAATGAACGCCACGTCGAATGACTCGACGTTATGTATTTAATTAAACTCAAAGGAATTAAAATGAAAAACTTAATCTCAACACTTCATTCTGACGAAGCTGGCGCAACATCTACTGAATATATCATTCTACTCATCCTTATCGCATGTTTCGTGATTGGGATCGTCAAGGCGTTTGGAAATACATTATCAGACAAGTTCAATGAAGCGAACGACGCGGTTGATGGCCTATCCTTTGGATCGACGACTGGATCGACGACTTCCAATTAACGAATTGGGTATTTTTATTCGGATTCATCGCTAATATTCTGCTCAATGCTTTTGGGCTTTTTTTGTCGAGTTTCAGGTTTAACGGTAACTTCGATATAAAAAGACTCCAATTCTTGGGCTGCAAATTCGAGTATTTTTTTTGAAATCTCCTTTTCATGAATAGCCGATGCCCCCTTTTCGTTTTCACCAATTTTACAATCAAACCCCCAAAAGTCGGCTTTTTCCGGAAGTGTTTTCCGTCGCTCTCTTGCCATATATTTTCTGATCTGATGGATCGTGAACTCAACTTGTCGATCACGTTTTTTATTAGGTACATTGAAATTAAATGTCTTTTTCATGTTCATTATCCTTTGTGGCTAAGCGATATTTTTCGTTTCCGAGGGTCTAGCACATCGCAAGTCGCCACATTTGCCAGAAATTCGACGCAATGAAAAGACTAGCAGTAATTTGAAGATTTTCCATCGGGTTTAGGCACGAAGCCTAACGCGGATACTTGTACCTTCATGCGCACATCTTTTGCGGATACTTGTAAAGAATTTTAATCTCGTTAGGTTTGTATTCTTTCTAGAAGCGAAATGGTGATGCATATGAAATTGATATCTCTTCTTATTTTTTCGATTTTATTGATTTCTTGTAGTTTTGAAAGAAGCCAGTTTTCCTGCGAAGGTGAGAACCAAGGTGCAGTTAATGACAAAGGGCGAGTTTGTGTAGAGGGAGTTTGGATAGATCAAAAGACACCTAGCGACTCCGGAATAAAAACTCCGACAGATATGGGAGGGACTACCGATATAGACGTTTTCGATATGTCCGATGCTTCGATTTGCCCTGATGAACAGGTGCTTTGCGACGATATGTGCACCGATATTAATACGAATCTATCTCATTGTGGTAAGTGTAATAACGCATGTAGCGAATCGGAATTATGTTCGTCTGGAAAGTGCGCGGCCTCTTGTGAAGCGCCAACCCCAAACATGTGCGACGAAAAATGCGTCGATTTTGAAAGTAATGTAAATTATTGCGGTGACTGTGAAACTGCATGTCCGGAACGCGCTGGAGCTGAGATCAGTTGTGAGTCTCGTCAATGCAAATTTGAGTGTAAGGAAAATAGAGATGATTGTGATGGAGTTGTCGACAATGGTTGTGAGGCAAATCTACTTTTGGATCAGGACAATTGTGGAGCTTGTGGGGTCAAACAAAAACCCGAAGTTTGTGATGGTAAGGATAACGATTGTAACGGCGAGATAGATGACGGTTTAGTCGAAATCTGTGATGGAATGGATAATGATTGCGACAGCGTTATCGACGAAGGCTGTCCAAAGAACATCGTCATTTCATCCAATGATTATGCATCTTTCGGCGTACACGGTAATGGGTCCGGTTCGCCGTTCGATGATTCTTGCCCAGCCGGAGAGGCAATTGTAAGTTTCGATATCGATTTTTCGGGAAACCAGGTTGACCGTGTTGTTCCTAAATGCGCGCAGGTTAAGTTAGTTACAGACACCTCGGCTAGGCCCTACACTTATTCGATTAAGGCAGGATCCTCTACCGCACTCCCTGCGCGAGGAACGAATACGACTCAGACTTGGTTATTAGAGTGTCCCAGAAACGAATTTGCGGTCGGTCTAGTGACCCGAGTTGCTTCAACCGGCGTGAGCGGTTTAAGGCTATCCTGCGCCGAACTTGTCGTCACCTCCACGTTTGGAATCGTTTATGGGGGAATAGGAACTACGGAAAAGATCGGGTCAGGGATGGATTACGATAATAGTCTGACCGCGCCGCTCGTTATCGGTGGGGTTCGAGGTTCGTCATCACATATTCTGGATTCTTTGGGGATTGGCCAAAAATCTATCTTGATAGATCTTAAATAAGCCAACATTTCCCCCATTGTTAAGCGACGATTTAGGGTGCATCTAGTCGACAGTTAGACAAAAAATGGACCACCTTTTCGGCTATGGAAGTGATTATGAAATGGATACCAATAAATTTTATTTTTGCGATTCTCTTGTCGGGGTGCTCGACAACCTACCCAAACACCAAGCCTGTGGGGAAAATGTTTCCATCAGTTAGCGGTGAAACGCTTGAAAAAAAATCGGTTCAAATGCCAACCTACTTCCAAGGTTCTCAGACGCTTTTGCTCGTGGGTTATAAGCAGGACACCCAGTTTGATATTGATCGTTGGCTTATTGGATTGGATATGTCTGGTGTAAAAGTAAAAGCCTACGAGTTACCCGCAATACAAGGAATGTTTCCCAGAATGTTTTCCACTGTCATCGACAATGGAATGAGGAAGGGGATCCCGAAAGAACTTTGGGGCGGCGTTATCACAATTTACGCGGATGGAGAAACGGTTCAGGAATTTACAGGCAATGAAAACGCAAACAATGCCAGAGTTCTTCTATTAGATGAGATGGGGAAGATCATATATTTTTACGATCGCGGATTTTCTGTCGCGGCGCTCAACGAAGTAAAGGCGCTTACTAAATAACTAAGTTTTTGGTTTGAGCAAAGACCCGGTATCTAAGAGATTAGTTGAGGCCTTCTCTGTAGGTTTCGCTTTTTTATTCACATTTATTTTCGATGTTAGCTGCTGCCGCTTTAGTCACTTCATAGTAGGTGATCTTGTCGTGATCTTTCGCCGACCATGCTATTTTTTCGTGACTTTTATCCGGAGCGACGATTAAGTTTTTGTCTTCATCAATAAATAGGAGAGGACCCACATGATGATAGTCTAATAATATGAGACTTGAAAAAGGTATGGTTGTTACAGGGTCTCTATTATTTCGTGTTCGTAACAACGAAACATCATAACGGGCTGCAGACCGATGAAAGGTATCACGAAATTGGTGATTACCCACTCGAGGCGAACCATAGGTGTATAATCCTGAGACATGAGCTTGTAGACCTGTCTCTTTTTGCTGCATCAGGTCTGCCGTAGCTAAAGTAGCTAATGAAGCGCCCAGGCTATGACCCGCCAACCAAATTCGAGAATCTGCATCCAGTGCTTGGCTTTTTTCTAAGAGTTGTTTTCGAATGGTGGTGTATGCTCCAGTAAAGCCTCCATGCGCTTCTCCCCAGGATTCGTTCCAGTCATAATCACTGAGGCTTATTTGTTTTATTTTAAGGTCTGTTGTCGCATCTTCAAAACGTTGTTCACTGTTCATTTCTGTTCCACGAAAGATAACCCATACGAAATTTTCTATAGGATGATGCATCCACAAAAATTGGGTGCTGTTTTCCACGAAAGACAAATTATTGGGTCCGAAAGCACCGTCGGAAAAGAACTGTACGTGGGCAGTGGGATCTACACTTTGTCTTTTCCATTGGTGGAATGCGGCGTATAGCTCCGCGGTGCTGGTTGATTTTTCGTCTTTTTGAAACGTGCTGAGCCAATCATTATAACATTCTGATAAGTCTTGCTCATTATTGAACTGGCGGATTTTACGAATGTCGGATTCACAATTTTGAGCGTATTCGGACTCTTCAGTCCCCATAAAACCGAGCGATTCGGCTAGGGAATAAAGTTCGCTTGGATCTGAGTAAACGTTTGCCGCCATATACGACAACCATGCCGAGTTTTGTAAATTATAATCGGATTGCTTCACCAACATAATGTCATCAATCACAATCGGTTTTGTTTCGTCCATCGTTTGTGCTTTGACGATAATTTTGGAGTCTGAGTCGCCGGGAAACATTCCAAGCTCAATCCATTCAGGTATTTCTACTCTTTGGGTAATGGTAATTTCTGAAGAGCCACCTTTATGTTCGATTGTATATTGTGCCGCGTCAGAAAATTCTGTTTTTAGAGATTTTGGTATATGTACAGCGACAGAATAAATCCCTTCCGAACCAATTGGGATCTCCCATGTATGTGAAAAGGGGACGACGGCGGAAACGAAAGCGGAATCGTTTTCAAGACCGTCGGCAGTTAAACCTTCCTCAAGTTCTATAAAGCAGTTTTCGGCTGCACAAACTACATTTGCCTGCTCTTCGGAATAATGTTCTTCCACCGAACTGACTTTTGATAGCTCGGCGCAAAATTTTAATTGGACCTCATCGTCGTAATCCGGACTTTCTTCAAGGGTAGCGAAAAGTTCGATGACCCCGGTAATATCGTTCTCTAGCGGTACGTCACCTGCCGCCGAACAACCTGTAAAAAACGTAATAAAAGCCAGGAATGCACCAAATTGGACCTGCTGTTTCAATATCATAATGCCTATCGCCTTTTTAAGTAAAACAGCCGCAGATTACCACACCTTACGTTGCGCTGACGAATTCTTTTCTGGGTATGAAGGAAAGTAAGTTGGTGACTTCCGCCGTTTGTGATTGCCAACCCCTACTCAGTTTGTTTAAAGGAGAACGGCTATAGGGAGCTCGATGCTATCTGTACCGGTTATGATCTGAAGTACATGGGTTCTATGAAAAAAACTAAATCACTTAAGAGGAATTTAACACTGTTTGACGTTTACGCGATGTCGACAGGTGCGATGTTTAGTTCAGGGCTTTTCTTACTACCCGGAATTGCAGCGTCGTACACAGGTAACTCTGTATGGCTGGCTTATCTTTTAGCAGGCTTTCTCATTTTGCCAGCAATGTATTGCATGGCAGAGTTGTCCACGGCGATGCCGAAAGCTGGCGGAACCTATTACTTTCTTGACCGCGCGATGGGTCCACTCATGGGAACCGTAGGTGGTCTAGGTTCGTGGGTGGCGGTGGTATTTAAAAGCTCGTTTGCGCTTGTGGGTATGGGAGCCTACTTGGGAATATATTTAGATCTTCCATTCACCATAACTGCCATTTTACTAACCCTAGCGTTTGGCTTTATTAATGTTTTTGGGGCCAAAGAAACAACATTACTTCAGCGTATTCTTGTGACTACTCTGGTGGTTATTCTAATCGCTTTTGTTATTTTCGGGCTGAAAACGACGGGCGTTCAAGGTTTTCTCAAACCCAACGTTGCCTACGGTGATTTCTTTAAAACAGGTCTCATTGGCTTCGTTTCAACCATTGGTTTAGTTTTCGTATCATATGCAGGCCTCACAAAGGTTGCGAGTGTGGCCGAGGAAGTTCAGAATCCGGACCGAAATATTCCGCTGGGAATGACGCTTTCTTTGATAACTGCGACTGTGATTTACACATTCGGTGCGATGGTTCTGATTCAAGTCTTAGAGCCTAATGCCTTATACGAAAGTTTAACACCGATCGCAGATGCGGGGCGAGTCTTCTTAGATTGGGCCCCTTATGATTTAGGAGTGATACTTATCGTCGTCGCTGCGATTGCCGCCTTTGCGTCCACGGGCAACGCCGGAATAATGTCGGCGTCCCGGTATCCCTATGCGATGGCAAAAGATAAATTGGTTCCAAACAGGCTTAGTCAAATTGGTAAGTTCGGAACCCCTACCTTATCTATTATGGTTACTGTGTTAGCGATGGTCATCGTATTGCTACTTTTTGACGTTGCATCGGTTGCAAAGTTGGCGAGCGCCTTTCAGCTATTATTATTTGGGCTGGTTTGTGTAGCCGTTATTGTGATGCGAGAATCAAAAATTCCCACGTATAAGCCCGGCTATAAAGCACCCTTTTACCCATACCTTCAAATCGTAGGCATACTTATTTCGTTTTGGTTAATTATCGAAATGGGAATTCTCGCCATCGCTTTTACAGGGATGGTGGTTATCGGCTGTGTGCTTTGGTTTCAGTTCTATGCATCGCCTGGTGTTGAAAGACGAGGCGCAATCTACCACGTTCATCAGCGCTTAGGGCAGCGTCGATATGAAGGATTAGAGCGAGAATTGATGACGATTATTCATGATCGTACTGAGGACGAGAATTTATCTTACGAGACGCTTATAGCGCGCTCAGTGATGATGGATTTCCGCGAAGGGAATTTTGATCTATTAAAAATGAGCGAAATCTTGAAGCGAAAATCCAACGAGAATTTCGGGCTTGAAGCCGATATTGCAGACGACGTTTTTTCTCAAAAAGCAATGCGACCTCAACCGATAGGGGAGCACGTTCATATCTCCTATAAGACTCACGTTGATGTGCACCAACCCGAGCTTTTTGTACTTAGGTTTGGTCCGGACGTTATTTTAGAAATACCGGACGCCGAAGAAGTGCACACCCTCATGTTTTTAGTTGTGCCGAAAAAACCCGTAGGTCTTGATCTACGATTGGCTGGACATTTGGCTGAAGTAATTCAAAGCGACCAATTTGAAGAGCGCTGGCTTGAGAGCGAGTCGGAACGTGACATGAATGAAGTTTTAATGCGTGATGACCACTTTTTACATGGGCATGTAAAACAATTCCCTGCGCTCTTAAAACAAGCCGGTAAGAAGATTTCAGAGATAACGCTTCCTGCCTCTTGCCTAATTGCGATGATAGAACGCGATGGAGAGCTACTGATGGCAACCCCAGAAGTATTTTTGTATGAGACTGATGAAGTCGCAATCATTGGCGAGCCGACAGACTTAGATAACTTAAAGTAGTTTGTTTGGTCTGTGAGTGAAAACTAGTCCAGTTCGACTTCTGATGATTCAATCAATCCGATTTTTCTCGCTCGCTGCTCCCATTTTTCACGTGCAAGCGTCTGCATATCTTCGACCTTGTCTTGCTCATCGAGAATTTCAAGTCCTAGTAGGGTCTCGATAACATCTTCCATTGTCACGACTCCGGCAGTACCGCCAAATTCACCGAGGACCATGGCCACATGTTCGCGCTTAGATGTAAAATGTGAAAAGAGCTCCGGGATCGGAAAATCGTGTTTGACCGCAAGTACGTCACGGCGGATGGATGACAAAGCTTCGTCTCCCTTTCCGTCTACAATCGACTTTAGAATTTGATCTTTGAGTACGTAGCCAGTGATCTCATCAGACGAATCTTCAAAAACGGGAATACGCGAAAAGCGTAAGTTGGGGTGTGTTTCATGGAAGTCTTGAATTTTCGTTTTTTGGTCACTTGCAATCATCACTGTTCGGGGGGTCATAATATTACTTGCAACGATAGTCCTAAAACGTAGGAGATTACGCAGAATATTAGACTCTCCTTCATCAAATACACCTTGTTGGGAACCCAGTTCGGCCATCGCACCAAAGTCCGCACGACTCAGAACCGATGCGTTTTTATCCTTCTTCAGCGCTTTTGTGATGATTTGACTAATGAATACCAAAGGCGCAAGAATCAACATCACAAATTTTAGGCTGCGTACTGTGAAACCTGAAAGTTCTTTCCAGTAGTTGGCCCCTATGGTTTTAGGAATGATTTCAGACAGAATAAGAATCGCCAAAGTCATAACCACTGGGACGATAGCCGTAGCGACAATTGAGGCCCCCCAAATCTTGGTGGCCTGTGCACCTACGCCGATAGCCCCAACGGTATGCGCGATCGTATTGAGTGTCAAAATAGCGGCCAGAGGTCTATCTATATTTTCCTTGAAGGATTGTAAGGTCTCGCCGAGAGGGTCTCCATCTTGAAGTTTCATCTGCGTGTACGAAGGTGTGATACTTAGTAAAACAGCTTCCCAAACCGAGCAAAGAAACGAGAATACAATTGAGACAAACGAGAACGCAATTAAAAGGGAATACATATTTGGTTCCTCCTGAACCTGAGGAAATAACATACGTGGTCTGGTTTTAAAAGTCGTGCTAGACGACGCGTGTCTGGTCCCACTACAAATTTGCGTTATCTGTTGCTTTTCGGTTTGACCAAAACGACACCACATCGCTAGGTACTTCGCCACGATGTAGAACTCGAACTTTCTCACCGTCGACTCCAAATGTCGGCGGAAGGCCCCGACTGCAATGGCGTGACCACATCGACAAGGTGTACGCGCCTACATCTCTAATAAGAAGCAAGTCGCCGGCTTTTGCAGCACTCAACGCACGTTGCCTTGCTAGGATATCCCCAGCAAAGCAGAGCGGACCTGCAATTTGTGTGGGTACCATCGTGTCCTGCTTTTCAGAACCATCAGGGTTCAAAACGACAAATTCATGGTCCCAATGGCTTGCCTGATACACGCGACGAAGTAAGAAATCAGCACCGAGATGGATGATCACCGTGTTCTGGCCATTGACTTCCTTTACGCCTTCAATGCGCGAAATCGCAACGCCTAAGCTTGAATGAACAGACCGACCCACTTCGGTAATAAGAGAAATGGTACCCCAGCCCGGCATTTCTCGAAGCGCGTCAGCCCAGTCGGCATAAGAGGGAATGTTGGTATCGGCATCGGTGTAGCGAACCGGGATCCCGCCACCGATGTCCAAGAACTCACACTTCAGCTCAACGGCCATCTTACCAACCGCAAACGCTGCGTCCTTCAACAATGCAAGACCACAACCCTGACTTCCAGTGTGGACATGTAGACCGGAAAGAAAAGGAAACCTTTTAAAAAGTTCTGGAGCCGATGCCAACGGCACGCCAAACTTGCTGGTTTTACCCACCGTGCTTGTGAACGCGATACTGCCTTCACCAAGTTGTGGATTCACGCGTAAACCAATTCGACTGGCGCGAGTTGCGCCTAGATCTGCCAAGCGCACCAGCTCTTCTTCGTGATCCACATTTAGCGTTATGTGTTGTTTGAGGGCCTGCTTTATTTCGTCGTCTGTTTTGGCCGGAGAATCAAAGACGATGTTTTTAGGTGGGCAGCCGGCGGCCAGTGCCAGTTGAACCTCTTCCCAACTTGCAGCCTCAAGACCAAAACCTTCATCCACAATACTTCGCAAAACCTCCACAAGTGGATTGGCTTTGATAGCGATGGCATGCAGGGTATCTTCCGGGAAAGCCTTTTTGAGCTCTGCTAGGCGAGCACGCAGACCGGCGAGGTCGTGCAGCAATATACTCTTGTCGTTGGGTAAACCATGGGCTCTTATCTGTGTTAAAACCTTTTGAAGATTCATCGGTGTTTTCCGGTTTCGATAAGCCAAGAGAGTTTGGCAGATAAGGCTGAAAAATGTTCATGAAACCAGCCATAACCACAGTCTTCAACCGAGGCGAGTTTTGTGACTAAACGCGCGCCTAGCGCGACGCGTAGTAGGGTGAGTTCTGTCGATTTAGGTGGCCCAAGTTTCACAGGCTGGCCTAAATGAAAGCAGATCGGATGTTGGTCAAATGAAGTGTCGAGTAACATATGAAGCTTTTTCAATTCTGGGGCCTGCAGTACACCGTTTTCATCACTCACAGAAAAACCAAAAACGGTTGGATAAGCACCAAGTACGGTTACCAATTGGTGAACAGGTGGAATGGGTCGATCAATTTCTACGTGTGGATTGACACCGAATACACCATGAAAGCCACCTGCAAAAGTATGATATACGCCAGCCCTTTTTCGAGGCAAGATCTGATGGAAGATTTGAATTTCGTTCATCGCCACAGCCCAACGCATCACCAGGCCGGGGTTAGATTGGGTTGGAAGACTGGCCCGAGCTTGCACCCAATCTGTTGGTAAATCTGCTTTTGAAAACCAAGAGGTTAGACCCCCGGGCAAGGCTCCGGGATCTGCTGATAAATTTTGGGGTAAAATGAGCGCACCAGAGAAGGGCGGCCCGCTATAGAATTTTGAACCCGTGAAGAGAACGGTGAAGCCGAACGATAACGCACTTCTAATATCTCTCGGTGCTAGGCGTCCTTGTGCGGCATCAACCATGAATGTGACGTCTGGCCAACGCTTTGCTAATTCCAGCGATGGTGCCCGCAAACCGGTTTTGCTGTGCACTACAAGGTGGATCACAACATGCTTCCCACTCGATTGGGCTGCCTTAATCCTGCGTTCAACATCTGCATCGACATCGGTTGTAGCGCGGCGTGTGCCGGTTGCGAGCCGAAGATATACCGGTTCGATTGTGATTCTATCGGCGATACTTGGCATCCCGCCTTCTTTGTTGGGTTCTAAAGCAGTGGTCGTCGTGAACGATTCGGCGCCGCTGGCGGCAATGGTTCCGCTACCTAGCTCGGATGCTCCGACGACGATATGGTGAATCTTTTCATGACGTTTTGCCAAAATCGCGTTCAGCACATAAATCACGTCTGTTCCTGAAGGAGAAAAAACCATGCGTGAACTTTGTGGCATCTCAAAAAGCTCACTAAACTGCTGGCGCATTTCCTCAGCGAGGCTCTCTGCAGATTCTCCCTCTTTGAGCCGGGCCATGATCCTTTCAACAACACGCATCCCCCGCTCATCAGGATTGGAAGCGGTGCAGGAACCAAAGGGAATGGTGTTTCGGATTTCGTTAGACACGCGGTACTTGGACAGCCCGCTATCTAGGATTTCCAACCGCGTATCGCCGCCTGATGTGAGCCAGTGAGATGCGGTATAATTTGGATTAAACATGGATGTGGCCTGAGTCGCAAAAGGGATGAAGGTCGTTCTTAGGCAACAAGTACCACCACGAACCGATGCGAACAAACATTGTTTAAAGTTAGAAATGCTGATGTTGTTTTTCAAACAAGGCGATTTAGTTTTAGGGCGCGATCTTTATTGGTCGTCTCTTTAAAACTATGAAACCAAAAGAGAAAAAGAGATTCATAGTTTTCTTTTGAGCCGACCTATTTCTCAGCGGCAATAACCGAGATTTCGAATAATAAGGTATCTCTGGCCATATCCGCGCGTACGCATGCGCGCGCAGGTGCGAAACCTTCCGGTACCCAAGCGTTCCACACTTCATTCATCGCAGCAAAGTCATCCATGGTTTTCAGATAGATAGTCGCCGATAGCAGGTGTTCGCGACTACTGCCCGCTTGTTCGAGTAGGGCGTCGACCTTGGCTAGTGTTGTTTGTGTCTGACCGGTTATATCATCTGCGGGA
The DNA here is from genome assembly GCA_937981985.1 of uncultured bacterium. Classification (GTDB taxonomy): domain Bacteria; phylum Myxococcota_A; class Bradymonadia; order Bradymonadales; family Bradymonadaceae; genus CALJNB01. Next base: position 44,594 of record CALJNB010000035.1, read on the forward strand.
TTTTCACAGACTTGGCCGCAAAGATAAATGGTGCCATTATGCTTAACAATTTTGCTGGCTCGTACGCCTGTTCCAATACGTTCTATCATTACGTTTCCTTAAAAAATTTTTGATGAAGTTATGAATCGTGTTTTTCTTAATGTCGGAACCATCACTACGGCACTTTATTCAAATTTCACTTGGTAGACAAAAACATCGGTCCCAGCTTCACATGGTGTAGATAACGCGAACAAACACAACTATACAAGAGTGATAACAATCGTAGTTGAACCATACAGATCTAATCGGTTCGTTTTCGAACTGTCGGTAACGCATTTTGGATGACGCTTTCACAACCGCATTCGCAGAATGCGTCTCAGGGGTGTATTTGGGGAATCGCTACTAGCAAAAAACAGGATGACAAAATCGTTGGTCCGGTTTACTGGGTACTTTTAATAGGATGAACAATGCATCAGAAATTATATTCTCTTACTCTTTTAGTGTTCTGTCTTATTTGGGCGCCAGAATCATTCGCTCAGGAATCGAAATTACGAGCTTTGGATCTTGAGCTAACAAATTATAAGTATCCCCATCCTGTTTCTAAGATGACCCTAAATATACAAAATCAGGTTTTGAGTATGGCGTATATGGATGTCATGCCTAAAGAGTATAACGGAAAAAATATCGTACTTTTTCATGGGAAAAATTTTAATGGCGCCTATTGGAAAACGACAATCAACGCTTTAACAAAGCACGGATATCGCGTCATCGTTCCCGACCAAATTGGATTTGGAAAGTCGTCTAAACCGCAACATTTCAATTATACTTTTCAACAACTTGCTCTGAATACGAAAAGTTTGCTCGATGCGTTGAAGATAAAACGAAGCGCGATCTTGGGGCATTCGATGGGCGGGATGTTAGCGACACGTTTTGCCCTCATGTACCCAAAAACAACTTCAAAACTTATTCTGGAAAATCCTATAGGGCTCGAAGATTGGAAAGTGAAAGTCCCTTATAGACCTATTGAGTGGTGGTATAAAAAAGAACTAAAAAAGAGCTATAACGGAATTAAGAAATATCAAAAGGAGTTTTATTATGATAACCAATGGAAGCCTGAATATGACCAATGGGTAAATTTATTGGCGGGATGGACATTGAGTTCGGATTACAAAAGGATCGCGTGGAACTCGGCTTTGACATACGACATGATTATGACCCAGCCTGTCGTATATGAGTTCAAAAACATCTCTTCTCCGACACTCCTTATCATCGGAACCCGAGATCGTACTGCCCCGGGGAAAGGTTTGGTTTCAAAAAAAGTTGGGAAAACGATGGGGCTCTACAAAAAACTTGGCAGAGACACGAAGAAACGAATCGCCAAGTCAAAATTGGTGGAACTTGATGGGGTCGGCCACCTTCCTCATATTGAAGCATTCGATCGCTTTATTTCGCCGCTTCTGATCTTCCTGAAAAAATAGAGGAGGCGATAACGTCGTTTTCTTAGTTGAAGCGAGAGACCCATAGGTGGATCTTGGGAGATCGGTCAACGACTCAATCGATCTCAGGTTCAGCGATAGGTTTTGTACTTCATCATGAAAAAATACAACGAACTTTCTTGGATAGTTTGGGACCCAAACATTTTAGTGAACTTTTCACGTCACCAGATAGGTTTGACGATCATGCTTCGCTAAAATTACTCAAAGGTCGCGAACTCAAATGTGATGTTTAGATTCATCGTTTTCTGATCGTTGTTTTCAAGAGTGATACAACCTATTTTACTCTCTTCATCTTCAGTAAAATTAGCGCCAAAGTATGTGCCAGTATAAAAAGGAGAATCGGGATCCAGTTTAAAAACGCTAGCTAAGCTCGTTTGCTTTGAAGTGTATGTCGAAAAGTATTGAATTCGAAGAACGCCCTCATTAAAACGTCCGGAATCGGAAACCCCGTGTATTTTCTCAGATGCGATAACCATCTCTCCTGCTTCCAACGGCCCCATGCCAAGAAACGAATCCGGACTAAATCTGATGTAGATTTTATCTGAGGGCTTGAGTTGGATTGGTGTCGATTGCGCTACAGCAATGGGGGTTTCGTTACAAAGCTTTAACGCCTCCTCAAGATACTCGCCGGTGTTGGTGATTTCACGAAACATATTCGCTTCGATGCATTTAAATTGTCCGGGTTCTGTTAGTCCGCATACCTTTGCGTTAGGGAGACCGTCGCTTCTAAATACAACCAAAGAGCGAAGATTCTCTTCAGGCCCAAACTTATAACGCGCTTTATTATTATTATATCCTTCGGGACTAAGACCTTGGAAAACCCCCTTGTTTTTATCCAGATAGACCACATTGGTCGGGCTTGCGGAGATCGTCTCAAAGAGTAAGTCTGGAGTCTGGTTATTAAAATTGAACTCGTTGTACAAAACGTTAATTTTATTTGCGGTTAACTTTACATCTTTGACACCTTCAACAATGAAGGGAAGTTCCTCTTCAGCAATGCGTCCCCAACAATTCATCAGCGCGTTGTTATCGATCGCACACGCTTGCGTGTCGCTAATATCCAGATACTCCCAGTTATTACCTGCGGGTTCGTTTCCGGCGCTAAAGGTTCTTTCGTCTCCAACACATTGGATGGTCCCAGCCATCGTGATTGCGCAAACATCGAAAGAGTTCACAGCAATTTTACGTACCGACCATTCCGAAATTTTCGAATTGATCTCGGCCAAAATCGTTTCATCACCCCAACAAGAAATAGATGAATCCATCCCAATCGCGCATCCAAAATTGGCACCGACACGGACATCGGTAAACCTTCCCTCGGGCGGCACCGCCTGACCCTTCGAATTGTCGCCCCAACATTGGAGCTCATCATCGGTCGTTAACGCACAAAGAGTATCTAAACCTGTGAGCTGTTTAAAACGCGCATCTTGGCCCGGTTCGTTGATAAATTCGGGCGGCTCTTCGAGATTGTCTTTGCCCGTGTCGCTTTCACCCATGTCGCTTTGAAGCGCGTCACTTTCATTTGCGTCTCCAAAGCCCACGTCACCTGTTGTTTGCGTCGTTTTTCGTTTAACGAAGCCACGTTTAAACGGTGTTCTCCATTCCAGAGATCACTGCTCTTGTGATTCTTTGGGGCGTTTTTTAGTGAAGCTATTCGTGGATTGAGATTAAGATTCTACAGTGATTAGGGGAGTTTACAGTTTTCCGGATCAAGGGCGATGGGCGATGTTTCGTTTAGTTCATCTTTGGGAAGTTTACTTGGATGGCTGATGGTTTTAAGTTTTCGCGCTTCGTTTCGTTGATAGGATAAAACTCGCATGATGTCGGCCATAAATGCTTCGGGTTCGTCTTCGGCCCGTTCCTCGCAAGCTCTTTTGAAGTCGCGTCGCCTATCAAAAGTATCATTGCTCGATAGGGCGAAGATCTTTAACATCTCAGCCGCAGCTGGGTTTTTCGATGATGCCGCCTCAAGGTTTTTCTTAAAACCGGCTACTACCTCTGTCCTCACGGTCTGGTTTACGCCTCCGAGTTCAAACTCAGGAGTTAGAGAAGTGATATCGACATCGGTAGGTAGAAGTTCAAGTAGGCTGCATCGGCCCTCAGAAAAAACGGGCTGAGTGAAATCAACATTCAATAAATCGAAAATTAGGGATGAATGGAACATATCGGACAAAGCGTTCGTATAGGCATTATCCGAAGGTGCGCGTTGTATAAATGCTCCCCGGTAAAAGGTGTCGTTCTGATCAATTCCTCTGACGCGATCAAATTGCCCTTCGGATCGATCATAACCTTCGATGAACTGACCTGACGCTATGACCGCATTTCTATAGATTTGCTGTTCTATTTCGATCGCTTCTCCTTGGTTCGAAACGAAAGGGTCCATGAAAAAATTATGTGGAATATCGATATCAAAGCCAAGGTTGAACTTATTCTTGGCGCCACTAAAGTCTTCAAAAGCATCGATCGCGACTTCGGTTGAACAAAGAACCGGCCTGAATAAGGTTTTAATATCGTTCTCTAAGACCGCGGTTTCAATCCGTTGGGCCAAAATGGCGTCATTAGAATTTTTGACGTACTCTTCTATGGAAATGGGGTTGGTGATAAAACCGAAGGCTTCGTGAGTTAAGTTAATCTCTTCAGCGCCCGGCATTCGGTCGTCTCCCCTCTTATACCAATGCAGGTAAGGTTCATTGCTTTCAATCATGATCCCCGCACCTGAGGTGTGACATTCACCACAGGTTCCGCCTTCGCCTTTTACGAAATCCTTTGAATCGCCAAAAAATTCGTACCTATCGCCCTCCACGTGTTGATAAAAATTGTACGCTCGATTCTCTTCATCAAGGGCCATCATTTTAAATCCCATTAGAGGGATATTCCAATCTTTAGGGTCTTTGGACGGATTAGCGACCTTAGGTGTAATGTCATTTACTGAAAACATAAGTTTATGCCGATCATGTTCGCTTCTGCCAACGATATCCGGGACACAACCTTTGGCCATGACCAATCGATAGGTGTTTCCCTCTATCTTTTCTTTAATCATAGCGTTTTCAGAGATGATCCCGGTGGACACATCACTTGTACAGTCATCAGATGACTGAATTTTTTTTATCAATTCGTTAATATCTGTGGGACAAGTCCCACCGCGTAACCCAAATGCCATCGCTTGGTCACGAAGCTGGGCCGCGTCAAAAGGTCTTCCGCTTTTGTTGGTGATGTCGCACACAATATTATCGCTGAAATCACCCTTTCCGCCGATCTCTTTTGTTTCGTTATCATTGTCCGTGCTGATATCTGAACCGCAACCTGCGGTCACTAATACTAACACTATCGCTATTTTTACCTTTTTAATCATTGCTAATTCCAATCTTGAGACCTTGAGCTTAAAACGATCGTTCGTTTTTTTATTATCCTCTCCGATAGCTGAATCTGTTAAGATATTCAACGTCGCGTCTCTGATCTGAAATTGCCTTTCCTGTTAGGCCTTCCATCGGGTCATTATAAGTAATTGGATGGCCACTACTCAATGAGATGCATGCGTTCAGTTGAACGAAGTGTAACCAAATCTTCAAATCCCATAACGTGGGATCCCACGACGTTTTAATGAATTTTGACGCGCAAGGTTAGTAGGATCCGACCATCGCAGTCTCGGTATTTGGAATTGAAAAGTCGATGGTCTCGCCTGCGTATTCCATTTCATAGTTTCCTTCAGGAAGAGGTTCAAGATCACAGGTTATTTCATGAGTAGTGCAACCTGTGGATCTAAGTCCATAACCGCCTGTTTGGATCAGATTCGTTGCCGACGAATGGATTGAAATGATGTTTCCTTCCCGCGTCGCCGTACATTCGGACTCCACGATTTGGTTACATTCCGCAACCTCAATTGTTATTGAAAGTTCCTCATCGCTTTCCAGATTTATTGTTGATGGGTGTCCTTCTTCAAATTCGACGAAAGCGTTCCTCTTATGAAGGATAGCCATTCCTTCATCTTCGTAGGTTCGTGCTTCGAATGTGTCGCCGCAGGATGTTAAAAAGGTAATAAATAGAACGGTTGTAATACATAATTTTTTCATAACTTTCTCTTCTAATCGGTTGTTTGGAGGACTTTATGGTTAGGAAGCACTAGCCCTGTAATCCCCTTTTCGGGACATGGGTATTGCTGTTGCGTGGTTTTATCTTTATCTCCAAAAAGTGCGACGAACCGATCAGCTCGAAAAACAATGGCGAACGCATTCACAAAGAGCTACGACTCACTTTATTTTTTTCATTATGAACATCGAAAATCTCAACAAACACCCACAGCTCATTTCAACCGTGGTGACATGGTGGTTCAACGAATGGTCACACCTTAATCCCGACCCGACTAATACGCTTGAGAAAGCGATAAGTTCCCTGCGTGCAAAGCTCAGTAATAATGAATTCTTGCCCCATGTTTTAGTAGCCTTCGATGATAAACAGGTTGTGGGCGTAGCATCGTTAAAGCTGCATGAATTGTACGAACATTTCCCGAAAACGCCGTATTGGTTAGGCAGTGTCTATGTCGATGAACCCGCCAGAGGCGCAGGGGTTGCTTCGACCTTAGTCAGGGAGATCGAACAGGCTGCGATCGATAGGAATATCTCTACCTTGCATCTGACGACAGAACAGCTTGACGGCGGGCTGTATAAGCGCTTGGGCTGGAAGCCAGTTACAACACTCATAGATAGGGGGGATGAGGTGTTGGTGATGAACAAGCATCTTGTGTGAAATATGCGGAAGATTTAACATTCATGAGACGGACTCTAAATTATTACATGTAAGATATTAAATGTTTTACATGTAAGTTTTGCATTCTTACATGTGATGGTTGGTGTTCTTTGCTAATATCCGTAATATTTCCCTTAAAAATTGGGCGAACGCGGTAGGGCTACGATCTTGGGAATCTATTTTCATTTAAAATCGACATGATAATGGTCATCGTGTCTTACCCAGGATTCTCCTTTCGAAAAATTTAATTTTCGTAGAAGGGCTTTTCCACCTTTGGCTTTTTTTAGTGTTTTTTGAAGATCAGGCGCAAAGATCACACGTCTAATTTGAAGGCCATTTTGTTCCGCACTTTTTGCCAATGCGTTGAGATGAATGACGATGGCATCGAAGTCGATTACATAATCTTCGAGTTTTCCCTCTTTATCGAATTCGAGTTTATAGGCCCATGCCTCCCAAAAAGCGTGGGGCAGGGTGTCGGGTTTTCCCTTTTTTAGAACAGGAACCATGAAGTCCACCGACATTCCATTTTTATGGGTTTTGTGCGGATAAAAATCGCCACCCCAAGGCCATCCCGTTTCGCCGTATACGAAACGAAGTTCGTTATTCGTTTTGTAGATATTAGCGTAACTTTCAAGGACCACCTTTCGGACTTTTTGGTGGACGGAGTTACGTCCTAACGCGGCACCGAAACGGGAGTAGGTTTCAAAATTTGGACCATTGGTGGGAAGGCGTTTTGCGTTTTGAATATGTCCAGAACCTGTTGTTCCAAACGACTGACTTGGTTTTGGAGATTCAAATTGAAGAAAAAGATCATTCCCACAATAGATAAAGGATAGAAAAAGTCCGAGGACGATTCCCAACACAACAGGTTTTCGACTCTTTGTTCCAAAATTCTGACGTCTCATTGTGCCACCTTATACGAAATTTAATACTTTGTAGATGTGAACTTGCGATGTCGGAAAGGGACTGCTTTAATCTGGGAATGGAACAACGTTCACAAATGCAGTTGCAATGGCCGCCGGTAACGAAAACTGTAATCGGTCTTTCGATCTTCTTTTTCGTTTTTTGGCTGGCAACTGTTCTTTTCGAACCACTGCGTTCTTTTGCTGACCTAAATATGCGTCTGACTTTTGACTCCGTCAAAGAAGGACGTTTTTGGAATGTTTTTCTTTATAGTGTTAATCATCACGGTTTTATCGAAATCCTATTCGTTGGTTTTGCGATGTGGATGTTTGGGGCTCATTTAGAAAAAACGCTGGGTCTAAAACGATGGTGGCTTATACTGATATCCTCAGTAATCCTGGGGGGATGGATTGTGGTTGGGTGGGATGCTCTCATCGGAATAGCGGCACCGGTTCAGGGTTTTCACGCGGCCGTCATGGGTCTGATCGCCGCTTTTTGTTGGGATAAATGGAATGAAACCATTTATATTTTTACCTTTCCTTTAACGGGCAAAATCATGTTGGCCGCATGTGTGGGGTTTGGCGTGGTGATGTCAGCTATCAGCGGACAATACGTCAGAATCGGTCTGGATTTTGCGGGAATGGTCTGCGGTATTCTCATTGCCGGAAACTTTTTGAGTCCCAGAGATTTAAAGACCCGTTTTAGACTCTGGAGAGCTAGACGTCGTTTAAAGGTGGTGCGCGGCCCGGAAAAAAAAGATTACGGTCCCAATTAGCGCAAGTTTTGAGCAACCGCGGTCCAAAGGATTGCTTAATCCCAGTATTCTATTTAACAATCTTCTCTTGTTCATTACTACCAGGTGAATCTCATGAGAGGACGTCCTAAAAACGCCCAACCGGAAATTACAGCCAATAAGATCCTTATTGCGTCCACTGAACTTTTTGCCGATCAAGGTTTTCATGGGGCGTCGTTTCGAACGATCGCCAAAGCTTCGGGTCTAAGCATCGGTACAATTCAACATCATTTCGGAACCAAAGAGCGTCTTTACCAAGCCTGTGTCGCGGCAATGTACGAAGAACTCGGTCAAGTCCTTGAAGGTTTAGCTGAATTTTTGGACGAAGAACCGCGTACTTTTTTAGAACACGCAGTGATTCATAGTTTCGATTTCGGTTTGGCACATAAGACATCATTACGGCTATTAACACGTACGATTCAAGATCAGGGTTTGCCCTCGGCGATTCGAAGCGAACATGCAGATCCCATTTTAAAAACAGCCAGTGAGACCGTATCGGCCGCACTGAATATCGATCTTTCCCAAGCCTCTTTTGGAATTCAAAGTGGGATCTTTCTTATCGTTCGTTACGCGCTCGCTTCTCAACGCGAACTTAACGATTTTTCTTTAGGAACAGATCTACAGCCACTGGAGGCAGTTCGCGCGCATCTGGTTGATGTTGTCCCTTCTCTTATCATGGGACGTTAAAACAAAAAAATCCCCTCGTATTTCTACGAAGAGGAAGATTTAGAAGCAGTCAGGTTTCTTATTCTTCTTCAGACCGATCCATATCCAAAGTCGCGTCGTTAGGACCGGCGATTTCGAGATCACCGTCTACATAGGCTTCTGTTTCAGCGGTCTCTCTTTCGAGATCTTCTGCTTTGATTCGGGCAACACTGACAATTTTTTCATTGTCGTCTGTATTCATGATGCGAACGCCCTGAGTATTTCGTCCAATTACTGAAATTTCAGCAACGCGCGTACGAATAATCTGCCCGTGATCGGTAATGAGCATGACTTCATCGTTGGGTCCAACCAAACGCGCGCTAACCACTTCGCCGTTTCGATCGGTTGTTTTGATGGTTATGTTTCCTGTGCCGCCACGTCCTTGAACTGAATATTCGTCGATATCGGTACGCTTTCCATAACCATTGGACGTAATGGTAAGGAGCTTCATCTCAGGAAGGAAATCGCTAGGAATCACATCCATGCTGGCTAAGGTATCGGTGTCGGATTTAAATCGCATGCCGAAAACACCCGCTGAAGTACGGCCCATGGCTCTCGCCTTAGATTGTTCAAAGCGGATAGATTGACCGGTCCGACTGGCCAGGAAAATCCAATCACCCGTGCGGCTGAGTTTGACGGTGTCTAGTTCGTCGCCTTCTTTTAATTTGAGCGCGATGATGCCGGATTTGTTAACGTTTTGGTATTGGATGAGTTCGGTACGTTTAACGACACCGTTTTTGGTGGCGGTAACGATATAGGTTTCCGCCTCGTCGAATTCGCTAATTTGCAGTACGGCGCGTACTTTTTCATCTTCGGCAAAAGGGAGAATTTGAACGAAAGGTTTTCCTTTAGTCGTTGGGCTTCCCAACGGCAATTCGTAAACTTTTCGCTTATAAACTTTTCCTTTGGAGGTAAATACGAGGATCGCGGTATGGGTTGACGCGACAAACATTTCTTCGACGAAATCTTCTTCTTTGGTTCCCATTCCGCGGCGTCCTTTTCCGCCGCGTTTTTGTGCGCGATAGTCGGCAGCTGGCGTTCGTTTTACGTAACCTTGGTGGGTTATTGTGACCACCATGGTTTCTTCTTCGATGAGATCTTCCATCCCGATTTCGGTGACATCGTGGATGATTTCAGTCAAACGTTCGGAAGGGTATAGTGCACGCATTTCAACGAGCTCATCTTTAATCACGCGCATCATCGTTCCGTCGTCGGCTAAGATGCCGCGTAATCTTGCAATTTCTGTTTGTATTTCGGTTAACTCAGCCATGATTTTATCACGTTCAAGGCCCGTTAACTTTTGGAGTCTCATTTCCAGAATGGCTTGGGCTTGGATGGCGCTGAGTGCGAAATTAGAAATCAAGCCTTCTTTTGCAGCCGTAGGTGTTTTAGACGCACGAATGAGTGCAATCACGGCATCAAGATTATCAAGCGCAATTTTGAAGCCTTCTAAAACGTGGGCCCTAGCCAGCGCTTGATCGAGTTCGAAAACCGTTCGTCTTGTAACCACATCGCGTCTGAAGTCTACGAAATGTTCTAGGACTTCTTTGAGGTTCATTACCTTAGGTTGGCCGTTTACAATCGCCAGCATAATAATGCCGAACGAGGATTGCATCGCGGTCATCTTGTAGAGGTTATTGATGATGATTTCAGGGACCGTGTCTTTTTTAAGTTCAATCACCATACGCATGCCGTCGCGGTCGGACTCATCGCGCAAATCTCGAATACCCTCTAGACGTTTGTCGCGTACGAGATCGGCAATTTTTTCGATCAAACGCGCTTTGTTTACCTGAAATGGGAGTTCGGTGACTACAATTTTCAGGCGACCTTTAGCATCGGCTTCGACTTCCATCTTCGCACGCATTTTGACGATACCTCGTCCTGTTGTGTACGCTTTTTTGATTCCCATCGCTCCGTAAATTTTTCCGGCTGTGGGAAAATCGGGTCCGGGGATGATTTTCATCAAATCAAGAATATCGATTTGTGGGTTATCTATAAGAGAGATAACCGCGTCGATAACTTCTGTTGGATTGTGGGGCGGGATGTTGGTCGACATACCAACCGCGATTCCGGAAGAGCCATTGATAAGAAGGTTGGGGACTTTAGTAGGAAGTACCAAGGGTTCTTTTAACGAGTCATCGTAATTAGGCCCCCACGCTACCGTGTTTTTATTAATATCGCCCAAGAACTCTTGGGTGATCTTAGACATACGAACTTCGGTATAACGCATGGCAGCTGCTGAATCGCCATCCACTGAACCGAAATTGCCTTGGCCATCGATGAGAGGCTGGCGCATGTTCCAGGGTTGTGCCAGACGAACAAGTGCGTCGTAAACGGCGCTATCACCATGGGGGTGGTACTTACCAATAACATCACCAACCACACGAGCCGATTTCTTGTGTGCTGCATTCCACCGATTTCCAAGTTCGTGTTGCGCGTATAAGATACGACGATGAACGGGTTTGAGCCCATCTCTTACATCTGGAAGTGCTCGACCGATGATGACACTCATCGCGTAATCTAAGTAAGAATTACGAATTTCGTCTTCGATATTTATTGGAATGATATTGGGTTTATCAGTCATCTAAGGGCGCCTTCAAGGTTGAAAATTAATAACTAAATGTGCAAAAATATTTAGATCATTATAACGACAAAAAGGTACAATTTCGTACCTACTTAAGCAAGCATAAGGTGCCCTTTTTATGGGAGAAATTGGGTTTTCGGCGAGCGGTCACTTTCGTCGCTAAAACCGACCCATTCCGGGCGTCTTTCGAAGGATAATGTAGGTAAAATCGGACAAGCTTTTTGTGTTGCCGCGTCCCTCCCGAGAAATCGTTTTGGTTTACAAAAAATCACTGGTTTGACGAAAATATTGTCCCTGAACTGCAACAAATAATTTCTGATATTATCTAAAAGACCATATTGGAACGCGGCGTTTCCGAATATTGCCGAATATGATAATGCACGTCTCCTGACTGCTATGCAGCGCAAATTCGCACATAGGAAGCATAACAATTTTATGGTTAGGCGTTCCTATTTCCATTGGTTTTTTATGTTTTACGAAATGGTGCTCATTTGAATCTCTACGAAAAACGGCTCGTTTTGTTTAGCGGCAAAGGCGGTGTCGGAAAGACAACCATTGCGACTGCATTTGCGATGAGTTGTGCTCAAAGAGGGATGAAAACGCTTTTAATGCAGATCAATGCGAAGGATCGCATCGGTGAAATTTTTGATCGAAATCCGATTGGCGAGGAGTTGGTAGAGTTGGGACCGAATCTGTTTTGCGTGAATAGTACGCCGGCATCAGCATTGCGCGAATACGCGTTAATGACCCTCAAGATCAAAATTATCTATAGGGCGGTGTTTGAAAATAAAATTGTCCAATCCTTTTTGAACGCCATTCCTGGAATAAGCGAACTCGTTTTATTGGGTAAGGCTTACTATCATGCAGCGGTTGAAAAAAAGGGCGGTGAGCTAAAGTGGGATATCGTTGTGGTTGACGCTCCTGCCACCGGCCATGGTATCTTCTTGTTGAAGATCCCCAGCGTGGTGACTTCAATCATAGATAGCGGTCACATGTTTGAAGAGGCCGAGCGAATGAAAGAGCTGCTCGAAGATTCGAACATGACGTCCATTAATATTGTGACGTTATTAGAAGACCTACCGATTAATGAGTCTCAAATGTTGCTAGAAAGTTTGGGTGAGCTTAATATTTCAGTGGACTACATTTTTATGAACCGGGTTCTTGAAAATCCTTTTAGTGCAGATGAAGGAAACATTTTGGAAGGCGACTCCGCCAAAGCAGATTCTATAACAGATTCTCTTTTGCTGGCCGCGCGTTTCCGAAAGTCTCGCTTGGACCTCCAAAATAAGTATTTAGATTTACTAAAAGAAAAAATAAAGCGTCGTCGTATTTCGATTCCTTACTTTTTCGAGGGTGTTAATAATCAAGGCCAACTTGAAGATATTTCGCAAAGAATGCAAAAACAACTTTCATCGGATGAACAATGAATAGAAAGTTGGCTGACCTGGTTGCCAAAAAAAAGGTCGTTATTTGTGTAGGCTCGGGCGGAGTCGGAAAGACGACTACCAGCGCGGTTATTGCGCTGCAGGAAGCCAGGCGAGGTCGGAGGGTGATCGTTCTTACGATAGACCCGGCTAAACGTTTAGCAAACGCATTAGGCTTGGAATCCTTTACGGGCACAGCCCAAAAAGTTGAGCTGGAAATGGCGGGGGAGCTCTGGGCGATGATGTTGGACATGAAGGCGTGCTTTGATGAGGTCGTCCAAACTTACGCTCCAGATGAAACTCGAGATGAGATTCTTAATAATCGGATCTATAAATACTTTTCGACAAGTTTAGCTGGGACTCAAGAATATGCGGCATCAGAGCGTCTCTACCAACTTTATGAAAGCGGTGAGTATGATTTGATTGTCTTGGATACGCCACCGACCACCCATGCTTTGGATTTTCTTGATGCGCCGAATCGACTTGGTGACGCTGTCAACAGCCGTGCGCTGCAGTGGCTTTATAAGCCCACCGTGTTTGCCGGTAAAAAAGGGATGGGTGTCTTTTCGATGGGAACATCCTATGTGGTAAAAATATTAAGCAAGTTAACTGGCGCGCAGTTATTGGATGAATTTGCGGTTTTCCTGAGTGCTTTTTCGACGCTATTTGATGGATTACAAGAACGCGGGAAAGCGGTTCGAGAATTGCTTTCTACAGATGAAAGTACCTTCATTGTTGTATCGATTCCGGACCCATTAACGTTAAAAGAGGCCGCGTTTTTTTACGATAAATTGGGCGCTGATAAAAATACGGTGGGTGCATTTGTCATCAATCGTGTTCATGATTTTGGTTTAGACGCCGACGAGTTGGACCGTCCTTTGGTCAATATATCGGCCAGACTCAATGAAGAGTTTAGCGATAAAAAATCCACCGCGCGAAAACTCGTGGAGAACGCGAAAGAGTACGCACTTTTAAAGTCTAGAGATTTTTCCGCGCTGCAAGAATTAAGGGGACAAATCCCTGGATATGTACCCATTGTTTTTCTACCCTATTTTGATCGTGATATTCATAACGCAGAAGGTTTGGAACGTGCTCGTTACGAGCTCTTCGATAATGAAAAGAGAGTTTAAATGTTTGGTTTAGATGAAGAAATTTTAGCCGAAATAAAAACCCATCTTGAAGCAAGGTTAGATGAGTTACTTACCCAAGGGGATGGAAAAGTCGACCCCAATCGGGCCGATGCTTCTGAGGTCCCGGATGAGGATACCCAACCTTATACTGAGATGAATCAAGTCATTACTTCTCGCCAGAATCGGTTGAACGCCGAAGAACTCGATCGAGTAGAGAGTGCGTTATCGCGACTTGCGAATAATCGGGACGAGTTTGGAATGTGTGAGGAGTGTGAAGAGCCGATCAAGACCGGGCGTTTGAAGATAATGCCGTGGGCGCGCTTCTGTGTTCCCTGTAAGGAGATGAACTCCGATGTGAAGTTGGGCTACCGTCGTCGTAATACCCGTGACTACATCGATTAACTTATCTTTTTTGCTTTTTTTTAGGGCAGGCTCATTAGATCTTGACAATCAAGATTCGATTTCTATACTCCGGCTTCGTTTCGACGAAATCCAGTTTTGCGGACGTGGCGGAACTGGTAGACGCGCTAGACTAAGGATCTAGTGGATTAAACTCCGTGGAGGTTCGATTCCTCTCGTCCGCATTCATTAAGGAAGGCCGCCAAATAGGCGGTCTTTTTTTATCAAAAAAATGGTTTCGTACACGTATTTCAACTCATTTGTGTTCACCAAAGAAGTATTTGTGGGTCATCACAAGCGGAAGTGCGATCCCCGCGAAAGCCACAATATTAATCATTAAGATATTGAAGATCGCGCCGTATAAAAATGAAATGGTGCTATCGATAGCGAACCAAGAACTTAGACCGAACGAGATCGCGTAATAGGCCCATCGTTCTCGGTTCTTAAATGCGTTTTCCGAAATCATAACCGCGAGAATATGGAACCCGACGATGGTGGCACCAATAATGCCAAACAACCAATTCTTGAGTTGTAGTGTGGCGGGATCTAAGGCGTTAGATTGGAAAAACACATCCCGCATCGAATCGTTGTAAGCTGATAAAATAATCGATTCGTTGGCGAAAGCGGAGACGATTCCGACGAAAATTGCGATAACGTTGGCGTAAGTAAGCCATTTTTGCCAAAAGTTAAATTTTCGGTCGACTGTGGTTTGAGGTACCAAAATGCTCCTGGTTATTCGGCGGCTGCACCCACGAAGATTCTATTCACCTTCCCATCCGCAAAGCTGAATAGGATTCCATCATAGATACTCCCGGCGACGATCGTATTAGTTTCTTTGTTAAAGGGGGTAGAGATAGATGCTGTCGTTATATTGTTTTTGAACGTCAGCGACCGTGCCTCCGATTCCGATTCTACGATCGGTTTGCCACGTACTTGGAAGGGTCACGGTTATCGAAAGAATACGAGTAGGGTCCGATTTCATATCCGGCGAAGCGACCGACATGGCAATGCCTTTTTTTGCCCATTTCCGGTTTTCAGCGATATCTCCAGTCGCCTCCCAGGTCACGCGTTCGGTTTTGAGACTTGGCTTTCCAAGGCTCCTTATGATTGGGGGAATTTTTCCACCGATTTTGAATGTACCGATGGTGACGGTCCCGAGCCGTTTCACGAAGCATTCATCGTCGCCTGATTCACAACGATCTTTTTCAATTGGTTCTATCGGGCTTTTGAGAAGGGCTTCGTCTCCGGCTGTCTTGTGACTGGTTTTAAGGGGCGGAATCTCGTTAGTACTGTGAGGCTTGGTGTCGACTTTGCAGCCCGTCACCGTAAGCGTGAAAGCGACAAAAACTAGTGATCTAAACATCGGTTTGCTGCTCGTAAAGGAGTTCGAAATCTAACGCCAAATTTTGGCAGTCGCAAGCGTTCATTCGACGGGCCGTTTATTGGATAATCTGCTTTGTGCAAAGAAATCGCAACCAGGGGTCGTTCCTTGGTTTTTTGCGAAATCGATGTGTAGGGTAACCTTTTGTTTGGATACGTTTTGAAAATAACCGCCCATGCAGTCTACTATTTAGTCCTCGCAGTGTTGGGGATAGCACTTTGTTTCATTCCTCTCTTTAATTTACTGGGATATGAATCCGCCGCTTTCTTTGGTATTGTCGCTGGCGTATGGTCTGTGTTTTTGCGACCGACCGGCTACAAAATATTCGATCTTCTGCCAAGTATTTCTCGGAATGTTTTTGGGCTGGTTTTGCCTTTTTTCATATTACTCATAAACGCGTTCTTCGTTCAAAACTGTGATCTTTTTGTAGGTGTCCTTTTTTGGATATTTATTCCCCTGTTTTCGGTGGCTTTTGGTAGTTCGATTGCGTTTTGTCTTACACTCCTTTCGGCAAAGAAAGCGGTCCGAATCATCGGCGGCTTTTGTATCTCACTGTTTACTTTTTTGTATTTTGGTTGGCTATTGGCTTTTCAGCCTCCAATCATAGGGCACCAGCTTTTCATGGGCTATTTTTCGGGCTCTATCTACGACGAGGCTCTAAGTATCCCCGCAAGTTTAGTCTACTTTAGAATATTGGGAGTCGTCATTTTCGCCGCAATAATTTCCGGGATCTATTTTTTCAGGCGCCGTACAGGCTTACGCTTAGTACTTTTCGGATCATTGCTCTTTTTCGCCATCCTGGGTCATTTCTATAGAGACACCTTTGGCATAGATATCAATCGAACCACGATCGAGGAACGTTTAGGGGGTTATGCAGAATCTGAACATTTTCAAATTTATTATCCCGCCCGGGAACCTTATCTGACTGATATCGGTCGCATCATTGAAGACCATGAGTTTCGATATGCAGAACATCAAAAATTCTTTCAAACCGATCCGGTAGCCCTGCATAATAAGAAGGTAAAAAGTTTCATTTATGGAAGTCGAAATCAGAAAGGTGATCTTATCGGCGGGCGTCGAACTCAGGTCGCCAAATTATGGTTACACGAAATTCACATTATGTGGCCTAAATATGGCGACCACATGTTGGCCCATGAGTTGGCACATGTATTTACCGAACCTTTTGGAAACGGTCCTTTACGTCTCAGTGCGAAATACGGGGTGCTTGGAATTAATATGGGAATCGTTGAAGGCGCCGCAACCGCCGCCGATTGGCATTCACCAGAACTCGATCCTCACCTCGCGAGTGCTGCATTAAGGCGACTAAAAAAATCACCGCCACTCGACGAACTTCTAAGCGCGTCGGGGTTTTGGACCCAATATTCGGGGCGTGTATACACATTGATGGGATCCTTCTTCAAGTTTTTGATCGATTCGTACGGGATTGAAAAATTTAAAACAGCTTACCCTGACGGCGATATCGCCGGAGCATATGGAAAACCTTTAGTGGAGTTGGTCAACGATTGGAATGCGTTTTTGGACGGACTAGAATTGAGTCAAAACGATCTTGCTGTCGTGGAATATCGATACGATCGAAACAGTATTTTTCAGAAGGTGTGCGCGAGAAAAGTCGCTGACCTTCGTGTTCAAGCGTCCGAACTTTCGAGTGGCGGAAGAATCAAGGAGGCAATTGAAGTATACGAAAAGATTAATGCTTTTGACCCAAAGAACATCGGTTATAAAATCAACTTTGCGCGTTTTTTATCGCGTTCGCATCAGAATGAGAAAGCGATTCAAATCATCAACGAATTGCGGAAAGAAAAACTGTCCTTGTCCCAAACAGCACAACTCGATGAGCTACTCGGAGATCTAAGCTGGCGTTCTGGTGCGCTCCAAGACGCGAAGGCGGCCTATCGAAAATGTTTGGGTAGTGGTCTGACCCTTGGGCGGGCAAGAAATATTGAAGTTAAACAGAAGGCTCTAGAAAATAGAAATGAGTCCGTTCGTGAGCTCGGTTTTCAATATCTAGTGTCGACAAAATATCGGGAAATTTCTTGGTATTTCCCTGTTGAATGGGTCCGCAAACATCCTAATGATCCCCTTGCACACT
>CALJNB010000036.1 GCA_937981985.1 uncultured bacterium
GTCGCTTCTCGAATCGCCTCCGTAAATGAGTTTGAAAGGTCGATCGTCTTCTGGCGCGGTCACGAAATAGAAGTTTTTAGAAATTCCAGAATGGCTCTCGATTACGAAATAATAAGGAGTCGAGGCTTTCAAATTTTCTAATTTAAAGTGGGCATAGCTAGCTTCGGACGTTCCCGAATCGCCTACCGATAGCCAAGATGATACATCCCGATATTTGCCCGTCCTAAAAGGTTGGATTGTTTTCGAATACGATTGATACGATGGATGCTGTTGGGTATCGAAGTGAAGGCGGGCGTTTTTGGCGCTAACAGAAATGACCGCGCTGGTTGATGGGGTCGTCCCCCAAATAACACGAACATTTGGATTCCTGTCTTCGGCGAAAAGATTGAGAGCGACCGAAGTCAAAATTAGATTGAAAAATAGAATCTTTTTTAGGTTCATGTACATGCTTCTACGAAGACGAAAAGTCGTTTGAAAGAGACAATTTTTTAACGACCAGATGCCGCCAATAGTAGTACAAGGCGATCGGAAGCGCAAAATGAGATACCCTAATTGCAAGTTCTCCCCAATTTTGCGAGCCGAATCCGAAAATCCTTAACGTCGCGGTCATCAGGCCCCAGAACGCCATCCATAATACTAACTTTTTCGATCGAGTCCCCAGCAGCGCAAGGCCGCAAAGGATGTCCATTATTCCGACTGCTCGAAGAAGGTTAGTGCTTTGTGTCTCAGATAGCGTGACTCCGAAAATCGTATTCATCCCAGTAAAGACATAATCAATGAATCCTGGGTGCCCCGTCCATGCCTCAATGCCGTGTGTGATGAACGTAATAGCAATCACAAATTTAAGGAATAATTCAACACCGGACGTATTGAGATAGAAACCAAGTACAGCAAGGGGCAAGCCCATCCGAGCCGAGTATGCAAATAGTGCAAAACGTGAACCAAAACTTCCACCGTTCATAAAGGTTGAAAGCGCGAACATGCACATCCAGATCACTATCGGGATCGCAATCCAGACGAGTAACTTCTTCCTGTCTAATTGCGTCAATACTACAAGTATCGCCGACAAAATGACGACAATCAGTGCGCCTCCGAAGTCGATATACGTGGATGTTGTTTCGTTTATTTTTAACTCCATGAACAGGAAGGTTCCAATAGAGCTATGCGTTTTTGATATTTGAAGAAGGGCGCAAGATTGAACTAAAGTCGCTATCGATAAGAAAAACGCGAAGCGACGAAAATGAGGTGTCATTCTTCCAGGAAGGAACGCATCCAGACGATAATGTCCTCGGTCTTTTCTTCAACAACGTAATGGCTTGCATCGTCAAGCGAATGAATTTCGGCGTTCGGGAATCTTCGTTCCCATTCTTTTCGAAAATCTTCGTTAAAACAAAAATCATCATTACCCCAGATTAGTAACATCGGCTTGCCTTGGAGTTTAACAAGGCTATCGTCAATAGATTTTAGAAAGGAGTGTGTCGGATGTGAACTTTTCATCGGAATATCATCTACGAATCCCTGAATCGCGACCCGGTTCGCCCAATTGTTATAAGGCGCAACGTATCCGTCGCCGATCGCACCATTTAGGACATTTTTATCTACAACCGTACGGTGTTGTGCCGCGACAACAAAAGCGTTGAAGCCACGTACCATGAAGGGGCCAACTACAGGCCAGCGGCATGCGGCGATGGAGAGCGGTATGCGTTCGGATAGGAAAGCTGCGGTGTTGAACACAACGTTCTTTTTTATTTTATCCGCGTTTTTCACTGCAAATCCCATCCCGATTGCGCCGCCCCAATCGTGAACGACCATGGTGATATTATCTAGGTTTAAATGTTTTGCAAGTTTACTAATGTCGGCAACGCGTTGCTCGAGTGTATAGTTGTAATCTTGCGGTTTGTCGGACAGTCCACAACCGATATGATCGGGAACCACACAGCGGTATGTGCCACGAAAGGCAAGCACTAAGTTTCGGTAGTAAAAGGACCAGGTTGGGTTTCCATGAACCATAAAAAGAACAGGCGCATCTTTGGGACCTTCGTCCAGATAATGCATTTTTGCGCCTCCTGTCGTTTCAATGAACTTCGGTTCGAAAGGGTATAGTTCTCGCCAGGATTTAGCCTCTACCTTGTTTGCCATTCCAACTCCATTAGCTACCTGGTTAGGTCCTTCGGTTAACGTTTTAGTTCCTTCAGTTACCATTTTAGCTCCATTAAAGTGCAGTTAAGTCCACTTCCTATTCCCATCAAAGCGATACGGTCGTCTTGTTTTAAACGTCCGAGTTCATTTGATTTTGCGAGTGTTATCGGAATCGCAGCTGGCCCTATGTTTCCGAATTTTTCGAAAATAAGATGTGTCTTTTCAGGCGGTACATTCATTCTCTTCAAAATTGATTTGGAATGGGCCGAACCTACTTGGTGCATGACCAACTCGTCAATTTCTTCACTGGTCCAGCCCAGTTCTTGTTCTGCAAGGTCAACCGTTTTTCCGAACAGGTCGATTCCTGCGCGCAGTAACGCACCTGAATCGGTTTTCATTTTTTCGGGTGAACCTTGACATAGGTGATTGTGATGTGTCGCCGAAAGCGTCACTGAACCTATCATGCTAGGCAGTTCATCGTCTGAATCACCTCGGACAAGCAACATCGCCGCCGCGCCCGATCCTATAGTAAGCGTGGCAAGACTATCTCTAAATAACTGTTCATTTGACATAGGGTTTGCCAGGCTTTGAACAGTGGTTTCGACCGGTAGACGGCTATCCTCTCCATCGACAATAAGTGCCGATTCTATCTGGCCGCGTTCGATCATATTTCCTGCAATCGTCATCGCATTGAGAAAAGCGAGGCAGGCATTAGAAACATCAAAATTCATGCACGCAGGAGACAATCCTAGGTTATTGTGGACTACCGAGGCTATCGAAGGTTCGATAAAATCTTTACTTACAGAAGTATTGATGATGAGATCGATGGAATTCGCCGAAACCCCCAAACGTCTCAAAAGTTGATCTGCCGCTTTGGTCGCGTAATCACTAGGGTTGCTGCCTCTTTCTAGGAATCGACGCTCTTTCACGCCCGTTAATGACTCCAAGAAACCAGGGCGATGTCCAAGGCGTTGTAGGGTCTCCAGAAAACCGGCTTCTAAGTCGCCTGACGTCACGACTTCAGGGCCGTCAACGTACTCCACTCCTGCGATGTTCACTCTTGAAAAATGCATACTGGTATAAAGCGTATCTCCTCCGAGATCGCAAGGGTAAACTCGAATGCTTAGGTATCCCATTGACCGTTAAAGGCTCCGCTCATAAATATTAGTTTTTCTAGAACACACCCAATATGAATGCTATAACCGAAATAATCATAAAATCGCAAAACTTACTTTAGGCACGGCTTAGCCGCATTATGTGGCAAAAAGAGAAAAAGTGCAGCTGAGCACCAAAAGTTTCTCCGAATTGAACCATCATTCGATCGCCAGGTGTGATTCTTCGAGAGTTGTCGGCGTTAACGCGCTGCAGCCTCTTCAGGCCACAAATTCTGACGAAGCACTTTTGCTTATCGAAAGTCACGCGAAGAACGAACAGTCAGCGTTCGTTCTCAAAGTTCTACAAAAGTTCTCGGATCGAATCCGATGATATTGTTTCGTAATTTCGAAACCGATGGGTTCTAAATTTTCCGAACTAAATTTATTTTAATCGAAGGGTGGAGGGTTATTCTCACCCGAGTTCGACGAACCCCAACACGTAATAGTTTTGTCGGTTTTGATTCCGCACTCATGAATGCGACCGACCCCAATTTCTAGGAAGCGCTCGCCGTTGCGATCATCGGGCGTATTAAAGCCGTCTACCCAACACGTTACGCTATTATCACGTCGGATGGCGCAGGTTCTATCGTACCCCGAACTAAAGGTTCTAAACGGCCCCGGGTAACTTTCGGACATCCAACCCCAACAAATCATACTCCCATCGGCTCTCATTGCGCAGGCGTGATCATATCCGACACTTATTTGCTCGAATACCCCGGATGGCGGGCTTAGAACCCCGTACTGCGATTCTCCCCAGCATTCAATTTCGTCGATAGAATTAATCGCGCAAGTAAAGTCTTCTGCTGTGTCGATGTCTTTAAAAACTCCCATCGGCGCATTTAGGTTGGACCCTGAATCTCCCCAACACTGTAAAGTGCCGTTAGCTAAAATTCCGCACATATGTTCGTCTGCAACCGCGAATTTTTGAAACTCTCCGGCGGGAAATTCTACGAAGCCATCGGTGAGATCCCCCCAACATTCAAGGGTGCGATTTAACTTTTGAGCACAAACGAGCCGGTCTCCGGCGTCAATCGTGAGATATTTACCACTTGGCGGTGTAGCTCTTCCGAAAGCGTTTGAACCCCAACACTTCGCGCTATTCTCAGAATTTAGAAAACATCCGTACGTATTTCCGCCTGTGATCCTTCCGGTGTTGCGACAGCTGCTTGTATCCAATTGGCAACTGCTGGTGCATGCCAAAAAACCGCCAAGGAAGCCTTCGGATGCGCACGTTTTTCCATCCAAGTTTTCGGCGTCACATACCTCGGTACCCTCGATGTCTGAATCTCCGCACACGGGAGAAGGGGGGAGGTCCGGCATATCAACTAGATTTGCGTCGGTGGATGGGTCCACATCGTTAGATAAGTCTGCATCAGCAGACATGTCGCTGCTGTTTGGGAGATCGGGTACATTATCGCCCCGATCGGAAGCCAAATCCGTACCTGTATTTCCCATGTCTTGAGCGAGATCATTTAAACCCAGGTCAACGTTATTTTTGTCGGAGGGAACGACAACGCCATTATCTGAAAGGTTACAACCGACGCATAACAAGAGAACGACTAAAACTCGTATTTTCATTTCGTGTCTCCGGTTGTGGTTATTAGGTTATTTACCAGCGTACCATTTTTGAGAATACTACTCAACGTTAGGCCACCAGGACGATGAAATGTGTAAAGTATCGATGGGTCTCGTACCGACGAGATAAGGAATCATAATGCAGACAAAACGGGGATATTTCTAATTGTTGCGCGGAGCTACGATGGAGGGATTAGGGGGACGCATTGTTTCCCCAACATCCCAAAGTCCCATCTCTATTCTTCCTCATCCGATGCTTCTCCGCGCACCACGATGACTTCGTTTTCCAAAGATACTTTGGCAACTCCACCGTTGGTGAGTGTCCCGAAAAGCATCTCCTCTGCGAGTGGTTGTTTAATATATTGTTGAATCACCCGACCCAACGGTCGCGCACCTAATTTGGGATCATAGCCTTCTCTGGCCATCCATTGTCGGGCTTCTTCGGTGAGGGAGAAGGTGACTTTCTTTTCAAGAAGTTGCGATTCAAGTTCGATAATGAACTTGTCGACAATCTTTTCCATGACTTCGGGCTGAAGGGGCTGGAAGAGAACGACGCCATCTAAGCGATTTCTGAACTCCGGCGCGAATGCTTTTTCAATTGCTTTTAATCCTACCGAAACATCGACACCACGATCAAAACCAACACGGTTCGTGTCCATTTCTTGCGCGCCAGCGTTAGAGGTCATGATGATAATGACGTTTCTGAAATCCGCCTCTTTACCGTTATTATCGGTTAATTTAGCAGCGTCCATAATTTGCAACAGGATATTATAAATATCGGGATGGGCTTTTTCGATTTCATCTAATAGTAAAACGGCGTGGGGATTTTTCCGAATTGCTTCGGTAAGTAGTCCACCTTGATCAAACCCAACGTACCCGGGTGGAGCCCCAATGAGGCGACTTACCGCATGTCGTTCCATGTACTCAGACATATCGAAGCGAATAAATTCGACCCCCAGCCCGGAAGCCAATTGTTTTGCAACTTCAGTTTTTCCGACGCCAGTTGGTCCAGCGAAAATAAAGCTTCCCACTGGTTTTTCTGGACGGGTCAAACCAGCACGATTCATTTTCACAGCTGTAACTACTGCGTCGATCGCGTCGTCTTGTTGGTACACGACAGCTTTTAGACGCATTTCCAATCCTTTTAGAGCTGCCCGCTCGTCGGTCTTAACGCTTATATCGGGAATGCGAGCGATCTTCGCGATGATGTTTTCGATCTGCCGTTTATCGATTATTTTGCCTTCCATCTCGTCACGTTTTATTCGATGACGAGCTCCAGCTTCGTCGATGACATCGATTGCTTTATCTGGATTAGCTCGTTCTCTTATATGTTTATTTGCCAACTCCGCGGCTGAGAGTAGAGCTTCATCGGTATATTCAACTTCGTGGAACTCTTCGTAGTGTTTCTTGAGACCGCGAAGGATTTCGTGGGTTTCTTGGAGACTGGGTTCCAGAATATCGATTTTTTGAAAACGTCTTGCTAACGCCCGGTCGCGATCGAAAGATTTTTTATACTCTTCATGCGTGGTCGAACCAATGCAGCGCAGGGAGCCGTTTGCCAGGGCTGGTTTTAGGATATTGGAGGCATCCATTGAACCGCCGCTCGTTGCGCCGGCACCTACAATCGTATGAATCTCGTCGATGAAAAGTATCGCATTGTCTTCGCTTTTGAGTGCCTTCATAACGCCTTTCAAACGCTCCTCGAATTCGCCTCGGAATTTTGTACCGGCGATGAGACCGCCTAGATCCAGAGAGAAGATCGTTGCATTATCAAGAATCGCGGGAACTTTTCCCTTGCTTATGAGCAAGGCTAAACCTTCAGCAACCGCCGTTTTTCCAACGCCAGGTTCTCCTACTAGGATGGGGTTATTTTTGCGACGTCGGCACAGAACCTGGACCGTTCGTTCGACTTCCTGGTCCCGGCCGATTAGTGGATCGATAAATCCTTCGGCGGCGCGAAGGTTGAGGTTAACGCAATACTCCTCTAGAGGGTTTACCTTTTTCCGCTGGCTTCCTTCTTCGCCGTCCTCGTAATCCCAATCGTCGTATTCTCCGTCGCTTTCGCTATCGTCGTCGTCGCTTCCGTGAGAGATGTAGCTGACAACGTCCAATCGTGTCACGTCCTGTTGCGCCAAGAAGTAGACGGCGTGAGAGTCGCTTTCGCTGAAAATCGCGACGAGCACATTTGAGCCATCTACTTCGTCTTGTCCTGCGCTTTGGACGTGAAAGATCGCGCGTTGGATAACGCGTTGAAATGCCGAAGTTTGTGAAGGTTCACGTAGTATTCCTTTCGGAAGTTTCTCTTCACCGTTCAAAAAAGTATCTAGATCCGATTTTAATCGGTCGATGTTTATACCTGACTTTTTCAGAATCACGCGCGTCGTTTTATCGAAGCAAAGTACGTAAAGAAGATGTTCTAAGGTGACGTATTCGTGTCGCCTATCTTCGGCTTCTCTGAAAGCGGTATAAATCGCGACTTCTAGGTCTTTTTGTATCATATTTTACTCCGGCTCTATCGTGAGCGCCAATGGATGTCCTTCCTGTCGAGCCCATTTTAAGGTCTGCTCAACTTTCGTTTCGGCAACCTCTTTTGTGTAAACTCCCGCGATTCCTGCACCGTTGTTGTGCACGCGCAGCATAATTTCTGCGGACTCGGCTACCGAACGATGAAAAACACTTTCTAAGACCCGGACTACGAAATCCATGGGGGTATAATCGTCGTTTAGGAAAATAACTTTATATCGCCGTGGTTTCTTAACTTTAATCTTTTTTTTAGTGACGACGTCGCCGTCTTCTCGATGACTCATAGTTCAACTTCAGGTACAGATAATAATGTTGAGCTTATCCCAACTTTTCTTAATTAACGAACGGAGATTCAAATTTATGTCTAAAAATTCAAATAAATTTCTCGACGATTTGACGCCTTTTCAATGGTTCGAACAATGGTTAAACGACGCGACCGAAAAGATTGAACAAGACCCCAACGCGATGTCGTTGGCGACAATCGACCCAATCGGTACGCTTTCGATTCGCATTGTTCTCCTCAAAGCCTGGGATAACAAGGGTTTCGTTTTCTATACAAACTCCAAAAGTCGCAAGGGCGCAGCAATGAATGTTAATAAACAGGTCGGCTTGAGTTTTTACTGGCCTTCTTTGAATCGCCAAATTCGAATTTCTGGTAGTGTGGAAAAAGTTACTGACCTCGAATCCGATGCATATTTTCAATCCAGGGCCGTGCGAAGTAAACTTGGTGCGTGGGCTTCCAAACAAAGCCAACCCTTAGAGAGTCGTGAACATCTTCTTCGAAGCGTAGCAGAATACGGAGCTGAATTTGGCGACGAGGTTCCTCGGCCTGCTCATTGGTTTGGCTATCGCGTTATTCCATCAGACATGGAATTTTGGGAAGCGGGCGAATTCCGTCTACATAATCGATGGCGTTGGGAGCGCGATAACGAAAAATGGCGTGTGCAGCGACTTAACCCTTAACCAAAAAGAAACTCGAAGAGATCGAACGCTGAGAGTTCTGAGAAGACACGAAATCCGTCGCTGGAACGTCCTGTTTGGCGAGCATTAACAATTTTAACCGTTTTAGGAAGTCGATAAAAATTGCGGGCAAGCACGGCGCTCCTAGCGCTTGATAGTTCATCTTCTGGTTCATCGAAGGTATAGTTTGTTACTTCGATTAGGTCGTCTACGCAAACCTCAGCCAGCCCGAACCTGGGGCGAATCCAACAATATTCTTGCATGGCTAGCTTTAAGGTAAAGGGGGCGATGCGGAACACAGTCCTTGGAATGTAATCTTCAGTGATGCGAAGGACACGGAGTATCGGTGTTCCACCGTTTATATCTTGATGTGGCTGGCCGATGAGCGTTTCGGCGACGGCCTTCTGTGAGTCATCAGCGTCATCGTCGGCGTAACTTTCTTCAAAAATTAAATCTTGGACGGGACGCTTGGGTTTATCATCAAAGATTTGCGAATGTGGATCGATCGTTAATTTTACATTTCCCAGTTGTATCTGATCGCTGGCCTGTAGTTCCAGCTGTCTGTCTATAAAAGTACCGTTAACGCTAATTCCATTTCGACTCCCGAGGTCTCGAATAGAAATCTGTCCATCAACAATTTCTATGGCTGCGTGTGATTTTGAAATCTGACTGCTAACTAAGGTGAGATCGCAGGATCGTGACCGACCAATCGTAGTTCTCCAGCTCGTAAATTTGAATGTCTGATTCGTACCGTCGGGTAGGTGAACAATAACTCTTAGCATTTCCCTATGGTGACAGGACAGAAGGGAGACCGTCAATATTTTTGATTGAATTACGAAACAGTTAGGCAAGAAACAAAAAAAGGCGCTAAAAGCGCCCAATTCTGCTTCGACACATATGGGTTACTTTTTCTTTCTTCGCACAATAGGCTTTTTACGCGTTTTTGGCGCTGCTTCAGCCTTTTTCTTTACTGCTGCCTTTTTTTTCGGAGCTGCCTTTTTCTTTACGGCTGCTTTCTTTTTGGGGGCTGCTTTTTTCTTAGGAGCTGCTTTTTTCTTAGGAGCTGCCTTTTTCTTCACGGCTGCTTTTTTCTTAGGAGCTGCCTTTTTCTTCACGGCTGCTTTTTTCTTAGGAGCTGCCTTTTTCTTTACGGCTGCTTTTTTCTTAGGAGCTGCCTTTTTCTTCACGGCTGCTTTTTTCTTAGGAGCTGCCTTTTTCTTCA
>CALJNB010000037.1 GCA_937981985.1 uncultured bacterium
ATCTAAATAAAGTAATAACTCCTGCACAAAAGTAAAAATCACCCTAGCGATATTGAAGCGGCGTTGTTAAACATTTCCAACTCTTAATCTGGAACACATCATGTTTGAAATCGTCGAAGTAATGGCTCGAGAAATTTTAGATTCCCGCGGGAATCCAACCGTAGAAGCAGATGTAATTCTTAGCTCAGGCATAGTAGGTCGTGCGGCAGTTCCAAGCGGCGCATCCACCGGAGAACACGAGGCGATTGAGCTCCGTGATGGTGATAAGAGTCGTTACGGCGGAAAAGGCGTTCTCCAGGCGGTTTCAAATATTATCGACGAGATAGGTCCGCAAGTGGTCGGGTTGGATTGTCGAGAACAAGAATATCTAGATGGGCGAATGTTAGAGATTGACGGTACGGAAAACAAAGCACGACTAGGCGCTAATGCACTTTTGGCAATTAGCCTCGCCAATGCAAAGGCCGCAGCCGACGCGTGTGATCTTCCACTATATCGTTATTTGGGTGGGCCACGTGCCAATGTTTTACCCGTTCCGATGATGAATATCATCAACGGCGGATCTCACGCTGATAATAGTGTTGATGTTCAGGAGTTTATGGTCATGCCAGTGGGGGCGACTAGTTTAACCGAAGCGGTGAGGTGGGGGTCTGAAATCTTCCACGCGCTTAAAGCGACCCTTAAGTCCGATGGACATATAACTTCGGTTGGGGACGAGGGCGGTTTTGCGCCGAATCTTAAAAGTAACCGTGCGGCATTAGATTATATTTCCAAATCGGTTGAGCTTGCGGGTTTTAAGCTTGGCGACGATATCGTTTTTGCACTGGATGTTGCAGCTTCGGAGTTTTTCGACAAAGAAAGCGGCTTATACAATATGTCAGGCGAAGGTAAGAAGTTTTCGTCGCCTGAGCTCATCGGCGTATATAAAGACTGGGTTAACGCCTTTCCCATTCTTAGTATTGAAGACGGGCTTGATGAAAACGATTGGGAGGGTTGGGCCGAACTTACGACTCATCTTGGAGAAAAGGTCCAGCTTGTCGGTGATGATTTATTTGTCACGAATACCGAAAAGCTGGTTCGAGGAATTGAAAGTGGTGTCGCCAACTCGATTCTCATTAAGCTTAATCAGATCGGAACCTTGACCGAAACGTTTGAAACCATTGAAACCGCACATCGGGCTGGTTTTACAACCGTCATTAGTCATCGTTCGGGTGAGACTTCGGATACAACGATCGCCGACCTGGCCGTAGCTGTAAATTCAGGGCAGATAAAAACGGGGTCATTGACTCGCTCAGATCGAGTCGCAAAATACAATCAACTTTTGCGAATTGAAGAAGAGCTCGGAGAGGTTGCATACTATCCAGGAAGCGAATTGTTCAGTTAATTGTTCTTCTAGTTTACTAATGTTTTACAGGAGTGACTGATATGTTTCGCGTTGACATCAATACCATTCGAAACTCCGTTGTCCGAGACGCAACGGACGTTAAACGTATGGACGGCAAGAAGGTCGCAAAAGCGGTTCGTTTGCAGATTGCGGATTACGTCAGAAACCTAAAAAAAATCAACGTACAACCTAAGCTAGTTGTCATTATTGTCGGAGAAGATCCCGCTTCAGAAATTTATGTACGGCTAAAGATAAAAGGATGTAAAGAGGTAGGAATACTCAGCGAGCTTATCACTTTTCCGTCAGATATCTCGCCCGACGAACTCTATACCGCAGTCGATAAGTTGAGTGCCGACGATAGCGTTGATGGTATTCTCGTCCAGTTTCCGGTTCCTGATCACTTGAGTGAAACCGAGATCGTCGAACGGATTGCACCTTCTAAAGATGTTGATGGGTCACATTCTGAAAACCTCGGCCGTTTGATTGCCTGGCGAGGAGAAATAGAGCCGTGTACTCCGCGAGGTATCATGACTCTTATGCGAGTTTATGGAATCGAACCACGTGGAAAAAGAGCTGTAGTTATTGGCCGGTCTATGGTGGTTGGACGCCCCATGGCGCAGATGCTGGTTCGCGCAGACGCCACCGTTACGGTGTGCCATCGATATACGAAAGATCTTCAATCCTTTGTTTCTCAAGCTGATATTTTAGTCGTGGCCACCGGAGTTCCTCACTTGGTTCCCGGTGCCTGGGTGAAACCCGGTGCCGCAGTGTTTGATGTGGGAATAACACGCTTGGATAACGGGAAGCTACGCGGGGACGTGAACCTTGAAGAATGTATCGAACACGTCGGGAAAATTTCTCCGGTTCCGGGCGGAGTGGGGCCGATGACGGTTGCGACCTTGCTTGAAAATACGATAAGAGCTGCCACGGTAAGGCGGAAAGTCAATCTTGATATGTACGATACCGACAACGATTTAATAAAAGAGCCCGAAAGGAAAATAATGAATACTGATTTGAAGCACGTCCCTCTTGAACAAAAGCATATCGATTTGGGCGGCAAAATGGTCTCCTTTGCCGGCTACCTCATGCCCATCCATTTTACTGGAATTAAAGACGAACATTTTGCGGTGAGAACCAATGTTGGGCTCTTTGATGTGAGCCATATGGGAGAAGTGTTCGTTCGCGGTCCCGGTGCAGTAGCAGCGGTTGACGCACTTATCACAAATGATCTTTCTTCGGCGACTACAGGCCAAGCGATTTACACCGCGATGTGCAACACGGAAGGTGGCATCATCGATGATCTCATTGTCTATCGAATGTCTGACGAGGAAGTGCTCATGTGCGTGAATGCCGGAAATCGCGATAAGGATTTTGCACATATTTCCAAGCATATTTCAAAAGATGTAATACTTAGCGATGAAAGCGATGATTGGGTTCAATTTGCGATTCAGGGTCCCCATTCAGAAGCACTTTTAGCTGGAATTTGTTCTGCAGATTTGAGTGATATTAGATACTATACTGGCGTTTATGCAGAAGTAGGCGGTTTCAAGGCGTTGGTTTCTAGAACCGGCTACACCGGCGAAGATGGGTTTGAGATTTACGCGAAAAATGAGGTTGGAGAATCGATTTTTGATGCCATTACCGAAGCCGGCAAAAAATTTAATATGCAAAATTGTGGACTTGGGTGTCGCGATACCTTGCGCTTAGAAGCAAAATATTTGCTCTACGGAAACGACATGACCGAAGACGTAAATCCTATCGAAGCCGGTTTAAGTTGGGTTGTTAAGCTTGGAAAGAAATCTGATTTTATCGGAAAAGCTGCGATCGAGGCGATAAAAAAAGCGGGGCCGACGCGACGTTTACGTGGATTTGTACTTCAAGAACGGGGCGTCTTAAGGCCGGGTTATTCTATACTTGACGGCGACAAGAAAATCGGTGAATTAACCAGCGGAACCTATTCTCCGACATTGAACCAAAGCATCGGTTTGGGGTACGTGGATATAGGTTCAACGAAATTAAAAGAAGTTAATATTGAAATTCGCGGTCGGCATTTGCTGGCTGCAGTAACAAAAAAGGCCTTTTACCAAAGAGAGAAGTAAATGAATTTTCCAAGTGATTTGTTATACACAAAAGACCACGAATGGGTCAGCTTAGACGGTAATGTGATGACGATTGGTATCACCGATCATGCACAGGACGCTTTAGGTGATATTGTGTTTTTCGAAAGCCCAGAAGTTGGGCAACTCATCGAAGCAGAGGAAGCGTTTTGCGTTATCGAAAGCGTTAAAACCGTTTCTGATGTTTACGCACCGACCTCAGGGGAAATTGAGGAAGTGAACGAAGAAGTTGAAGAGAACGCGGAGTTCATTAACAGTGACCCTTACGGAAAAGGTTGGTTGGTAAAAATTAAGTTTGATACGAGCGAAGATCTTGGGCTTCTAGATGCTGACGAGTATGAAGAGTTTTTGAAAAACGAAGGCTAGATTCACGCATCTTACCCTTTAGAGAACATTTCGGGGGCCAGCCCTCATCATCATTAAAACGAAGAGGGAGTCGGTACTTACGAATTCGATGCCTTACTTTCCGAAGGCCTTTTTGAAACCTGGACGTTCCGTTAGACCTTGGTAATAGGTGGCCAGGATAGGATATTTTTCAAGCTGTCCAATGTACGCTGCCCAATTACAACTGAATCCGACGGCAATATCGGCACCAGAGAATGTTGTTCCCACAAGATATTTTCGGCCCTCGAGACGGTTTGAAAGCATGGCAGCTTGTTTGGCAAAATTCTCCACGGCTTTTTCAGCAATCTGAGCATTCTTTTGGTCTTCAGGAAGATACATGGTGTGCATCATAATCTCGGAAAGCGTTGGATCCATTTCGGCTACAGAAAAGACGCACCATTGATAATACTCAGCACGTTCGGGCGTTCCGATTTTTGGCGCTAAACCTGCCTCGGGATTTTCATCGATGAGTTGCATTACAATCGCCACCGACTCTTGAATCGTATAGTCGTCAGTACGGTAGGTGGGAACCTTTCCTAGAGGATTTACGGCCAAGTATTCTGCCGCTTTATGTTCTCCTTTTTGAAGATTTAGCGGACGGCTCGTATAGATTGCACCTATTTCTTCTAAGGCCCATTTTGCGCGATTGGAACGAGTAGGATTGGTTTCGAAAAGTTCTTTCATCATATTCTCCATTTAAAATGATCAGACGTTGACCATATTCACTAATATGACGAACAAGGGAAACCTCATTCGACATCTTTTACATTTTTTTTGATTTTTTTTTTCGTAGGTTTCTTAGTCGATTTTTACGACCCCGAAATTGCCACGATCCATAATCACCAGACCTTGGGTGGGGCCAATGGAATTCGTCAGTGACATGGCGTTACCCACAAAGTGGACCGCAGTGGAAATGTGTTGGGGGGTTTGATCGAATTCAAATTCAATGGCTTTTATATAGTTTGGCAGCTTAAAGAGGAGGGCGATCGATAACCCCTCCTTTCGCCGATACTTGATTCGTGTTTTTTCGTTTTTCAGTATCGTTGATGCGCTTAAACCGGATAGCGCCATTTTTTTAAGAGCCGGCGACACGGCAAGCGATTCTCGTTTGGAAAAGATCCCATCGTTGTTTTTGTCGTAGATTCCTAAAAGATAATCTAAACGCTTTCCTGGTGCTTCCCGAAAAGTAATGAGCACTTCAAGATTGTCCTTCGAGCTATCGATGATAACAACGCGTTCGGAATCGAATTCATGACCCAAGGATTGAGACGCGGTGAGCGATAAAAAAAGTGAAATTGAGACCGCACAGAGTGTTTGTGACATTAATGCGCGTGACCGCCAAAGGCCTCAAAGAGTATTCGCACATCTCGGTCTTCACCTTTAGGTCGAGATAGGGGGGATTTATGATCGTGATGTCCTGGAATAGGACCGGGCTTGAGTCGTCCCTTGCGTGCGTTTTTAAGTGCTTGCGGATCGTAGATCACGCTCGCGTTTACTAAAATACCCTCTTCACACTTGATTACAGGTGGATTGGCAGGCGTGAATTCCCCGTCTCCATCGACGATAACCCAAATAGGATTCGTGAACGCAAAAGGCGTTACCGGGAAGGTCGTTTCGGGTCCGAGTCCTGGAATAGGTTCCGTCAGACCGAATACGCCGGCCAGCGATCCTACCACATCTGAGAAGTTAAAAGGTGGAATGTCTTGAGGGGAAACGACTGGGAATAGATTATTATCTCCTTCAACTTCAACGACAAACCATGAATCTTTATCGACCGAAACGCTATAGGTTGCTTCAAAAACATTGTTATCCAGATTTATTGGGACCCAGCCCCAGAACCCCTTGTCTTGATCGGGTTCAAGATTTTTTAGGGGTTCACCGTTTGCGAGTATTCGAAAACGACTTGGATTAACCCAGTTAGCCGCTTCGATATGGACGGTGATAGAAAGGGGGCCGGTAGCAATCAGTTCTGAACCGATGGGCTTGTCGTTGATTTTGAACCAAACGAAGGGGCCGTTAGTGACAATATTATGGTGGGATTTCATGGCGTCCACCAGTGTTTTATCTGTATACTTCTCGAGGCTATCGTCGCCGACCCAGAAAAAATTCCGAGGGAAACCGGGTTCATCGATTCGGTCGTCGTGCGTATCAGAGTTTCCGGTTGCGGTATATTTCTTATAGGTCCCATCGGGGCGCTTTCTATTGAGTAGATTGTACCAATCGTCCAAAGCGCCGGGTTGGAGAACATCATCGCCGTTACAAAGCACATCGTTTTCATTTGGGATTCTACTTTCTACGTATGAAGTGATGGTTTCATCACGCTTGGTTTTAGTAAACATCTCTACATCATCTTCGGTAACGAGCATGTCCGGGGTCGTCAAAAACATCGCAAGCGCTTCATTTAACGCAGAAACATCTTCGACGCCGTCCGTGAAAAAGTCCTCAAGAATTCCGCTACGTAAGGCCGAACGCACCGTGGACGGCATCGCGTTCGGAGCGCCCGCGGCTGCGCTTTTATCGTATGGCATTCGAAAGTGTCGAAGTTCTTCTAAGTGTCTGCCACCTAAGATTTCTATGGCGTCGAAATTCCAGCTAAAAGTGGAACGATATTCGACATCACCGTCCGGGTTTTCAGTTGAAGTATAAAACGCAGGTCCGTTTGGCGATGCGAGAGTTGCAGTTGAAAAGCCTTTATCGCCCGTTAAAAAGGGGAGACTTATGGTGGTGTCGAATGCGTTCAAGTTATGTTGGGCAAAATAACCGAGTATGGGAGTTCGTGGATGATTTACTTGGACGATGTTTTCCCCGTCATACAAATCACGCATTTCAGCGAAAAGACGTTCTGGAGGTATGCCTTGCCATCTCACAGAACCACGACTGATTTTTTCGATGTTATAATCGACAGGGAATGCGTTGAAATGACCTGCTTCGAAGGTCGTTAGTTCAAGCCCAACGGTTGACCGCATGAAATTTTGAAGGTTGTTGCGTTGAATATAGGGCGCAAAATCAGTCACATAATTATGTTCGGTAGAAACCGCGATCTCTACCCCTTCGCCAGCAAGTGATTTTACCCTAAGGTTGTTATCGAGTCCTGAATCGATCGATCCTGCCGAGTGGATATGGAAATCTCCACCCAGATATCCGGAGGTATCAATTGCGCGTTCCAAGGTCCCTGCGATGCTTAAGGTTTGGCCAGGCTTGAGATCCACATCGATCGTGTCGATTCCATATTCCAGACCGCGACTTATTACGGCTTGGTACTTTCCCGGGCGCACGTGCATTGTGGCGATACCAGGTCCGTCTGAATATTTCGTTTCCTCGATATAGCGCCGCGTTTTCGAATCGGCGTTGTCAGGGTCGAGGTCTGTTGGTTTCCACGGGGCCCCGGTGGTTAGATTTACGAGAAGGTCTTTGGGTTTTCTATCCCCAAGTTCCTCGTGAATACCAACTAGAGTGACTTTGAAAGGGATAAGTTGGCCGCTTTCATCGGTTGCAGATGTGATTAAGGTTGCCGAAGACTTTGCGATTAAAGAAATGCTATTCGGTGACGTTCCTTGGATTTTAATCGGAATCATATCGCCAGTAGGACGACCTTCACCCGTGGACTGAAAGCAATAATCTCCGTCGGGTAACTCAAATTCGAACTGCCCATCTTCAAAGGTGAACGCTTGGCTAATAATTTCGACAAGAGAACAATTCCCGCCGATATCGGTATAGATCATCACGCTTTCATTTTTTCCTACACGGGTCTTTTCAACTTCGTCGATGACTTCTCCGTTAATAGTATGCGTTTTTACGTTTCTGATTTTATAAATTTCATCATAGATGGACGCCACGTCACCGGTGCCCAGAATGAAATAATTAGTGAATGTGAACTCTGAGGGGGCTGTTTCGGCGGCGGATCTGCAGCTTTCCCACGCGTTAACACAATCGGTTATTTTAGCGTTGCAAATATCGTCTTTACAGGGCCCAAAGGCTTCGCGGCAGGCGTTTTCTGGAACGCCATCTTCTTGGCAAAAATCTGGAGAAAGTGAAAGAGGAGCACGAGCGCTGAATACACCTCCGAAACCACTGGCGTTAAAAAGGTAAAGCATGTCGTCTTTTTCAGCTAGGTTACTATAAACAGCGCTATCTAAATCGGTTTGATAAGCAAAATTGTCTTCGCCTCGATCCGTTGCGATGAACCCATAGTTCACGCCATTGGTGTTTGTAGAAGCGACAAGATTGGTTAGCTTCCCGGGGAAACCTGGAAGTGCGACGGGAATGCTCAATTCCTCTACGAGTCCCTGTTGGAGATCAAAACCCAAGCCTGGCAAGAATACTTTGGAAAGCGCACCGAATCCCAAGATGTGCCCGAGAGGAAGTCTGAAATTACCGAGTTCGATTCCTAAAGCCTTCAAAGCGTTGAGGACGATCTGCGGCGGCATCTCCAGGTTTCGAAGGCTGATATTTCTCATTTTGCTTTCGATACGAATGTGTCTGGCTTCGGGCTCTAAGATATAACGTGTTGAAAACTCAATATTTGCACCGAAATCGGAGTCCGGTGGATCGCCCCCCACCACACCCTTAATGAGTTCAGAAGGTTCTTTGTAACTTCCTAGAAGAAGTTGATTTAGATATCGAATCATCGTTATGAATTCGCCACCCTTTCCTTTAACTTCGATGATTGCAGCCTTTCCGTCCTGTCCATCGGCAATGACTTCGACGGAATCGGGGTCAATCATTTCCATGAAAAACGAAGGAAACATTTCCCCAAAAGTATCGTTTCCGTTTCCACCCAGCGGACCTCCTATATCACTGGAGTGGCGCAAGTCGGCATCAATTAAAGAACCGCCAAAAATACCCGAACCACGGTTGAAGGTTTTATCCTGGACAATGATTCGTATCTGTTCGTTTTGAAGCATGTAGTCGCCAACTTCTCCCAGTGCAGTTGGCCCACCGATGAGCTGACTTCGTTCTGTAATTCTAAAACTTTCTGACTTTTGTTCTCGAGTGCCCTCGCAGCTCCAAAGAAGTATGATGAGCATCGGCCAGAGGTGTTTCATTGGACATCGTTTTTGTTTGGTAAGTTTCATTACCAACTCGCTTCTATGAGGATTTCTAATTTGTTATTATCGATTTCGGTCGGCGATTGTTCGCCGGTTATCGTATAGTCGATAAGAAGACGGAAGGGATAATCGGGGACGTAATTCACACCGAAAGTGAGGTAAGTAAGTGCATCGCCTTCCAGTTTATTCGAGTCATCTAACATCGCGTAACGAAATTTTGGCTGGAATCCGAGGAAGGGTTCCTGAACGGCAAGGCTTCCCTGAAACCCAAGCCTTGAGTATTCGTTTTGGGTGGTGTTACTCACGCTCTCGCCGATGACGCCCCCCGCAACGCTGGCCCATGAAACGTCTATTGCAAGGTCGGCCGCCCATCCGAAAACGGTTTCATCAAGCTGATTTGGAGCCAGCCCGATTGTGCGCTCGTTGAAGGTCGCACCGCCACCCACACGAACCATTTTTCCGTATAGAAAATCCAAACGTCCATAATACGCGAGTGCGTCGTTGTCATTTAGAGCGCGCTTAGAGGATGAACCATTCGTTGCGCCGATGGCATATTTTATTCCGAAACCTTCTTCGCTCTCGTCGAAGAATATTCCATCAGTTGAAAGGGTAGCGCCGACTTCGTGACTTCGTGATAACTTTAAAACGTTAGGTCCATCGATTCCAGTAACTCCTTTGCTCATCACTGACCGGCTAACGAAAGGTCTCTCCGTAGCGGTCAGATTTGCTTCGCCATCAAAGGAGGGCCTAAATTGACCCACTGTGATTTTTGCGTACTTAATCGGTGCCCACCAAATAAACGCGTCTTTGGCCTGAACACTCAGTAAGGCGTTAGGATCATTTGAAGCGCCATGACGTCGAACCGCACCATCAATTTCAAATCGAAATCCCGCAGAATCTTTGAAATATCCGTTAACCGTCAGACGCGCAGCGTCTAGTTCGAACCCGTCATGCTGACCGTAGTTTCCCGATATATCATTTTGAATATTCGTGTACCCGGCACGAAGGTGACCCCCAAGTCCCAAAATCCATTTATAATCCTTCTTATCTTCAGGCGAGATGTTTCGATTCCATTCGATATGGACTTCTTTGGCGGCTAAATGGGATTTCTCGCTGTTATCTAACTTTTGGATCGGCGTAGTTGATGTTTTTCCCGGTTGCGAAACTGTGAGTACTTTTGACCGCTTTTCTTCTTTTACGATTTCGTTTTTTAGCTCCGGCTTATCTGTAGCATTAGCAACCTCATCGCAAAGCTCATCTTCGGGACAATTCTCGTTATCTTGCATCTCTTGTGCGTAAAGATTGCTGTTCAGAACGAGAAGGCTCAGCGTGGTAATCGTAAGTATTCGATTCATGTTCGAAGTCCTCTGGGAGTCGTCTGCGTTTACCTTCTCCCTCTGGCGCCGTCTATAGCTATGCGGTGGGTGGTGAGTGTTTTTTTCGACTACCGGTGGTTAGGTTTTCGCGTTGCAATTTTACGGGTTTTTACGCAATCTATGCCTAACTTCAGTAGGACTCTGACCATGGAGAATGAAAAAACGTGGATCGCGCTAGCAGGGCGTTTAGAAATGAAACGTTTTTTCTATTGGATAGCCGTCGCGAACGCGATTCTTTTTCTAGCCGTGTGTTTAAGCGCACTATTAGCTTTTCTTGCTATGACCTTCGGGCTAGCGTTTTGGGCTGTTCGAACGGCGGTGATTGTTTTCTTCGGTCTTTTGATTTTCTTCGGTTTACGTTTTCTAAAAAAGGCATTCGACGCGACTCGGCATGATTTACATATAGCAATTGAAGAGGACCAAATTCTTTTTAAGAAACAAGGTAAAGTCTTTTCACAAAGTTCGATTAACGATGTATTCGAGTTTTTGATTGGACCTACTACTGAGATGGGACTTGGGTTCGTGACGCAAAGCGGGGCAATTAGGGTAGGGTGCCACCATCAGAGAATGGGGTGGAGAGACGGCGTTCAAGTCGCGTTCAATTTCGAATTAGAACCTTCGGACTTTATTCGTTTGGTTGGAGAGTTAGGTTTGGAAGAAAAGGTTGAGCAAAAAGCTTAATTTTGTTTTGTTTTGTATTGAAGCGCGAGGCGAATCAATTTTGAGGCGACTTCTGGTATCTCGGCTTCGGCATTAAACAATAACCCCCGGGTTTTATCGAAGTCGCATTCAGGATAATCTTTCTTCAATGATTCGATGATAGAGGTTTGGCAACTCACGAAGTATCCGATTTTACCATTTTGTTCAGCAATTCTGACGGCAGTTCCGCCCTCACATACATAACTGGGTTGATTCCATTTTAAGGATTCTTGGATGGTATGTAATTCGAGGTTCTCGGCGATCGTGTAAACGAAGGCACGCATCTTGAGAGCGGTTTCGGTGTGTTTAAAGTTACTAAATCGTTCTTCGACCACCGGATCGTGAAAGGGGTTAGACATTTCGTCCACTCAAGTTTTCGATACAATCCACGACTGCGCGTTGGGCTTCAAGGATTTCATCTTCGTTTCCACTCAAATAAAGACGGCCAAAAGCACCTACGGCTCTTACTTCGAGAAGGTTTATTGGGCTTGCTTTTTCGGCCTCGTTGGCAGCGATTAACGCGAAACCCGCGGGATGACATTCCATGACGTAGAGTGTTTCGCCTTGTGAGATGAGGTCGCCATGACGCATTCGA
Organism: uncultured bacterium; assembly: GCA_937981985.1. Lineage (GTDB taxonomy): Bacteria > Myxococcota_A > Bradymonadia > Bradymonadales > Bradymonadaceae > CALJNB01. The sequence goes on from CALJNB010000037.1 coordinate 11,601, forward strand.
TTTACCAACATCGCCTGATACCCCTCCACACCACGAATGATTTGATTGGTCTTAATCGTTGGTTTAATACGGTCGTCTTCGGTGATATTATAGAAGTCCAGAATCGCGTCGCCTGCCGCACGAACTTGGCCTTGATCTTCATGATGGACTTCAAGGATTCCAAACGCGCGTTCTACGATTTGCATGCCCGGTTTAACATCGGTTTGTTTCAAACAAATGTCGGTTACCTGGTTGATTGAAATACCGGGAGCGACTTCAATGTACAAAAGCGCTTGGTCTTCTAAAGGCTGGAACCCCGTAGAAATGGTTTGCAGGAACGCCGCAAGTTTGGGTTGTAGAATATCAATATAGGTGAACGTTCTTAAATCAATCATCTTTGAGCCAAGTGAATAAGTAGGTCCCTTGTAACAAAAAAACGCTCGATTCGCATGGCTCTTTCTTCAAAACTTTACTAACTTCGGGCATCGTCAGTAAATCAGAGCAGAGGTTGGTTATGGATGTACTTTTAGATTTATTAGATAAAGCCATCCAGAAGCGCGCGCCTTTTTTCGACGAGAAACATGAGTCTGCATTTCGGCTTTTTAACGGTTTTCTGGAGGGATATCCCGATGTTGCGATTGATTTTTACGCAAAATCTTTGCTCATCCATTGGTACGGGAAAGAAGAATGCATTGATATCATTACCTTTATTCAACATGAATTGTGTTCACGGTTCGATTGGATTGAAAATGTCCTCGTAAAAAGTCGAGCAAGTAAGGTCAAGTCCGAACAGAACGGGTGCTATCTTCTGCAAAACAAGAAAACTTCTTGGATAAAAGAAGATGGTGTGCGCTATTCCGTTGACCTAACCATGAATCGAGACGCTAGCCTTTATTTGGATACCCGTTCTGTGCGATCGTGGTTGAAAAAAGAATCGAAGGGCAAAGAAATTCTTAACACCTTCGCGTACACGGGGAGTTTGGGAGTAGCTGCCGTGGCTGGTGGAGCAAAACGGGTGGTCCAGTGCGATTTAAATAAGTCTTTTTTGAACGTAGCGAAGACCTCTCACACTCTAAATGGTTTTCCGATCGTGAAATCGGACTTCCAAGCTGGAGACTTTTGGAAGCATATGAATGCCTTGAAACGTAGAGGTGAACAATTTGACACTGTCATCGTCGATCCTCCCTTTTTTGCTGAGACAAAAGGTGGCCGTGTCGATTTGGCCGAAAGTACGAAAAGTATGATCAACAAAGTACGCCCCTTGGTTAAGAACGGTGGCACTATTCTATTCGTAAATAACGCACTTTTTGTTTCGGGCGAGCAATTAACGAGCGCATTAGACGGGCTTTACGATGAATGGTTATCTTTTGGTGGTCGCATCGAAGTGGACTCGGATTTTCTTGGCGACGGCGATTTTGTAAGTGATCCAGCACCTTATAACCACTCGACCAAAATAACGCTTATTAAGGTCACTCATCGCACCGCTTAACAGCGCTTGGAAGATGGATTTTGATTGCCATTTTCATCGTTTTCACCTAATGAATAGGGGAACTTAGGATACAAATTTTTTTCCGGTCGTTTTGAGGTAAATGTGAATTTAATGTCACTTGATGTAGTTTGGATGTGGTTGGCTCTAGCGGGATCGTTGGTTACTGTCGCTTTAATGGGAGCAGGGGCCTACAAGGTGTATCGATTACTCAGCTATCTCTTTCCAAATCGCGGGCTCAAATCAATTCTGACTGATGTCGTGAAAGCGGTTTCGACACGAAATGATGAATTTGGTGTTAGGGTTCGCGGTTTCTTCACTTACGTTATCGGACAAGCTCGAGTGGTTGCCGAACCAGTCGGGATTCTACATCTGTTTATTTTCTGGGGATTCTTAATCCTACAGATTGAAACGATTGAATATCTTATCCGTGGTTTCGTTTGGCCTCTGATAGGTCACCCTTTCCATTGGGGAAGTTTGATCGGTAAATCTGCTTACAATATCGTAATGTCGACACAAGATATTTTTGGGATGATCATCATTGTCGCGATGGTGATTGGGACGTTCAGGCGTTTTGTATTAAAACCTAAGCATATTGTAATAAGCCGAGATGCCGCAATTATTTCGATTTGTATCATAGGATTGATGGTAACCAAGTTTATCGCCAATGGAGCTGAAATCGCTAATCTTGGAGACGACCTCATCCACGACCCGCGTTGGACCCCCTTTGCATTCATGGTTTCAAAGTTTTTAGTAAACACATCTGAAAGTCTACAGGTTGTTATATTCTTCGTAGGCTTTTTGACACATATCCTCATCGTTGGATTTTTTGCTTGGTATGTCCCTGATGGGAAACACCTTCACTTGATCGGTGCTATGCCAAATATTTTCTTCAAAAAGATTGAGCCCAATGGCGCACTCTATTTTGATAAAAACGTGAAGTTGATGATGGATGAAGTTGACGTTGAGACCTTCGGCGTGAGTCAAGTTGAAGAGCTCTCTTGGAAACAACTTCTCGATACTTACGCTTGTACAGAATGTGGACGTTGCGAACATTATTGCCCGGCTTATAACACCGGCAAACCTCTCAACCCGATGCAGATAATTCATAAAGTTAAAGATGAATTGAAAGCAAAAGGTGAGGCAGGATTCGCGAGCGAAGAGTCTCAAGGAATGGCGATGCTTACCGGCGGCGTCATCACAAAAGAAGAACTGAGTGCTTGCACAACCTGCGGTGCTTGTGTTGCCAATTGTCCCGTTTTCATCGAACACGTTGACACGATTGTCGACATGCGTCGTTATCTCGCGATGATGGAGCCCGAGTCATTGAGTCCGGAAGTAAGTCGCACTTTCCGAAACATGGAAAGCAATTCTAATCCGTGGGGACTATCATCCTCGTACCGTGCAGATTGGGCACAAGGTTTAGACATTCCAATGCTTGCCTCAGTTGAAACACCACCCGAATATCTCTTCTTTGTGGGTTGTGCAGGTAGTTTTGATGACCGACAAAAAAAGGTCACTCAATCCTTCGCGAAAGTTCTTAAAGCAGCGGGTATTGAGTTCGCTATCCTCGGACCTGAAGAAGGCTGTACTGGCGATACGGCGAGAAGACTTGGAAATGAATACCTTTACGCAATGCTAGCCGAAGCCAATATTGAGACCTTTAAAAAGTACAATGTTCAAAAAATCGTTACCGCTTGTCCGCATTGTTTCCACACAATAGCCAAAGAATATCCGCAATTAGGCGGGAATTATGAGGTAGTCCATCACACTGAATTACTTGCATCGTTGATGAAAGATGGGCGTATTAAGTTGAAACCAGGTGCATCTAGAAAAGTGACTTACCATGACTCTTGTTATATGGGCCGCTGGAATAACTCCTATGACGCACCTCGCGAAATTCTATCATCCGTTCCTGGGGTTAAGGTTCAGGAGATGGCGCTCAATAAAAAGCAGAGTTTTTGTTGTGGAGCCGGTGGTGGACGAATGTGGGAAGAAGAGCACGAAGGAAAACGAATCAATATCGAACGCACCGATCAAGCATTGGATACCGATCCTGATGAAATTGCCGTAGCGTGTCCCTTCTGTCTTACGATGTTTGATGATGGTTTGAAAAATCGTGGCTCAAACGTGGGTCTAAAAGATCTTGTGGAGATTGTGGCTGAAAATCTTGATGAGGAACGTCCCTTCCTAGAATCCAACGACGCTGAGTCTGAAACGGTCGCATCGGCTGAGTAAGCTAACAGCCACTCATCGTTTTCGAGTAAAATAGCGGGCATAAATCAAGTTCATCATGAACACCATCGAGGTCGCTGTCTTTCCAGCAAGCGTCGCCATGGCTCAAGAATGTGGCACGCTGATCCGGATTATGTATCGAGATACAGTTATCAAGCCCGTCAATTTTCCCATCGCCATCCAAATCATTTTCGCATCCATCACCAATTTGATTTCCATCTAAATCGATTTGATCCGCATTGGGGAATTGAGGGCAATTATCGTTTGCATCACGAATTCCATCTCCGTCAAAATCCGTAGTACAAGCAGTAGAGCTTCCTTCCGATTGTGCGACTGTGTCTGGGACAAGTGGACAGGAGTCGCACGGGTCACCAACGCCATCATTATCGATGTCATTTTGAAATGGATTGTTGATCGATATACAATTATCCCGTGCATCTTTGACACCGTCATTGTCGATGTCATCAGAACATACATGTCCTAATTCGCCTCGGTTGGCCCTTTGATAAGGGTTGGCAACAGTAGGGCAATTGTCACAATTATCCCCAATTTTATCGTTATCTGTATCTAAACTTGAGCCATCCGCTACAGTTGGACATGGGTCCTTCCAGTCTTCTAGACCGTCACGATCTTCATCGGGTTCGCAGGTTGCACCAGGCCAGATAAGGCAGTTGTCGTTTAGGATTTGATCGCCGTCGTGATCAGCATCCATCGCAAAGGTACAAAGATTTCCTAAACCATCACCGTTCGAGTCTTCCTGATCAGGATTACTAACACGGGGGCAGTTGTCGAAGGTATTGAAAATACCATCACCGTCAAAATCAACATCGCAAGCTTCAGCTTCTTTTCCCTTCATCGTTCTTTCATCGGCGATCAAGAAACAAGGGTCGCAAACATCGCCAAACCCATCTGAGTCCGAGTCAATCTGAGATGGATTATTTCGCCATGGACAATTATCGATGGCATTGGCACGTCCATCCCCATCCATATCTCCATTGCCCTCGCAACGGTTTCCGATTCCATCGTTATCATCATCAACTTGGTTCGGATTTTCGATTTCCGGACAATTATCAATGATATCCAAGACGAGATCAGAATCACGGTCACCTAACATTGCTTGACGAGAACAGGCGTCGCCGACCCCATTTCGGTCCAAGTCATATTGAGCAGGGTTGGCAAGATAAGGACAGTTATCGTTTTCGAAAAGTACACCATCGGCGTCACCGTCCGTCCCATTTTTGCACCCCAATAACTCGCCGCTGATCCAAGGACAGGGATCGCATGCGTTTCCTTTTCCGTCACCGTCAGCATCGTTTAAGTCCTGCTGCGCAAGATCAGGACATGGGTCGATAATATTTATCCAACCATCGTGATCTCGATCGGGTCCGCCAACACCAACAAAAAACTCGCAATGGTCTCCACGGCCATTTTGATTTCTATCTACCTGAGACGCGTTCGCGATTAAGGGACAGTTATCACAGAGGTCGCCGAATCCATCTTGGTCGGTGTCGACTTGGACGGGACTTGAGATGGTTGGGCAGAGGTCATTCCCATCGACAACGCCGTCGGTGTCGAAATCGTCGGCGTAAGTGCAAGGCGCGTTATCAATGCTGGGTACCCGACGGCAGGCATCACAAGAGTCCCCCAGGCCATCTTCGTCAACATCGGTTTGCGCGAAATTAGCAATATCTTGGCAGTTGTCGCACAGATCTCCGATGGAATCTGCGTCGCGATCTGCTTGATTCGGATTGGCCACTTTGGGGCAATTATCTTCAGAGTCGATCAAACCATCCAAATCCTGATCGGGTCCGGTCGAGACATCTTGGGTTATATCAGCTTCTAGGTCTGATGAGAAAAGATCGGAAATATCTGCGATTCCCAGATCTTGGGTTCTCTGTCGTAGAATACAGATATTTACCAAACATTCTTCATTGGGACCGCAGTCCTCGTTTTCTTCACAGCGTCTCGTCCCATCCGAAGAAATAGGACTCCTATTGTCGGTGCAAGCGCTGAGCGCGAGGATAGATAGACATATGGAAATGGGGAGTTTCACGTAGGACATTAACGTTTAATTCACGAAAAAATGCAAGTCCGACGGACAAAGTCTTGAATCAGATAACGATAAGGTGGCCTAACGTAGATATCCGTAAGAATATTCTCGGGATAAACCACGGGATTCGGGACCGAGTCCGGCTTTTTTTCGGCTATCCAGGAGGGGTTGGATTTCGTCCCACGTCAGATATCTTATAGATCCTAGGGGAGAGGCGATCGTCTGTATTTTTGCTAGCGATTCGCAATACTCCATGCGCAAAAAGGCTTGTTCAAGATTAACTCCGCACGAAATAACGCCATGATTTTCAAGAATCAGGACATCAAATTTCTCGAGATAGGGGATAAGCGCGGCGGTGAAAAAATCTGTTTTGGGGATCGCGAAAGGTACAAGGGGAACGGTAGGCCCGATTGAGACGACCTGCTCACAAAGTATTGGGCGTTCCAGGCCAAGGCCTACGATGGAAAGCGCGGTGGAGTGGGGCGGATGAGCGTGGATTACCGCACCCACATCGGGTCTACTCTGATAGACAATTTTATGAAGCGCGAATTCTGAAAAGGGTTTCCGAAAACCACGAACAAGCGCGCCCTCTTTATCGACAACGATGAGGTCGCGTTCGGTAACATCTCGTTTTGAAAAGGACGTCGGGGTGGCCAAGTATTGATTCTCAGAAATTCGTGTAGACAGATTCCCTTCGTGGTTGGCGACCCAGCCTTTTTCGTAAACGAGTTTAGAGTAGTCGACAATCGCGTCGCGTTTATCTCTCATCGCGCAGTTTGGACATCATCTACGATACCAACAATGACTGACCGAACAGGGAATTTTTTAATCCCAAAGAGTTGGCGAACCCCGTTGCCCTCTTGCAAAACCAAAACAAGATCACCTTCGCCGGCTTGAACACGGTCAACCGCGAGAAATTCAGAACCTTTTGATTTCATCGCGGCATCTACCTGCTGAACCAGAAGTAGTTTTAGTCCCTCATAAGCCGGATGTTTTACGGACGCAACGACTGGGGCAATGACTCGACATAATTTCACGTCGTCACCTTTTTTGAGCCTACCATATCTACGTGGCCGACGATGCAAGCATCAACAGGTACGAAGGAGTTCTCCAAACCCAAGGTGGCTTCTCGGCTATTTACATAATAGATGACATCTCCTGATCCCGCTTGAACGCTATCAACAGCGATAATCGGTGCGGTTTTTTTTGCCACGAAATCTTTGTTTATCGGTTGGACGACAAGCAAACGTACGCCTTCTAGGCCTTCATATTTCACGGTACTGACTACAGTGCCGACGACTTTTCCGAGATCCATATATCATCCTTCTAGGAGCCGCCAACCTATGCGATTCCTAGCTAGCTGGCAACTCTCACATCTGGGCATTCATCTCTTGAATCGTTATTGGGAGAATCTCTTGTTTGTGGTCTCGATTTTATATAAATTTAGAACTACCCAGGAAATTTATGTTCAAAACCACTCTTATGGTCTACCTCGCATGTTTTTTTCTCTCTTCATGCAATGTGGGGCAGGTTACCGTTCTTTCGCCCGGCAATAACGACGCTAACAACACTCAAAACAACGCAGGCGGCGACATGGGGGGAACAAAAACATCGTCCCCGTCTGATGGGGGTTTAGGAAATGATGCGCGCACTGGCGCGGATATGCGAGGCCGGCGAGATGTTTTATTTTCCGATGATACGTCATCATCTGGGGACCAATCGATGTCCAACGATGCGGCCACCGATTCGAACACAGCCGATTTATCATCTGATATGGGACTGAGCCCTGATGCTGAAGCTGATGTCGTTGTTGATCCGATTGAAGTATTTACTGCTCGGTCGCTTCAATCGACGATCGACGACGTCCAGCCCATGACTGGAATAGTATTATGGGCCGACAGTTGGAATAGCGGAAATACTAAAGACGATGTTCAACTTGAGTACTCTTATTACGCGCCGAATAAAATCATTAAAGGGAAAAATAGTTACGATTGGAACGATTTTGATGCCCTACTTGATCGCGTTGCCGCACGTGGCAACCAAGTGATCCCTCGTTTTTATTACGTCTATCCAGGTGCTCAGACGACCGTTCCCGATTATATTAAAAGTCGGTCTGACTACGATGAGAATAGTGGAAGCGTCGAGGGCAAGCAGACCTCATTTCCTGATTGGACTAATTCGGAACTACAAGATGCGACCATCGACTTCATGACCGCTGTCGCCAATCGTTACGATAATGATCCGCGCATAGCCTTCCTTCAAGTAGGGTTCGGTTTATGGGGGGAATATCATATTTATCAGGGACCAAACCAACTTGGGGTTGATTTTCCATCCCACGCTTTTCAAAAGCGTTTCATCAATCATCTCAATAGCGAATTTAAAACACTTCATTGGAGTATTTCAGTAGATGCTGCCTACCAAGGGTTGTCCGCGTTTCCCGCTGATCAGAGTTTAGCTAATGCTGATTTCGGTCTATTTGACGATTCGTTCATGCACCAATCCCATCAACAGGAGAACGAACCGAATTGGAACTTTTTCACCTATAAAACAAGATTTCTGACTTCTCCACATGGTGGAGAATTTAGTTACTATACCGAATTTGACCAAAAAAACGTTTTGAATCCCGCTGGTCTTCATGGAAAGACCTTCGAGAGTTTTAGTAAGCGATTTTATATTTCTTATATGATCGGCAACGATCAGCCTGGGTACTCATTTAAAAACCGAATCAAAGCCGCTGGCATGGCAACCGGTTATAAATTTAAGGTTACCAAATTTGAGTCTTCGCAAAGCAATACTCGCGTTGAAATAGAAAACACCGGTGTGGCAACCCTTTATTATGACGCCTACCCGACCGTTGGAGGAACGCGTTCGCCTACCTCTTTAAAAGGGCTAGCACCTGGAAGCACTAGGTCATTCCTTGTCGCGAAAGGGACGGGTGACTTAACGATCTCATCGGACCGCCTCGTCCAGGGACAAACCATTCAATTCGACGCGAACCTCTAATTTGTAAATGTCCCATTTATGCAATTCACTTGTTCGCTTTCTTCATTTTCTATAAATTGAGAACAACTCCAAAGGAAATCTATGTCTAAGCCCATTTTACTGCTCTTCGTGTGTTCACTTTTTTTCTCTTCGTGCGGTAAAGACGACAACGATAACAACGCAAATATAAATACGAACAATGGAAGTGGTTCCGGTAAAGATGGCGGATCATCGAATAACGATAAAATGGATATGGGAAGCGGAAGCGATGTTTCGAATTCAAACGATATGGGGACCGGCGCTGACGTGACCCCTGATGTTATCGTTGATCCGAACGAGACGTTCACGGCGAGATCTTTACAGTCCGCGATTGATCAAGTTCAGCCGATGACGGGAATCGTGTTATGGGAAGATAGTTGGAATAGCGGGGATATTAAGGACGATATTCAACTTGAATACTCTTATTTTGCTCCCAATAAAATCGTCAAAGGTAAAGGTGATTACGATTGGTCCGAATTCGATTCATTTTTGGATCGCGTTGCGTCGCGAGGCAATCAAGCGATTCCACGTTTTTATTACGTTTATCCTGGGGCACAGACGACGGTTCCCGATTACATTAAAAGCCGCAGCGATTACGACGAAAACCGGGGAAACGTCGAAGGCAAGCAAACCTCTTTTCCAGATTGGACCAATAGCGAACTACAAGATGCGACGATAGATTTCATGACAGCGGTAGCTGAACGTTACGATAATGATCCTCGCATTGCATTCCTTCAGGTTGGCTTTGGGTTGTGGGGCGAATACCATATTTATCAGGGACCCGATGAACTTGGGGTGGATTTTCCTTCCCACGCTTATCAAAAACGCTTTGTTAACCATCTGAACGACGAGTTTAAGACACTTCATTGGAGCATCTCGGTTGATGCGGCCTACGAGGGATTGTCTGCATTTCCAGAGGATACATCACTCGCCGATGCCAGGTTCGGACTCTTTGATGACTCCTTTATGCATGAAGGTCATCAACGAGAAAACGAACCGAATTGGGACTTCTTCGATTATAAGACCCGATTTTTAGCCTCACCTCATGGCGGCGAATTTAGCTATTATACCTCTTTTGATCAGAAGAACGTCCTTAACCCGGCTGGACTTCATGGGAAAACTTTTGAAGAGTTTAGTAAGCGATTTTACATTTCTTACATGATCGGTAATGACCAACCTGAGTACGAATTCAAGAATCGTATTAAAGCGGCAGGTATGGCGACTGGATATAAGTTCAAGGTCGTTAAGTTTGAATCTTCGGATAAAAATACTCGCGTGGAAATAGAAAATGTGGGTGTCGCAACCATCTATTATGATGCCTACCCGACAGTTTCGGGCACGCGTTCACCGCAATCGCTTAAGGGACTCGCCCCGGGCGAGAGTAAAGTCTTCCTTGTCGGAAAAGCAGATGGGGACCTGACGATTTCTTCGGATCGTCTTGTTGCGGGTCAGATCATCCAATTTGAAGCTGATCTTTAGTTTGTTTATCGGTCCTCAGCGCACGCATCTGAAGGTATAAATGAAAATTGCCCGTATGCTTGGTATTAGCCTTTATCCATTTTTAGTAAACCCTCTAATCCATTTCGTTTACAAAAGTCGGAAATATTCTTCCAAACGTAATCCAATTCTTTTTCAGTCATCGTCGGAGTGAGGGGTTTCCCGCCCCGGCTTGTAATCACCAAAGAACCGTCTTCATCGAAGTTTGGAGAGATAAGGGGGAGGTTCATTTTCTCTGTGCGCCATCCCGCGCAACGGATTTCTAAAAGTGAATCTGAGGTTAAGGAAAATCCCCATCCGTATTTTCCATAGGCGTAGGGCATCCCGTGCGTAAATCGTAAACCGTTAATATGAATAGGCATTAGTACGTCTATTCGCTTTTGTGAACCGATCGTCATCACCAAAAGTTCAACCGAAGTCCATATTCGAATATCAGAATCCTTTAATGGGTTGGGTACACGGACAAGATCTGTCCCATTTATTTTGGGCGTCGTGACGTGTTTCCCCCCTTCAAGATTAACTTTTACTTCGTGTAAAGTATCAAGAAAGGCTTCAGCTTCCCGCGCGCTTTCAAAGCGGTCTTCACTTTCGGGATCGATAAGACGATCGATCCAATTTGAAAAACCTTCTGATAACGCTGCAAAGTCACGCCATTGTAATCGGGACCTTAAAAGTTCAAACTCGCCGGGTTTTTTCCGGGTTGCCAGACGAATTAAACATACCCCTAAAGAATAGAGATCGCTTTGGGGCACCGCCTGACCGACTAATTGTTCTGGTGCCATATAACCACTTGTACCCATCGCCAACGTTTTTGAATCTGCTGCGTATTGAACCACACCAAAATCGACCAAAGATAAAAGGTTATCTTCATCCAATAATAAATTGGACGGCTTGATGTCACGATGTAAGACAACCGGATCATTTTCGTGCAAAGCACGCAAGGCTTGTAAGCATTGACGGGCTATAGAGATTAAATCCTTTTCTTTAAAAAGCCGCCCCTTGCCCAAAATAGTCTCAAGATTATCACCGACCAAATAACTTTGAACGAGAATAAAGGTTTTTTCTCCATTTCGTTCCATGGAAAAAAAGTCGATCGAGGCCGGGATTTTGGGATGGTCTATTTCTCCTAGAATTCTAAACTCACGCTGAAATGCATCGTAGGACTCCCAATTATTTAGATCCGAGATACGCATTTGTTTTAACACCACGAGCCTGTCATTAATCTGATCTCGCGCGGCGTAAACATTGCTTTGGGCGCCAGAACCAATCTGGGAAATGACGCGGTAGCGTCCTTTCAAGACCGTCTCCAAATCGAGCTTTTTGCAGCTCGCAAAACTAACCGCTTTTTTCTCGGTGAGAATCTCCTGTCGAAGCGTCGCGATAGCCGCTTGGAACTCGGTCCGACTTAATATGCCATCGCCGTTGCCATCAAATCGTTTTAAAAATGCTGCCGAGTGAACTTGTAATTCTTCAAGTCGGCGTTCAACTAATTTTTCCAATTCTTTTTCATCGACATCGTTACTCATGATGATCCTTTTTCATTGTGATTGGATGCGTTTGTCCTAGTTCTTCGCGCGTGTCAAAATCCAAAATCGTATGTGTTTCATCTCCGCCAAATTTTCGTTCTCGAAGCTTCTCTATTTCGGCTTCTAGTTTATTCGAATCTGCGGCAGAAAATCGACTCCTGGGAACCTTCCCCTTTATCGTGACTTCGCTATGTTCTAAAACGTTAATGGAAGCAGAGATGACTTCGCGTTCGAAACAAAATAAGCCCAACAGAATGAAGAATGCAGAAAAGCCGATGGCAATTGCGAGGGGGACCGAAATCACTATATAGGATTTCAAACACATTAAGCCGACAAGCACGGCGATGAAGATATAAAAGGGGCCAAATTCATTAAAGTTTCGAAGCCTGAAGAACCTACCGCGTATCTTTACCAGTTGCGCTTTATCATCGGTCCAAATTCTCACCCATGACTTTCCACGTCGGACCAGATTTTTGGGAGGATCGATATCTCTTTCTAAGAAATCTATCGCTTCTTTTGCGTCCGAATTCGTTTGTAAGAAATTTAGCGCTTTTTGTGCGTCCGAAAAGCGGTCCTCTGCGTGGGGTTCGACCAATCTATCGATAAAAGAAGTAAATTCAGGGCTTAGTTCTTGACGATGGTCGGACCACTGAATCTGCATTCTTTTTTTCTTCAAGCTTCCAGGATCGACTCCGCTAATTAGTTTGATAAGCGTGGTGCCCAAACCGTAAAGGTCACTACTTTTATCGGCACGTCCCATAAGTTGCTCGGGTGCCATATAGCCGCTTGTACCAACCACTGTTGATCCACCTTCGTCGCTTGGAACGACATGTCGGACCGCACCAAAATCAATGAGGCTATAACCTTTATCTTGACGGATGATATTATCGGGCTTCAGGTCACGATGCAGCAAAGGCGGGCTAAAACTTTGTAGATAAACAAGGGTATGCAAAACGCTAAGTGCCAGACCGCGAAGATCCTTTTCGGTCCATTTTCTCTTGGCATTAAGAGTGGCACCATCCACAAATTCTTGTACGATGTGCCAACGTTGTGCGCCTTCCACCTCATCTTTTATAAAGTCGACGAATTTGGGGATAAAAGGGTAGTCCAATTGCCGAAGCACGCGGACTTCGCGTTCAAATAATTCAATCCCTTTCCAGTCTGAAACTTTTTTCAATTCCAAGGTTTTAAGAACCACCTTTTCGCCCGTCTTTGTTTCAGCCTTCCAGGTCGTTGCCTGCCCACCACCTAAACGCGAAATATACTTAAAACCCTTTGGGGGGTGTTCCATTCAAGCCTCCTTTTAGAACTTCAGCTTACCCTTTTTCTTTAGCGAAAAACATTAGAAAATTAAGACTCAATAGTTAGAATTTGTCTAATCGATAGGCGATTTGCGTCCTTATTCTCTAATTAAGGTTCGTCAGTTATGACGACATCGCAGGAACGCGAATAGCATTCATTTGGCTTGTGGTTTTACTTTCCTATTATAACAAGGTGCCCTAAGCTTCTAAAAACTAATCCACACGAAATATGACGGAAACGAAAAAAGGTGTCATTCGAGGAATCTTTCAACCCGCGACACGCGGCGCAGAGATTGCGACGGTCTTTACCAAACATGGTCTGCAAAGTGTTGCAAAACGCGTTGGTTTTGGGAACTTTGTTTCAGACGATGGCGACCCCGATCTGGATAGGTTGGGGCTAGCCATCCGTGCACGAAAGGTATGCGAAGATCTTGGACCCACTTTCATCAAGCTAGGACAAATTCTATCCACTCGCCCCGATATTCTTCCGCCTATATTTATTTCGGAGCTCCAAAAGCTTCAGGACAACGCACCGACTATTTCGATAGAAGATATTCGAGACCAAATCGAATCGGGACTCCATGCCTCCGTTGATGAACTTTTTGACACCTTCGAAGTTGAACCCATTGCGACCGCCAGTATGGCGCAGGTACATCGAGCAACGATGCACGATGGGACCCAAGTTGTGGTTAAAGTCCAACGACCGGGAATTGAGCCGCAAATCGAAAACGATTTGGCCTTGCTTTACTACGCTGCTCGCTTCCTTGAGGCGACGATTGAAGAGGTTGGGATTTACAACCCGGTTGCGATCGTAAAAGAATTCGAAAAAGCGATTACTGAAGAATTAAATTTTCTTTCCGAAGCCAAAAATACTGAGCTTGCCAGCGAATATGCGTCAGATGTGGAAGGCGTTATTATTTCTCAGATTTTCAACGAATTTAGCTCACCGACCATCATCACTCAAACCTACATTGATGGCGTCTCAATTCACGAAATAGAGCCCGGCACGAAACGCGGAAAACAATTCGTTAACATCGCGATGGAGGCCGCTTTTGTCCAGATTTTTGAGGATGGCTTTTTTCACGGTGACCCTCATCCCGGAAATATGTTGGTGACCGATGATGGTGTCGCATTCTTGGATTGGGGTTTGGTCGGAAGGTTATCGCGTGCCCAGCAGGATCAGCTTGTTGATATTATTGTCAGCATTCTCGCAAATGATCTTGATGGAATCGCAAGACTTGTCATGCGCATGGGCAAACCCGAGGGACGCGTTAATATACGCGAATTACGTCGCGGAATAGAGGAGGTCTCGAGTCGCTACATGTCCTTGCCGCTCGAAGAGATCGAGATCACGGCGTTCATGACCGACGTGATGGAACTTGCGCACAAGCATCGCATTCGCGTCAATCCAGAATACGCTCTTCTGACCAAAGCGACTGCGACGGTGGAAGGAATTCTGCGAACCGTCTATCCCGACCTCGACATTGTCAGCACCTTAAAAGTTTACGCGCAGCGTTTGCTAAAAGATCGCTACGACACCCAGCGCGTGATGCAAGGAGTCGTTTCGACGGCCGTAAATCTGAATCAACTCCTTCGAGATGTTCCAATGCAGCTCGACCAATTATTGATGGATGTTGAGGGTGGCGAGTTAAAAATTCAAGTTAGCCATCCCGCCTTGGACGAACACGCTAGGGCGGTGACGATTCTCGGTACGCGAATCCTGATGGGATTTATCGCATCCGGACTCATCGTCGGTGGTTCGATTCTTGTTTCATCGGTGAGTTTCGAACTATACCAAGTTCCTTTTATGCCAGCCGTGGGACTCACCTTTCTACTCGTCGCATTTGGGATCGCGATGGCTGCTTTTACTTGGCATTTTGTGACCGGTGGTCCGAAAAAAATCCGTCTATCGCCGTGGTTTCGTTGGTTTAGAAGAACCTAATTATTTCTGGCCAAATTAAATTAAAATACGAAGGTCTACGGGAATTACCTTGGTTTAAAAAATAAACCTTCTCTTGAGTTGAGTGCCTGGAGCTGATATCGTGGTTTGGTTTAAAAAATAAACCAAGGTGCTCGATCATGGATTATAGTTTTTTTCAACCGACCGCATTTCAAACGGCTTCATTTCTTGCAGTTGTTACTTATGTTGTTGTTGTGGTTCTCTGGATCGCTAGACGATCCTTTCCCGATATAAAAATATTTTTCCCAACTATCATAGTTGCAGCTTGGATGTTGCTTCATGACTCGGTCAGCGGTCTACAGATTTTGAGATCAGAAACCTTGATGCCACCGCCTCTGGTGCTCTATTTATTTTCCACACTCGGAATCGGGATTTATTTTTCATTTTCAAAGTGGGGCAAACAGGTCGCCAGAAACACGCCACTTATCGTTTTAGTCGGTCTGCAGATTTTTCGTTTACCCTTGGAACTTATTCTTGCCAGTTTAGCTTCAAATGGAAATATCCCCATGGAGATGACCTACAAGGGTTATAATTTCGACATTATCGTCGGACTAACAGCTATCCTTATTCTAGTTATTTCGCGCTTCAAAACGCTTCCCGACATCGTCTATTGGGTTTGGAATGGTGTCGGATCTTTTTGTTTATTGGTCATCGCTATCGTCGCCCCTTTGTCGAGTCCAGTTCCTATTCGTGTATTTGATTCTGGGCCGCCCCTTGTTTTGGGTGTTTTCTCGCCGTGGAATTGGATTGTGAGCGTTTGTGTCTTCTTCGCAGTTGTTGGACATTTAATTACGTTTAGGCTGCTTTGGACCCGGAAAAAAGGTGGCTCAGAGAATGCGTAGCTATGGACAGTTTTGTGGGCTCGCTTTTGGGTTGGACATTATCGGCGACCGATGGAATATGCTCATCGTGCGCAATCTTATTTTGGGACCGCAGCGGTGGAAAGAGATGCGCTTTAATTTACCGGGTATTGCAAAAAACCTACTTTCCAAACGACTGAAGGACCTGACGGATGCTGGGGTCATTGTTTCGGATAAGGAAACCTATGCCTTAACCGAAAAGGGCAGGGAACTGGAGCCGATTATTTTTGGAATTGCACGTTGGGGCGAGACCCACTTTATTCCACCAAAGGGCGTGGGCCATGAAAAACGAAAACGTTTTTTTTATACCTCTTTGAGAAGAAAGATGCTCACATCTAAAAATGAAGCAACGGTTTTGTTGAGGGTAGACCAAGACATTCTGGTTGCCTCGCTTGGTCCCACGCC
This sequence comes from uncultured bacterium, assembly GCA_937981985.1. Classification (GTDB taxonomy): domain Bacteria; phylum Myxococcota_A; class Bradymonadia; order Bradymonadales; family Bradymonadaceae; genus CALJNB01. Next base: position 27,921 of record CALJNB010000037.1, read on the forward strand.
AACCTTAGTTCAGGTTAATGAGGGTGTGCTTTGTGACTCGGAATTGGCAACGGATTTTTCGACTTTTAGCACGCTCATTTTCTCAGATAAAAATTGGAAAGAATTTGAGCTGTCTGGAAAAGTAAAGGTTAAGGGATCTCGCCGAGCGGCAAACGAGCTCATGAGGGTACTTTACTTCTAGTTCGTTCTTTTGGTCTTGAAATCGGTTGTCAGTATTTCTTCGAATAGAATGGTGTAATCCTGGGCAGACGTTCCAATTCCTGAAACCGAACTGTTGTGCTGACCGGCGAATCTTTTGTCGATGAAGATTTCGAATTAGTCTTCATCAGATCTTGACGGGCGGGCGTTTCCGAGACCATTCGGGAGTAGCTTTATATTCGACGAACTTTGTTTCCCGATGAGATATCGTAGCTTGGACACCGTCCAAAATGTCGTCCTCGCGTTCGGCGGGTGTTATTACCGTCATCGATATTCAGATTTTAGGGTGTCGAATTCATTTTCGTGTCTACGTTCCTTTTTGAACTTACCGAAGGAAAAATAATGACAGACCGAACCTACGAACCACCCAAAGTATGGACTTGGAATACCGAAAATGGCGGAAAATTCGCGAGTACCAATCGCCCGATATCGGGCTCGACTCATGAAGCGGAACTTCCCGCGGGGGACAATCCCTTTCAGCTTTATTCTCTAGCGACGCCAAATGGTGTTAAAGTAACCATTATGTTCGAGGAGTTGTTGGAGTTGGGAATTAGCGAGGCTGAATATGATGCTTACCTCATTGACATCGGCGAGGGAGATCAATTTGGGAGTGGTTTTGTTGATGTGAATCCGAATTCTAAAATCCCTGCTCTTTTGGACACGACTACAACAACACCTACTCGTGTTTTTGAATCGGGTTCGATTCTTTTATATTTAGCGAACCGCTTCAACGCATTTCTACCTGAGGATACCGCAAAACGTACGGAGAGCTTAAACTGGTTGTTTTGGCAGATGGGAAGTGCCCCCTATTTAGGTGGTGGTTTTGGACATTTTTATGCCTACGCGCCATTTAAGATGGAATATCCCATCGATAGATTCAGTATGGAGGCCAAACGACAGTTGGATGTGCTAGATAAGCAGCTGGCAGAAAACGAATATATCGCCGGTGATGCATATACGATAGCCGATATCGCGATTTGGCCTTGGTATGGTGCATTGGTACTTGGTCGGATTTATGATGCGGCTGAATTCTTGAACGTGGAATCGTATAAAAATGTAGTCGCTTGGGCTAAAAAGATAGATGAGCGGCCGGCGGTCCGGAGAGGAAAGAGGGTAAATCGGGTTTGGGGTGAAGAAAGTGAACAAATGCGAGAACGTCATTCTGCCTCAGATTTTGAAGTCAAACCCTAATTGCCCAAAGTTTAATCGGTTTTGATCAAGTTTTAAAGCGCTAACCTTAATAAAGCCCGTAAAAATGAAAATATATTATTACCCATTTTTACGCATTTTTTTGATTTGAGATGTGATGTACCCGAACGATTAAGCCATATGTTGCTGTTTTTGGCAGATTTCGGTCCTTCTTAACAAAGAAAGTTAATTTCTTTTTATAGCCAAATAACGTGGTTAGACGTTGATTTACAAAAAGATATGCTTTATTAATGCGGTGTTCAATCTATGGTGCCGCTGTGGTGTCGCAAGATAGGACGAGAATAACTAGAATAAAGGTTCAAAAGAATGGAAACAGGTACAGTAAAGTGGTTCAACGACGATAAAGGCTTCGGCTTCATTACTCCAGATAACGGAAACAAAGATCTCTTTGTACATCACTCCGAAATCAAAGGCGGTGGATTCAAAACTCTAGCAGAAGGCGCTAAAGTTGAATTTGAAGTTGGAGAAGGTCAGAAAGGACCATGTGCTACTAACGTAACAACCGTATAAAAATGTTGTAAGCATCCTCAATCGAGGATGCTTGACTCAACTCGAGATTATCATTCCTGATAATTACGATATTTAATAAAACAGCTTGAAAGGGGCGAATTTAATTCAAACTTTGCAGTTAAAGTAGTTTCAATGCTTTTTGATATGCGAAAAAATACGTCCAGAAATTTCGGCTCTTTGGGATCAGTTCCCATTCTTTTTCTCGTCATGTTCCACTTCCAAAGTATGTTGGGCTGCGGATTGGAAATCAAAGATGCTTCCTTCTTGCCCCGCGTCATATTGCGATGCTGCTATAGATTGCAGCTCTTCTAGAAGGCTCGTTCGTTCACGAAAGCTCAAGGGGCCGGTTAGGAGGGTTGTATCAATTTCGAATGGGTATTTAAACCTTCGTTTGTCTTCTAGCTCAAGTAGGGTTTCAATGGAAAATTGGTGTTTTGATTTAAAGAGCCAGCCTTTTTCGATGTCGATGTTTTGCCCAGAGAATTTGAACGAGGTATTCGTTGATTTCGTTGCTAAATAAACAAGCAGGACCAATGCCGGAAAGAGGATGAAAACGTTGAAAATGTACAGAAGGGTTAACGTCACAACGCCTGCGCCGACCATCATCGCTACCCCTGTGAGCGACTTGGGATCGAAGGAGACACCATAACCTCTAGCGAGCACCGTTTTGTTGTCTATCTTTTTGACGACTAGCGAAGTGCTGCCTGTCTTTGGAATCAAGGAGGCAGGCGGTGCTGTACGGTTCATACCTTTGAGTGCGTCTTCGGCTTTTGGAAACCGATTTTCTGGATGAGGCTCACTCAGTTTATTTATGAATGCGCGAAATTCATCGCTCAATGGAATCGTTGCTGCCTCCTCCCACTGAACTTTCATTCTTTTCTTTGGTAAATCATCGGGATGGGTTCGGGTTATCATTTGGATCAGCGTCATGCCCAACCCATAAAGATCGCTCGACATATCGGCTCTTCCCATGAGTTGTTCCGGGGCCATATAACCACTTGTCCCGGCGACCGTTGAACCACCTACACGACTTGGAACAACATGACGCACCGAACCGAAATCAATGATCCACAGATGAGCCCCATCAAGTATGATATTCGCTGGCTTCAAATCACGATGCAATAGGGGAGGGCTGTATTTTTGTAGATAGACGAGCGTCTCAAGTACCTGCTCGGCAATTTTTTTTAAACGCTGTTCTGAGAAGGAGCTCGCCAAAGTCGATTCAATAGTATGCCCGTTTACTTTTTCTTGAACGATATGCCATCGTTTGGAATTCTCGTGGGTATCGGAAATAAAACGAATGAACTCGGGGATAGAGGCGTGGGAAAGTTGTTGTAGGGTATTTATTTCACGCTCGAAGAGTTCGATTCCTTTCCAATCATCAACACGTTTTAGTTCCAGCGTTTTAACGACCACCTCACGGCCATCGGGAATGGAGCGTCCGATCCAGGTCGTCGCCTGACCGTGTGCAAGATGGGAAATATATTCGTAGCCATCCGGTGGATACATAGGAGTTCTCAACAAAAGCGATATAGGCTGACCTCAACAATATCATTATTGTGGATGCCTTCACATAACAAACTGTTTAGGACGGCATCGAACTAGCCGTCTTGTTCGAAACGTCATTAAGAAGCGTTTTTTTTTTTGTAATTTGGACGGTTAGGTTTTTGAAATGCTAAGCCTTTGTCGTTTGAGTCTATAAAATCGCTTTTCGGGTTTTTCTTGATGATTTTGCGGCGAAAGCGAAAGGTTTAAAGCTGCTTCGGGAGAATCAGTGGGCTTCAGCCCAGCTTTGACCTGTCCCGATATCCACTTTAAGAGGAACAGAGAGCTTCACGCTTTCGCCTGGGTTCTCCATGCACTCTCGGATGATTTTAAGCGATTGTTCACATTCTTCGGGGAGCGCTTCGAATAATAATTCATCGTGAATTTGAACCATCATTTTTGTTTTCAGGTTTGCCTTTTTAAATTCGTTTGCAATTTTAATCATCGCTATTTTGCAAATGTCGGCGGCAGAACCTTGTATCGGCGTATTTGCGGCAACGCGCTCTCCATAGGCTTTGTCCATGAAGTTATTACTTCTAAGTTCGGGAATATATCGCCGTCTTCCGATGATGGTCTCCACGTATCCGTCTATCGTCGCGTCATTAACTGTTTCATGGATCCAACTTTTAACCTCTGAATAGACTTCAAAATAGCGTTCGATCATCGCTTTGGCTTCTTTTCTGGGGATCCCTATCTGGCGACCCAGGGCAGTTGCCCCTTGGCCGTAAACCGTAGCAAAGTTTACTGTTTTCCCGATGTTGCGTTGTTCTCTGTTTACATCCGATTCTTTGACATTAAATATTCTCGCCGCGGTTTGGGTGTGTAAGTCCAGATCTTCGTTGAATGCACGTATGAGTTCGGGGTCTTCTGAAATGTGGGCTAGAACCCGTAGTTCGATCTGGCTCCAATCTGCTGAAATGAATACCCATCCATCTTCTGGGACGAAAGCCTCCCGGATCCTTATCCCATCTTCACCACGAATGGGAGTACGCTGTAAGTCAGGTTGGGTCGTGATAAGTCGGCCTGATTGACCTGCAGTTTGCTGAAAGGTCGCGTGGATGCGGTTTGAGTCTGGTTGAGCGGCTTCGCGCAATACTTTGGTATATGTGTTTACCAATTTTGCTAAGGTTCGCCATCGTAGGACCAGTTTCGCGATGTCGTGTTTTGGGGCCAGTCGTTCCATGACTTCAGCATTGGTTGAATAGCCGGTTTTAGTCTTTTTTATTACGGGAAGGCCGAGTTCTTCGAATAAAACAACGGAGAGTTGCTTTGGAGAGGCGATATTAAACTTATGGCCGGCTAAGGCATGGATTTCATCTTTAATGATGTCTCTACGTTCGCTGAATTCGAGTTCGGCCTCTTTTAAATTATTAGGGTCAATTTTTACCCCAACAAATTGCATCTCAGCTAGGACGGATGAAAGCGGCATGTCCAGCGTTTCAAGAATTTTTCGATGTCCTTCAGCCTCCAAACGTTCTGAAAGAATCGGGGCTGATTTTGCGATTGCAGCCGCCATATGACAGGCCCAATTTCCGATTTTGTTGACGGGCAAATTACTCAGCAGTTCTATGGTTTTTCCGGCGCCCACGAGTGCCTTTTCTGGAGTAAGATTGGTTTGCAGATATTCCTTAGAGATACCGTCCAGTGCGTGAGGAATGATTTTTGTGGGGTTGATGAGAAAGGAGGCGCATTGGACATCGAACGTCACGTTATCGAGCACGATGTCGATTTGTTTTAGGGCGGTCAAAGAATCTCGTTCATTCCAAACTATCTTGGGTGCTTTTGACGAGAGGTACTTGTAGATATCGGATTTGTTTTTTGGTGTGTTCGAAAAATACCATGCTTTACCGTCGGCGTGAGCGATAGAGATTCCAAGTAGGGCGACTTTAGGTTGATTGTCAAAGATTGGGAATAGCGCGTGTTCTTTTTTTGTAATCGAGTTTAGTATTTTTTTGAAGTCCCCAGTTTTGACGATAGTGAATTTCTTCGCATCGATGACGCCGGACTTGGCGGCTTTGTTTCCGAGTAAGGAGTTGAATTCCAATTCCTTGTAGACGGCATTAACTTTTTCTTCGTCCGGCGGGACGATGCACAGATCGTCGATGCTTTTTTCCAGTTCTACATCACATTTTATGGTAGCCAACTCTTGGGACATTATTGCTTGTTCTCTAAATTCGACCAGATTCTTTTGCTGACGACCTTTTAATTGGTCGGTGCTTTCGAGTAGAATCTCTAAAGTCGAAAATTTCTCCAAGAGTTGTGCGGCGCCTTTAGCACCAATTCCGGGGACGCCTGGTATATTGTCGGCTTTATCTCCTAACAACGCGAGGTAGTCGATGAACTGATGTGTGGGCACTCCCCACTTCTTCTTCACTAACTCCACGTCATAAGTGATGTCGCGCATGGTATCGATCATACGCACGTCGGGACCGATGAGTTGCGCAAAATCTTTATCGGACGAGATGATCCAAACTTCATGACCAGCGTCTAATGCCTGCTTGGTCAATGTACCGATAACATCGTCTGCCTCTACCCCCGGAGTTCTAATTACGGGGAAGTCATGGGCGAGCACGAGTTTATCTATCCAGGGTAATTGTTCTTTTAGATCGGGATGCATTCGCGGGCGATGGGACTTATATTCCGGATATTTAATGTCTCTAAAAGTTTTGCCCGGGGCGTCAAAAACCATAGCCCCAAACTTAGGCATCTTCCCTTTTAGTATTTTGCGAAACATGAGTGCAAAACCGTAGATAGCGTTGGTATGTAGACCTTCTTGTGTTGTGAAACTTCCTGGGATCGCAAAAAAAGCGCGAAAGATTAGTGAAGAACCATCAATGAGGACAACCCGATCTTTTGCCATACGAATCTCGATTTCTAGTAGAAAAAAATAACATAAACGAGTCCTTCTTCGGAACAAAGACCGAAATACAAATGCATTCGAAAAGTTCCAATTCCCGGAACGTGCGTTTACTGGTACCTAGAAGAAACTATTGAAATTTCGTGCCTAGGCAACGAGTAGAATGAACGTATTTATCGATAAATCACGGGTGATTGAAGGGGTCTCATTAGAGGATAAGATTGCGGGGATTTCACTAGAAACTCGGATGTTTCGCGCGATCCAAAAAGCAGGAGACCAAATCGTTGCGACCCAAGAAGAGGCGCAGATGACGCTTGACTGGGCGACGGTCTATAGTTTTACAAGTCCGATGGTTGAAAAGTTTCGGATCGATGAACCCGCTGACCTAGAAGAAATCGAAGATCAATTGTGGGAGGGCTGTCGTAAGGACGTAGACGGTGTCATCTCTAGAAATCATAACCGACATATAAGCTTGTTCATCAGTCGACGTATCGCTCGTTTTCGAATATCCCCGAACTACATCTCTATTTTTACCTTCATCCTCGGAGTGTTGTCGGGAGTATTTGCGTCTTTTGGCGATTTCACGTCCGTGTTTATCGCCGGGTGTATGTTTCAGAGCGCCAGCGTGATTGATGGTGTCGACGGCGAGCTTGCACGGGTCAAGTTGGAGTTTTCGGTTTTGGGGGAATGGTTGGACACGATTTCCGATGATTCTTCGGATGTGTTTTTTTACGCAGGATTAGGGATAGGCGCATTGAACGCAGGTTTCGAAGTAGGCCCGATAACGTCGTCAATATTCATGACCTTCGCGGCCGTTGCCGTGTTTGGGAAGTTATTATCGATGTTCCTTTATTATCGCGTTCTGATCAGGAAGAAGCGAGGTGACCTCTACGCTTTTGATTGGGATGAAGAATCGGATGGCCCAGTTAAGGGTTTCTCAGCGGTATTATCGAACCTACGATATGTGACGAAAAATGACTTTATTGCGTTTTCAGCGCTAGTTCTCGCGGCGCTGGGCGTGGCTCCGCTTCTCGTTCTCGCCGCTGCGCCAGGGACTTTAATCGTGTCTTTTTCGGTCGCCAGACAAATCCGAAAGAATCGTAAAGTTCGTGGAAATAATCTTTAAATTATGTGAGATTAGCGTGCGAAACGAAACCGGATTTGGCGTGGGCATACTTTTAATATTCCTCATCAAATCCCAACAGCAATATTACCCAGTTTAACTGTATCGTAGGAACGAAGATGTCGAAGTTTAAAGTTTTATGTGTATGCCTTTTTCTCATGCAGTTAGGCTGCGCGGACAATCCGATCGACGGTAATCTGAACGTGGGGGATGCGTGTGCAGGTTCGGTTTCGGTAACGGGCGGTAATGGATCAGGTGACCCCGACTCAACTTGCGCGCCTGGATTGAGTTGCATCGACGAAACGTGCCAGCTTGATGGCGATGCTGACGGTATCCCAGACGCATCGGATAATTGCCCAACGATTGCCAATGATGACCAATTGGATTCCGACGATAATGGTGTCGGTGACGTCTGCGAAGGGCTCCCTAATAACAAGCCGAATAATAATAGAAATAACACGACGGGAACCAATAATTCCAATAATATGCCTAGCCCCGGTTTGTTAGAGCCCGACATCGAAATTTGTGACACGCCAGTACCGGCAGTGGTCGGAACCGAACGATGTTCAGTAAGCGGAAACGACACGTCGGAGCTTTTAATTCACGCTAAGGAGGTTTTGGGTCCCGACACTGTTTATGAAAATGGATTCGTACGTGTCGGCGCGGATGGAAATATTTCATGCGTCGGGTGCGATTGTTCTGATGGCGTCGCCGATGCAGTTCAGTTCCAATGTCCCACTTCGGTTGTCTCTCCAGGTCTTATTAATCCCCATGATCATACAACCTTCTCGTTGAGTTGGCCCCAAGATCACGGCGACGAACGATTTGAACATCGCCATGATTGGCGACGCGGCATACGCGGTCACACGCGTGTTGGTACCAACCCCGGTTCGGATCGTTCAAGAGAAGGGGTGATGTACGGCGAGTTAAGAATGCTTATGGGGGGCGCGACAAGTATTGCAGGTTCGACGGCTTCTACCGACGCTTCGGGTTTGCTTCGTAACCTGGACACTAGCGATCACGAGGGACTTAACGTTGATGTTGATTATCGTACTTTTCCTCTTGGCGATTCAACGCCGACCCAACTTTCTTCAGGTTGTAATTACCCATCAATAGATAGCGAGTCACGCGTTGACGGAGCAGGCATCTACCTTCCACATATTGCCGAAGGAATAGATGTGGAATCGAGAAACGAGTACCTATGTACCTCATCAAATGAAAATGGCGGTGCAGACTTGATTAAGCCAAATACCTCTGTGATTCACGGTGTCGGTCTGAATCCATCAGATATTGCAGATATGGCTGCCTCGGGTTCTAACCTCGTGTGGTCACCGCGTTCCAATATTGATCTCTATGGAAATACTGCTCGGGTTCCTATTTTTAAAAGTTACGGGGTTAATATCGCGCTCGGGACAGATTGGTCTGCTTCGGGTTCGATGAATGTCATGCGCGAACTTGCATGTGCTGATTATTTAAATGTTAACCACTATGGTCGTATTTTTTCGAGTTACGAAATATGGCGAATGTCGACCGTTAACGCTGCATTTGCAATGGGAGCCGAAGACCAAATCGGCTCACTTGCCGAAGGATATAAAGCAGATATTACCATCTTTGACGCAGTGGAAAATAAGCGCTTTAGGTCTGTTATCGATGGAGCTGCTGATGATGTCGTCTTAGTAATGCGCGCTGGACTTCCACTTTATGGAGACGAGGGTTTAATCGCGGCTTTATTGCCATCGGCCGAAGTTGACTCCTGCGAAACCGTATTGGTTTGTGAAAGAACGCGACGCGTGTGCTTACAACGAGATGCAAGTCTGACACTTTCAGGAATTACTACTGCAGTTGATTCCAATGCTTACCCTTTGTTTTTCTGCGAAACACCTGAAAAAGAACCTTCTTGTGTGCCGGCCCGAACCGCTGAATACGACGGTTCTTTTGGTGACACCGACAACGATGGAGACGGAATTCCGAATGCGGACGATTCTTGTCCTGATATGTTCAATCCCGTTCGACCGCTTGACGTTGATGGAAAACAAGCCGACGTCGATGGTGACGGATTTGGAGATGAGTGTGATTCTTGTCCGCTTTCAGTTGGCGATGAGTGCGACACCTTTGACGCTAACGATCGCGATGGCGATGGTGTAGCCAATGACACAGACAATTGTCCTGGAATCGCGAATATGGACCAGGCCAATGTCGACAACGATCAATTTGGCGACCTCTGTGATCCGTGTTCGGACTTCGATAATACAAATAACCCCTCATGTCCGGCGACAATATACGAAATTCGAGATGGTACTGCCGCGTTGGGGGCAAGTGTGTTTACTGAAGAAGTTGTAGTAACTGCGGTTGGCGAAACAGGATTCTTTGTTCAAGTTAAAACGGATGCCTCGATATATGCCGGCGTGGAAGGAAGTGGACTCTGGATCTTTGTTGGCGCAAATGCGATGACGCCTGCCGTAGGTGATGAGATAAGTATCTCGGGTAAGATTGCTGAGTTTGGCGGGACGCTTGAACTTTTAGATGTTGCGTTCACGGTTATTAGCAGCGGCAACGCATTGCCTGCTTTTACCGTCGTCACGGCAGCCGAAGTAGGAACCGGCGGTACGCGAAGCGATGCCCTTCAAGGGACATTGATACGCTTAGTAGATGTCTCGGTAACAAACGCAAATCCAGACGACCCGGACGACTTCCAAGAGTTTGAAATAGATGACGCCTTACGTGTTGACGACTTCTTATACACCATTACGCCTCGCCCTGCGCTTGGCGACAGCTTTACTTTTCTTCAAGGGCCACTCACATTCTCTTTTGGAAACGCTAAAATACTCCCAAGAGATATGGACGATTTCTCGACTGGACCCGTACAGCTCAAAAGTTTAGGCGCGATGGAAACCTTCATCGAAGAAAATTCGATGGGCGTCGGTACGCCACCTATGACAGTTGAGTTAACCGGACCCGCGCTAACCGACCGTACGATAACATTAACTTATACCGGGCAAGTCAGCGGACCGGCATCAGTTGATGTTTTAACTGGAAACCAGAGCGTGGATATTCCTTTGACGGCATCAACGGTCGGTACCGGAACTGTCCGAGCAGAATTAGATGGAGATTTTCTCGTTTCAAACGTTACCGTTTTTAACGACAGCAACTTACGAACCGTCGCATCGATAGCGCCTAATCTTGGCACTGTTGGGCCGAATGCGACAACCGATGTTGTCGTTACATTAAACCTTCCCGCACCGACTGGCGGTTCAACTGTAAGTATTACCTATAGTCCTGGTACGGTCTTTAGCGGACCGGCAACGCTCAACATTGCCGCGGGTATGATTTCGGGATCCTTTCAAGTTACCGGAGGTGCGAATCAAGGTGCTGAAACCATCGTTGCAACTTTGGGAGCTTCAACGATGAGCACGACAGTTAATGTTGGCGGAGCGCCGACCGGATGCAAGGTAATCATAAGCGAATATATCGAAGGTTCGGGCGGCGATAACAAAGCCATAGAGCTCTATAATTGTTCCAATAACCCGATTGATCTCACTTCGATTGGAGTCTGCATCTACAGCAACGGGGACACTGATTGTAGCAATACCATTATCTTATCCGAACCTACGGCTTTAGCGGTGAACGACGTTTTCATGTTGTGTAAAAATAAAACCGGAGGCGAGCAGGGCATTCAAGATAATTGCGATGTGATGACTGAGGTCATTAGTATGAATGGTGATGACCGTCTTCTTATCTTCGAAGATAAGGACAGTTCAAATTCGTTCACGATGGGCGATGATATTCTTGACGCCTTTGGAGAGCTTCCAGTCCGACCGATGACGAGTCTTTGGAGTAACCAAACACTTCGTCGATGTGATTTCACTCCGCACGATGGGTCTACATTTGATGCAGCTACTTTATATAGCTCGCACGCTTCTGACGATGTGAGCGATTATGGAGTCGCGCCAACCGTCGGGTGTCCCTGATTCATTAGATTTTAATTAGCGAAGTGCTTGAGAATATAGCCAGTCTTGAGCTTGACGTTCTTGAACGGTTTTTGGTTTAAAGGCGCATCCGTACATCGGTCGTTCACCCTCAGGTGTAACGATTCTTCGTATTTCACCGGTAACTTCGGCAACCACGCGTCGCGATCCTTCCATGATGGTAATGCGCATCGAAAAGGCTTGGCCTTCTTGTAGCGTAGCTTCGGTTCGGAAAAGACACCCTCCGGAGGATATATCGAGGACTTTCCCATAGATTTCTTTGTTCGAAAGTTTCATCGCACCGATGGCAGAAACAGGCGCGCGTCGAATTCTGGTATGCGGGCCGCTTTGATCAAAAATGGGCGCGCCGGGTCCATGAGATATTGTTAAATCAATTTTTTGGGACGGGACAACGTTTTCCATGAGAACCTCCGTGTTTCATGACAAGTTTCCCGTAGATCATCGCTCAATCTATTCGATTAGCAATTTTTTAGTTCACCTTAAAGTCGAAGGATTTTTTGTAGATTGAGATAAATCGAGGATAATCATCTCCAAGTTTATTATACTCGGCAGCCTCGTCCGATATACGGTGTTTCGTGACTTCAACACCGAGCGTATATTCACCAGGAGTATCTTCGGAATGTTCGAAGGTGAACGAGCGTTCTTCATTTGGTCGAACATTATTATCCGATATTTTCTTTGCCTTGGGATGCCACTCCCAAACTTCGCCGATGCGATGACTTTTTTCAGCGACGATCTTTCCCATCTTATTTTTAACTTTGAAGACGATCATAAAAAAGCGTTCGGGATCACCGGTGGGGACATTATGTCCGGCGTGCTCGTTCTTGAGTTTTAGAGTGAATGAGAAGGGCTCTTTTGGTTTAAAGTTTTCATTGAGGGGTGACGATGTAAAGCTATAGCCATTAAGCGTTTTTGTTTTGGCGCCTTTACGTTTTGGAATTCCAGAACCGGGGAAATAGTGGAGGCGACTTTTACGGACACCGAACCCTTTGACGATCTCGCGTTGTACTTCTTCCATATGACAACTGATACAGTTCTTTTTTGTGTAATAGGGGCCGGCCTTCCATTCGTCACCGGTTTCAAAAGTGCAAGCAAGCGTATCTGTTATGGTTGCGACGGCGTTATGGCATCCAATGCATAATTTTTCTGATAGATGGTCGGTGTCTTTCACCGTCTTATGCGGTGCTTTGGAAGTCCCCGTTGGTCCAATTATCGCGCCGTCGCGAACATGACACCCCGCACAATTGATTCCTTCTTGTTGTAGCTTTCTATCGAATCTTGGATTCTTACGTTTAAGCGGATTATAGATGTCTCCGTCGATCAGTCCTTCGACAATGAATTCTTGCTGATTCTGCAGCGGGATGTGGCAATTGATACACATGATCGGGCTGGAATCTTTCTTTAGTTCTGCCTGGAATTGTAAGTCGGTCCATGCGTGGGCGTGTGTAGAATACTGCCACTCTTCATAGTGTTGTTGATGGCAGATTCCGCAATCTTGAGCGCTGATGCCAGGAACCCCTTGGGGCGTGAGTTGGTTGGGGATTGCAAACTCCCAGCTCTCTTTTAGGGGAACTACCCGTGGGTCGGTCTTTTTTATTTCCGTTTGCTCCAAGACTGAATCAGGCCCCGTTTTATTTGATTGCGCGACTTTTCGCTTTTTTGATTCTTGGCAAGACGTAAAGAATAAACTTAGCAGAAAGAGGTAGGCTATTTTACGAAAAGCGCGGCAACTCATTTGAAGTTTCGGACTGCGTCAACCATGGCGGCTACGCATTCAATTTTTGCATCTGGCGAAACGCCATGCCCTAAGTTCATGATGTGACCGTTCAATTCACGCATTGATTCCAGAAGTGCATTTGTTTTGTCTCGCATGAGATCGGCATTGGACAGTAATAAGACCGGGTCAAGATTCCCTTGAACACCAATGTTGTCTGGGAGTTTGCGTCGAAATTCCGGCAGCTTAACCGTCCAGTCTGCACCTAGTGCATTAGGTCCTGTGGCGACAAGTTCTTCGATGTTTCCATGGGCACCTTTTGAGAATACGATCACCGGAACATCATCCTTGACTGCATCAACGATTTTCTTAATCCATTTTCCCGAAGCGTCCCAAAAAATATCGGGTGCTAACACACCGCCCCAGCTATCAAAGACTTGCACAACGTCCGCACCGGCTTCGATTTGCATGCGGAAATATCGGATCGTTGCTTCCGTGATCAACTCCATTAAACGATCGAAGAGTTCTCGTTCACGATAAAAAATCTGTTTGGCCAAGTGGTAGGTTTTCGATGAACCACCCTCCACCATATAAGTTGCTAAAGTCCAAGGAGAGCCACCAAATCCAATAAGTGCTTTTGTATCGCCGCATTCTTTTCTGGCGTTTCTGATCGCGCCAGTGACGTAAGAAAGATGATCTTCAACGGTTTTAGAGCTCAACTTTTCAAACGCTTCTTCGCAATCCACTTTGAATTGCATACCAATTCCGCCTTGTTCTCGAAAATGGTAGGGCTGTCCCAAAGCTTCGGGAATCACAAGAATATCCGAAAAGATGATAGCAGCGTCCATGTCGTAGCGCCGGACGGGTTGCATGGTAACTTCGCAGGCCAGTTCAGGTGTTTTGACGAGCGTGTGAAACGTATGTTCTTTTCGAAGTTCACGGTACTCGGGTAA
>CALJNB010000038.1 GCA_937981985.1 uncultured bacterium
CACTAGAGAACGTTACCACCGAGCCTATCAGCTGGACCTATAAAGATGGATCTGAAGTGGAGATCGCTGCAGGCCTAGTTGTGAAGTCTGGAAAAGTGATTACAGAAACGTCTTCGCTTCGTTTAAAAGTTCCTAAGGAAAAAATCGGTAAATCTTTTAAGAAAAAGTATCTAACTTTTGCGAAGCCGAAGTCTTCGCCGGAATCATTGACCTCTAAAAGAGGGCTTAAGTACAACTCAAATAAGTACTTTAAAAAGTCAAATTTCGATAAGTTAGAAAAAGTCGGAGATCAGCACGAGTTTAAGAATCAATGTCTGAGAGTACGTGGTAAAATTAAAGGCAAAAAACCTAAGGAGACCTACCTCTTAGGCAGAGTTGTTGGCGGCGGTGGTGCGGGGGACGTTTTGGCTTCCAACAATAAAAACGTTTTATTCATAAACGCTGGGGCGAAGCTTTACACAGAAAAGGGCGAACACATCGGCAAGACGGCTCAGAGGTTCCGCCTCTTAAGGAAGTATTTTAATTCAGGCAACTTAGTATGTCACAACATCTACGATTTGGGTGCTCTCATCGAATTATGTGTGAAAAAGTCTGACACCGTTTTAGACGTTCTCAGTTCAGGTCGGTCTAAGGATAGATCACGTCGCAACCGGATGAGAGGCCGAATCGAATTCGGGAAAATTAAAGTCAGAGGGGCACAAAGAGCAATGGTTGAGAAGACCTTTAGAACAAAAGCGAACGCGTTTAAGTACTGCTATCAGCGTGAACTACAACGTAATCCCAAGATTGATGGAACCCTCTCGATTCAGGCAAAGATTGGAAGCGATGGAAAGGTAAGTTCTTCAGCTGTTATCAACTCTACGTTGGAATCTGAAGTAGTCGAGCTATGCTTGTTGAGAGTAACAAAAAGACTTCGTTTTAAAGCGTCTACTGCTGAGACGACCGTGAACTATCCCTTTAAGTTTTCATTTATTAAGAAGTAAAGGCGTTTTACTTTTTGCCGAGGGCGTTCTTTTTCTTTGGATCCATTACCTGATCGATCAAGCCGTATTCCATAGCTTCGATAGGTCCCATATAATTGTCACGTTCAGTATCTTGAGTGACTTGTTCGATAGTTTGTCCCGTGTTCTCTGACAAAATTTCGTTTAAGCGCCCTTTAAGGCGATTGATTTCCCGGGCTTGAATCTCGATATCGGTAGCTTGTCCACCCATACCGCCGCGCATAAGAGGTTGGTGAATAAGAATACGTGAATGAGAAAGGGCAAAACGTTTCCCTTTTTTCCCGCCCGCCAAAAGGAAGGCTCCCATAGACATCGCCTGACCCAAACAGATGGTTGAAATCTCTGGTCGGATAAATTGCATCGTATCGTAAATAGCTAAACCAGCCGTGACCGAACCGCCAGGCGAATTGATGTAAATATCGATACCTTTTTCTGGGTCTACAGACTCTAGATAAAGGAGTTGGGCAATAATGGAATTGGCAACATCATCGGTGACCGGAGTTCCAAGGAAAATGATTCGGTCTTTTAGAAGACGACTATAAATATCCCAACCGCGTTCTCCGCGATGTGTTTGCTCAACGACGTAAGGAATGAACATATTTGACCTACTTTAACGAATGGGTCGCTCCATTTAGCGACACTTATATTTATGTCCTATGCAGGGAAAAAACAATCACCTTTTTGAATGATTTAATTTCATTGGTTTTCGGCTATACTCATCTATGCGTTATTTTCCTTTCATCTATATTTTGTTCATTTTCGTCTCTCCTGCTCTCGCACAAGAAAAATCTGCTAAGAAGGGGACTCATGTTATTGACCTTTTTGAGGGCGAAACAGGGAGGGTGAAAAAAAGAAACGGCCCTCTGATCATAGAGTCGGGCGAACAATCCGCATTTGGTGGCGTTTCCGGTGAGGACGGATTCAAATTAAAGTTTCAACGTGGCGGCAACGGAATCTTCGTTCCAGCCCTAATCAATGGCAAAAAGGTATACTTCCTTTTTGATACAGGAGCCACTACCACTACCCTCAACACTGAGATCGCGCAAAAGACGCGCGTATTACCAGAAAGAGACGCCCCTGTCGCTGTCATGTCCACCGCGAACGGCAATATTCGGGCCCCATTCGGTGTCATTGATAACTTGAAGCTTGGTGGCCGAAGCCATTACAATGTTAGCTACTCTTTATGCGATAATTGTCCATCCGGAACGTTTAAAGGGAAACCGATAGCTGGTCTGCTTGGCATGAACGTTATCGGACGCTACCGGGCAAGCATTGACGATGAAAAAGGCGTCGTAGAACTTACGCCTCTAAAGAGCGGTGATAATCGAATTCGAGATATCCGACCTTTTGTAGAAGTCGTCCCGCAGGGTGGACTTCAAGGAAAAGAAGAAGTGATGATTAGTGTGTTGATACGTAATAAAGGAAAAACTCCAATCAAAAAAATAACGGTAAAACTGCATTGTCAGGACCAAAAAGTCGGGAAGAAGAAAATTAAAAATTTAAAAGGCAGGAAAGAAAAAAGAGTAACAATCACGGTTCCCTCCGCAGGTTGCGGACAACCTAGAATTGAACTCGTTTCCGCCGAGTGGGGCCGCTAAGTTATCCATAAAAAACTTGCAGCTGGGATCTGCTTTGTTAAGATCGTTTGAGGGCAATAAGAAGCAAAGCAATGAAATTATCACTTTGGGTTATCGTTTCGATTTTCATACTCAGTTCTGCCGTGTATTGGGTCATGTCACATCCGAATCGAGACAAAGCAATTGCGATGGAAGAAGATTTGATGAAGCTAAAAGAACAAAATGCGTCTTTAGATGCAAAGAATAAAAAGCTTCAGAGAGAAATCCTTGCGATTCAAAGCGACCCGCGTGTAGTCGAACGACGCGCTAGGGAAATCGCACCATTGGTGAAAAAGAACGAAAAGATTTACCAGATAAAAGTCGATAACAAGGTCCGCGAAGTCGAAGTAGCTGTTGTTATCAAAGGCGATACGATTGTCGTCGGGGGTAATCACACCACAATGACTGACCTACCGATTTTATTAAAGAAAATGAAAACTGAAACCAAAGAAGCCATTTTTACGTTGAGTATCAAGGACGATCAAATCGACGTTGGAAAAAGAAAGCGCCTAAAAGGAATCATCAACGACGCAAACGCGAAAGCTGTGCAGAATAAGAAATAATCGCATCGGCAAGAATACCGTAGAAACGGGACGACGACCAAGGAGGGTTAATGTCCGCACAATCTATATCGATAAATCGACCCCGTAAAAAGGGGGCAAAACTTATCTCCCTTTGGAGTCTAGCTTCGGTATGTCTTTCGCTTGCCTTTGCTGCCGGTTTCGTCGGAATCCAGAATCAGAGTTATAATCCCGCTTTCACGTGGGGAGCTATCTCCCTTTGTTTTGTTGTCGCGCTCGGTGTTCGTTTTAGTTTTCTAAAAGAAGAACGACATTGGTTACATGAACTCCAAATATCGGGAGCCGTGCTTTTAGGCATGCATCTTTTGAGCGCCATTTGGCCCACTCTATCCCCACTTATTTTCTTTGTATTGGGAGTTGTGGGGATTTTGGTTGACCGAAAGGCGTTGGTCGCTACGGTCGCGCTTTCGCTTCTTTTTTCGGTGGTATTGGCTGTTCATTCTCCATTCCAGTACACCGACGTAGCTGTTCATTTCGTGTTTGCGATTCTTTTTGGTTTCTCGGCGCTCATTCTCTCGCGGACATTTGAATTAAAGAAGAAGCTGTTTCGAAAGCATGGTGATATCGAGGCCGACCTTACTCGCCGGGATGCGCAGGAATTACATCTGCATACACTAAGCGAGACTACGACATCCCGCGAAAGAACCCGCGAACTCGTAAACCGCAATGCGGTTAGCGCCGTGAATCAAAGTGTGTTTCTTTCTCTTTCTTTACTTAAAACGGGTTTAAATTGTCATAGCGTCGTTCTTCTTTGGTTTGATGTTTCCCAAAAGAATTTGCGCATTAAAGAGCTCGTCAGTGATAGTGACAATATTGTTGAAGGCGAAATTTCACCGGCTAAGGGTGTGATCGGCGGAATCACCCGTCGACGCGAATCTTTACAACTCAATCAAATGCGAGATGGGTTTCGCGGAATTCCTTATTATCGAAATGCTTCAGGAAAGATTAAATCCTTTATCGGAGTGCCGGTTCTGGAAGATGGACATCTTCGTGGCGTCGTCTGCGCGGACAGAATCGTCGATGAAGATTTTAACGATAATGATCTCGACGTGCTTCAAGAAGCTGCCGACTATATCGTCCGCACTATCGAAAACGAACGCCTCTTTACACAGATCGAAAAAAGCAAATATGAACTCGGACGTTTTTTCGATGCGAGTCGAAAGCTCAATACGGTCCTGACAACTGAGGAAGCACTCAAAACAACAATCGATTGTATCAAGGATATCGTACCTTTCGAATTCGCAGCAATCACCACCATCAACGATAACGCACAACACCAGATTCGCGCCGCGTTCGGAGTTTTAGAAGAGGCCATTGGTAAGCAATTTTACGATAACAATGGCCTTGTTTCTATGGTTTGCAGGAATCGACATTACCTTCCCTACGGCGGTAAAGTCCGTGATGGAAAGATGCTTATTTTCTCAAAAGAAATCGCGTTACCTTCTACAAAAAGCATTTTGGTACTACCTCTCATTGCGCAAGATAGGTGTGTGGGTACTCTCGTCGTCGGAACTTCGGTACCGAATGTCTACACCAGCGAACGTCGTGAAATGCTAGAGGTCGTCGCTAATCAAGCCGCAGTGACTTTTGCTAATGCGCAACTTTACGAACAAATGCGCGAACAAGCGACAACTGACGGACTAACCGGTCTTGCCAATCATAGAACCTTTCAATCTAAAACCGATGAAGCGATCGCTCGCCACAAGAGAACCAAAAAATCGTTTTGTCTGCTGCTCACTGATATCGATCATTTCAAAAGCGTCAATGACACGCACGGTCATCCTGCCGGCGATGAAGTTCTCAGACAATTTGCCGACGCGTTCCGTTCTCTCCTTAGAGAAACGGATACGCCGTGTCGTTATGGTGGTGAGGAATTCACAATCCTTTTAGAAGAAACCGATACCGAAAGTGCGCTGCAAATTGCGGATCGAATTCGCGAGAAGGTTAAGTCCTTATCTTTTGAATCAGAAGCAGGAACATTTAATTGTTCTCTATCAATTGGCGTCGCGACCTGGCCGCAGGATGCTGTTGAGAAACAGGAACTTATCGATCTCGCAGACAAAGCGCTTTATTATTCTAAGGAAAACGGGCGCGATCGCGTCACGCCGGTCAGTCGTCTAGAGAAGTAAAAAAAGATCAACAAAGAATGAATATCAATAATTTACACTCGTCAGAACGAATCTACAGAGAACTTTTTTAGCGAGGTTTGTTTTGAGATTATTGATGACGTTCTTTTTAGTAGGTTCGATCATGTCGGCATGTAGTAACCAACCCCAATTTGTTCGTGATACCGACGCACCGGATATCGATGAATACGCGTTGAGTCTACGTTTTGATCGCAAGGATCTTGATCGACTTTATCTAGATAATATCGACAAAATGCTAAGTTCCAAAATTGCCCATCAGTGGGAACAAAGCATAGGCGATTCACCAATCGTCGCTATCTTTCCGATGCGTAATGAAACGTCAGAACATATCGATAAAGCTCTTGATACTTTACTTTCTAAATTTGAAACCGATTTAGTAAACCAGAGTCGTGCAGATGTCGTAAGCCACGAAAATCAAATTGAGCTTATCGCAGAGGTAAAGCGCCAACAGCACACAGCATACGATCCAACCCGTTTAGCGCGTTACGGAAAACAACTTGGGGCACAATATTTTGTAACGGGTAAAGTTTTTGACGAAACCGATTTTGCAGGCGATGAACGCCGAGTCCAGTACACCATGTTTGTTCAAATTATTAACGTGGAAACGGGGAAAGTTGAGTGGCAAAATGAATCAGCCTTGACCAAAGCTTTTATTCGATAATGCGTTTTGTTCTTTTATTCGTCGTACTTCTAACGTGTTGCGCCACTTACTCTGAAAAGATATCCGCGTCCTACAAAGACATTTCTAAAGGTGAAATGAGTGCGGCGCTTGGTGAAATCAATAACGCGCTAAACGTTAAAGACTCCAAGCAATTACCTTCTCAAACAGACGAGAATACCAACCTTCTTCTTTTGGAACGTGCCACCATCTTACAAGGACTCGGGGAATACGAATTATCGGCCAGAGATTTTGTGTTAGCCGACCAAAACCTCGGCTGGTTTGATCCCAGGAAAATGTCGTCGATAGAATTAGCTGACTATACTTATTCGGCAAACTCTACTGAATATCGAGCCCCCGCGAGTGAGCGACTTCTAATCAACGTTCAAAATATGATTAATTTTTTGGTCCTTAATGAACTAAGTGCCGCAAAGGTGGAAGCGAGGCGCTTCTCAATTCTAACTGAATATTTTCGGAAACAAGATGAAGCTTTTCTTCCCGATATACTTGCGCTTGGAAACTATCTCGCCGGAGTTACGTTCGAGAAGAGCGCAGAATTTCGGGACGCTGCACGTATGTACGGAAGAGCTTGGCATTTCGGCTATAGAGAAAAAGAGCTCAATAATCGCCTCGTGGATCTTTATCGAATAACCGGGTCGATTACCGATAATACGAACCCTAACCCGTCGGGTCTCGATACTATTCAAACACTCGCAAAGCGACTTCCGCCTTTATCGATTCAGGAATATTTAGCCAAATATAAAGACGATGTCCTGGTCATCGTCCAGACTGGACGGGTTGCTGAAAAACGAGAGAAGAAGGTGAGCTTGGAAAAGCAGGATGAAAAAAAGTTGGGTAGAGAATTAGGACAGGATTTCAATTCGATCAATATTCCCACAATGGCCAAAGGTTATTCTGGTGCGCAAGTTATACTGCACTTGGGGCACCGAAGTACTAACCTCTCCTATAAATCGAGATTGGGATTAGAACTCGAACGTGCCTTTACCGCGATTCAACCAGCAATTTACTCGGCAGCGATGAGCCGTGCACTTTCAAGGCACCTCGTTGGCGAGAGCGCAGATCGGGTCGGTGGGAAAAATAAAATTTCGTCATTAATTGGGTTATCGTTGAAGGGAGCGCTCAACTCTAAGGATCGGCCCGATACCCGTTCTTGGTCCACGTCACCTGCAACGATCTCTTTTGTACGCCAGACCTATGCCGACGATACTTATCGCTTTGCTACATTGTCCACCTCGCAGGGGTATGAAAGTAAGGTGATTTCTGGTGATTTCCCTGTCGTCAATTTTTCGAAATTCAGATGAGTTGAGGTCTAGTAGTCATCGAAGCGTTCCCATGGGCGGGGCCCCAAGGCGGGGCCGTTTGGGGGGAATAGAAGCCCGTCTTTATTCAACGATGACCGAACTTTTGCAGATGACTGATTTCTCTTCGTTGAAACGAAAGCCGAGAACATCGACCGCTCGATACGTTTCGTATCCGTATTCGCAACCACCGACATTTGCACCGTCTTTGGTTTCAGCGATCACTTCCCACGGATGCCAGATGTATATCCCATAAATGGCTCCACCGATGAGGCTCATCACGAGAATGAACTTTACAAAGCTGAGAACAAAGCCGGGTTCAGATTCTGGTCGTCGCAGTGCATTATCGGCGGCGATGAACCGTTTCATTCTTTTTTTAACTTCTTCCTGGTCTTCTGCCATGATGTTTCTGTGTGTTGGGTCAGCTGTATTCTACCTTATGCATCATAATCAAACGAGACGTTCGACAAAATAAAACGCCAAAATTGGATGTTTTCGTCTGCTTGGAACCCTTTCGATGATCCGCTATACTTTGGGATAACCCAAATTAAGTAAGCATATGAAACGATATCTTTTAGTCTTCTCGTTCCTCTTCTTTTATTCGGCATGTTCTGATCCAGTGGCGTCAGAGGGCGTTAGTTTGCAAATCTCTTTTCCGATGGAAGGTGAACTCGTCAAAGATGCGAACGTGCGTATAAAAGGTACGGCTGAAAATACCGACACTGTTTTGGTCAACGGAGAGACTGCAGATGTCGTCGGGGATATTTGGGAGGTTGTGATTCCTTTTACCCAAGGTAATCAAAAGGTAGAGGTATCGTCTGGAAAAGCGAGTGATGAGGTAAATTTCTTTGTTGATTCTTTTGACCCTAAATTGACCGTCACTGAACCCGAACGCAGCACTTACTATACGAAAGGAACCGACGGAGAGACCGTTACGGTTAAAGGAAAAGTTGAGGAAGATAATCTCGACATTGTTACGATCAACGCTCAAATTATTCCACTGGCTGCAGATGGTTCCTTTGAGTATCAGCTCAAACTAAAGGAAGGATTAAACGAAATTTTAGTCGGCGCGGTCGATAAAGCCGGAAACAAATCTGAG
This sequence comes from uncultured bacterium, assembly GCA_937981985.1. Lineage (GTDB taxonomy): Bacteria > Myxococcota_A > Bradymonadia > Bradymonadales > Bradymonadaceae > CALJNB01. The sequence goes on from CALJNB010000038.1 coordinate 8,422, forward strand.
GACGTTCGTGCTGTAATGTACGGTCAGTGGATTGATCCTGTTTCAGATATCGAACCGGGAATGAATCTCTTTATTCGCGATAGCCTGATTCAGAAATCCGAGATGATTATAAAAGAAGTCGCGACCCCAGAACTGGTGAAATCCTTCGCTGCTGAAGAGTTTCCCGATGGATTCGTTTTGACTTCAATCGTTTTTGATCCGTTGAAAACTACGATCGAACTCAAAAAAGGGTTCATTTTTACAGATTTCATTATTACGAATTTAAAGCTCAAGGGCGTCTACGAAGAAATAGAGTTCGAGATAGAAGTTGATCGTATTAGAGCCACTCAAGAAGTAATTCCATTCGTTACGCCCGATGGGGGATTCGATATAAAATTCGAAAACGAATTCATGGAGCTTGAGGAAGAGGATGTTCGCTTTGTGGTCGGTGGTTTCTCTTCTGAGGATGCGGATTTTCTAAGAGGTCTAGTCGTTAAAATCGCCAAAGCAGGATTTGGTTATCTTCTTTCAGAGGCGATTTTTGATGAGCTTATCGATCCAGATATTCTGATTCGTAAGACCGAGCTTCTAGGTAAAGAACTTATCTTCCAACTAAAACTTCAAGAGTTGAAAATTTTCACTGACGGCATCTTGATAAGGACGGCGTTCGTCCTACCAGCACAGGCTGCGGATGTCCGCCAAGTGCCGGGCGCACTCCAACGTGAGCCTGGTCCGGCAAGTGGTGGCGAACCGGCAGGGGATATTCTTTTCACAACGTCGCGCTATTCTTTTGATCGTATCGCCCATGGTCTTTGGGGCTCAGGTCTATTCCATGTTGAACTCACAAAAAAGGAGTTTGCTGATTTTGAACTTCCTTTCGAGCTCAACGCGGCGGGACTCGCTTTAGCTTTGGACTCGCGACTTAATAATATTGTAGGACCTGATGCGCCTGTGATTCTTCGTCTTCGTCCTCAGTTGCCTCCAGTAGTCGCGTTAGATGAAAAAAGCGGAAAAATAAATATTCATATGGGGGAGTTCCTCATCGATTTCGTAATTGTCGACGGCGCGAAAGAAATCATTGTAGCGACAATGGCCGCATTTTTTGATTTGGGTATTAACGTAAGTGTTAACGGGTTTTTGGTGGAATTATCTTTTGATACAACGCTTAGGGCCGATTTAATTAGTGAGCCAGAGATAGATTTAGACGATCAGAAAACGGAAAAACTATTTGAAGATTTGATCGCGTTGATTCCTAAAATTTTCGAAAATGATCTAGAGCTCGTCGGGGAAGCGGATTTGGATTGGGTAACGCTCAAAAATCCGGATGCTTTGATTCATGGATTTGATTTAGATTATGTTACCTTTGGGATGGAAGTTGAGCCTAACTTAGTCGCGGATTAGCTGTACGTTCGACGTTGAAGAAGGCCGATATAAATTCACACTTGAGTTTTAGGGGGCGCTTGTGGGGCTTGAGTGCGCAATCTTAGCGGATGTTTTTTTGATTAGTTTAAACTTCTCATTTGCATCGGTTCAGATCGCTTCGCGTTCTTTCACCGATGTAAATTCACACTTGAGTTTTAGGGTTCGCTAGTGTCTTCAGTGCGCAATTTTAGGGAATGGTTTCTTCGTTTTTTGACGAGATGTGTTCATTTAAAAATCGAAAGCAAGCCCGAAGTTCCAGTAATTATCGGAGAAATCAAATCCCTCCTCACCAAAGCCATTAATTGAAGTCACCATGTATTCGGCGAATAAATAGGAACGATTCACGCCCCATTGAAAATCAAAGTTACTGGCCATTTCCGGTGCTAAGAAATTAAGCAGAAAATGGAGACCTGCGCCGGCATGCCATCCTGGCTTCCATCCACTTCCGGTAACGCCGTTAACAATCGACGTATCACCGCTAGGGTCAGAGATAGACCAACGGTAAGCATCGACTCCTATTTTTAAACTTGGCACGAAGGGGACGTTAAACTTTGTGGCTAAATAGGTAAGTCTTGCAACTGCAGACAAGCGAAAAGGCATAATCGTCAATGAGGTTGTATCCGCTGTTGTCGAACCGTTTCCTGAAATTGCTGGGCCCGTTACAGAACCGTAACCCCAGTGCGCTCCGACACCTAAAAGTACGATCGGGCTTGAGATAAGATGAGCATCAAACTCCAACTCTCCTACCAAAATACTTTCGTTTTCGAAGGTCGAAGCGTAGGGACCGTTCGCCCCGAATTCGTCATCGATAGAGGGGAGTAGCGCTCCGACTTTAAATTCGAATGAGCCCCAAATGTCTGATTCGGCAAAAGCGTTTGTCGAAACCAAAATTATCAAAATGGTAGTAAGAATGGTTACTACTTTTCGCGAGACATGGCGTCTTGCTTTTTTACTGCCTCCTCTTAGAAAGAAAAATCCGAGTAAAAGAAAGACCCACGATTGATTTCCATTAGTCGACGCGCAACCTTCTTCGGCGCCGCCGGCCTTTTTATAGGTTTCCCAAAAGTCATCGGTTTCTATCACCGTGGTCTGAACGATATTGGAAAGAACACTTCGATTGTCTGTCTCGTCGTTAGACGCAATACCGACGTAGATCGTTTCGCCGGGTTGAAGTTCGACGTCAATACTGGCTGAGGTTTGGTCTTCATCTATGGTTACCTTCGTGGCCGAACTCGGTGCGAGTTCTCCAGCAACAAGTTCTTCGGTGCTATAGTAGGCTGTGAACTCCTTCACATCCGTTAGGGTTTCATTGGGGACGAAATTGATGTTGAGGGTCCCTTCGCTTGCAACGGCTTCCAAACCTGTTGGGGCAGGGGGACGAATGGTGTCAACGACAAAACGTACATCATTGGGAGAAATGATAGTCCCGTTTTTCGTAGTCATTCGAATAAAAAATTCTCTATCGAGACCTGTACAGCCGTCCGCGGAAGCGATGCCGGTCAAGTCTGAAAAAAGAACATTGACTGTATATTCGTTGCCCGAGGTCATCACGTCTTCGGAGGCGATAGTTGTGCATAAAGCTCCAGAATCACAATCGATCTTTGTCGTTAGATTTCGGGTTTGGTCAAAGTGATAATAGTTATCTATTACCTCGTCATCAAAGGTAGTATCGAATGCTGTTGTGAATTTTCCAGCTACTGTTTCTTCGTTCTCGAGTAAGCTTTTGCATTCACTAATACCTACATAAGCATTGATTTCTTCCTCAACGACTACGACTTTAGTGATGATAACTTCGGACGCTGAGACTTGGGTTGAGGTCTGAGGCTCTAATGCGTGGATCGACATAGGCAGAAGGGCGACTAATGATGTTATTAATATTTTTTTCATAGATTTATGGATTGGATTCTTTTTGTTGAATGAGGAGTTCGGCAATTTGTACGGCGTTCAGGGCAGCGCCCTTTCTTAAGTTGTCGGCCACGACCCAAAGATGAAGCGTGTTCGGGCGGTCGAGGTCATTTCTAATACGACCCACCCAGGTTTCGTCGGTATCTTGGGCCAGTCGTGCTAACGGGTAAACGTTTGAGGCGGGATCGTCATAAACTTTTACTCCCGGTGAATCGCGTAATATGCGCCGCGCTTCGTCGGCTGAAATAGGTACGTCAAAATCGAGAGTGATAGATTCGCTATGTGCGCTCATAACGGGTACACGAACGCATGTTGCCGATACTTGTAATTTCGCAAGTCCCATGATCTTTCGGGTTTCCCTCGTCATTTTTTCTTCTTCGCGCGTGTAAGCACTTTCTTGGAAACTATCAATATGTGGCAGTGCTTCGAAGGCGATGGGATGTGTAAAGGTACTCGGTTTGGGTTCGGGTTGTTCGTTGACGCGGGCTTTAACGCCATTCCATAATTCCCAGATTCCTTTTTGACCTGCTCCAGAAACGGATTGGTAGGTGCTTATAATAACGCGATTTATGGTTGCGCGTTGATGGAGCGGCTCTAATGCAACAACCATTTGGATTGTCGAACAATTCGGATTGGCAATAATACCCTTATGTGTAAACGCAGCTTGCGAGTTTACTTCCGGAACAACCAAGGGAATATCATCGTCGTTGCGAAATGCACTGCTATTATCGATAACCACGGCTCCAGCTTCTACGACGCGATGCGCGTGCGCTTTTGAAACGCTGGAACCAGCTGAAAATAAAGCGAAATCAACGCCAGAAAAATCGGCACGTTCCAGATCTTCGACTATAATTTCCTTATCTTGAAATTTGATTTTCGTGCCAGCAGATCGAGCTGAAGCCATTATCCGAATCGAAGATATTGGAAAATTTCTACGGTCGAGGGTGTTTAACATTTCGCGTCCGACAGCACCGGTGCCGCCGACCACAGCTATTACAAATTTTTGCATTCTTACCTTCTCAAGAAAGAGGTGGAATTGGGGTACCATAGGATCCGTGTAGAGTCCCCTTTTTTTACGAACGAAGTCAATACCCCACGCACGCCTGCGGTTGTGTTTTCGTTGAATTCGTTTGACCAGGAACACAGAATTGGAATCGATTCTTAGCGAGCTTTATTCCCCACGGAGGGACTTTGCACGCTTGATTTCATATTTTGATGTCACAGATTGCAGTCGAGATCGCGCAAAGGTTTGATATGTAACAGGTATTCGTGGTAGGCTTAGTAGATGGGCACATCGCGAAAATCTTGGAGAAACTCGAGAAATACTATCTCGGGACAACGCCATCAAAGACGAATGAGGCGGCGGCACATCAAACGTGGAGGGACTTATTACCCAATGGTGTCGGATACATCGATTGCGACTTCCGGAATACGAAAACAACTCATCCTTGCCACACTTTCGGTGACTAGCGCACTTGCTTGTTTTGTTCTTTGTATATCCGCTACACAATTTATGTTCCTTGTTTGTTTAGGGATGGGGCTCGTGGCATTGGGATTTGGTGTTGCCCTAATTGCATCGGCACGAAGGGAGGAAACGCTACATTTAGATTTCGATAATGTTGGACGGCTTGGTCACGAGGAGGCATCGAATCCGTCGGCAGACGAAAGCCAGGAATCTCAGAGCTCCACTACAGGGTCCGATGGGACTTTGTGAGTCCGGTTTAAGTTTTTGATATTAATTATAGGGATGACCATTACACCGGCCTAAACGGCAAAGCGTTCTGATCCCGCTTGTTTTATGTCGATTAACTTGCACTTCTGGGGATAATATAAATAATTCCCCTATGACCGGTCCTTCGCCTCCGAAAATGAAAAACCCACTTGGGTTACATTTAGATTTTCTCTTTGGGAAGGGATATCTATGGGCCAAAGAACAGCGCATTTCGGATTGGATTAATCTCAAACATCTTAAAATGGAAATTCCTGATCTTCCCACTTCTGCATTCGATGTAAGTACCAGTCTTAACCGATACCAACACACCCGTTGCTTTGGACGCGAAATTTCCTTTGATATTTCTGAGGTCGGACTGGGTGATCTTCTTCGTCAGGGCATCAAAGAAATCGATGGCTTCGACGATCTACAAATTAACTTTTTGGATGGTGCAGCCCATATCACGGTACGTGTAAAAGCACTGGGCGCAGATACCTTTTTAAGTTTTCGCGCGGCGCTGATTTCTCCCGAACCTAGTCGCGGCGATGAAGTTCATCTATCGCTTTACGATTACCGAGCCTACGGACCGCTACCTTACCCCGCACGCATTTTGGGTTTCGAACTATTATCGCGCTTATTACAAACCAATAGTTTACGGCCACCCGGAAAGGGTAGTGCATACAAAATTGGTATCGCCGGCGATTTGCTTAACTTGCGTCCGATCAAAATTTTACTCTTACACGTTTTTGTGAGCGCAGGTTGGAAGCTCCCTGATCTCTCATCCATAAAATTGCAGGAAGTCAGAATAACGCCCGGTCGACTTTCGGTCATCTCTCACTCGCCGGACGTAAATACCCCCAAACCTGAACTCCGTGAACAATACGGCTTTTCTGTTGAAAGCGCCAAATCGGTCGGCGCATATGAAGCCAAAGATCTTTTTATGATCGGCGACAGTGCACTTTTTGAGACCGATATTGTCGGTGCTTATCAGCGCTATACCGAACTCCGCCAAAATTACGGAACTCACGTCGAATTAGATGAACGAATTCTTGACTGTTTATTGTCCATGCCGACTTTCGCAAATCTAGCCGAGGCTGAGGCGGTGTGCCGAGAATTGGAGAAAAATGACGTCAATAATATTCGAGCGAAATTAACACGGGCGACCATCGCTGGTTTGAGAAATCCTGATCAAGCCGCCGAAGCTTTTGAAGAGCTCAGTCAACTCTTGAAAGACAACGACGAAATTTATGATTTCGTTTTGTCCGAACTTGCGCGTGCTCATTTTTTAGCGCCAAAGGACCCAGAACACGCGGCAAGAATTTTGTCCGATGTATTGAACGTCGCACCTCGCCATCGTGGTGTTCTCGAAGAGTTACGTCGCTTGTACGAACGCATCGGTAATACTTCTGAGCTCGAGGGCGTCTTAAAACGACTCACGGGAGTGTATAGTGACAGAGAATCTCTATCGGAGACTTACCTGGAACTTGCGCGCCATCTCATGAATCGACGAGGCGAGGTCGGCGAGGCTAGAATCTTTTTGGAACGTGTCCTGAGATTAGAGCCTACTCATTTAGAGGCGCTCGAGATTCTCGGTGAAAGTTATATTCTCAGTAAAGAACCGTTGAGAGCATTGAAGGCATTTTCCAGCGCCGCACGCGCTGCTGAAAATTTCGCAGCTCATCGTGATGCATCGGAAATGATGTATAAGGTCGCGAAAATATGGGTCGATGAAGTCGGCGATATCGACCAGGCGCTGCTGGCGATTCGACGTTCCTTGCAACTGACGAAATTGGCTCAACACGTATCTGGGAAGAGTCTCGTTTTTGCAGCTCAACTTTGTTCCGAACGACAGTTTTTTGATGAAGCGATTGGATATTATTTGGACGCCGCGAATGTTTTTGAATCGAGCCATTCCCCCGAAGAACGCATTCACGCTGCGCAATCTCATCTAGAACTTGGAAAAATATACACCCAACGAGACCGACTCTCTCCGGCAGCCGACCATCTAGAACGCTCCTTTTCGATCGATCCAACTTCCTTAGAAGTACTCGACTTATTGGCCAGGGTTCATAGAGAGTTGGGCCAGCCAGATAAGCTTTTAGCCTTGTACCAGGATGCAGCTACAAATCTGGGTAAGACAGAAGTCGCAGCCGAGGTTCATTCCAGAATCGCCGTCCTACTTGGCGAGCTTGGGCTTGTGAAGCACGCCGAAAAAGCGCTTTATGTTGCGTTGGGAATTCAGCCTGATCATCGCGATGCACGCGTTTCGTTGTTCTCGCTTTTGTCTGCCAACGATCGCGTTAAAGAACTTGATGAAGTCGCCTCACGATTTGTAGGGCAACGTAATTCCGGAATTGCAAAAGCCGAGGTTTTGCTCGATTGGGCAGCGTGTTCTAAAAGTGATACCCGCTCGTCTAAGTTAGCGTCCGCTTTTGATTTTGCGCCACAACACCCCATGGTGATAGAAGAAATTCTCACGATCTACAGTGCCGATCCCGACACAAAATTACGTTCGATTATTGAGAAGATTGCAAAAAGTGGAAGCGATTCTTTTGCCCAACGCGCTTCAACCTATTTGAATCAAAATAAGAGTAAAATTTCATTCCCTAGCAGACGCGAAGATATCGATGAACGCCTTGATGAACTTTTAAGTCGCGAGGAAGAACGCGTGACCGAAGAGACCGAGGCGATAGAAGAATATCAGGATCCTAAACCGGTTGCCCCCAAGCCAGATGGTAAGCCTGTCGTCTCTAAAAAGGGTAAAGCGAGTAAGCCGGTTGTTTCTGAGAATGCGAAGCGGAAGTTAGAACTCTTCCGCAAAAAACTAGACAAAAACTTACGAACACACGCTACCGTTCCAAAGCCTGAAGACGTGCGACATGGGACGCCTTTATCGAAAATACTAGGCAGACCCACTGAAACGATACCTATCATAGACACTAGTATTGATGTCGGGGCTTTGAAAAAAGAACCGAAGAAGTACGTTGCCTATCTGGAGGGCGAGTTAAAGAAAGAGTTCAATGCGAAGAAAAAATTGACGCTTAAAAAGGAACTCGGAGAAACCTATTTTTTTGAACTTGAGGATAATGAAAAGGCGCGTCCTTATCTTGAAGCGTTACGCGACGAAGATCCCAAAGGTCTGGGATCAGATGATGCGATCTTAAGCGCCTTAGAGTCGATTTATGAGGAATCTGGTGATGTGGATGCTCGAATCGACATCCTGAAAAATCGATACCACCGCGCCGAAAGCGATGAGATGCGGGAAGTTTACGCCATTTTAATCGCGCAAATTATTTGGGAGGAATTTGAAAATCTAAAAGATGCGATGCGCTGGATAGAACCGTTGTTGTCAAAAGATAGCAAACATGAGGCTGCGAATAGATTGGCAGCAGAGCTTCATTTTGAAGCGGGCGTATTTGAACCTTCCGCTAAGTATTTTAAGAATGTTTTAGAAGTAGCGCCGGATGGATTGGATTCGATCGAAGTAGAACGTAAACTTGCAGACATTTATTTGACCAAGCTTGCTAAGCCTAAAGAAGCCAAAAAACACTTTAAGAATGTTTTGGCTAACGCGCCTGGAGATGCGCGTGCATTGGACGGCGTAAAAGGCGCACAAAGTAGTGTAGGGGATTGGGTCGGATATACGGATTCGTTGGCGCATGAACTGGGATTACTTTTGGGGCAAATGAAAGGCTTTGATCTCAATAGCGCGAGAAATATTAACGCTAAAGATATTGTAATCCATGTCCGTGTACCTGCTTCTCAAATTTATAATGATCTCGGCAAGGTGCTTGAAAATCAACTTTTTGATCTTGCCGCTGCATTTCAAATATATGGAATATCGTATGACTTATGGCCAGAAAATGTCGACTCCTTAGAAGGTAGAATTCGTTTAGCTAGACAACTCAGTAATCAGGAAGCCTTGGCATATGGGTTGGAACAATTGGCCGATATGTTGTTTGATCCCCAAGCGAAATTTAACGCTTTAGCGGAAGCGGGTCGCATTTGTCTGAAGTCTAAGCCTGATCACGCGCGTTCTTTGTTTGCAAGCGCGATTGCGATTGCCGAAGCCGGTGGGACGAACCCAGAGGGTCTTAACGCAGCTCGACGATTGTTTGAAGGTTTGAAGAAAACGTAGTTTCTAATGCTCGTTTTCCCCACTCCCTAAAACTGTAGGTCGACATAAACCAATCTATGGTCGGATACCTTAACTAATGTTCCGTTTTCATCGTCTGCTTTAGGCCAAAAAACACCAGAATCTAATACCGCTAAATCTGAAGAAGGAAGGGCATAATCTACCCGTAGATTACCTACGGAACGGTCAGAAAAATCCGCTGTATCATGTTTGGGATCGCCTGTATGGTTTGTGTTTGCTTGACCATCGTTTTTAGCGTCCTCGGGACCGCCAAGACTTTCCGGTAGAGTATCGTTTACCAATGGGTGTGCCAATAATTGTTCCAATGCACCGCGCTTAGAATCTCCATCGGAAGGGTCGCTATTTAAATCCCCGACGATGAAAAATGAGGCTGCGCCTAAGGCCCCCGCCTTGCCATTATCATCGATAATATAATCAGAGTTTTCACCGGAAATATAGTCCAACCAAAAACGGATTTCATCGTTATTGCGCTTGCCGTTTCGATCCTCGTCTCCATCAAAGCTGGGAGGAGTTGGATGACTGATTAAAAAGTGTACTGTCTTTCCGTCGACTTCAATCGGGACATCGACGTGGTTCTTAGAAGATAAGGGAAGGACATTGCTGGATTCGGCAGTGTACCAATCGGTGGGTAGTAAGTTTCCTGTCATATCTTTCCAAAGCAGTTTTTGAAAACTACGAATGGCATTGGCCGTGATGGGATATTTCGAAAAGACGACCATGCCGTATTGTCCCGGAAAGCGTCCAAAGCCGAGTGAGTCATCACCATAGGCTTGGCTGTTTTCAGCCGCCGTTGATTGACCGTCGTTATTCAGATCTACACCAGATGCAATACCCGTGTTGGAGGTAGGAACATAACGATGTGAATAATTTATCGGGTCGCCTCCGTCTTGGGAGACCTCAAGGTAATTTTCAGAGAACAGTTTAGCCGCATCACCATTTTCATCCCAATCGAATTCGTTCAGCAGAACAACGTCTGGGCGAATATGTTGTAAAATTTTTGCTATCGCCTCGCCGCGTTGACTATTACCATCGCTGAATTCGTCGACGAGGGCTCCACTTCTTTCGCCAAATAGAGAGGTGTTAAAGGTCGCAAATCTGACCGTTTTCTTGTCAACCAGGTCTGTTTTCGGTCCTGCGTCTTTTTCAGTCAAATCGGACTCCCGTGCCACGTCGGGACTATCTCCCTGAGAGCCAGTTGAACACCCTAAGCAAAATGCAAACACTATGAATAATTTTCGATTCAACATTTAGTCACCTTTTTCCAAAACACTCTTATCGTTGGTAGTCATACCATATACTCTACACATTCTTTCTAACAAAATCGTAGGTATTAACGATGAATAAACCACAAATTGAAATATGGGATAGCGTTGGTTTGGGTATTATAGTTAGGTACCCATCAGGAGTTTTGGTTTCCAATCAGACGGGCGGTACATCGTGTTTGCATCCTAATGTCGAGGGAATCTATCTTCCCTTTCACAACGATTACGACGAAAACGATAAAACGTTCAGTAGCCCAGAGATCGATTTCGATGGTTGTTTTACGGACTCTAAGTATGACGGAAGCGGAGCTTGCAGTGGTATCGACGAAGAGGATGTTAAACGATTAGAGGCGATTTTGAAAAAATATTCGATGGACTCATTTATACGAATTAATATGAATAAAATGAAAGAATCTCATGAAGCTTGGATTCATATCTTTATTGAAAGTGACGAAAAGAATCCCTACTCGCTTTTCAAAGGTTTCGATCCTTATCCTCGTCAGGGGATTTTGACTTGGTCGAATAGCGATTAAGCGAACCAACCCTAAAAGGGTCTTAGTGAACCCAAATGTAGTCTGCGAAGCGTCGTTCTTTTAGGGTGTCGATATCGGGTAAGATGCCGTCGCTTGGAATGACGACTTTAATAGCGTCGTTTCCATAATCCAAATTTAGGCGTCGGCGTATTCGCGATGGTATTCCCCAATCCCATTCGACATGCCCGCGACCGACAATTACCAAGATACGTTGAGCATCGCTTTTAGTAAGAGAATTTACCGCTGTGTCTGCCATGGTTTCATCCCAAAGAACCTGAGCTTGGTAATAATTTTGCATCTTTTTCTCAGACATTTTTGCGCCGTGACTCTCAAAAATTCCTTTTAACCAGTTACGGTAGGAAAGATCGGTGAGATCGAAATCAACAAGATCTGCGCGTTCGTTAGCACTGATTCCATCGATGCCTTGGGCCGCGATTCGTTTGGTAAGTTCTTTTCGTATATTTAGAGCTATCAGGCCGGCCCCTTGGTTCTTTGCACTTGTCCAAATAGGTGCGTACATATTGAGCTTATATCCCCAGCGTGTTTCCCATTGGGTCTGAGTTAGCATCTCCTCTTCTGATAGTTCGCCTTTTACAAAGCGATTGAGAGCTCCTTGGAAGGGACGTTGAAACATCTCAAAACCGACGAGGCTATTTTTGCCCAATTCTTCTACGATTTCCAATTGAACGTCGTGGTCGAGTTGGGAATCGTGAGATTCTCCGATTAGAATATATTTTGTTTGCTGCAGTTTTTTTAAAAGATCTGATTTAGAAATTTTTTTACCGCTTTGGATATCGTAAATACCAGGTGAATAACGCTGGGTGGGTAGCTCGGAAATGTTAACGCCATGGGCGCAACCGAGTAAGAACAAAGTAAGTAGTGTTACTAATGAAATTTTCAAGCGCTTTTCTCGAGAAATGAATGTACGAAGTCTGCAATTTTTTCGGATGCACCAGCCGGACCGAAGGGATTGTTTGGCGCGGGTGTACAGTGCAGCGCATTTTCAATCGCGCTAACGCAGACCTCTATATTACGTTTCGCCAAAAATGCGCCTCTATTCAAACTTTCTGGGCGGTCGGTATATTCACGCAAGACGACGATGGGTATCCCTAATTCGGCCGCTTCTTCTTGAAAGCCACCCGAATCAGTCACGATCAGCGTCACCTCCTGAAGGGTCTGTATGATTTTTTGATAATTCATCGGCGTTACCCGAGTTACGTTGGTTGAGCCGTCGAACGATTTTTCAAGAAGGCGTTGAGCATCAGGGTTAGGATGTTCGATAACACGGAAGGTATAGTCCGAAAATCGCTTGACGATATGGCGTAATAGCTTCTCCATATCGCTAGCGAAAGTCGTTATGTTTTCGCGCCGATGGACGGATAAAAGAATCGTTTTTTCGTGGGTCTGCACGCGAGCAGGAGTGTGGTGCCGAATTGCATCAATAACCGTGTTTCCAGTAACTATAATTTCATTAGGTGAAACCCGTTCATTTTCCAAATTTTTGCGATTCGTTTCGGTAGGCGCAAAATGATGGGTTGCAATTTGTGTGATTTCTCTTCGAAAGCGTTCTTCGGGCCATGGTTCTTCCAGATTATGGGACCGCACACCGGCTTCTACATGTCCGACTGGAATGCCAAGCTGCTGGCCAATTTTGGCGCCCGCCAAGGATGAAGCGGTGTCTCCTTGGACGATAATGTAAGAGGTATTATTTTTGTTGATATGTTCACTCAAGCCGTCACATATAATATTAACGTAGGACACTGGATCGTTCACCGCATTCATGAGCTCTAAGTCGATATCCGGCGAGATATTGAATGCCGAAAATGCTTGGGGTAACAAATCACGGTGTTGGCCGGTACTAATGACCTTTGGATTTAAGTTTCGATCTTTAAAAGCGATGATTAATAGTGAAAGTTTAATCACTTCGGGTCGTGTACCGAGTATAAAAATAGGTCGCTTCATCATGGCATCTAAGCATATAAATCGGTTTAATAAAAGAATGCCTAATTTTGGGGTTCCTGAGCGGGTAAAAGATGAGTCTTTTCTCTGAACGGGAATTTTTCGCTTATAGGTTGACGAAACGGAGGCTTATCCACTAAGTTTGTGTCATCGATCTCCAGGATTTTAAAATGATTCAATGCCATGAATGTTCAAAAGATGTTGCCGAAGATGCTGCCCACTGCGGACATTGCGGTGCGAAAGTTATTTCCTCGGGTGGAAAAACCATGTTTGGTATGGGTGCTATTTCTCCAGAAATGATGGAAAAAGCCGCCGCTGAAGTTGCTGCAGCCAAAGAGGCGGCAGCGGGTGCAGCAGGGAAATTAGGAGCTTCAGCAGCTGGCGCAGTCGACAAAATGGGGGCGACTGCAGATGCAGCTTTGAATAAGCTTCCTACTCCGGGACTGAATCTACCCAAACCCACCGTTCCCTCCTCATCAACGGGCTTAGGAGAAGAAAGTTCTTCTTCGGTATTTGAACTCAATGCACCTGGAACTCAAAAACCTCTGGATCCTTTCGCGCCGTCTGAACCTGTGAAGGTTTTTGATGTGGAAGAAACGACATCAACTGTAAACCCCGGTTCGTTAGGTTCTACGCCTGCCGGCGCGGGCGACCCGGCCTGGGCGGGTTCTAACGCGCCGCAACCTATGCCAAAAGCTTCTCCAGCAAACGCGGCGCTTTCGAACGTCGCGGACTCTGTAGGTGGATCGGTCAAGGAGGCGAAGTCGAAGATGCCACTTGTCATTGCGGGTGGCTGTTTGCTGGTGGTTTTTGCAGCAATTTTTGCCTTTGTTTTCTTTTCATTCATTTGGCCCATCATCGCAGGCTGATTTCCAGATTCATTCTGACTTCTAAGAATTCTGTTTTCCGGGTAAAACTTGTTAGCTGGATAAAATAAGGATACAATTTTCCTACACTCTACTCGGGAACATCTATCAAATATTTATATATACTATTCGTGTTAGTCGTATTGTCATATTTAGGGTGTAGTGATGACACCTCCAATAATTGCGACTCGGTTATGTTAAGCGGGGGGCAAGGAAGTCCCGAGGGTTCGAATTGCCCAGATACGTTAAATAACGGCGCATCTAATAACGGCGTATCAAACAGCGGCACATCCAACAACGGCGGATCAAACGGGGGCGCATCTAATAACGGAACATCAAATAACGGAACATCAAATAATGGTACGACAGGGGGAACCAATACTAATATTGCTTTTTGTAACGACGGTGAGCCATGCGCATGTAGTAATGGATTGGATGATGATCAAGATGGATTAACTGATGGTTTTGATCCGGAATGTACGGGACCCTTCGATGATGACGAAGAGAGTTTTGGGACGGGAATTCCTGGAGATAATCGCGATCCGAAATGGCAAGATTGTTTTTTTGATGGCAATTCCGGCGCTGGAGATGATGGTTGTCGGTATCACACAGATTGTTTAACAGGCGTAAAACCGCCCGAGGATAAAGATTGTACTTTGTCGCAGGAGTGCTTGGATTTTTGTCGTCCTCGTACTCCAAATGGATGCGATTGTTTTGGATGTTGCGAGATATTTGATGGCGACACATCCAAATTTGTGACGATTAGTGACGCATGTTCGGTAAGTGACTTCTCTCAATGTGAGACTTGTATTCCTTCAACTCAATGCGTCAATACATGCGGTAGGTGTGAACTTTGCGCAGGAAAAACGCTTGCGGATCTTCCCGATGATTGTAACGGAGGCGGTGGGGAAACACCTGTGAATAGTTGTGATGGTGGCGAGACCGTTTGTACGCAAGAATCGGGATGCTCGGCCGATAGTCACTATTGTATTCAAGGATGTTGCGTACGGATCTTAGGTTAGAACATTTTCGTTAATGTTGTGGCGCACGCGCATTTCTGATTACTAATTTTAAATCGTTTTATCAGGTGAAGATTAGTTTCGTTCATCGGGAACGATGATTAGGAACACCAAAGGATTGAATATGATGAACTTCAAACGGTTTTTTCTTGTACTGGGAATGTTGGCTTTAGGATTTTCCTGTGGGGATGAGGACGCGGACGCTCTGGGCGTAGGAGCACAGTGTAAAGTAGATGACGATTGTAATGCGGATTTGGGGCAAAAATGCCTTGATTTCAAAGGCGGATATTGCGGGATAGAAAACTGTTCCAAAGATTCGGACTGTCCGGATGCTTCGCGTTGTGTCACGCACGATAATGGGAAGGCGTATTGTTTCCTTGTGTGCGAAGAAAAGACGACATGCAACGAAAATCGGGAAAACGATTTTGAGGCGAATTGTTCATCAAGCGTTACCTTTGTCGAAAGTACTAAAGGAAAGGCTTGTATTCCTCCTAGTTAACCTACGAACAGAATATCGTGGGTTAATGACCAATTTAATTGCTCGAGACCCTTTCCTGCACTATAAATTTCCTTAACCCAATTAAGGATTGAAATGAAGTTAACAAGCTTTGGTGCATCAGAAGGCGTGACTGGATCATGTCACTTACTCGAAGTAAATAATTCGAAAGTTTTAATCGATTGTGGGATTTTTCAAGGTGGTCAGGAAGAGCGCGATAAAAACGATGAAGAGTTCGGATTTGACCCCGCGTCTATTGATCATTTGGTGATCAGCCACGCACATTTAGATCATATCGGTCGCGTACCTTTACTTCGAAAGCGAGGTTTTCGTGGCGAAATTCATTCCACTCGTCCTTCCTACGATTTGGCACGGATCAGCTTACTTGATTCGGCAAACCTCATTGCACGATCAACACAATGGAAAAATAAAAAGCTGCGTCAAAAAGGCGAGCCTCTGATCAAGCCACTTTATGATGAAGAAGATGTTCTCGATGTGATCGAACAATGGACCCATAATGAGATAAAATATAATGAAAAGACGAAGCTTTGTGAGGGGGTTGAGCTAACCTTAAATGATGCCGGTCATATTCTTGGCTCTGGGTTTCTAGCTTTCGATTTGAAGGAAGGTAACGATACTCGAAAATTCACCTTTTCGGGTGATTTGGGGAACACAGATAAACCTATTATTCGCGATCCAAGAACGCCAAACGAGGCCGATTTTGTGCTCATGGAATCGACTTATGGCGACAAAAACCACGTTCCTTTTTCGCAATCTATTTCAGATCTTGAGACGGCGATAACCGAAACCTTCGCGCGTGGCGGAAATTGTGTGATCCCGACCTTCGCTCTGGAGCGCGCTCAGGAACTTCTCTATGTACTTCACGAGATGTGGCATGCGGGAAAACTTCCTGATGACGTGAAGATATTCCTAGATAGTCCGATGGCAATTAGTGCCACACGTATTTTCGAAAAGCATCCTGACTTTTACGATAAAGACGCTCACGAGTTGTTGTCTACCGGGGGAAATCCCTTTCAATTTCCGCCATTGAATTATACTCGAGCGACCAAAGACTCAATTGCTATAAATGAAGTTCAAAATCATGCTTTGATTTTGGCGGGTTCAGGAATGTGTACCGGTGGACGCGTTTTGCACCATTTGAAGCATAATTTGACGCGCAAAGAGTGTGGCGTCATTTTTATTGGCTATCAGGCTCAAAACACCGCTGGCCGAAAAATTCTTAGGGGAGATGAATTCGTTACCTTATATGGAGAGACTGTACCCACGAATTCTGAAGTGTATGTTGTGAACGGATTCAGCGGTCACGCTGGCCAAAAGGAGCTCACAACGTGGGCTGAGGACACCAAGGCTGATAATGTCTTTATCGTTCACGGCGATCCAGAGACAAAAGTTGAGTTCAAACAGCATCTTAAAAACAATATTAACGCGAACAATGTTCAGATTATGCCTCACGCCAAGTCCATAGACCTACTTGCTTTCTAAACGTTGAATTTGTTTCTGACTCGACGGGACAACGCGATTGTCCTACACTGATAACTATCTAATTTACCGGTTTAATATTCATGTCTCAACAGCGATACCACGTTATCGAAAAGATAGACGCAGGCGGAATGGCCGAAGTCTTCAAAGCGAACGTATCCAGCATAAAGGGGTATGAAAAATTAGTTGCGATTAAGAGAATTCTACCGGATTTGACCAAAGACGAACGTTTTGTACGTATGTTTTTGGATGAAGCTAAAGTTAGTCTGAGACTGAGCCATACGAACTGCGTCCAAGTTTTCGATCTAGGGCAGGCTGATAGGACCTACTTTATCGTCATGGAATACGTTGACGGCGTGAATCTGAAATTCGTAATCGACAAATATCAACAAAATCAAAAACGAATAAAAATTGAACACGCAGCCTATATCGCGATTGAAGTATGCAAAGGCCTCGCGCACGCCCATGAAAAACGTGACCAGGACGGAAATCATCTTGGGATTGTTCATCGCGACGTGAGTCCACCTAACGTTCTGGTTTCCAGAGAAGGTGAGGTTAAGTTAACCGATTTTGGACTGGCTAAAGCAAAGGACCAGATCGAACAAACCGATCCTGGTGTTGTTAAAGGAAAATTCGGCTATCTCAGTCCAGAAGCCGCACTTGGTGATGATGTGGATCATCGCACGGACATTTTCGCTCTTGGAATTTTGCTTTGGGAAATGCTTGCAGGCGTACGGCTCTTTCGTGGTCGTACCGATCTAGACACACTCAAACAAGTACGTAAAAACAAGTATCGACCCTTGTCGGAATTTCGTACCGATGTTCCTCCCCCGCTTGAACAAATCATTCGGAAGCTATTGAACGGCGTGGATGGACGCTACCAAACGATTCGTGAAGCCGTTAATGATTTATCTGCGTTTCTGTTCGGATATGGTGTTCCGGTAACAAGTTTTGATATTGCCGCGATGGTAGCTCAGGTGGGTGGTCGTCATAAGACGACAGCGGGAAAGATAAAAGACCGTGCTATTGAAGAAGCGGTTCAACAGGCAGTAAATAGAATCGTTTCTCTTGAAGAAATTGAAGACCTCGACAGCCATATGGCCGAGAACTACGGGAGCCTTCCTGATGCCGGTCAGAAACTTAGTGGAAACGGGTCCGAGGACCCCCGACTTTGGGCCGATGTAGGTTTTGAAGACATTAGCTTGAAACCAGACGCCGGTAATATATCCGATTCTGGTACGTGGTCTAAACGAAATGTTAATGATTTAGCTCATAGAAACAGCAGTCAGGTACCTGTCGTGGATCACCAAGTCACCGGTCCGCTACCTCGCCAAAGCGGTCAGGTTCCGGAACAAATGTACGAAGAGGATTATGAGCCGACCGAACATATTCAGATCGGAGAAATCAAAAACGGCCGCATATCTCCTCCAACTCCGGTGGCTGTAATGGACTCCGATAGCACCAACGAAGTGCCTTATCTAAACCAAGCGAGCCAGGATGAAATTCCTTACCTACGGCAGGCTGATGAAATACCCTACTTGACGCACGGTACGTCTCGGGATCCAAATGGTACTGGATTACCACCTTCTATGGGACCAACGCCCTCGGTTTCGGCACCTAGAAATTCATCTGATCCCGGAGCCGCTTTTGGCGAGGGTGTTGTCTTTAACGGCGGCGAACAAAAGAAGGTATCCAAGAAGTCGGGTCTACCTATCGGGGTGATTTTTGCCGTTTTCGTACTAATTATATCGCTTTTAGGAATGGGCTACGTGCTGTTCTTTCGCTGATTTTTTCGTCTCATTCATTGTAAATAAAAGGGGCTTTTTTTTTGTTTTAGTAAATACTATTCCTACGTTTAGATCTTGGACATCAAAATGAAATATATCTCGCTTCTCATCTTCATCTCTTTATCGTCTACGACGTTCGCACAGGTCCAAAACCACGCGAACGAAAAACTTCGCAAAGGCGGGGATACGACTAGATTTAGAACCATTTCGAACCTAACCGAAAGCGAATTCCCTTTCAGTGCCGACGTAAAGTCGGCGGTGCTTTCTCTTCGATGGGAAGATGCGTGGAAAGGGTTACAGGGAGTTGATTTACCGACAACTAATCTACCGGCTAGATTTCTCTATGGACGCATTGCCTACGAGAATAAAAAGTACGATGTTGCTTTGAAGTTATTTTCAAAGGATTCTCTAAAATCGGATTCGCTCTTAGGACGAGATTCCAAAATATGGGCCGCGAAAAGCGCATTCGGTTTGAAGAAGTATCATGATTCCGCGGGACTGCTGACCGAAGTCTCGCAAAAGGATCCGTTTTGGAAGAAAGGTTCTTTTCTTTTCACGCACACTTTGATCGCAAGTAACCGTCTAGAAAAAGGAATTCGTGCTCTGAAGGTTGGGATTAAACTCGGCGATCGGTCCAATAAAACTCCCAAACATTTGCTCGATATCGGCAAGTTATTGGCAGAAAAAGGGAAGTTGAATGAGGCCGTTTTAGCATGGCGATATGCTTTGGTGCACTTTCCGGGTCATGCAAGCACAAAAAAAATACGTGCTCTCTTCGAAAAAATGAAAGACAAATTTTCGCCACAGCAACAATCAAAATTTTCCAGCTTCAGCGATACTGAAAAGCTTACGATTGGGCGCCATCTTTTTGAAGCGCACCTTAACAAGCGCGCGATAGAGACGCTCGAAACCTTGGATTCATCCAAAGATAAGGAAATACGTTGTGAAGCGTTGTATTTGACGGGGCGTACTTTTACGAAATTGAGAACTCATAAGGACGCGATTCCTTGGTACAAAAAAGCCATTCAATCTTGTCCGGATGCCAACGTTTTTTATCGTAAGTCTCTTTACCAATTAGGACGTTCTCAGTGGAACGCGTCAAATGGCCCGTTAGCGATATCGACTTTTAAAAAACTGGAGCGCGAATTCGAAGGGCATTCCTATGCCGATGATGCAATGCTCTATCGGGGACGGATCTTGAAAGAACAAGGGAAGACCGAGGCAGCGAATCTCGTTTTCAAAAAACAGCTAGAAAAATATCCCAAAGGCGATATGGCACCGGACGCGCAGTGGTATTTATTCCATGATGCATTCGCTTCGGGGCGTTATCGTGCGGCGATAGAGTTAGCTGAAAAGTTTGAAAAGGTCGGCGACGAATATTCATTGGGCAGACTTCCCTATTTCCTTGCGCGCGCAAAGCAACTTTCCAAACGGGCCAAGGTCGATACGATAAAAGCATACGAGAAGGTAATACTTGATTATCCTTTAACGTACTACGCCTTGTTAGCCTCTCAGCGTCTTGCGGAGATATCTCCCGGTAATTCGTTCGATGCTTGTGCGTCCCACAAAAGCGGCAAATCGACACCGAAGCGTTGCAAACTTTGGAGCGTAGGCGATTTTGAAAAGATTCATCTTTCGGAAACACTTCGCAACCGCAAATTTTATCAAAAAGGGAAAATTCTAACGACCTTAGGTTTGCTGCAAGATGCCCGCACCGCATTTAAAACGTTAAGACAGACGGCTTCAAAGAGCGACCTTTGGGGGTTGGCCCTGATTTTGGATTCCGCCGGTGTTTTTTCCATCTCCCACGATATTGCGAGACGTCGGACGGGTAGTTGGGAAAATGTGTTCCCCAGGCCGCAAACCCATCGACGTTGGAAGATATCTTTTCCGAGACCCTATTTAGATGAAGTAAACAGATTTACGAAAAAAGTAAATTTAGAACGCGAGATCGTTTACGCGATCATGCGCGAGGAAAGCGGTTATAACCCGCAAATTCGAAGTTGGGCCGGCGCACGCGGTTTACTTCAGTTAATGCCGTCAACGGCAAAGGTAACCGCGTCTAGGTCAGGTATTGATAAATCGAAAGCGAATCATTTGCTTGAGCCCAAAAATGCGATTGAAATCGGAACGGCTTATATGAACGAACTCTCCGACCAAACATTGGGTCATCCTGCGTTTATTATCGCAGGCTATAATGGCGGTTGGGGGAATTTATCTCGCTGGTTGAAGAAAACTAAAACCAATCAACTCGATCTCTTCATCGAAGAGATCCCATATGGTCAGACGCGCAATTATACCAAACGCGTTTTGAGGTCTTATTGGGCATACAAAATAATCTATGCAAAGCAGACTGTACCCAGTGTTCCCATGAATATTGGTGGTCAAATCAAAAAGGCGAAAAAGTAAGCATGGTTACTTATTTTCCAAAGGGTAGTTTACTTTCCTCATTCGCTGTTTCATTAACCATCGTTTGCCAGCGTTGGGCTTTTGCTTTTTGAGCTTTGGCATCCATCTTGATTTCTCTTAAAAAGACCTTAACGATTTCGGGATCAAATTGGGTCCCCGAGTAGGCCGTAATTTCTGAGATGGCAACATCGTGCGGTAGTGCCCGTCGATAAGCTCGGTGAGATGTCATCGCGTCGTAGGTATCGGCTACTGCTAAAATTCTTCCGGCGAGGGGGATATCGGTGCCTTTGAGTCCCACGGGATAACCTCGTCCATCCCAGCGTTCATGATGATGATAAACGCCCGGAATCAAACCATGAAGAAAAGGGATGGGCTGTAGAATCCATTTCCCACGAGTTGTGTGACTTTTGAACATCTCATATTCACCCTCAGTGAGAGGTTCAGCCTTATTTAGGTCTTCGTAACGAATTCCTAATTTTCCAATATCGTGCATTAGCGCGGTGTCGGAAATCAGTTCTACTTCTTCATCGCTCATACCCATGCCAACCGCGATCATGACCGCATATTTCTTTACTCGATGTGAATGCCCGTGTGTGTAGGGGTCTTTGTCTTCAAGTAAATTGGCGAAAGCTTGAATGGTCTGCTTAAACGTCGTTTTTAAATTAGAATATAGCGCTGCATTTTCTATTGCCGCCGAGGCACGACCAGCGAGGACCGTAAGCATTTTGCGTTTTCCTTCCAAAAATTTTTCATTTTCATCAAAAGCGAACGCCACGAGAAATCCCAGAGCTTTATCTGAATTTTTCAAAGGAACTAAAAAGAGAGAAGAAAGTGTCTGAGCATCTTCGTCTTGAATAAGCTCTCGGGCGTCGTCTCCGTGTATAATAAGTGATTCGTCGCCAATAAAACGTTTTTGAATTTTTCCAACGTCGATCGCCAGCATTTGGCGCGCGTGTGAGGCTTCCAGTGTTCCTCGCATCCATCGCCGTTCGCACACTTCTTCGTTATCGTCCTCGCCTCGTATCCACAGCGCGACACCGTCGGCATCAATCTGCGCACGTGTGGTATCGATGAGAAGATCATAAATCACGTTCATCTCTAGTGATGATGAAAGTTCTTCGGAGAGATCGTAAAGTTCGACTGCTTCTCGAAGTTGGATGTTGTCTTGTTCTAGACGTTTTTCTTTCAGTCCACGTTCGATGAGGTTGATGACTTCTTGAACCTTAAAAGGTTTGAGAATGTAGTCGTAGGCGCCACTTTTCATTGCCTTTATAGCCGTTTCCACAGTACCGAAACCCGTCATCATTATTGCCACAGATTCCGGTGCTAGCGTGTTAATGATTTCAAGAAGCTCTAGGCCACTCATCCCCGGCATTTTCAAATCGAGTAAAATACAATGAAAGGATTCAGTTTCTAGAATCTTTTGCGCATCAATACCATTAGAAGCGCTTACGACCGAATATCCTTCCATCGTCAAAAAGTCGGTCAGAACATCTCGAATGGAGTCTTCGTCATCTACGATTAAAAGGCGTTCATTGTGCGTTTTCATTACAGTCTCTGTACGTTGTACCTTCACGGTAGATCAGCTGCGCCAAAATGACAAATCCGATAAAGGAGATACGAAAGTGACCCGGAATAGTCGTATTTATCCTAAGTGCCTCTTCCTTCTTAACAGGTCAAAATACCTTGCGTTCCGGTCTCGAATTGTTGATAGTCCTCAAGAACAGACGAAGAATCAACCACCTAAATATTGAGATTCTAAATGGATAACTATTGTATTCGAATTTTTGTGAGCCTTATTTGTACGCTTGTTTCAACGATATCCTTTGCGCAAAGCTCGACGACTCTTGAGGATGATGGAGGCTCTTTTGCAGATGTTGAGTATCAGATTTGGGGCAGTTCACGCGACCAAGAAAGTTTCGATGAAGATGAACCCTTGGCGTCCCGTGAAGACTTATACCACCGACTCAATATCGATGCGGGAATGGCTTTGGGCTCTCTTAAACTCCACCTAAATACTGATCTCGTCTCAGGACAGATTGTCGGATCAATTCCAGCAGAAACAGCAAAAGACTTCCTCACGAATAACGCCAACGACGAGCGTCGTGGTAAAGTGCTGGATGAAATCATTCCCAATATTTTTGACCCTTATGAAGCCTATGTCGAGTTTAGTAGTATTGTTAATGCTCGGTTGGGATTGCAAACAAGTGATTTTGGGATGGGGCTTATCGCGAATTCGGGAAGGCAAACCCCCGACGACTTATTCAGCCAAACGAGCGGTGGAGATCGGTCGCTTCGAATGATGCTTGGATTTCGTCCTTTTGCCTTAGGTAGAAAAGCGTCTCGCGTTATGAAAAAAATCTCGGTTATTCTAGCTGGCGATCTTGTTTTCTTGGATGACAATATGAGCATGCTTCGAGGTGATCAGGCTATACAAGGGGTTGCCTCGGTGTTCTATCAAGATCAAAATCCGGTAAATCCACTAGAGAAATCCTTTGTGGGGGCTTACTTTGCGTATCGTAATCAGACCGACGAAAATGGTGATTTACTCGTCGTTTCGGCCATCGATATTAGCGGACGAAAAGCGTGGCTCAATGAATCCAAAAATTTTAGTGTCGACTTGGGTTTTGAATCCGCGTTGATTTCTGGATCTACCAATAGGGCCTACACACAATCGGGAAAGGTAGATTCAAATCTTCTTGCTTTCGGTACAGCTGTCGAAATTAGTGCCAAACATATACCACTGCAAATTGGGGCGAAGCTGAAGGCGGGTTACGCGTCCGGAGACGCTAATCCTGATGATGACACCCTCTTTCGATTTCGTTTCGATCCAAATTATAAAGCGGGTCTCATTCTTTACGATCACTATATTCCGGCCATGACGCGTCAATCCTATTTTCGTGCAAGTGACTCCACTCAATCGGGTGAGCCACCGCGAGGCGTTCATCATCTAATATCTGACGGCGCAATCGAAAATTCTCTTTTCCTTAACCCTCAATTTATTTTCGGCGATTCTGAGGGGCTTTTAGCGGGTGTTGGATTGTTATGGGCGAAATCTGCCGTTCCATTATCGGATCCATTTTCAACTTTTAAAAATGGAGGGACTCCTATTGGAATCAACGGCGGTGAA
>CALJNB010000039.1 GCA_937981985.1 uncultured bacterium
CGAGTTTCGATCCGAAAGGTAGATATATTTACTTTATCTCACAGCGCTTTTTTGAACCGAAGTATGATGCCCATTTCTTCACCATAGGTTTTCCCAAAGCAGGCAAGCCTTGTTTGCTCGCGCTGCGACCCGATGTTGAGAACCCTTTTGTAGATCTACCGCCCAAATGGGATGTGAACGACGATGACGACGATAAACCGACGAAGAAAAAGACGGTCAACAAAAAGGCAAGTGCTGGTAAACGTAAGTCAAAAACAACACCGAAAAAGAAGAAGACCGACGAGTCCAAACCCACAGTCGTAGAAATCGACTTTGAGAACATTGAACATCGCGTCTCGGTTTTCCCTGTTGAACTTGGTAATTATTCACAAATCGAAGCGAACGAAAATACAGTATTCTGGACCTTCCACCCCGAAGATGATGACTCACAAATCGAATCCTTTAAACTTGAGGATAGAAAACATAAGCACCTCATAGATGGATGGGGATTTTCACTCTCACGTGATCGAAGCCACATGTTAGTCATCGGGAAACATTTGCGCGTTATGAAAACAGGTGAAACACCAGATACTGATGAAGGTTATAGTAAAAGATCAGGCTGGATTGATTTTTCCCGACTCACCTTAAAAATTGATCAAAGAACCGAATGGCGTCAGATGTTTCGTGAGGCCTGGCGTCTGATGAGAGATCATTTTTGGCAAAAGGATATGTCTGGAGTAGATTGGAAAGGTGTTTGGGATCGTTATAGCCCACTTGTTGAACGCGTTAACACGCGTGCCGAATATTCAGATCTCGTTTGGCTGATGCAAGGAGAGCTGGGTACTAGCCACGCTTATGAATATGGTGGAGATCATCGAAACGACACGGCCAGATATTATCCGTCTTATCTGGGTGCAAATATTTCGTGGGAAAGTAAAAAGAAAGCCTATCGAATCGATAATATCGTCCGCGGAGACTCTTGGGATAAACGTGAGGGTTCACCTCTTTCCAGAGTAGGTGTTAATATTCAAGAAGGTCACCTTATCAAATCGGTGAATGGCAAGCGGGTCACTAAAAGCACATCTCTTCAGGAAATGTTGGCGAACAAAAGCAATAAAACCGTCGCTCTGGAAATTATTGGAGAACGCGGAAAGACCAACGAAATTATCGTCAATCCGATACGCTCAGAAAGCGGCATAAGATACAGAGAGTGGGTTCGTTCCAATCGTGAAAAAGTACACAAAGCAACCAAAGGTAAAGTCGGTTACGTTCATATTCCGGATATGTCGGTAAAAGGATTTGCTGAATTTCATAGAAGCTTTTTGAGCGAACTGCGTCGCGACGCGCTTATTGTAGACGTTCGATTTAATGGCGGCGGCCACGTGAGCCAACTTCTACTGGAGAAGCTGGCAAGAAAACGAATAGGATACGACATACCGCGATGGGGTAAGCCTCAACCCTACCCCTCCGATTCAGTAATTGGTCCTATGGTTGCAATCACAAACGAATCAGCAGGAAGTGACGGCGATATTTTCAGCCATTGCTTTAAGTTGATGAACCTTGGACCGCTTATCGGTAAAAGAACATGGGGCGGTGTGATTGGAATTTGGCCACGACATTCATTGGCCGATCGAAGTATGACCAGCCAACCCGAATTCTCCTTCTGGTTTGAGGACGTAGGGTTCCAGGTTGAAAATCATGGGACCGACCCGGATATTGAAGTTGATATTTCTCCAGACGATTATAAAAAAGGAAGAGATCCTCAGCTGCAAATGGGGCTAAAGGAAATTAGGCGCTTGTTAAAAGAACAACAACCTAAGGTTCCGGATTTCGGTGAGCGCCCCAACCTTGCGCCACCTGGTCAAGCAAAAAAGAAAGCGCGACGTCGTCGTAGCTAAATTGAGAATTGGGAGAGAGGATACGCTCGTTTCCACAATCATTCGACCTACTTATTGATATAATCTAAGGTATAATTGCTCGTACCCTTCATTGTCGCCTTTGTACCACCGATGTCCATTTGTAAGGTATATTTGCCGCCAAAATTAAATGAGTAGGGTTCAGCTACTACTGAAGCTACTGACTTCACCGCAGAACCCATGCTCTTCAACATATCTTTTCGACGCATGGAAGTGCCCTGGTGAATCAAACGAATGCTATCCTTTCCACTCTTCCCATCGATTTGAATCGCATAGGGAATACGGTAACCGGTTTTACTATCAGACTTTATTTTGCCTTCTTTCATTTTCGCATTCGCGTCTGAAAAAACAATTTTGTCTTTGTACCCGACAACAACCCAAACGCTTGATTTCCCTCCATTGTCCTCTGTCAATTTGATTTCTCGCCAGGCGACAACCAGATCACCATTGAAAGTACGAAATCTAGAGAATCGCGTCGCCAAATCGTAAGGTGCGATATTCGTCGCAACATAATCTGCGAAACCTTTTCCAGTTCCCTTCACATTAAAAACCTTTCCACCAACGGTAACCGTACCTTCAACATTTGCCCTAGGAGCGATGATTCCATATTTGTAATATTTGTCGCCATCGACCGTTATCTGTCCTCTGCCCGGTCTCCATTTAGGAATCACATTCGAAAAGGTAACGTTTACTTTCACCTTTCCGTTATGAATCAACTGATACTTATTCTTACCTTTGGCACGAATAAGTGTGCTCGCGATTTCTAATTTGAAATTATCTTTCGAGTACGTCCACTCGTCGTCATCCTTCTTTTTCTTAAATTTGTATTTCTTTTGATCCGGTAGATTCACTCGAAGTTCAACGGCGCCGTTCCCGTCTCCCCAGCCAAGATTTGAGACCGTGAAATCAACACCAATATGACCACCGCCATCCAAATCTGCGGAAAACGAATATCTCTGTGTGTAGGATTCATCGGTCGACATCTCCGGAACCAGAGATTTACTCGTGAACGCCCCGGCAGAAGGGCTTTTTGTCCAACCTTTTGTCTGAGCGAAAAGAGGCGTCGAGACCAGAAGCGTTAACGTTATGATTAAAGGATATATTTTTTTAAGCATCTGATTCTCACGTTCCAATCGGTTTTCGGCATTATGTAGTTTAAACGCACTACATCGATGATTATTCAAAGCGCTTCATTAATTCGGTCATTTCTTCTACATCAAAACGGTGTGTGGATTCAAGTTGAAGAATCTCAAGCTCAGCTGAAATTCTAGACGCTAACAAACGTGCGCCATCAAAGAACTCTTCCAACCATGAAGATAGATCGTCACCAAAATTTTGCTCAAAATCGGGTAGTAGCGAAGCCAGCGGCGAACGCCATTTTGAACGATCAGAGTGCGAAAATTCCACAGCCTTTAATGCCATGAGTCCCGCTGCGTCAATTTTTCCGCGAGTCTCTGCCCTTAGCGCCCCCAAAACTCTTTTATCCAGATGGATCCGAAGTCTGCGCGATTCATCGAAAAATGACTGAACTCGGCGCTGAGCAGCCCGTGAACTCTGCAATGGCAACTCTCGAATGATAGGCTCTAGGGCAACCGAAAAGTCGCTCTCCAGATCCGCGATTTTCCTGGATATCCGCTGAAACGACCGGTCAAGGATTTGGTTCAATCGGATACGAATTAGATCCAAGATAAACTCGAAATCATCTTTCTTTAAAGCACGTTTCCCTGTCCAATTCCCGACCGGCTTTAGAGACTCCGCGATTTCGGTTTCGATTCCTTGAAGCGTAATCTGAGCCCATTCTTTAAGCGTTATAACCTCCTCGTTGATCATTTTCTTTGGAAAATATTTTGCCCGTTTCTCAAGTAAATCAGTATAATTGTTTAAATGTACTTGGGCATTTTGGACGCGATTCAACATTCCAACCTGAAAAGCACTTAGCATCATGACGAAATTTTCGATTTTAATACGAGCATCAATCGCTTTGATTCGTCCGGCCCGTTGAACGATTTTTTCATCAAAGAAATCCGAAAAATCACCAAAACAAGAATCGATATAAGTCTCTTCCTTTTCGGCGAGTTTTGCCGACACGCCGTAAACGGCAAGAATCTTATCCCCGATATGTTCGTTCACGTATCCTTTTAGATGCTCTACGGCAGCATCATCGACGCGATCAATCTTGTTAATAATAATCACCAAACGATCGGCACTGTTATTGACCGTATCAATTTGGTCGCGCTGCGTTTGAGATAGCACTTGGTTGGCATCCATGACCCACAGAATCGCTTCTGCGGAATTAAGGGCTTTCTTGGCCACGCGTTCATGCCGTTCTTCGAGCGCATTAAAGCCAGGCGTATCCCAAAAATTGACTAATCGTAATTGTGGGTGCGGATACAAAAATTCGACGTGATCAATTTCGTCAGAATTGGACTTCATGCTCTTCTTGGCATCTTCGAAATTCTGTTCATCGATCTCACCATCTCGTTTAACGATACGTGCGGTCTTGCGTGAACCGAATTTAATCACGCCAGATTGTGCAGTTGTTGGAACGACACCAACGGGTACAACCTTTTCTCCAATTAGCGCGTTGACGACCGAAGACTTTCCGGCATTAAATTCTCCTAAAACTGCCACAGAGAGCGGTGAATGAATCGCTTGAGAAATAGACTGATAACTAGCCATAAATCCGCCCAGTCTACCGTCAGATGATAAATAGCCCCCCATTTGTTCGAGAACATCCCGGGCATCATCAAGCGATTCTATTTCGCTTGGCAAGGTCCAGTCGTATTTGAGCACACCTATGGCGTTCTCCTTCTTCTGAGAAATATCGTGCGAAGTGATTTCGGACCCAAAATCCTCGGCTTTTTTGAACCACCAAAGCGCTTCGGCGGCGTCTCCATATTCTAAAGAAATATCGCCGAGAAGTTCCCAAATTTTTAGATTTAACTCTCCTTCGTATTCAAGTGCGTTCTCAAACATCTGGCGAGCAGATAAAGCATCGTTTTCTTTTTGCTTTGCGAGCCCTAATCCGAAATAGGCTCGATGTTTACCTTTTTCGTTATTCGACTCAAGAACACGCGAGAAATAGTTTGCGGCGCCTTCTTCATTGTTTTCAAGAGCAATCATCCCTCTACCCAACAACGCTTCGGTGCCGAAGGGATCCATCTTCAAAGCTTTTCCAAAAGCAATTGCCCCTTGATTCTGATTCCCAAGACTCGTGAAGGCTTGCCCAAGTAGAACACATTGTTCGTACCTTAAAGCATCTGGTAATTCGACATTATTGATAAGTAGTAAACTCGTATCATATTCTCCTAACGCGTTCATATTCCTGGAAAGGCCTAAAAGGGACTCGTCTTTTCTAAGATCGCGCGCCAATTCGTTTGCTTTTCCCCACGCTTCTTTTGCGCCATGAAACTCGTCTCTAGCCTCACATATCTTCGCGTTAACGATGAGTCCCAGAATATGATCCGGCGGTAGCATCGCCTGCCGTAAGACGTCGGTGGCTCGACCAAAATCACCTATGTCGCAATATGCATCGGCAAGACTTGCGTTCAAATCGTCTTGATCTGACATCAATTTTTGCGCCCTTAAAAAATGGCGGATCGCTTTCTTCTGGTGGCCCAAAGATTGATTGATTCGACCGAGTGCAAATTCGAGATCAAAAGAAAAAGAGACATCAGAAAAAGACGCTGCACGATTTAGATAAGCGACGGCTTTACGCAAGTCTTTTGTAGATTCGAACGCAAGAGCTGCATAAAAAAGACTCTCCGGCGATTCGCGAATCGTGTTTGAACGATCAAAAGCGTCTATCGCTGCACTATAATTTTCAAGCGAAAATTCGGCCAATCCAATAAGATGATGTGTTCGAGCGACGTCTGGATGCATCCGCAAAGTCGGTTTCAAGATACCCAGAGCCCTTTTGAACTTTTCCTCTCGAATCAGTGCATTGGACTGTTCGTGAATCTGACGAACATTTTCAGGAAGAAAAACTTCGTCAACAATGTCGCCAACCCGCTCGTATATTTTATCGAAAATAGACATCTTTAAAAGATATCATCTATTTGAAGGTCCAGTAACTCCCACATCAAATTTTATCGCAAATTTCTAAATGCACTAAAGAAAAAAAGGACTCCATAATCAGAGTCCAAGTTAGATAGCTTTCAAGAAGCACAGATCAAAAACGGTCCAGATTCATTACTTTAGTCCACGCTGCAACAAAATCTTTTACAAACTTCGTTGAGGCATCGTTGCTTGCGTAGACTTCAGAAAGAGCACGAAGTTCCGAATTTGAACCAAAGACCAAATCGACCGCGCTCGCTGTCCATTTCACAGCTCCTGTCTTACGATCTGTTCCTTCGAAAACGTTTTCATCCCGCTTTTTCCACGCGGTATTAAGATCCAACAAGTTTACGAAAAAGTCGTTACTTAGTGTTCCTGGATTCTTTGTGAAGACACCTTCCTGTGTGTTATTGAAGTTGGTACCTAGAACACGCATTCCCCCCACCAATACGGTTAGCTCAGGCGCGCTCAAGTTAAGCAAATGTGCACGGTCAACAAGCATTTCTTCTGGCTGACGTGTTGCGCCGGCTTTTTTAAAGTTGCGGAAACCATCTGCTTTGGGTTCAAGAACTCCAAACGACTCTACGTCAGTATGTTCTTGAGTAGCGTCCGCACGACCCGATGTGAACGGAACGCTAATATTATGGCCGCCATTCTTTGCCGCTGCTTCAATTGCCGCAGAACCACCAAGCACGATGAGGTCGGCGATAGAAACCGAACCTTTGAATTCAGCCTGCAGCTTCTCAAATGTAGCCAAAGTTTCTGAAACGTCAGAATTTGCCTCCCAGTCTTTTTGAGGTGAAAGACGAATACGTCCGCCATTAGCCCCACCGCGATAATCGGTTTTACGGAAAGTTGATGCCGAAGCCCAAGCCGTTGAAACCAGCTGAGAAACGCTAAGTCCTGATCCCATAATTGCGCTTTTCAATTCGCTTACTTCAGCATCTGATAGCGAAGTCCCCTTGGGAATCGGATCTTGCCATAATAGTGCTGCTTTCGGAACTTCCGAACCTAGGTAACGATCAATAGGACCCATATCTCTATGCGTCAATTTGTACCAAGCTTTCGAAAATGCTTCCCCGAGCTCTTTTGGGTTTTCAAAGAAACGCTTCGAAATAGGTCCGTAAATGGGGTCCATTTTCAAAGCCATATCGGACGTAAACATGATAGGCGCGTGGCGCTTAGACGGATCATGTGCGTCCGGGACAGTACCTTGTGCCGATTCTTCTTTTGGCGTCCATTGCGTCGCACCAGCTGGGCTTTTCGTTTGGACCCATTCGAAACCAAAAAGATTTTCGAAATAGTTATTATCCCAAGCAATGGGATTCATTGTCCAAGCGCCCTCCAAACCACTACTGATGGTGTCGGCACCGTGTCCGGTTCCGAATGTATTTTTCCAACCTGTACCTTGCTCTTCTAATGTTGCACCTTCAGGCTCGGGTCCGACATATTTATCGGGATCTGCAGCGCCGTGCCCTTTTCCGAAGGTGTGACCACCGGCAATCAAAGCAACCGTTTCTTCGTCGTTCATTCCCATACGCTTGAACGTATCGCGAATGTCTCGCGCTGAGGCTAAAGGATCACCATTGGCGTTTGGGCCCTCAGGATTCACGTAAATGAGCCCCATCTGAACCGCACCAAGAGGATCTTCAAGGTCGCGATCGCCGCTATATCTTTCTTCGGCCAACCATTCGCCCTCAGGGCCCCAGTAAATATCTTCCTCGGGCTCCCAAATATCGGGGCGTCCACCACCAAATCCGTAGGTCGGTAATCCCATCGATTCAATCGCGACGTTTCCGACAAGGATGAATAAATCAGCCCATGAGATAGATTTTCCATATTTTTGTTTGATGGGCCAAAGTAGCATTCGGCCTTTATCCAAATTCACGTTATCAGGCCAACTATTAAGAGGTGCGAAGCGCTGCGCACCCGAGCCTCCACCACCACGGCCATCGAAAGTACGATACGTACCCGCAGCGTGCCATGCCAGACGGACGAAGAAAGGACCATAATGTCCATAATCAGCTGGCCACCATTCTTGTGAGTCGGTCATTAACGCTTCTAGATCTTTTTTAAGTGCAGCAAGGTCGAGCGACTTGAACGACTCCGCATAATCAAATTCAGGATCCATCGGATTTCTTAATTCCGAATTCTGATGGAGAATTTTTAGGTTCAATTGATTGGGCCACCAATTTAAACTTGATGCCTTTTGAGCCGCAGTATGACCACTTCTCATGGGACATTTTCCTTTTGTTTCTTCTGACATTTTTTTCTCCGTTATAGTTAATTCTATCTATTGTAATTTTTGGCAACTGGGGCATAGGCCCCAGTAAATAACTTCTGCTTCATCGATTTTAAATCCGTGATCTTTTTCCGCTTCGAGGCACGGGGCTTTACCGACAGCGCAATCGATATCGTGTGTAGCGTTACATTTTCGACACACAAGATGATGGTGATTGTCCAAGCGGTGTTCGTATCGAGCCGCCGAGCCTGCCGGCTGGATTTTTCGAATTAATCCTTTTTCTGACATGACATTTAGTGTGTCGTAAACCGCTTGTTTTGAGATCGAACCGATTTCGGCTTTAACTTTTTCTAAAATTTCGTCGGCCATTGCGTGCGGCGAATTTACAAGCGTTTTATAAATTGAAAGACGTTGTGCGGTTACTTGAAGACCGGCCCCTTTTAGCGCTTCTATAATTTCAGTTTGCATTGTCATCGCTTCCATCTAACACTTTAACTAATCCCAATTCTGGACTGGGTCAAGAGTTAGGTTCGCAAATCATCTTGAAACATTTGAAAAATTTTCCAGACTTTTTCAAATTGGTGTTTAGCTTCCCTCATGAAATAACCTTGGCTCCATTGCGGCGGCCAAATTACTTTTGGAGAGAACATTATGACAGTTCGAATAGGAGATATCGCACCCAACTTTAAAGTCGACACCACTCAAGGTGAAATCGATTTTCATGACTGGATCGGAGACAAGTGGGTTTTCTTCTTCAGCCATCCGGCCGATTTTACCCCAGTCTGCACGACCGAAATGGGACGTACGGCGCAACTGGCAAAGGAATTTGCCAGCAGAGATACCCAACCACTTGGACTCTCAACCGATGGTGTTGAAGAGCATAAGGGCTGGATAAAAGACGTCGACGCTACGCAAAACACGTCTTTAGAATTCCCAATCGTTGCCGACGTTGATAGAAAAGTCGCGCAAGCTTACGGCATGATTCATCCCGGTGAAAGTAAGACCGCGGCAGTTAGAAGCGTGTTCATCATCGATCCCGATAAGAAAATTCGATTAACGTTAACTTATCCAATGAATGTGGGTCGTAACTTCGATGAAATTTTACGCGTCATCGATGCCTTGCAATTCAGCGATAAGTATGGCGTAGCGACGCCAGCCGACTGGAAAAAAGGAGACCGTGTGATCATCCCACCGGGCGTGAGTAACGAAGATGCGATCAAAAAATTTCCACAAGGCTTTGAAGAGGTTCGACCTTACCTTCGTTTCACCGAAATAAAATGACCCACATTTTCTTAAGGTAATCACACCAGATAAATTCACAGCCCCGAGATCAGGTGAGAATTGCCAAGACGATAAATGATTGGATGTAAGTTCTAATTCAAGTATTATCCCAGAACGAATCCATTTATCGGAGCTTTCGTGCGCCATATACCAACCCTATTCATTTTTATCAGTTTCATTACTTCGTGCGAAGGCGCGGTTAGCGCTAACGGTGAGCCCGATACCGTCAAAAGCTCAATCGATCTTGGTGGGGATAAAAAAAGAGAAACCCTAACCGATATGAGTAATGGCACTGTTCCAAAAATAGATGAGATGTCCCCTGATATGTCTGACAAAAACGATACCTCACCAGAACCTCCGACCGTCGAAGAACGTATTCCGGTCGTTGTTGCATTTGGATGGAAAGGTCTCACCAGCTTATCAATCGATGAGGGAAAAACCTGGTGTGAAACTGGACTCATGTCCGATCGTCACAATGATTTATTTCGAGGTGGCGCCTATCACGACGGACTCTTCGTCGGCGCCCATGCTGGATTTAAAAATCGGGGCGCAATCATCACCTCTACAAATGGATACGAATGGACCGCCCATCATAGTACGAACGCGAATCCAGAACTTCCCGAAAATCCATCCGGACAATGGTACGGCGGGGTCGCGTACGGAAATGGAAAATGGGTCGCGGGCGGAGGCGGATGCAGCCAGATGGCAAGCTCTACAGATGGAAAAAGCTGGGCGAAAATTGCGGACCTCCCGGCTTGCAAACCTATCCGTTCGATGGCTTTCGGAAATGGACGCTTCGTCGCAGGATTGGACGAACTCGGTTGGTGGGAAAGTGTTGATGGCGAAAACTGGACACAAAAAGATGCGGGCGCTGGAACAACCGTCGTCTGGAATGGTAGCGATTTCGAGGGACCGATTAACGGAAAAACATACTATCGGGGACGCGGAGTGTGTTTGTGGGGTGAGGGTGGCGGGTCTACCGCTAAGATTGTGCGTTCGGAAAATGCGGACTGTTCTGACCCAATTGATGCTGGGCCGGTCGCCGATAAAGTCATGGCCATAGTATTCGGCGAAGCCCCGGCTAAAGATTTTCAAGCAGGAGCGATTCCCGATGAGTTAGGGACTTGTTTGGGTCTTTAAAAAAAATGGAATCAAAATCTCAACGGAGATCTTCAATCATTCTTCCTCATCGCTCTCATCACAAATTTCAAAAGCGGGACGGTGCGATCGAATAAGGTGACCGCGCTTAATAATCCATCGGCCTTTATTGGCGCGTGATGAAGTTTCAAATTTCGCCTTCGCTGATCGTATCACAACACGAGCGCCTCGATTGGTTTCTACTTCAAGTCCGTCCATGGAATCACGAGCTAATGTGAAATCAAGTACCGTATCGCCTTTTTCAAGGGTGATCGCGCGCACCCCTTTCGCA
This sequence comes from uncultured bacterium, assembly GCA_937981985.1. Classification (GTDB taxonomy): domain Bacteria; phylum Myxococcota_A; class Bradymonadia; order Bradymonadales; family Bradymonadaceae; genus CALJNB01. Next base: position 10,904 of record CALJNB010000039.1, read on the forward strand.
GCATTTTTCATGAAAGAAATTTCATTAACATCGAAGATAAGTCCGCGACCATTAGTGGTTGCAATGACAATTTGTTCTTCGTCGCGAATCGTGGATTCAACGTTGAGAACGCGATCGCCTTTGGCAAGCTTCATGAATACGCGCCCTTTTTTGGTACTTAGTTCATGGAAATTTCGTAGTGAAAAACGAACCGATTGTCCTTTCTCACTCACGGCTACAAATTGCGGAGATTCGGGTTCGTCATACTCAATTTCGCCATCGATCGTCTGTTGATCAGACACGATTGGAGGGGGTGACCACAATACCCGTGAGTCGTCCGTTGCGACTCCGATCACGCGTTCACCATCCGAGAAGGCAAAAAGTGCCGCCAACGGATCTCCGTACCCTGTTGTCTGAATAATATCGACAATTCTCAAGGTATAACAACGGCCTGCACTCGTGAAAAACATCGCAGTAGCCCTTGTACCGCCCGGCAAAACCCAGCCGATTTCATCGTTATCGCGAACACGAAGAGCACCCACATCAGAATACGATCGTTGTCGTTTAATCCAACCTTCTCTTGAAACAACTACAAAGGTTTCTTCGTTAATAATATACGCCTCAGCATCATATTCAAGATTTTCGATTTCAACGTCAACTTTGGTTCTTCGGACATCACCGTAAGCGGATTTCAATTCACGTAATTCGGATTTAATAATTCCCCAAAGTTCGCTTTCATCCGCGAGAATTTTTTTGATTCTTGCTGCTTCAGCTCGCTTGGCTTCAAGCTCTTCCAAGATCGAATCGATTTCCAACTTGGCAAGTCTGTAAAGTTTGGTCTCAAGAATAGCGTCGGCTTGGATTTCATCGATTCCAAAAAACGCAATAAGTCCCTTAGCGGCATGTGCTTTTCCAGTCGAAGCACGAATGATTTTTATGGCTTCATCAAGATCACTAAAAACAAGCTCAAAGCCTTCAAGAATATGAATACGCTTTAACAGTTGTCTTAAGTCGTATTGGAAACGCTTAGTAACAATTTCTAGTCTAAAATCGAGAAAGTGAACCAGCATGTCTTTTAAACCCAATTTCTCAGGTGCCGGAACCATCGGATTATCAGTGGGTACAAGACAAGTTAGGTTGACGTGAAAGCGTGATTCTAAAGAGGTATGCTTAAAGAGATAAGCCATTGCGATGTGTTCATCGGCGTTACTTTTAAGCTCAAGAACGACGCGAATATCATCGGTAGATTCATCGCGAACATCCAAAATTTGTGGCAATTTTCCAGTTTGAATATGGAGCGCGATTTTTTCAATCAACGTAGACTTATTTACAGTATAGGGAATTGACGTGAATACGATTGAACGTTTGCGCCCATCCTTTTCAACTTCCCACTCGGCACGAACCGTAACGGGTCCACTTCCCGTTTTATAAATCTCCACAATTTCTTCCTCAGAAGTGGTCATCACTCCACCGGTCGGAAAGTCAGGCCCCTTAATATGACGTGAAACCAAAGTGCTGGTTTTCATGTTGCGATTACCAATTAACGCAATGCAAGCCGATAAAACTTCGTTTAAATTATGGGGTGGAATATTAGTCGCCATTCCTACCGCAATGCCAGTTGCGCCGTTGACGATTAAGTTCGGCGTCTGTGAAGGCAATACAACTGGCTCTTCGACTGTTGAATCGTAGTTGGGTCGAAATGCAACGGTTTCTTTTTTGATTTCATTGAGAAGTTCACCCGCCAACGGAGCAAGGCGAGCTTCGGTATAACGCATAGCGGCGGCGTTATCGCCGTCCAAAGAACCGAAATTTCCGTGACCATCAACCAATGGATAGCGAAGCGAGAACCACTGCGCCATGCGAACCATAGCATCATAGATCGATTGATCGCCGTGGGGATGGTACTTACCCATAACTTCCCCAACGATCGCGGCACTCTTGCGAGGTTTAGCATCGTGGGTAACTTTAAGGTTTGTGAACATTCCGTACAAAATACGTCTCTGCACAGGCTTCAATCCGTCTCGGACATCCGGAAGGGCACGACTTGTAATCACGCTCATCGCGTAATTTAAATACCGTTCTTGGGTTGTTTTGTGCAGGGCAATGGGTTCGATGTGCGCCATCTTGGCTCCTTATTACTTCCTATTTTTTCGTGAAAAAGCTTTACCGCTCTCACATAATTTACACAAGGAACAACCATTTTCTAGCCATCGCTCTCAAACTCCCTTAAGATTGAAAAACTACTGAAACGCGTTCTTATTTTGGCAAAAAAAGCACCAGAAAAACCGAAAACAAAAGAATACAATACCCTCCGATTTGACGATCCCAACCTCTACATCAATCGTGAGCTATCCTGGTTACAATTCAATCAACGCGTCCTGGATCTCGCTAAAGACGTCTCTATCCCTCTACTTGAGCGCGTACGTTTCCTCTGTATTTCTTCCACGAATTTAGACGAGTTTTTTGAAATTCGAGTAGCAGGTTTAAAAGCACAAATTCGCCACGACGAACACCCTGTATTGGGCCCCGACGGCGGACGCCCTCTAGAAATTTTCTCTCAAATCGCAGCACTTGCCCACGCCCAAGTTCACGATCAATATTCTGTTTGGAATGACATCCTAATCCCAGCCCTGAAAAAAGAGAAAATCTTGTTTTCAAGACGGCGCGAATGGGACGACGCGCAAAAAGAGTGGATTAAGACCTACTTCGAAACCCAGGTACTACCGGTATTAAGTCCGGTTGGATTAGATCCTTCCCACCCCTTTCCGCGCGTTCTGAACAAATCTTTGAACTTTATCGTTTCGGTTTCCGGTAAAGATGCTTTCGGTAGAAATAGCGGTGCGGCAATCGTACAGGCACCGCGGTCTTTACCCCGTATCATCGCGTTTCCCGACCATCTCTCCAAAGCAGAAAACGAATTCGTATTTTTGTCGTCCGTAATACACGCCCATGTCGAAGACCTCTTCGCTGGACTCAAAGTAAAGGGGTGTCATCAGTTTCGTGTAACCCGCAATAGTGATCTTTTCGTAAATGAAGAAGTGATGGTCGATCTACGAATCGCGCTAGAAAGCGAACTTTTTGCGCGACGTTTTGGAGACGCCGTTCGATTAGAAATTGCTGATAATTGCAACGACGATGTGTCTCAATTTATGCTCGGACAATTCGAATTGGAAGGGCGAGATCTTTACCAAGTAAACGGACCGGTAAATCTGAATCGTTTAGCGGAAGTCATCGCTGCAACCGACCGCCCAGACCTTAAATTTCCACCTCACTCTCCTATCATTCCGCGCGTTACCCAACCCGATATTTTCGATGCGATTCGAACCAACGATATTTTATTGCATCATCCCTATGAATCTTTTTCTCCTGTAGTTGAGTTTGTTCGGTCTGCCGCGTCTGATCCGAAAGTATTGGCCATTAAGATGACCCTCTACCGTACGGATTCCCGTTCACTTCTCTCCCAAGCCCTTATTGAAGCGGCTCGTGCTGGGAAAGAAGTCACCGTTGTGATCGAGCTCCGAGCTCGCTTTGATGAACAAGAGAACATCGAACTCTCATCGGCGCTTCGCGATGTCGGCGCTCATGTGGTTTATGGAGTTGTTGGATACAAAACGCACGCTAAACTTGCCCTCATTGTTCGCCGAGAAGAAGGGGAATTGCGACGCTACGTTCACTTAGGAACGGGGAACTATCATCCTGCCACCGCCCGACTTTACACGGACTTTGGATTCTTCACATCTAACGACGAAATTTGCGCCGATGTAAACGATATGTTGATGACACTGACTGGACTTGGAAAAGCACGTAAGCTTCGAGTTATGACCCAAGCTCCGTTTAACCTAGCCGACCGGGTCGTGGAAAACATACGAGACCAGGCTAGAAAAGCGTTCAATAAAGAGCCTGCTCGAATTCGAGCAAAAATGAATAGCCTCACCGATAAACGTATCATTGACGCGTTGTACGATGCATCAACAGCGGGTGTGAAAGTGGAACTGATCATCCGAGGAATGTGTTCCTTACGTCCAGGTGTATCAAAGGTTTCGGAAAATATTGTCGTACGATCTTTATTAGGCCGCTTCCTAGAACACTCTCGGGTTTGGGTATTTGGGGAAGACGAAGAAGCCGAAATCTTTCTTTCTAGCGCGGACTGGATGGAACGTAATCTATATCGACGTGTAGAACACGCAGTGCCCATTAAGAAGAAAAAACTGAAGAAAAAAATCATTAAAGAATGTTTTGATATCCCATGGAAAAATACCAATACAACTTGGCAGCTTTTATCATCCGGTGAATATCAGCGAAGGATACCCAAAAAGGGCGAAGCGATCTTCTTGAGCCAAGAAGAACTTATCATGCATCATATTGAAAAGAACTTAATTCAAAAACCCCCCACCTAAGTTCTTTTCGCTAAATGTTATGGGCTCATTTTTTAGAGTTCGAGATCAAAAACGTAATCGACTTCTTTGGACGAACTCACTTTATAAAAAGCACCGGTGGTAGAACTTGGCGTGAATAAGAACTCCAACGAAGTACCGCTTTGAGTCGCTTTTCCTAATGAGTTCTGCGCGAAGTCAAAGAGTTCCAATTCCATATCAGATATCGTTCCAGCGCCTCCGGTTACTCGAACTTTACTCGTCACAGGTACGCCGTTGAATTCGGTTCGTTTAAACCAATCCGGAGTCCCGGGACATAAAGCTAAATTGGTAACCTCAACTGGAACTGCCGAAGCGAGAGTCACAGCATTGTCTTGGGTATGATTCCCTTTATATTGATCTGCGTCGTTGCATGGAGGCGCAGCGTTAGCCTGCACATCTAAGTTATAAGAATTTTTACCGACATTACTGCTGAAGACTTGAAGGTAATGAGGCCCAGTCGTAGCAGCGGTATAGGTAATCACTTCTACATCGTCGACAAGAGACAGCGTGAAGGCAACGCCGTTTTCAGTCTTTTTACCGACGTCACCTACTTGTTCAGGCGAGAAAAGCGTCATATCAAGGTTACCGTTTGCACTAACGAAGGTATGCGTAATTACAACCTCTTCGCCTGCGGTGAGGTCGAATTTATAAACATCAATATCATCGATATTACAAATTTCGGCATCAAAGGTATAGCTTTTTTGGATAACATTGGCACTGAAGGCATCCTCGTTGGGTTCTCGAGCCTTGTCGTTACAATCCGATCCGGTGCCAGAGATCACAAACTTTCTAACGTGATAAACAGCTTCATTTCCAGTCGCTTTGATGTAAAACTTTTTCGAAGGTTCACCGGCCGCAACGGAAGTATCAAGAATTGCAAGACCGGTGCACGGTGAGATTCCTAAAGGCAAGACATTCCCATCTTCGTCCTCTGCGTTAAAATCAAGATCCGTTTCATTTTGATTAAAGGTAATACCAATAAAGGAGGTTTCACCTGGGCTAGAGTTTGTGAAAAAATAATCTGGATTATCGCTGCAGGCGTGACGTGTTTCCCATTCTACTTCTCCGACTCGTTGTGCGGTTAAGAGGGTATCATCTCCGGTTGTGTTCGTATCAAAGATGTCGTCGGCACATTCACCGGTATCAGCATAAGAGATAAAACTGTAGAACATATCTAAATCCCCCGTACTTGGCGTACAGATAATGGCATCTTCTTCGGTAAGAGCTTGTCTATCGATGCCGCAAATTTGATAATTCACATCGAGATATTTAAAACCGTTATCCGTAATGGTGCCGGCTCGGGAATCTATAACTGCAGAGTAGACACCGTTGGATTCAACCATCCGTTTTTTATGCAATGTTTTAATACCATCCGTCATTGTATCGTCAAAATCGGCATTAAACGCGTCGGCGGTTGTCCAATATAAGATCACTTCGTCAAAACGAGTTCCCGAAGCAATGGTCGCTTCTACTTTATAATCTTCTAAACTCGATTGAGAGCCAAGTGGAACGTGATTGATAATTTGATCGTCTGCGCAAGATTGAGTGGCTTGATCTTTGTCTAATTCAACGGCCCGATTTGTGCGAACCACAATGGTCACATCGTGACTCACTTCAGGAAATTGTTTATCATCGGCAAAAAAACGAACGGTTCGAATTCTCTTATCAAGCTGATTTGGATTCGGATTCCAAGTAAAAGTTCCAGAATAGGGACCGGACTTAACAAAGGTCGCGCCAATCGGTGCCGTGGTTTCATCCATTCGAAGATCGACGCTCTCAGAATCTTGATCTTTTACCTTAACTTCAAAACTAAGACCCTTACCGGTTCTAGGATCAAAAATTTCGCTGATGTTGCTTGAAAAAACCGGTTCGCCATTCCCCGCCACGATTTCGATCTGAGCTATTTTATCGGTTCGGCGCCCCGCCTCATCCTTAACTATAAATACAATTTCTATCGGAACGCCATTAGCGGCATCACTAGCAAGCGGATCCCATTTGAAAATCGCCGTCTTACTTTGGGTTAAAAATTCTGATCGGTCTTGAATCGTCCAATTTTGAGATTTAGGCTTCCAATCCCGTTCGAAGGTGAGATTACCGCCATCAGAACCTTGCGCACTAACAGTAATGGAGATCGTTGAACCAACCTCAAATACTCCTGTTGGAACGCCTTGTAATAGTACCGTCGGACCTTCTCCTGTCGGAGAATCGGCGCAGCCAAAAGCTAATAAAATTAAAAATAATGCCAAATACCGAAAGCTGCCTAAATATTTCATACAATCTCCAAAAGAAGTACTTCAACGTTAACAAATACAGAAAAACAGAACAACCGAAGTCACGAATTGGTCGATGCCGGCTTGTTAATTTTTAGGCACGCTGATATCTACTGCGTTCCCAAAACTTGAGCACTTTATGTCCGGCATAGAACGAATCGAACACATCGCGTCCCAACTTGATGACTCCCTCTTGGAGGAAGCTGCCAACCATCTGCGGGGACGCTGCGCCGCGACTCAGCCGTGGTTGATTCTAGGAATATCGGACGGAATGGGATTACAAACCGCGATCGCGGCAATAAAATCCGGCGTCCTCAAGCACGCAATCGGTGTTTATTGGGAGCCGCCCCACCTTTTAGAAAAAAAAGAAGACGGGTCACCTCTATCGCCGCTTCATCATGCTCGAGTAGAAAACGCAGAAGCACTCATCGAATACGCCAAAGCTCACGGAGCTTCATTTGAGGTTCTTTTTGAAAACGTAATCCTCGCGCCACAAAGAGACTTAAAGGGTAATGAAAAAGAACCTGCCCCAGCTTTTCCGGAAACGATAAAGAACGCGGTCAACACTCTGCGCAAAACGACCAAAAATAAAGACGTTATTTTCGTCAATTCGGTCGCTTTTGGAAAATGGATTTCGCCACGAAAAGGTCAGGAAGCGATCACTGTAGCATCGATCGATCTGCAAGGTCGCCTTGTTCAAACGAAAACGAAAAAATTTCATGCGCGCGGCTATGAAGAAACCTTGGACACGATGGGACGCAACCATAAAAAACTACTCGATGCGATTTCGGGATTTGGCTGGTTGGGAGAAGACTCTCTTAGTTCCTTCTACACTTGGGCCGGTGGCTCTCAGAACATCGATGTTCTAGAGGGCATTTACGGAAAAGGTGCACTTGGAGACGCGAAAATGATCGCAGAACAAGACATTGCAAAATTTCGAATCGACCACGGAACCACCTTCGGCGCGCACGCTATAGTTCGTTTGCCGGCTTTCTTGTCTGCGGCGTTAATGGGTATTCCTGGTGGGGGATTATTCGGAGTGATCTCTCGAAGCTTTCTGGAAGAAAAAGGTCTATTTGAAGACATGCCAATGTTGGTATCCAGGCTTACCGAACGTGTTTTCGGGGAAGCGTGGTTGCGCGAAAATCCTATTTCTCAGGTGGAACTAGATATGGCCGAATGCCTCTACATCAAGGAGATTCAAGAACGGTTAAAGGAAGTCCATCAACGCATCGCCGATTATCGAGCGTCTTTGCCCGCAGAAAAAACAGATGATCGTATCGAAATTGAAAAAACCTGCGAACTTTTGAGAGGGTTCGTGGATCCTACTTACCCAGCGTTACTTGCCAAATTTGATCCGGATGCGCCTCTAACTTCGCCCGTCACATCAAAACCGAAAAAGGCCGCCACGACAAATATGGCAATCATTGAAAGTATTCAGCCTGACGAAAATGGCGAGGCATCATTTGAACTATCTCTCACCGAACTCGGTGGTGCAGGTAAGATACCTCGCCCTGATCTAACTTTAGTTGCTGTTATTCGACGCCTTGATCGATCGGTCATCGAAAAATTTCACGTATTTTCTCCCCGCTCGGAAACCTTAACTATTGAAAGCGCTTTGCCGACTGACGGGAAAATTACTGTCAAAATACGAGTCATTCAGGGACATAGTTCAATGCATCTCAGTCGCGAATATTTTGCGGAGTCGGGAAAAAGAATCGCCTTTGGTGAAGCACATTTTGTAGACGCTTTGCGCGCTACTGGATCGGTTTCTCCGGAGGATAACTTGCTCGGGGACGCAATCGGATACCGCATGCCTGTTCGAGAACCACTACAAAATATTTACTCAGATGCAACCGATGAAAAGGTTAAGCTGGCATTATATGGCCCCGCCTTGATTTCTTTTACTCAACGAAGTTTAGTCTCTCACGGCTTTTTCGACGAAAAACTATTACCTCACACATGGAATATGCGCTTTGGACCCGAAGTTGAAATCGGAGATCATTTGCTCACCTACGCGCGTCGCGAGCAAGAAGGAATCGTTATCACAGTCGTTAACGACGATTCGTCTCCCACACTCCAAATTCGCCTCAGCCGTTAGTTAATGCGTTTCTAGTCTTGCCTTGTTGCCTGGAAACATCCAAACTTGGTTATGGCAACATTCTACAATAAGTTACAATCGAATATTCTGGCGGACCGCTATCTGGAGACGATGCTAGCTGATTGGAAGGGAACCCTTCTACTTATCATTCAGGCACCTATACTTGCTTTCCTCGCCGTTATGGTTTGGGGAAATATCGGCAAAGCGACCGAGAGTATGTTCTTCGTGATGGTCCTAAGTTCACTCTGGCTAGGATGTATTAATGCGTCTCGAGAAATCGTAAAAGAACGCCCTCTTTTCCTGCGAGAAAAAATGGCTAATCTTAATGTCGCATCTTATCTGTATTCCAAAGTTTACGTCTTGGGACTCCTATGTACGGTTCAAATCTTTTTATACACGATGATCGTTTGGAAATACGTCGATGTTAAAGTCCCTGTGGGCTGGCTGGGTATTGTCCTCTTGTTCACAGCCATGTGTGGAACCTGCTTGGGTCTTCTCATTTCCTCGCTAGTTAAACGTTCTGACTATGCCGTGGCATTGGTACCGCTTGTTATCATCCCACAGTTAGTATTCTCAGAATTCGCTATTGCCGAAGATCAATTTGAAGGCGCCAGCGAGGTTGTGTTTAAACTCATGCCGACACGTTGGGGTTACGAGAGTCTCTTACGATTCGGCGAGACAGACATTAAATATTTTGAAGGGCTCGCGCATATTCTACCGCTCATCACCTTCGGAATTCTTTTCCTAATCATCGCCTATCCCATCTTAAGATCCCAAAAGTATTAAGTTTTGATGGCATAAAGTGTTTCATCGATGTCTTCCATTTTTAGTGCAATCACTTTCTGAGCTTCTTCGACGCCTAGATTGTAGAAATACTTCCCAATATTTTTTTCAATAAAGCTAAGCAACAGGTCCGCACCCAATCCACCAAGATCATATTCTAATTCGTCTTCAAAATAAGATTGAAGTTCTTTTGTAATATAGCTGCGTACTTCGGGTGAAAAATCGACCGACATTTTTGACTCGTCTTATGAGTAAGCGACATTTGTATTAAGATAGGTCCAAATAGTCACGTCTTATTTCGAAGCGAACCAAGGCGTGAAGTCCTCTCAATTTTTGAGAAAAATGGAACATTCTTCGCTCTATGGTATCTCTTATACTAACCCTTTAGGAGAAGTTGCAATGAAGCTTACGAAGATTTCAACTATTTTGATTGCTTGCTTTCTGGTCTCCGGCTGCGCCGGTGCTTCTAAAAAGGATGATACTATCCAATCCATTCGAAGCCAAAAAATAGAAATTGACCCTATGTTAATTCAACTTGATGGGAAGGGTTCACGTGAATCTATCGATGTGGGGACACTATTTGACCGCGCATTTAAGTTCTTTTCCGAACGTCGTTTTGAGGAAGCGATCCGAGACTACGACGCAATTATTCGAAACTTTCCAGAGTCGAGGTTCTACCAGCCCTCTCTTTACAATGCAGGGCTTTCATACGAACGGCTTCGTCGCTTCAAAGATGCCGCACGTGTTTATGAAAAAATACTCGCCTTACCTACGCAATCTAAAGATACGAACGACGCCTACTTCCGCCTCGCTACTGTGCTGGAAGAATTGCAAAATTGGGAACGAATCCAAACAATCATGACACAGATTCTACTTCGAAATGGTTTGTCAAATTTTGATCGTGTTGAAGCTTACGTGCGGCGGTCTGAAGCGCTACTACAGATGGGCTCTCATAAGGAAGCCGCCGATGGGTTTCGAAATGTTTTTACTATTAACAAAAAATCTGAGCTCGAAGAACGGCTCGACTCTAAATCTCACCTTATTGTGCGTGCTTACTTTGGACTCGGTCAATCACTGCATGCTCAAGTTTCCGCAATTGCCTTGGTTCTACCACCGTCCAGGATGGGAAGTGACTTGAAGAAAAAAGGGACGCTTTTTTCAGCAGCGCAAATCAACTATATTCGGGCGTTGAGCGCGCACCATCCGACCTGGTCAGTAGCCGCCGGATATATGATTGGCCGCTTGTATGAAGATTTCTATACAGATATCTTGGGAGCCGAGATTCCAACTGATCTTTCGGCGGAACATCTTACGCTCTATTTTGAGGAGCTTCGAAAACAGATCAGGCCACTCATGGAACGCGCGGTCCAGGTGTACGAAAAAAACCTATCTCTTTCGCGACGCATTGGTCATAAAGAAAAGAACAAATGGGTCCAAGAAACGAACGAGAATTTACGACGCTTACGTTCTTATCTCGATGATCCCGAAACACGTTCGCGTGCCGCGCGTTTTGTGCAGGCCGGGAAGAATCTGAAAACACTTTGGGATCCCATTCCTATTGCTCGCGATTCCATATCAGAGGCGATCAATCAAGCTCACCAACCGGCCGAGAAGAACACTTTAGAGTAAAAAAAGCCGCTAAAAAGCGACTGTATCGAAATTCCAACCTATTTAATTAAGGCGTGGTAGCGCCCGGGAATCCTTGTTGAACGATATTGCGAGGACTAATCTGACGTGATGGCCAGGCAATGTTTGCAACGTACCAAAAGCTTCCAGTGCTTGGAAGAAGTCGATCGAGCTCTTCGAACTTCTTAACCCCGCCAATAAAGATTCGGATACTCGCATAACTCGCACCGAAAGAACGATCAGCGTAGTAGTGAACACCGACTGAATAGACAATATCGTTCTCAGGATTATCGTGATTTAAGTTCTCTGGCCCAAGACCATCAATATCATCACGATCAAGACTCGGGTCATCAGACTCCCCTGGAATTCCCCAATCAGCGGTCTTATTTCTGTAGAAAATATCTCGTGGCGATGCGTTCCACTTCCCTACAGGATGAAGATAATGAAGATCAAGATCTGCACCGTTTGCGTCGTTTTCATTGTTGTCGTTGGGCGTCTGCCACGAAAGTTCGATAGAAATATCTTCATCTGGTGTTGCAACGATTGTGATTCGGGACTGATCACCGCAACTCGCAGTGCCTTTATCGTCATATACCTTAAGTTCGATCACATATTCACCCGCGATATCAAGTTCAAGTGAAGGGTTCTCAACGGCAGTATTTGACAGGCGCGAGTTCGAATCAATCGGGGCCGAAACGATGGTCCACTCGTATCGATCTACTGTCCCGTCGGCATCTGTCGAATTTGAGCCACGGAATTCAATCCACTTGAGAGGAATCGTTGCGATCATTGTTTGGTATCTATTCGTGCCACGAATTTGCGCGTCAGCTATCGCCGTTGGACAAGCGTTAGTTGTACCTTTTCCTTTAAGCGGAATGATCACAGAGCTCTTCGTTGGATCATCACTGTTAAATGATAACGCTCCTTCAGAAACAGCTAAATCGATCGGAGTATAAATGGCAACAAAACTTACAGTAGCTTGTGGTCCGACCACCATTCCGTCCGCGGTATCGATTCCGGCAGGGAGCGGGTTTTTGAGTTCGAAGATCGTCGAGTTTGGGTCACAATCAGCGCCTACGTTTGTGCAAAGACCGAGGTCACTAATTTTAAGATCTTTACCTTGGCTACAATTCTTAATCGTGATCGTTTTATTGTTCGCAAACCCGATCCCGCCTTCTCCGAAATTAATTTCGTCTTCGCCGGTAACCACTTCTAAACAGGCTTCGTCAGAATTTCCGACGAGAGAAACCGTGTAATCCGGAGAATTCGAATCGTTACTAAGGATATGAAGTTCGGCTTCTGTCGGATCAGGAGTATCAGGATTGAAGTATACTCGAATTGGGAATTTCTCGTTGGCTTTCAAAGCTGCTGCCGGCCAGTTCTTCGTGTCGTCGGCGGGATCTGCTGTGGCGTCGTCCGTTGCAGGAAAAGTAATGGAGAAATCAGAATCGTTAGGTGAAATGATAATATCTTCTATTTTAAGAGGTGCTTCTCCTACATTCTGTATACTCGATAATTGCCAAGATTTATTTCGAGTCATCTCGTTAACCGGAGCGACGCGAGCAAAAGAGATCGTTGGCTTCGAAAAAACGCGAGCATCTAAATCTTGTGAAAGAATCTCTAGTTGGAGATTTGGGTTCTTTGAGTCGTTAGAAATGACTTCAATGAAACCGTCATCTGGGCTTGTATCTTTTGGGGTGTATTTGACCGAGATCTCTCGGGTTTCGTCTTGCTTCAATTCAAAGGATTCAATCCAATCTTCGCCTTTCGAAAATTCATTCCCTCCCTCATCATCTTTCGTGTTTTCGACGAGTTTAATACCGGAAACCTTTAAAACTCCTTTTCCGGAATTTATTAATAGAACGCTGGTAACGCCGGTCTCGCCTAAGACGACCGAACTAAATACAAGTTGGGTAACGTCAGTCTCCAATTTTGGAAGATTTTCGGCACAAAGGTCACTACCACAATCTGTGTCTTTGACGGGTTCAACCTCTAAACCGGTTTTATTATCAAGACATTTATCGCCCGATAAAGTCGCTGTATCCGGACAAAGAATCTCGTCATCGCTGCACGAAGAAAACGCGAGGGTACTAAGCATAATAGTAAGTAGAGGAAAAAACTTTAGTTGCTGAATCATCCAGGCTCCGATAGCGAGTCTTCTTGATACGAACTTTTGAAAAACGCATCAAATCAAATTTATTAAGTCCGGCGCGAATATAGGGGTTTGGAAAACGATAGTCAACCAAACCAACAAAAGCTTAGGTTCATCGCATTCTAACTAGCGTTAGTGAGGGTTTTGTTCAAAGATTTCGATGAAGAATCCCCATTTTGAGCATTCTAAATTTCTAACTCTACGAATTCGACCGGAATCCCACCGTTTCGAAAACGCGTTATTGACCGTCCAATCGATGCATAATCTCGCGGTAAGAGGAGAAAAACACGTGTCCCCTCTTTGACCTGTTCTCGAAGCGGCTCGAGGAAATCCATCTTTTTGATGCGAGTCCCATAAGGGGGATTTGCAATGACCCATTTGGACTCCATACTCTTACAAGCATCGTCTAAGCTCCGAGAAACGAAACGAAGCTGGTCCACTCCTGCGCGTTTGGCGTTGGCCATGGAATAACGAATCACGTCGTTATTGATGTCCGAGCCTAAGAGATCTAATTCTACTTTTTTAAGTTCCGACTTCACCGCCCATAACTCGGGATCAAACGCGGTAGTCTTTTCGATACCGTAAGATCGCCCTACACGTGGGGTTTTATCAAGCGCCATCATTGCGGCTTCAATAATAAATGTTCCACTACCGCACATCGGGTCGACCAGTGATAATCCGTCCCAATCTGTATCCGACTTGACGATATTTAAGAGATTGGCGGCAATTGTTTCTCTCAAAGGGGCACGACCTGCTTCAGTCCTCCAACCTCTCTTATAGAATGCTGCTCCGCCAATATCTATTGCGATCCGCGCGCGGTCATTCATAAATCGAACCAAAATGACCATGCTGTCTTGTTCTTTCTTAGCGATGAAATATCCGTTTCTGGTCATTGCATCTTTGGCAGCTTTTTCAATATCACGTAAGTCTTTCAGCGCTGATTTGTGAGTAACTGCGTTGATCGACACTACTGTCTTTGGTTTTAAGAATTCGCCCCATTCGATGCGATCCATTTTTCTATAGAACTCGCGAATATCTTTGGCCTTGAATTCATCGATGTTCCAACGAATCGCGGTCGCACATCGGCATTTTTGTAAAAGATTATACAGTTTTACGCGAGTACACTTAAAGGTGACGCCACCATGGAAGATCTCTACCTTCTTTGCGCCGAGACTACGAATTTCTCGTTGTAAAGAAGCTTCCAGTCCGGGATTGATTGTCGCTGTATAATTTTGAGCCAAAAGTCGAACCGTCTATTTAGATAATAAAATCGTTGAAAATATTTCTGCCGCGTCTTCATGACGACCTTTTTGTTGTATAGCAAGGCCGCGAAGAACTCGAACGTAATCCAACAAAACAGCATCATCTTTTGAACTACGCGCCAAAACCGAGATTTCTTTTAGCGCTAAGTCTACTCTTCCGTCGGCAAGCAATGAAGATGCGACAAACCAAGACAGAAACTTCAAATCAGGATTCTCACGCAACGCTTCACTGCCGAGGGTCGCTGCTAACCCTGAATCGCCCGAAAGAATGGCATCCATCGTCAAGATAATTTTGGTACGCCGTTTAACGATCCCCAATGTAACCTCATCGTTGGTTACCTTTTTGATCGCTTCTAATCTCCGACTTTGAATGTTCCAAGATTCAGCAGAGATAATCGGCAACACCTCATCTTTTTTGGGCAGAATTTCGGCATCGAATTCGTCTATCAATCGGCGAGAAAGTTCCGCCTTTATTTCGATCAACACGGGTTCGGCAAATCCCGTCTCTAATAGAGATTGAAACACTCGAAATGCGCCGCCTTTTTCGCTAAACGCTTGCCCCGATTTGAGTCCTTTTTTTAAAGATTGATAGATTTTTTCTTGAGGTTTTGTACGACGGTACACCGATGTTCCTGCACGGGTGTTAGCGAGGTTACGTTCTTTTCGGATTTGCAAGAAATCCTCCGCTGAAGAATCGACCTCCAAGTAAAAATCGTAATAAGCGACAGCCGCGACATAATTTTCTAGCCAAAAATACGAACGCGCCAGATTACGATAGGGTTCGGCTTTTGTTGGGTCGGCTTGAATCGAGTTTCTGTATTCCTTCAACGACTTATTATACCTACCGGCGTTGTACTCCCGATTCGCGCGTCGAATCGATTCTTCATAAGTTTGCGCATTCGCGGAAATGCTGAAAAACAAAGAAACACAAAAAGTGAAGAACAAAATGCTTCTCATAATTGTTCCGGCGGTTCTGGGTCGACCCCAAATAAATT
The DNA here is from genome assembly GCA_937981985.1 of uncultured bacterium. Lineage (GTDB taxonomy): Bacteria > Myxococcota_A > Bradymonadia > Bradymonadales > Bradymonadaceae > CALJNB01. The sequence continues at coordinate 26,487 of CALJNB010000039.1, forward strand.
TCCAAAAGCGATCCCAAAACCAAGAGAAAACTGATGGTCAGCGCCTGGACCTGAAGCAAAATAATCTTGAAAAGAATAGCGTGCGATACCGAACAATGAATTCGTCACAAAATATTGACCTGCAAGTCCCAGCGTCCAAAACGCGTTGCTCGTAGAAAAGGAAAGCTGTTTATCTTTACCCACAACATCCGCGTTGAACCAATGAAAATCAACGCCAAGACCAAGCTCAGCCGTGGGTACGAAATTTTTATAAAAGCGGCGATAGGTCAGTTGAAAAGGTCTAATTTGTAGGCGGTTCGACGAGGTTATAATAGCAATGTCTCGAGTCGTTCCGTCAGCATCCAACGCCAAAGCAATATGATTTGCGTTCCCCGATAAAAGCGAAATGGAAGCCACCGAAAGACCGAAATTTCTCAGCTGATACAAAAACTCTAACCTCGCCCCGTTCGTATGCAATGTACGGCGAATAGGAAAGTCACTCCCTAAATTTCCATCTCCGTCGGCTAACCCTAGAAGAATACCATTTTCTGAACCGCGAGCGTCCTGAAACGTCGCGCGTTGATAACCGTGTTCAAATCCTAAACGAAGCACAAATTTTCGGTGAGAGATGGCGTCTGATGACACATCCCGTAGAAACGGATTACTACCCTCCAGGCCAATGTTTTTTGTGAGCTTCTCACCCGACTTTATCTCGATATTTTCAAACACCGAAAGGTAACCCTCTTTACGAATTTCTACGGTGTAAAGACCAGGATCTAATCTGATTTCCTCGCCGGAAAATCCAACTCGTGCTCCGTTAACAAGGACTTCGGCCCCTTCGGGAGCATCCAAAATCTTTAAGTTGCCCAAATTCGCTTTTAGAGTTTTTTCAATCGTCTGAATTTGTCCTTTTTTAAGCGAGAATCGCGCATCTTCTGATTCGAAAAAGTTTAGCGAAAAAGTATATTGAAACTCGCCGACGGGTAACTGGACGTGGAAGGGCGTGACACCTCGAACCACATCATTAATTCTTACTTCGGCTCCGGCGGGTTTCGAGATAAACACCACAGTGCCGGTCGCATCGAATAAGGTTGAGATAAGCTTATATGCAGCCTGCTTGGGCTCTTCGTTTGAGATTAACGATTCTTTTATCACCTCTTTACGTTCATCCAGTAACGCATAATAAAAGCCGTCATTTCTTCTTTCGACCCTTACCACCCCGGCGAGCTGCAACGCCTCTAAAACGATAGAAAACGGCGAGCCACACTTCCTAACTCCAGAAAAACAGGCGTGAGTTTTCAGTGATCGCGCCTCCAAGTGATTTCCTAATTCGGATGCGGTAAAAACCTGCCGCTGAGCCTCTTCGCCTAAGGCTTCTTTTAAATAGGGTACAAGAAGTTCAGCGTCCGGTTTAATATCCCAAAAATAGCTTTGTTCTTGTGCTCCTAAATTCTGAGAATATAGGAGAAAGATGAAAATGAGCGCCATCCGTGACGCTCGTTTTTGTAATTTGCAATCCATGGCGTGCAAATTTGATAGCATCGTCGATCCAACAAATCCAGTCGAGATCAACATTCCTTCGAGATGTTTTTAAATTTTTTTTGAGGGACCTCAAGTGATTCTTTAGAGTTATCTACACAACGTAATAAAATAATGTAGCTATAATTTAAGAAGGAAAATTTCGGCAAAATATTCATCAACCTACGATCCGATCACTTAGGAGATGACCTTAACAAATCCGTTTGGATTCCGTCATTTTTTCTGCTCGTCCGAAACCCCTACCCTGCTATCTTTTCCTGAATGTTTTATACGTCCTTGCCATAAAACCATTAAGAATAACGACAAAAATAGAGGCGTTAACGGAATCGAGATCTGCCCAACTACGCGACAAACCAGTGGCAACACCCATAACGCAACAAGAGTGGATTTCTCGAAAGGTCTAAACCCCGTGTTCAAACCAAGTCGTGTCATCAGTGCAATGGGAATCGCTAGAACGACTAAATCATAATCAAGGAAATAGGGAGTGACCATCAACGTGGCGACAATCACAACCGATCCTTTTACTTCGATGGGGACCCTAGATGTCCATGTTCTAACAGTAAGAAGCGCTGCGATGATTGCGCTTAGTCCTTGACCGATATAGGCCAAATTAATCGTTGCTCCTAACATCCTCAACGCGGAGAATACGGACTGGATTTTCTCCCAACCCGTAGCTCCACTTTCCAAAATATAGTCTTTGGTAAAGGAGCCATTGGAAAGAAACGCAATCCAAAGCTCGGTCCCCCAAAACAGCCAAGTCGTCGATACGAGTGCGACAGTAACGATAAGCGCAGTTGCAAACACCGACCAACGGCGGTTCACTAGAAGTGCTAAAGGTATAAGAAAACCGAATTGAGGTTTGTAGGTCAAAATACCCAAAGCAAAACCGGCGACCTTTGGACGCCGTTTCATTTCGCCGAAGAGAAGTGCGAGTAAAGCGCCGGTGAGGAATGCGTTTTGGCCGTGCCCCAAACATAGGAACACAGCAGGAAAACCAGACGCTACGACTAATGTTTCTTTACGTGGCAACAATTTATAAATGGAAAACAAGTAGAACAGAAAGGTTAACGACATATACAGCGCTAACGCCACCATATAGGGAATTTCGGCAAGCCCACGGGCAACCAACAAGAACATCGGAGGGTAGTGCCAACCGTACAGCGGAACGTCGTCATAAAATATTTCACGTTGTTTTTCGAAGTGAACCGGCGGATCGTAGATCGCTAGCGGCGAGCCTTCGGCGGCGAGTACTCCGGCGCTCCAAACGTTGGAAAAATCGGTTCCAATGGGCCTACCCATATAGTCGAGCCCGGCTGAAGATGTCTTCGAGATCATCCAAATTGAAGCCACAAGATAGACCCCAATTAGAATCAGATTATAGTTCACGATCCGTTGACGATCGATGAACGCCCCCTCCGCGAACCAAGTTTTTAGGTTCATGCCGATGGACTAGAGAAGGTAAGATAACGAAGTCGCTTCATTTCGATTCGCATTCGGCTAACACTATCGAGAAGAATACCGCACGCAAACGATAGAACCGCGCAGAGCATGATCCCAGTCGACAGGATAGCGGTTGGAAACCTGGGAACGAGCCCGGTCTCGATAAATTCCAAAATAATCGGAGCCGAAAGCCCTATCGATAAGGTTGCAAGCAACAACGAAATCGTCGCGAAAAATAAAAAGGGACGGTATTCTTTGAATAAAAGAATAATCAAAAATAAAATTCGAGTACCGTCATGGTATGTCCGGAGTTTAGATTCAGTACCGTCTGGACGCGCTTTATAAGGCACGTCAATTTCAACCGCGGGCATTCGAAGGGTTAGTGCATGAATGGTCAATTCGGTTTCAATCTCAAAACCGCTTGTCATCGTTGGGAAGGATTTAACGAAACGTCTCGAAAACACGCGGTACCCCGACAAAATGTCTCCAAATTGATTACCGAAAACCCACGCGACACATTGTGTTAGAAAACGATTGCCGAAGCGATGTCCCCGTCGATAGGCTTTCTCTTCTTGTTCTTGTCGCGCGCCGACAATCATATCGTAATTATCGGCGAACAAAGTCGTAACCATCTCGGGCGCGCGATCAGCTGGATAGGTATCGTCGGCATCACATAAAATGTATGCGTCTGCTTCAATATCGGCAAACATTCGCCGAACCACGTTCCCCTTTCCTTGCTCCATCTCGGTTCGCACAATGGCCCCATGTGCGCGTGCCACTCTTACCGAATCGTCTGAAGAATTGTTGTCGTAAACGTAGATTTTTGCGTCGGGTAGAAATTTCTTAAAATCGTCGATCGTTTTCTCGATCGCCCCCTCCTCATTATAACACGGAAGGATAACAGCGAGCTTAAGCTCGGATAAAGCGACTGTTTTGGGGTTCGTCATTCCAGAATTCTATAACCACCAAAGGACTCTTGAAAAGATCAAACTCAGTTAACTCACGGAGCTTTCGTCAAGCGGACGGACCGGAGACGTCTTGAATACCTATTTCTTAAAAAGATGCTTAGACAGACGGTCAACAATATCAGTTCGTTGATCGGCCAGGTTTTGGCTTTCCAGACGATCGTTTTTAAGATTGAAAACCTGAATAAATTCGGTGTCCCAATCGTAAATGAGCTTCCAATCTCCTTCTATAACCGCGGATTCACGCACCGATAACATCGCACGTTGAGTGGGCCCAAAACCGTGTACGACGATCGCCTTTCTTGAGGTCGATGAAGACGGATACCGGACTCGGTTTTCACCCGTCAACCAGCAAGAAACGTCTGCCGAAAGTGAACGATTAGAATGAAGATCAGATCTTTCTCCTGACTCAAATCCGGGCCCGGAGATCCATGTTGGAACTCGGATCTGTTCTTGCCACAAACGACTACTATGATATCGAACATACTTTCCGGCAAAGGACTCACCGTGGTCCGATGTTACAATAACGGCCCAATTGGGGTTCGCGGACTTGAACTCTCGCAGCGCTTCAATTTCCTGACCGACGCAACGTAACTCCTCCCGGTAGCAATCATAATCCTTTTCCCCGAAAGAGGGATCATTACACTCATAGGGCTCATGAGGGGCTCCAAAATAAGCCAGAACAAATTGGTGGTTCTTTGTAAGTTCTACAACGCGTTCACCCTCACCGGAACAATTTTTATACGTGCCTTCGACCGAGTCGACATCTCCGGCCATAAGGTTTTGAGGGAGTTTTTCTAACATATCAACCATCAATACCGCCGTTTTTGGAGAACCGATCGTCTCAGTTAATGTTGTCGCCGACGGCCACTCATAAGGAACATGAGGAAGCGTACCTCGCATCCACATTGCGTAGGCAAGCACGGTGGAATGCGAAGGTGAGTAACTATTTGCAAAAAATGTCCACGAATCGGCTAAATGTTCTAAAGTAGAACTAGCACCAATATCATCAAATCTCACCGCATCGATAACAATCCAAACAACCCCTTTGGCTCTTGGTGTCTGACACGAATCGGCGGCGACCTCACTTTCAATCGACCGCAATTCTTTCTTCGAATGGACGAGATTCATTACTCGGCCGAACATGCTATCGACAGGAAACGAACCGTAAGCAACCGAACGCTCCAGCGAAGAAAAAATCGCCGCGCTTATCGTCCCAGCTAAAAGTAAAACCCCGACGGTAATCTCGAACCTGCGCCGAAACCGAAGATCGACCAAGGCGCAAACCGACAAAATCGTAGTCGCGCACAACATATGCTTTAGGGGCCCGAAAATCGTGTGTAGATACCAAGGCAAAACAATCGGTAGAAAAGCTCCAACGATGAGTACAGTTTTCCACGATCGCGAAAGAGTACGAGCACGGATATAGGCAATGATGATAACATGAAGAAAGCTCGCCAATATCAAGCACCCAACGATATTTTTATCTGGATAAATCGTTGCGATCGTTAAAACGTTAAGCACGAAAACAGGCAGCGAATAACCCACGCGATCGAATAGAAGCTCTTCATCTTTATAGCGTATCGCCAAATATAGAATCCCGAACACTACCGGAGAAAAGACCCAGATTCCGTCCCTTCCTAGTTCCACGTGAATGATCGCAGCGCAAAACAATACGACCGGGACCAACCAAATCCGCGCTTCTTCAATCCTTTGTCTGCGGGTAGATCGCAACCGAGAACACAGCACCGAGACAGCGCCCAATACACATCCTACCGCTAAACATCGAAAAAGGTCGATTGGCGCGAATACTATCGACACCCTATATAAACTTAATGCCTCAGATAAGGCGTAGAGAAAAAACGGAAAAACCGAAAATACTACGATCCCGAGTGGATTTTCTGAGTAACTTTTGTGCGTTTGCGACAAACCTTGTTCCTAAGACGACATTTTATTCGAACCAAAAAGAATCGAAGTTCTGAACCTAGACATCCACAGCCCATCTCACAATATGCAAACAGCGGGACATGAAAAGATACAAAATTCTTCAAGTCAGGATAGAGTCAAAGGTCAAATTGAAGTATAGCCAAATTGAATTTCGCAATGGAACCAAAATGAAATATGTAGTTACCGGCGTCGCCGGATTTATTGGCAGCCACCTACTCGAAAATCTTCTCAAGGAAGGGCATGAGGTTGTCGGACTCGATAATTTTTCGACCGGACACCGTCACAATATTGCCCCTTTCCTTGATGATTTCGAGTTCGTCGAAGGCGATATTAGAGATTTGGAAACCTGCCATCGCGTTTGCAAAAACGCAGATTATGTTCTCCACCAAGCCGCGCTCGGCTCGGTGCCACGTTCGGTAGCCGACCCCATCGCGAGCCACGATAACAATGCGAGCGGAACATTAAATATGTTGGTCGCTGGTCGCGATGCGGATGTGTCCGGTTTCGTTTTTGCGGCCAGTAGTTCGGCTTATGGGGATACGCCGACCCTACCCAAAGTCGAAACAATGCCCATGAGACCGATGAGTCCCTATGCGATAACCAAAGCTATGGGCGAGTACTACCTCAATGTATTCGGCACCCTCTACCAAATGAACACAGTCGGGGTACGCTATTTTAACATATTTGGGCCTCGCCAGGATCCGAATGGAATGTATGCTGCGGTTATTCCGAAATTTGTAGATATCTTGATGGGCGGCTCCGTTCCGGTCATTGACGGCGATGGCGAGCAGACTCGAGATTTCACATTTGTCGCAAACGCCGTCTCTGCTAACTTACTAGCCGCTAAGAATGCCGAGCAAGCCCGCGGAGAAGTCGTTAATATCGCCTGCGGAAACCGTATCTCAATCAATAAGCTATACAACGACATCGCCGGTCATTTGGATATTACTAAGCCGGCTAAATATGGCCCCAAACGCGCCGGAGATGTTCGCGATAGCTTAGCCGATATCTCAAAAGCCAAACGCCTTATCAATTACGAACCCTTGGTAAATGATGCGGAAGGTCTAAAGATCACCGTGGAATGGTTCAAAAAACAATTTGAAGAGAGCAAGAAATGAGCGAACGTATTTATCTATCCCCTCCTCATATGGGAGGACGTGAAAAGGATTTCGTTCAAGAAGCTTTCGACACAAATTGGATTGCGCCGCTGGGACCAAATGTCGATGCATTTGAACTCGAGTTTGCCGAATATGTTGGTGCCGATCATGCTTTGGCTTTATCTTCAGGTACGGCCGCGATGCATCTTGCCCTACTCGTCATGGGTATCGGGCCCGGGGATCGTGTTTTCGTATCCGATCTAACTTTCGTCGCAAGCGTCAATCCGATCCGGTACGTCGGAGCCGAGCCGACCTTAATCGACTGCGAACGCGAATCATGGAACATGGACCCAGCACTGCTCGAAGAAGCCTTGGAAGCAGCTGCGAAGAATAATACGTTACCCAAAGCCGTCGTGGTCGTGCACCTATATGGACAGTCCGCGAATCTCGAGGCGATCACGAAGATCTGTGACCGTTTTGAAGTCCCTATCATCGAAGACGCTGCTGAAGCGCTTGGTGCCAAACAAGTATCCCGACCGGACCCCGGCACTGTCGGAAGAATGGGGTTCTTTTCTTTCAACGGAAACAAAATTATTACCACGTCAGGCGGTGGTATGTTGGTTAGCGCCGACAAAAATCTTTTAGACCACGCGCGAAAACTAGCCACTCAAGCGCGAGAACCCGTACCGCACTACGAACACGAAGAGATCGGTTTTAACTATCGACTCAGCAATATCCTTGCGGGTGTGGGGCGCGGACAGCTCGAAGTGATAGAAGACCGTGTGCGGACTCGCCGATCGATCTTTGAAAGATATGAAAAAGAACTAAAGATCGAAGGAATAGAATTTCAACCCGAAGCGATCTGGGGAAAACACACCCGTTGGCTCACTTGTTTGACTGTCGATGAAAACATTCTCGGTACGACAAGAGACGCGATAAGACTTGCTTGCGAAACCGCAAATATCGAGGCGAGACCGGTTTGGAAACCGATGCACTTACAACCCCTATACCGAGAAGTAGAAAAAATTGGGGGATCGGTTTCCAAAGAACTGTTCGAAACCGGTCTGTGTTTACCCTCAGGATCCTCGTTATCGGAATCGGAGCAATCACGTGTCATAGATACTGTGAAACGCGCCATTACGCTCTAAGGCCGTACCGACGATGATACAGGGGGTGGAGGAGAATTCGTCTTGGAGAAGGGTTAGTTTTGGTGAGACGCCAGGTCGCACAATGTCTGGCGTCAAGGTGGGATTATCGAAAGTTGGCAGGCAAATTATCGAAATAATTTGTTACCCTGACTAGCCTCTTAGATGAATCTAAGAGCAGATAAGTAGAATTGGCGAATTCTCCCCCGTCCTCTGGATCATAGGTGGTAGATGTTTTTCCTGATTGTGTTAGTTCGAGTCTTTCATCCATTCTAAAAGAGGCCCGTGCATAAGTCAAAACGAAGATCGATTATCGAACGACGTAGTCCGCTAGTCCGGCGAAAGAACAATGAGGAAATCGGAAATATTCCTCCCTAAAGAGTATAAAAAAACGCACCTAAAGTGCGTCGCCCGTTGCGCCTAGAGTAGATCTACTCAGCGGTGTCTTCGGCTTCAAACTTGGCTTCAAGAACTTCTTTAGAATATCTAAATTTCTCGGTGTTTTCGAGAGTCGCTCCGACCCACGAAATACGTGAGATCGGTGCATTATCTTGGGCGCGATTACGCAATTTGATAATACGTGTGTATCCGCCCTGACGGTTAGCGATCTCATCTCTTTTAGCGAGGTCATCAAAAACCTTCGCGACAAGCTCACGATCGCGCAAAATTGAAAATGCTTTCCGGCGCGCATGAAGCGTATCTTTCTTACCTAAGGTAATCATCTTGTCAGCAAAGCGTCGTAGTTCTTTTGCTTTCGCGTCAGTTGTTTGGATCATCTCATAACGTACGATAGCAGAGACCATATTAGCAAACATAGCCTTACGGTGTGACGCGTTACGATTTAATTTTCTACCTTGTTTCTTATGTCGCATAATTCGCTCTTAATAACTGGGCCCTAAGACCCTTCAAATTTCAATTAACTCAGTGAAGCTGGTGGCCAGGACTCTAGATCCATACCCAATTCAAGATCATGTTCTTTAAGAAGATTCTTGATCTCGCGAAGAGACTTTCTTCCAAAGTTTTTGGTGCGCAGCATTTCAATTTCGGATTTCTGAACAAGATCACCTACGTATTTAATACCCGCGTTTTGCAAGCAATTATAACTACGTACAGATAATTCCAATTCCTCTACGGACTTCAACAAATTCTCGTTGAAAACCGGCTCTTTTTCGGTGTCTTCAATCTCAGGCTCAAGGGATTCATCGAAGTTGATGAAGATGGTAAGCTGTTCCTTTAGGATTTTTGCAGCGTACGCGACCGAGTCCTCGGGTCGAACCGAACCATCAGTCCAAACCTCGAGTACTAGTTTTTGGAAATCGGTCCGTTGCCCAACACGAGCATTGGTAATCGCGTAATTGATTCGCTGGATTGGATTGAACGCACTATCAATCGCTATCATATCGATAGCGTCGGTTTCCTTTTTATTCTCATCCGCCGAGACGTAACCGCGTCCATTTTCGACGGTAAGTGTCATTTTAAGATGACCACCTTCTCCAACGGTTGCTATTTCCAGATCCGGATTAAGAACGTCAACACTTTCGCCACACTCGATGTCGGCGCCCGTTACTGAAGCCGGCCCTTTAACATCGATTGAGATCGTCTTACTCTCGTCGCCGTGAAGCTTAACTCTCAAATTCTTCAAATTGAGGATAATGTCAGTCACGTCTTCCTTCACATCCGGAAGGGAAGTGAACTCATGTACTGCACCCTTTATCTGCACCTTCGTAACCGCCGAACCCATGATCGATCCGATCAAGATCCGTCTTAAGGCGTTACCGAGAGTGATCCCGTATCCACGCTGTAGCGGCTCACAGGTAAATTTTGCATACTTTTCGGTCTTAGAGCGTGTGTCAATTTTGACTTCACGCGGTCGAATTAATTCTCGCCAATTACGATACATACGATCTCCAGATACTTAAATTTATATATATTAAACGCGACGTCTTTTCGGAGGACGACAACCATTGTGAGGTAGAGGCGTAATATCTCGAATTGATGTAATTCTCAAGCCTACACTTTGCAACGAGCGAAGCGCAGCTTCACGACCCGTTCCTGGACCGTTCAGAAATACTTTGACCGATTTTAAACCATGATCTTGTGCTTTCTTCGCCGCTTCCTCTGCAGCAACACCTGCAGCGTAGGGAGTAGATTTACGTGAACCCTTGAATCCACGCGAACCCGCACTCGACCAAGAGATCGCATTACCATTTGTGTCGGTAATCGTTATCAAGGTATTGTTGAAAGTGGACTGAACGTAGACATGCCCAGTCTGAATATTCTTACGAACTTTTCTTTTAGTTTTTGCTTTCTTTGGCTGTGCCATAGCTTTTTATCCTTTCTTTCTTGAAACGGCGCGACGAGGTCCTCGTCGAGTTCGAGCGTTCGTTTTAGTACGTTGACCGCGACACGGCAAACCACGTCGATGTCTCAGACCACGGTAACAACCGAGATCACGTAGACGTTTAATGTTTCCTTGAATATCACGGCGTAAATCGCCTTCCACAAGGTAGTCCGCCTCAATAATATCGCGAATTTGTCTCACTTCGGCTTCGGTTAAAGCCTCAGTCTTGGTGCTAATATCGATTCCAGCAGTCTTAAGAATATCTACAGCCGTCTTGCGGCCAATTCCATAGATTGAGGTTAAACCAATATCAATTCTTTTTCGACGCGGGAGATCGACTCCGGAAATACGTGCCACTTTAGCTCCTAACCTTGACGTTGTTTATGTCGGGGATTAATACAAATTACGCGAACGACGCCCTTACGTCTGATCACTTTACACTTATCGCACATTTTCTTTACTGATGGACGTACTTTCATTTTAAGTCCTAATCCTTTGAGCGGTAGACAATTCGACCGCGCGTTAAATCATATGGAGACAGTTCAACGAGAACCTCATCACCGGGAAGTATTTTGATGAAATGCATTCTCATTTTACCTGAGATATGCGCCAAAACGCGGTGCCCATTCTCGAGTTCAACCCGGAACATCGCATTAGGTAAAGGCTCGATTACCGTACCTTCTATCTGTATTGCTTCTTCTTTCGCCATAACTTACCGTTCGGTATCTCCGAATTCCTGCTCTCTTAAACGACTCAAAACATTTTTGATCCGCAGAGGCCCGACTGAATACATGCTCCCTTCAGCAAAGTCAAGTTCCAAGCGCACTTTGGATCCGTTTTTTAATTTCCTTTGGATCACCTTCACCATCTATCTGGACCAATATTCCTTTTCCTTGATAAAACTCAATGAGCGGCGACGTTTCAGCAGCATATTCTATTAACCGTTGTTTGATCTTCGCCGGCTGATCGTCCGATCGTTGTATTAGAGGTGAGCACCCACATTTATCGCAAGTATCGGCTTTAGTCGGCGGAGCGAACTCCAAATGATAAACAGCTTTGCATTCTTTACACGATCGGCGTCCCGCGAGGCGCCGAATTAACTCCGGCTCTGAAACCTCGATGCTGATAACGTGATCTAACACAACATCCATCTCATCAAGTGCCTCCGACTGGGTTCTCGTACGTGGAAAACCGTCAAAGATATATCCGTTTTTGGCGTCCGGTAAAGTGATCCGTTCTTTGACCATTCCGATCACTAACGCGTCTGGGACCAATTTCCCATTATCCATAAAAGGTGCAGCTTGTTTACCTAATTCTGTTCCATTACGCTTTGCCGCTCGAAGAAGATCTCCTGTCGAGATCTGCGGAATCTCGAACGCTTCAACAAGCTTTTGTGCTTGTGTTCCCTTACCGGCACCAGGTGGTCCTAACATCATTAATCTTTTCATATTGAATCTCTATATGTATGGGATCTTTATGAGCTTAAAGGATCCCGAATAGAACGTTTCTTAAAATTTTTTAAGTGAAATAAAAACAACACGTAAAAACGTGTTGTCATTCCCAGGGGTTGGTTCTCTACTCTTCGCGACCTTTGATCTTAGACGTGCCCGACGTTCCTGTAGCACTGAAATCATCGTAATGACGCGTGATCATGTGGTTTTCTATCTGCGTAACCGTATCTAGACCAACGCTAACGACAATCAGTAGACTCATTCCACCGAGGAAAAAGCCTAAGCCCATTGTTGTTTGTAGAATGAACGGCATTAAACAGACTGCGGAGATATAGATCGCACCGGCAAAAGTCAGGCGACTCATTACGGTATCGATGTATTCAGCAGTTTTTTTACCGGGTCGAATTCCGGGTACAAAGGCGTCTTGTTTTTTAAGATTATCGGCCAAATCGACAGGATTAACCTGAACCGCCGTATAGAAAAAACAAAAGAAAATGTTCAGTGCGGTATACAAGACGTTGTATCGCCAGTCGCCAGGAACCAATGAACTCTGAATGGCGAGAGAAATCGCGGAATCTGAGTATCCCGCCAAAGTTGACGGCAACATCAGTACCGACGAAGCAAAAATCGGCGGAATCACACCTGCCATATTTACTTTCAACGGAAGGAAATGTTGCTGACTGCCGTACATTTTGCGACCGACCATGCCCTTAGCGTATTGCAGGGGAATCCGTCGTTGCGCCGACTCGAAGTATGCGATGAACGCGGTCGTCGCTAACGCGATTAATACGATCGCTAACAGCGTAAAGGTAGTCATTGTACCTGATCGGAATTGCTGAAGGGTCAACATCACCGTGCTTGGGAAGGCAGACAGGATACTGATCGTAATGATTAGCGACATCCCATTACCGACCCCGCGTTCGGTTATCTGTTCAGCTAACCACATCACCAACACCGTACCGGCAGTAACCGTTAACATAGTTAGGACGGTAAACGAAAACCCGGTATGTGTTAAAAGACCTAATTCCGGATTCGCGTTGTGCTGATTCACCAAGAATTGGGAAATACCAAATCCCTGGATGAGCGATAAGATTACAGTCGCGTAACGCGTATATTGCGTAATTTTTTTGCGCCCAGCTTCACCTTCCTTTTGGAGTCGTTCAACTGCCGGAACGACCACTCCCATCAGTTGGAAAATAATCGAAGCGGAAATGTAAGGCATGATACCCAAGGCGAAAATACTTGCCATTTCGAACGCCCCACCGGTAAACATACTCAGAAGACCGAGAAAGCCATTACCTTCTCCGCCCACCATCTGAGACATTGCTGCCCGATTGATTCCCGGTATAGGCATGAAAACTCCCATTCGATAAATCAATATCACCATAATGGTAAACCCGAGGCGCTTTCGCAACTCGGTATTTTGGGAAATGCTAGCTAGTTTACTTGCCACGTTTCACAACCTCGGCGGTCCCACCTGCTGCTTCAATTTTAGATAGGGCTGCTTTACTAAATTTATCGGCTTTCACAGTCAACTTTTTGGTGAGGTCACCGCTGCCAAGAATTTTAACACCATCGTCTTTCTTACGCGTCAAACCTTTCGCGGTCAAAATCTCATAAGTGATTTCGTCGCCATCGTTGAAAAGCGTCTCCAGATCGCGGATATTAACTTCGCTGTAAATCGTGGGATTACGACTCGTAAAGCCGAGCTTCGGTACACGTTGAATCAACGGAACGCCGCCACCCTCGAATCCAGGCCGGACACCACCGCCGCTACGAGAGTTTTGTCCTTTCTGACCACGACCACTCGTTTTACCCAAGGTACTCCCCTGTCCACGACCAACTCGTTTTCGCTTCTTTGTTGCGCCCTTTGGCGGCTTTAAATTACTTAAATCACTCATCTTAAACCTCTTCGACTTTCACAAGATGTGAAACTTTGTCGATCATACCACGTATAGATGGCGTATCTTCGAGAATTACCGAACGTTGGCTTTTGCGAAAACCGAGACCTTGCAGATTAGCTACTTGGTTTTTCGATTTGCCCGCAATACCGCGAACGAGTGTTACTTTTACTTTATTCATAACGATCTCCGACCGTCTAATCGCAGCCTATGCCGAAACACAGTCTGCTTTGTTAGTCCGAAAACAACGTTTTCGGTATTCAAATTCGCACGGACTACTTCTTGTCTGAATCTTCTTCGACAATTTGTCCAAGGCGAGCGCGGTAAGCATCCGGATCATTTAGCGAACGCAAACCTTCCATTGTCGCTCTAACGACGTTGTGCGGGTTATTTGAACCTAAACTCTTAGTCAAGATGTTTCCGATACCTGCAGCTTCGAGAATCGCGCGAACGGGACCGCCAGCGATAACGCCGGTACCTTGTGAAGCTGGCTTCAACAACACCGAACCACTACCGAAACGCCCAATAACCATGTGCGGTATTGTCTCGTCGATAATAGGCACCGTCATCAATTCGTTACGAGCCTTCTGCGCACCCTTACGAATTGCTTCCGGAACTTCGTTAGCTTTGCCGTGTCCAACACCGACCTGCCCTTTGCCGTTCCCGACAACTACAAGTGCACTGAAACTAAAACGGCGTCCGCCTTTAACAACCTTCGCAACGCGATTTACCGCGATAACGTTTTCTTCGAACTCTGTTTCCTCTCGTCTTCCGTTAGGCCGACGACGATTTTGACCACCACTCATATCTTAATCCTACAATTCCAAGCCGGCTTCACGTGCGCCTTCGGCGACCGCAGCTACTCGACCATGGTAAATATATCCGTTTCTATCAAACACGACACAATTAATATTGGCCGCTTTTGCGCGCTCCCCAATTAGGGCACCCACAGATTTAGCCTGTTGCTTCTTATCATCTCCAGCTACCTCTCCATCATCAATAGTCGACGCTGAAACCAAAGTGGCTCCTGTTTCGTCATTGATGATCTGAGCGTAGATGTGACGGTTTGATCGGTAAACCGTTAGACGAGGTCGCTCAGCAGTTCCGTAGATTTTTTTACGGATGCGGCGCTTTCGTCGTAAACGATTATCATTTCTTTCGCTTTTCTTTAACATTTTATAATCCTTTACCCGCTCGCCTTACCATCTTTACGGATGATGCGCTCGTCTTTGTATTTAATGCCTTTACCTTTGTAAGGTTCTGGCTTGCGAAGGCTTCTGATCTTCGCAGCAACCTGGCCCAACAGCTCGTTATCAGGGCTAGAAAGCGTTATCGCTGTCTGCTTGACATCGGCCGCAACGGACTCGGGAACCTCAAAGAAGATCGGATGGCTATAGCCCAAATCAAAGCGAATAAACTTCCCTTTAGCTTCGGCACGATAACCAACACCATTAATTTCTAGCTCTTTAACAAAACCAGCAGAACAACCGTGAACGAGGTTGTTCACGATACTACGTACGAGACCTTGGTGACTGCGTGATTGACGCGAATCATCTGGACGAACGATATTGATTTCCGAACCTTCTACCTTGATCACGACGACACCCGCAAAGGTCTTGGAGAGTTCTCCTTTAGGACCTTTAACAGTAATCGAGTTACCGTCGGTATTAATCGTAGTACCAGCTGGGATGGTTATAGGTTGTTTTCCAACACGACTCATTTTATACTCCTAGTATACGGTGCAGATGATTTCGCCGCCAACGTGCTGCGCTTTGGCATCACGGTCGGAAATCACACCCTTAGAGGTGGAAAGAACAGATATTCCCAGTCCGTTAAGAACCTTAGGAATCTCGCCAACACCAACATAAACACGACGAGACGACCTACTTACGCGGGTGATATTCTTTATCATCGGAAGTTTGTCTTTATCGTAACGTAGTTCTACGTCGATCTGACCCTGCGGTCCTTCATCACGCCATGTTACTGACTCGATATAACCATATTTTTTTAATATTTCCGCAATCGCTAGTTTCATCTTGCTACCAGGAATACGCACGGAAGCATGTTTAGCCTGCTGCCCATTACGGATTCTAGTTAACATATCCGCGATCGGATCTGTGATTTTTGACATCGTGTTTCTCCTTCGAAACGGTTCCTGTCGTCAGTTTCCGGACACGAACCGAAAACAATTTCATCAACAGGCCTAACTCGACGATAATTCGTCTTTTATAAAATTACCAACTCGCTTTTGTTACACCAGGTAACTCGCCAGCATGGGCTTTATGTCGGAAACAAATCCGGCACATATCAAACTTTCTCAAATATCCACGAGAACGACCGCACAACGGGCATCGGTTGTATTCGCGAACTTTAAACTTTTGTTTCTTCGTTGCTTTAACAACAAGTGATGTCTTTGCCATCTTAAACTCCTTTAATTCTGCTCACGGCGTACAAATGGCATTCCGAGATGACGGAGCAAACTGCGCCCGTGATCATCGGTATTAGCCGAAGTAACGATCGTGATATTTAGTCCACGGATTTTGTCGACCTTATCGTAGTCAATCTCAGGAAATACGATTTGCTCTCGGATCCCCAGCGAATAGTTACCGCGGCCATCAAAAGCTTTATCGCTAATTCCTTTAAAATCGCGAACACGTGGAAGTGTTACGTACACAAGTCGATCGAAAAATTCCCACATACGATCACCACGGAGGGTGACCATACATCCAATCGCCATTCCTTCGCGAAGTTTGAAGGTTGCGATAGAGCGCTTGGCTTTTGTAATAAGCGCTTTTTGCCCGGCAATCGCAGTTAGCTCGCGTTGTGCAACCTCAACGATCTTGGAATTCTGAACAGCCTCACCGAGACCCATATTCAAAACGATCTTTTTGATCTTTGGGACTTCATTAGGATTAGTGAACGAAAATTCTTCGGATAACTTTTGAATAACTTCTGCTTTATATTTTTCTCTTAACACGTCTTTCTCCTGAATTCTCTTCGATATTAGATTTCCATTCCAATATTCCGAATTCGGTCATTAATTATTTAGTCTCACCGGACACATCGAAGGTTTCTCCCGTCTTCGGTGCGAAACGTACTTTCTTCACTACTTTCGGGGCATTATCTCCGAACGATTTAGCTGCCGCACTTTTCTGTTCGAACAACTCTCCGTTCGCGCCCAAATAGCGAGCTTGGGTTCTGACCCCGGTGCCGGCTTTGGTGCTGTACAGATTTACGTTCGATGCCGCAAGCCAACCTTCAATTTCGACACGAGCGCCTTCGGCACCGGTAATCATATTCGGCTTACGGTGTTTCGTGATCATGTTGCGTCGTTGTACTTTTACCCGATTCTTCGCACTATCAACCTGGATAACTTCGCCGCGTTCTCCGCGATCTTTTCCGGTATTGATGATAACTTCATCGCCTTTTCTAATATGCATGACTAATTCCTTATAGCGCTTCTGGCGCGAGATTAACGATTTTCATGAAACCTTTAGCGCGCAGTTCACGAGCGACTGGACCAAAAATACGGGTTCCGACCGGTTCGCCTTGTGGCGTGATTATCACGGCGGCATTTTCGTCAAAACGAATGTGTGTTCCGTCTGCTCGCGAAATTTCTTTCGCTACACGAACGATTACAGCACGTTTTACTTCGCCTTTCTTTACCTTTCCGTTTGGCGTGGCTTCCTTTACGGAAACAACAATCACATCACCTATAGAAGCGAAACGTCGTTTCGATCCACCAAGCACCTTGATGCATTGAACCTTTTTCGCACCGGAGTTATCGGCAACAACTAATCTACTTTGCATCTGAATCATAACAATACCTCAAATTCGACCCACCAAAGACGGGCCGTCGTATCCGTCCTATATTAAAGGATCGGTGCTTTTTCAATAATTTCTTTTACTTTCCAACGCTTATGCTTTGAAATCGGACGGGTCTCTACAATGAGAACCGTATCCCCTTCTTTACATTCGTTCTTTTCGTCGTGGACCTGGTATCGCTTCCTGCTCTTAACATACTTTTTGTATTTAGTGTGCATTACACGCCGGGTGATTGTAACAACGATTGTTTTATCACCTTTATCACTCGCAACCGTTCCGATTCTGGTCTTTCGATCGCCACGCTTTTTAATTTCTTCAGCCATTTTAATTATCCTACTTTCTGAGCAGCTTTCTGCGCAGCAATTTCTTTTTGTCGGAGAACGGTCTTAATTCGAGCAATAGCTCTTTTTTTCGTCTTTAAGTCCGACACATTCTGAAGTTGACCCATATAATGCTTCATACGGAGCGAGAATAGTTCGCCTTTAATTTCTGCCTCAAGAGAAACGAGTTCTGACTCTGATTTCTCTCGTAATTCTGCAACTTTCATAGTCCTTCTCCACGTACCAAAAACTTGGTCTTAACGGGCAACTTATGCCCTGCGAGACGAAATGCTTCTTCGGCAACTTCACGCGTAACGCCATCCATTTCGAACATAATTCTTCCAGGCTTAACAATAGCAACCCACTCTTCCGGAGCACCTTTACCTTTACCCATCCTTGTTTCGGCGGGCTTTCTTGTAACCGGCTTATCAGGAAAGATACGGATCCATACCTTACCACCACGTTTGATGTGACGTGTCATAGCAACACGCGCTGCTTCAATCTGACGAGCAGTAATGCGCGAGCATTCTGTGGTCATCATTCCGAAGGTACCAAAAGCTACGGTATTACCGCGGTACGCTTTTCCGCGCATTCGGCCTTTTTGAACCTTACGCCATTTTACTCGTTTTGGACTTAACATAATAAACTCCTAATCACTCGCGGCGTCTGCCTAGAGTATATCGCCTTTAAAGATCCAAACTTTGACACCAATAATGCCGTAAGTCGTAAGTGCTTCTGCGATTCCATAATCAATATCAGCGCGGAGCGTATGCAGAGGAACACGTCCTTCTCTATACCATTCCGTTCTACTCATTTCCGCACCACCCAATCGGCCAGCACAGTTAATTCTAATCCCGATCGCGCCTGCTTTCATCGTCGCTTGAACACACTTTTTCATGGCGCGTCTGAAACTCTGACGTCGCTCCAATTGGTTAGCGATATTCTCAGCCACCAACTTCGCATCGAGGTCGGCTTTCTGAACAGGTTGAATATTTAGGAAGATTTCCGATTGGGTCATCTTTCTCAATTCATTCTTCAACAATTCCGCATTTGCTCCGTGGCGTCCAATTACTTGGCCGGGCTTAACTGAATCAATCCCGATCGTAATCTTCTGCGCCATACGCTTGATCTCGACCTTCGCAACGCCAGTATCCTTGAGCGTCTTCTGAAGATAATTTCTAATCTTAATATCTTCATGTAGCCATTGTGAGTAACGCTTTTCCTCGTACCACTGGCTCTTCCACGGCTTGTTAATACCGATTCTTAATCCTGTAGGGTTAATTTTTTGACCCATTACAATCTCCTTAGGTGCGTGGCGTAAGCACAACTTTAATGTGGCACGTACGTTTATTAATACGGAATGCGCGACCCTGAGCTCGTGGCTGAAAGCGTCGAAGGGTCGGCCCTTCATCTACTGTCAACTGCGAAACAACGAGTTCGTCGATATCCCAATCCAATTCATTACTTGTTTCAATATTAGACAACGCTGATTCTATAAGTTTCGTCAACATCGGCGCAGCTTTCTTCTGCGTAAACTGCAATATTGTAAGTGCTTCGTCGATACCTTTATGGCGAATCAAATCTGCTACCGGACGCACCTTGAATGGCGAAACCCGCGCGGAATTGAGAACGGCCTGGTTGGCACGATGCTGTTTTCTTTTCTCTTTACCCATCGTATTTACCTTCGCACCTTGGCTTTTTTATCAGCCGCGTGTCCGTAATAGGTTCGCGTTGGTGCGAACTCTCCAAATTTGTGACCGATCATGTTTTCGGTTACGAAAACCGGCACGAATTCTCGACCATTGTGAACCGCGAATGTCATTCCGATCATTTTCGGGAGGATCATGGAGCGTCGACTCCAAGTCTTTATCGCGCGGTTATTTTCAGACTCTAGAGCCTTTTCAATTTTTTTCATCAAAGAGGAGTCAACCCATGGACCCTTTTTTATCGAACGTGGCATGATTTATCCTTTCTTCTTCGACTTACGTCGTCGAACGATGAGGTGATTACTTCTTTTATTAGTACGTGTTTTCTTACCTTTAGTTGACTTACCCCAAGGCGTCACTGGATGACGTCCACCTGCGGTACGACCCTCACCACCACCATGTGGGTGATCAACAGGGTTCATTGCAACACCGCGAACGTGGGGTCGTTTACCCAACCAACGCGTTCTACCAGCTTTACCAGACACCTGGCTTCCGTGACGCTTATTGGAGACCGCACCTACAGTAGCGCGACATTCCAAAAGCACCTTTCGAATTTCCGAAGACGGCAAACGGATGAGAGCGTACTTGCTTTCCTTAGCCATTAGCTGCGCCCAACCACCGGCTGTACGAACCATCTGGCCGCCTTTTCCGGGTCGCATTTCGATGTTGTGAATCACAGAACCGACAGGCATGTGTTTCAACTTCAAAGAATTACCAGGCTTAATATCGGCATGAGCGGAAGAAATAACCGTATCACCAACCTCGATTTTCTGAGGAGCGATGATGTAAGCCTTCTCGCCGTCTGCGTAATGAAGAAGCGCAAGGAATGCAGAACGATTTGGATCATACTCGATAGCCGCAACTTTCGCCGGAACACCAGTTTTATTACGCTTAAAATCGATAATACGATATCGACGCTTGTGTCCGCCGCCGCGATGGCGAACGGTCATGCGACCCTTATTATTACGTCCACCAGACTTACTTAGCTTACGCGTCAGTTTTTTCTCTGGAGCACTTTTAGTAATTTCCTCGAAATCGTTTCTTCTAAGAAAACGACGTCCAGGCGATGTTGGCTTATGTGTTTTAATACCCATTTAAACTTCTCCCGCTTCTTCTTCACCCATATTTTCGAGCGCGAACAAGTCGAAGGTTTCACCGGCTGCAAGCGTGATAATCGCTTTCTTGTAACCAGGTCGTCGTCCTTGGTGCTTACCGGAGCGTTTCGGCTTACCGGGCATACGAAGTGTATTCACCGAGGCAACTTTGACACCAAAAACAAGCAACACAGCAGCCTTAATTTGACTTTTGGTTGCGTCTTTAGCGACGCGAAAAACGAGACGATTTTTTTCGTCGTCGTTCATGATTCCTGCGGTTTTCTCAGTGAGAACAGGCCGCAATAAAATATTGTGCAAATCAGCCATTGTTTAGCACTCCTTGAATCTGCTCGAGCGCCGCTTTGCTGACGAACAAGAGATCATACTTAAGAATATCTTCGACGTTGAGTCCCTCAGCTGCAATGTATTTTGCGTTCTTGAGATTGCGGACTGCCAAACGAAGTGTTTCGTTATGCTTCAATTCGTTTGAATCGGTACGTGATGTCACATCCACGAACAAACCTTTTGCTGCTTCGAACTTATTAAGAACGCCTGATGCGTACTTCGTTTTCATTTCTTTAAATTCAAGAGAATCACAAACACGAATCGCGTTATTATTGAGTTTCTCAGAAAGCGCGGAACGTAGAGCGGCTCTGCGCTTCTTCTTCGGCATCGCGTAAGAATAATCACGCGGCTTCGGACCGAAAACGGTACCACCGCCAACAAAGTGAGGTGCTCGACGTGTACCTTGTCGCGCACGACCAGTACCTTTCTGAGCCCATGGCTTCTTACCACCACCGGAAACATCAGAACGCCCCTTAGTATAGTGGTTACCAGAACGCCGACGGGCGCGCTGCCAGTTAACCACTTCCCAATAAAGGTAAGGCTTAACCGGCACTCCGAAGACCGTTTCATCGAGTTCTACTGAACCGGAGGTCTTGGCAGTGTTTATATCATAAATATCTAACTTCATACTCACTCCTGCGCCGTCCTATCGTTCCGTGAACGTGCGAAAAAGGTGAACCATTGCTGGCCTAAATCAGGTTTTAATTTCTACATCTACACCAGCGGACAAATCTAAACGCATTAATGCATCCAAAGTTTGAGCCGTAGGGTTCAAAATATCTAACAGTCTCTTGTGCGTACGAATTTCGAACTGCTCGCGAGATTTTTTATTAACGAATGGACTTCTTAGGATGGTCCAACGATTGATTTTAGTTGGAAGAGGGATAGGACCTGCAACACGTGCGCCTGTTCTCTTTGCCGTATCGACGATCGCTGCCGTCGATGAATCTAAAAGCTTAAAATCATATGCTTTGAGCTTTATTCTAATCTTTTCACTAGCCATAACATTTCCTCGTGAAGTCTCTTCACACCAACGTCAAAAAAATTTTTTGACCGAAGGAAGCGGGACCATACCGGAGCAATTTGGTAAGATCAAGTACTTATCGCTTTTTTTGCGCGATCCAAACAGATCATTTCACATAGCAAGAATTTGCGTCGAAAATCACTCCTCACTACAGGGACGATATGATAGTCCAGAAGTCTCTCTTTCAGGACAAAAATATGATCGCTGTTCTCTCTCCCGCAAAAACCTTGGATTTCGAAAATGCGCCGCAAACACTCACGTTTACCCTCCCTATACGTAGCGATGAATCTCAGGAACTCATCGATATTCTGGTAGGACAGTCATCTGAAGACTTGCAAAAGTTGATGAATATCAGCGAAAAACTCGCCGATCTGAATCTCGATCGATATCGAACATTTAAAAGACCGTTCTCGCCAGGAAACGCGAAACAAGCGATCCTTGCCTTCAAAGGGGACGTATACAAAGATCTAGAAATCGATCTCTATACCGAGGAAGATTACGATTTTGCACAACAACATGTTCGAATTCTTTCTGGATTGTATGGAACGCTTCGCCCTCTAGACCTTATGCAGCCCTACCGTCTCGAAATGGGCACTAAACTCGTCAACAATAACGGCAAAAATTTGTACGAATTCTGGGGAGAAAAAATAGGAAACGATCTAAAAGCGGCACTTGAGATCCAAAAAGACAATGTTATTTTCAACCTCGCCTCGAAAGAATATTTCAAATCGGTCGACAAATCAGCGTTACAGGCACGAATCGTAGACGTCACCTTTTTGGAAAATAAAAAAGGCACTTACAAATTGGTTAGTTTTTTCGCCAAAAGGGCAAGAGGTACGATGACCAACTGGCTTGTTCGAAATCGAATCGATGATCCAGTTGCCGCACAGGCTTTTGCCGAAGATGGCTACTATTTTTCTGAGGAGCGATCCGAGAGTGATCACCTCGTTTTTTTAAGAGATGGCAAGACCGCATGAAACGATTAAAACTTCTACTATTCTTCGGAATTGTTGTATCTTTACACACCACCGCAGCCTACGCACAGTGGACACAAAACCCCGGAGAGTACTACTCGAAAGCGCAATTCGGCGCGATTTTAGGTAGTAAAGCATTCACATTAAACGGTGATATTGTCCCCGTAGAAAAATTTGGGCTCTATTCATTGAACGTCTACAGTGAGCTTGGCGTTTTAGAGTCAACAACCCTAAACCTCTCCGCTGGAATCGGCCACGCAAGCTACGACGACGAAAGCACGATATATCTTAACCCAGTAATTTTGGGAGCGACCCAAAAGCTATACGGAAGTGACCACCTTGTCGTTTCCGTATTAGGACGTATTGGCGTCAATCCCGGCATTAATGATTCGGATCTCTCATCAGATCCGTTATTTGAATTCAGAACGGCTACGCAATTATCTTTCGTAGGGGAAGGATTGATCCAAGCTGGCCTTAGTTTTAATGGATTCTTTTCGTCCATTTCTGGCGGTGCACGTTTCAACTCCGCTTACGGCGCCGATATTTTGGGAAACCTCGCGTTCGGGTACTCATTTGATTTCGGTTTGGTTCCTAGTTTAAGTCTAAATTATAATTATGCGGTCGAAAAACCGGACGTCGTCAATATCACGGGGACGGGAGCGACGCGTTATTTGGGTATGGGACTTGGTCTGGGTTGGTGGTTTACCGACAATTTGGGTGTAGTCGCCGAACTCCGCATGGCACCCTTTGCTATCTCTAACGCCGGAGCGCCAGTCCTTGGGCTCGGTTTCCAATTTCGTTGAATAAATAGGCCTCTACTATCCGACCAAGATCGTACGCGGCCGTCTATTTAAGTTTATTAGGTAGTAAGCTACAAATCGTAAATGCTATCGATCGATCATTATACAAATCTGAACCTGAAATATAACCCCTTTTCCTTTTTAGACCCAGAAAAACAACTACATGCTACCGTTCCCCGATTCGATGTTGGTGTTTTAGCCGACGAAATAAGGAATTGCGAATCGCTATTTTTAGAATTTTTCGGAAAGAAAGGGCATGGAAAATCGACACATCTGAGCATGTTAATCCTTAGTTATCTCCCCAACGCCGAATATCATCGTCTTAAACAAGCTGACAGAAAGTACATAAAACCGACCTCTAATATTTTGGCGATCGATTCTTTTCAGCTATTGTCATTAAAAAATAGAATCGAACTTATGAAAAATCAGAAGATTCTTATCTATACGACTCATCTTTCACATCGAAGCGGCATGATCCTAAGAAAAGACAAAACCTATAAAGGTTTCAATTTTACTACGATGGACTTAGAGTTGGCCGCTCTTCAAAAAATCATTTCTTCAAAAATCGAATTAGCCCGCCTAAACCGGGAAGTATCCATTCCAAAAGTTAAGCAAAGCTACTTATCGGCACTTTATAATTTGTACAAAAAGGATATAAGGTCGATAGAGGCTGCGCTCTATTCAGAATTTTTAAACCCTAGGTCAACTTGTTATGAATTATAGAGATGCCTTATCTATTCATTCCAAATTCGAAGGGGAGTTTTTTAGTTGCGATGAGCCCATTATCGGTGAACTGGTCGTGCACAACAACTCGAATGAGCTCGTCAAGATCGAAAAGATTACAGTGAATTTGGAGGTTATTCACCAAGGAAAAGGAGAAACGGACCAAGTCATTCTAGACGATTTAGTAATCAATGATTATGCGTCCATCGGCCCCGATGAGACGATAACGCACCCCTTCGAATTTAAACCAAGTTATAACGTCTCTTTTGTTGGCCTAGCCGTCACTCAAAACATTTCCATCAAAACCGTCGTTGATATCGCGCCGGAGACCGAAAAATTATTACGAAAAAAGGCTCTGGGTGAAAAGAAAATTCTTAGTTTCCTTGGTGGTATGTTCATACCCGACTTCTATGACGAAACGCCGGTAAAAGTGGTACGAGGTGAAACTAATTATGAAATTAAAAAAGCCGGAGGAACCATTCGGCCGGGAGTAGATTCGGCGAAATCGATAATGATTTATAGCTTAATAATATTGATGGTGTTGAGCCTTTTCGGCTATTTCCTTTCCGATAAACAAATAGAAGTCGTATACGTCGCGATAGCGCTCTTTGCTGTGATCTGTGTTGTCACCTACGTTCTAAAAATAGCTCCCTCTTGTAAAATTAACTATATTCTCAAAAACGTTGAAGGAAATTTCTACGAGGCCCACCTAGAGTTAGAAAAGGGTAAGAAACTTAAAGGTATGAGTTGTAGGTTAGTAGGAATAGAAGAAGTCACGTATGATTGCGGAAGTTCTCGGTGTACCTCTTCGGAGACCTTTCACGAATCGGTACCCACAAATGTGCAACAATCTAGCGAAAACACGTTCAACGAAGTTATTGCGCTTCCCGAAATTTCAGTGCCCATATCAATCAGCAACAACGATTTTGATATTATTTGGAAATTCGAAATCACTATGACGACAGCCAATGGTTCAGCCCTCAAAGGATCGGCTCCTATCGAGCTCGGATTTGAAAAAGAAAGAATTAAAAATCCAAACTCAAAAAATGATAACCACTTTTTTTAACTACTACCTTATTATAGATAATTAACCCAAATATTGCAGGCGATACGATGCTCCTTGAAACAAGTCACATAACAAAAAAATTAGTCGGACGTTTGGATCCTGGCAAAGAGCTTATTACTTCGCTTAGCGATACATGTCGCGCGCACGCGATCGGCGCAGGAACGATCGAGGTTTTCGGCTCATTATCCTCTGTTGAATTGATAGCTTATCAAAAAGGTGGAGAAGCTGTGCCGATTCAAAAAGGAAGCGGAAGTTTCACAATCTTGTCATCCACTGCCACGGTTTCAATGTACGGAAGTGAAATCGCTATCGAGGCGCGTTGTATTCTGAGTGCAAACGGCCCGCTGGGACCGCAAATACTTGGCGGCATCATAAAAAGCGCAACGATCGAAAGCGTTGATGTTGTCCTTGCTGGTTTCGACGATATGGTGATCGAACGCCAACCCAATTTTAAAGAGGGCAGATTTACGATTGAAGGGATCCGAAAAAAGTCGGCATCCAAATCGCAAAGTCTAAACACACCCTCTTCACCTGAAATTGCAAAAGAAGCGCCAACTAAAACACCTGAAGTCCAATCAGAGATGAGCTGGGATGACGCAGCGGATTTAACGAGCCAAAAGCCGACAAAAAAGAAATTGATACCAAGACATGAACGAATATCGGAGTTAAATGCCGATCTCGCAGCCGAAATGGACATCGATGACATCGATGCCGACGTTGAACTTAGCGCAGGTGATCTTCTCCTTCATCCTAAACTTGGTGAATGCCGGGTTATAAAAGTTGAAGGAGACGACAACGCACGAGTTCGTCTTCCCAAAGGACAACTTCGAAAACTCTCACTCGCGATTTGCGTACCGATTTTCGTTGAGAATAAGAATGGTAGAAATATCTTCAAGGTACAGATCAACTGATCTACATGTTCTCTGTAAGCGCGATACGAAAAAAACTAAACACTCTCGATGACAAACCCAGGTTTGCCATTCGTGAATGGCCAAGGCTTGATATTGATTCATTTCAACCCGCAGCCGTCCTTATTCTGCTTATTCAATATGACGATGCGTACCGGGTACTTCTCACCAAACGTTCGGAAAAGCTACGACAGCATTCCGGTGAGGTTTCATTTCCTGGAGGTCGACAAGATCCGGAAGACGAAAGTCTAGAATTCACCGCGCTACGTGAAGCGCAGGAAGAAGTTGGACTCGATCCAAATGACGTCGCTATATTCGGACATTTTGCAACAATGCCCACCATTTCAAACTACAATTTGAGTTCATTCATCGGTGAGGTTCAAGGCCCTTATAACTTCCAATCCAATCCCGGTGAGATTGATTTTATATTTGAAGCCTCACTTGAAGAAGTAGCCGATCCCTCAAGATATCGAAGAACTGAATGGGATTGGAACGGAACACCTTTTCCTATGCACGAATTTCAAATCCAAGAACAGCGGGTCTGGGGTATCACTGGCTACATATTGTTCGAACTCATGAGCTTTTTGGAACTCGTATAAAACAGAAAAAAACTAATGTTCGGCGCCGAACAATGGTCGACTTTTTTTCGGTCGAAGTATTATTGTGTGGCGCTTTTCTACAGGAATAAACGTCTAGGTGCTCGGTCGCGCGAGAATCCGACTGGATGAACACGCCTCCAATCGGTCTCGTCTGGTTTGAAATAGAAGTTGCATTATCGTAACGTATACTTTTAAAGCACGGACCACACATCATGAAACGATTCGTCAGATTGTCCTCGCCTATAGCTTTTCTTTTAGGCCTCTTTTTTCTGCTCCCTTCAATCGCCTTAGCTTGCTCAATTATAGAGCCAGAGTGGCGCGTAAATGAATACAACTCCGGACAAATCCCGGCGTGTGTCCAAACAGAGCCATCTGAATGGTACGCTTCGATAGAAATTAAAAATGGTTGTGATTATGAGGTTGTCTTGACCGAAAATTGTGAAGGTTGCCAACCGGTGTCGCATGCGCCTGGTTTCGACGGAGTATTTTACTTACAAGAATATCGGATGAATAACCTCGAAGCTTTTCATGGAGAGAAAACCTTCGAGATCCAATGGGAAGCTAATGATACTTCAGGAAAACTTAGCATCAACGCGACATTGCTAGACCGATCGAAAACAGAAAATGCTCCCGATCCATGTGGTCCTGATGACAATAATACTAATGGTACCGATGACAATAGTACTAATGGTACTGGTGACAATAATACTAATGGTACTGATGACAATAATGCTACATGTAGTACGACCCAAACGAATGCTCCGCTTTGGTTGTTTCTAATCGCGATGTTCTTCGTTCGTAGAAAAGCTCGCTCTACCAACGCCCGATAATTTCATCGTAAAATTCTAAGATAAACATCTGAACGACTCTCCTGATGACACTCCCAGATTTGGTGTGTACGGTAGCTTTCTACCCATCGGAGAAAAAAATGGACCCTGTACTTCATGCCGAAATGACCCAGTTGTTAAGCGATGAAAAAGACTACACAACTGAACGCGCGACTTTAGTTAAAGACTATCCAACTTGGAAAAAGAGAGTCGAGTTAGCGACTAACAAAGGTATGCCAGAACTGGCTGACGAAGCAGCAGCAAGGGTCGAAGAAATGCGCCTGCGTATCTCCGAAATAGATATCGAACTAGAAATGATAGAGGACAAGAAAAAACGTCTTCGTTACGAAGCAAAACGCCCCTCCGGCGATGAACTTCGACGTTCAAATGCGCTATTGAATTCAATGAAAGCCGGCGGCCTAATTGATCCTGATGAGGTCGCTTTGAATATGAAATTTGAGAAGTTAGCGAAAAAAGCAAAGGCTAAATCAGACACGCCAGATGATGACGATTCAGATATTGCATTGGATTTCGAGAAATAAATTATGTCGACCGATATCCCCACGATCACCAATCGGATTGCCGAACGTCTAAGCCGTGCTGAATCGCGTTCGGATGGCGAGGCACTCGAATTTTCTGATTCCCAAGGAAGCGTTTCTTATACTTCGGCTAATGACCGAAGTAGTGTTGCCCTTGCCTTACTCATTTTAAAAAACTTGCGCGACCACGGCGCCTCAAGAATACCTAAGCGTTCGGTAGAAAAGCCGCTACGTGATGTCCTGGATACAATGAGTGCCAAAGAAATAATGGATGTTGAAATCGAGACTTACGAACTTCTGCTGTGGATCGGTAAAGCGATCGATCCAGACTGGAAGAACGAAATAGAACCCGATGCCTCAGATCCCGCATCCAACGATATCGATGGATTGGTTCGTTGGGCCATCAATAACGGGGTTGATTTAGAGCTCGATTATTATGCACGTCAATCAGGTGAATTAACGCATCGAAAGATCACACCCATTAGTTTTGAGGCCGAAAAGTATATTCACGCGTTTTGCCATCTCCGTCATGCCGAACGCGTATTTCGAATTTCTCGAATCGCAGAACTGCGTCCAATCGGTGGTTGGACAAAAACGAAAACCAAGACGTCTAAAAAGAAAAAACAAACCAGAACTAAGACGACTCAAACCGCCCCTTCGTCTCAAATCGATCTTTGGAAAAAGTAATGAAAGAACTGCAACTGTTAATTGATGGCGAATTTGTAAACGGCGAAGCCGGATGGTTCGATAACGTGAATCCCGTCAACGGGGAAGTTGTAGCAAAAGTCGCGCACGCAAGCGCAGCCGACGTAGATCGTGCGGTACAAGCCGGGAAAAAAACGATGCTCGGTGAGTGGGGAAACTTTTCAATCCAGGAACGTGGAGCACTTTTATCTAAAGTCGCAAATCGCATAACAGAACGGTTCGACGATTTTCTCGAAGCCGAAATTGCAGATACTGGTAAACCAAAATCTTTAGCTGCTAACATCGATATCCCTCGAGGTGCGGCTAATTTCCAAATTTTTGCGGATCAAGCGCGAAGTTTCGGAAGCGAATCCTTCATGCAATCCACACCCGACGGAAAAGGCGCAGTAAACTACGTACAACGCGTCCCACTTGGAGTAGTAGGCGTTATTTGTCCGTGGAATCTTCCTCTTCTTTTAATGACGTGGAAGGTTGCGCCGGCTCTAGCGGCGGGAAATACCGTCGTCGTTAAACCCTCAGAAGAAACACCAAGTACGGCCACCTTGCTCGCCGAAGTGATGGCAGAAATTCTTCCGCCTGGCGTGTTTAATTTGGTACACGGCTTTGGCCCTGGGTCTGCTGGTGAAGCGATCACCACCCATCCGGACATTTCCGCAATTACATTTACCGGAGAAAGTTCTACCGGCGAGGCAATCATGAAGATTGCCGCAGAAGGAATGAAGGCTGTTTCTTTTGAACTTGGTGGAAAGAATCCTGCTATTATTTTTGAAGATGCGGATTTTGATGCAGCTGTCGCCGGGACGTTGCGATCCGTGTTCACGAATTGCGGACAAGTCTGTTTGTGCTCTGAACGTGTCTACGTAGAACGCCCTATTTTTGATAAATTCGTAAATGCTCTTAAAGTCGGTGCGCAAAGTTTCGTTCTAGGGGATCCCTACGATAGTGAAACCTCTTTCGGCCCTCTTATTTCGAAGGAACATCGAGAGAAAGTATTATCCTATTTTGATCTGGCTGTTGAAGAGGGGGCGACCGTTATTTGCGGCGGAGGCATCCCAACCTTCAACAATGAGTTAGATAATGGATTCTTCGTCGAGCCTACTATCTGGACGGGTTTGCCAGAAAATGCACGCGTTATTAAGGAAGAAATCTTCGGACCCGTATGCCATATTCAAGTTTTTGACTCCGAATCAGAAGTAATAGAGATGGCAAACGACAGTGAGTACGGACTTGCCGCGTCGGTTTGGACACAAAATATTTCGCGCGCCCATCGCGTCTCTCAACGTATTGAAAGCGGTATCGTTTGGGTTAACGATTGGTATTTACGTGATTTACGTACTCCTTTTGGCGGCGTCAAAAGATCTGGACTAGGGCGAGAAGGCGGAATTTATTCACTTAACTTCTATTCTGAACTTAAAAACATTTGTATTAAATTGTAAACTTAGCGACTAAAATGACTTTCAAAACCGATAAACGAAAAACCTATACTGTAACTCAAAACGCACCCGCTTTGGCAAGCTACCCCCATGCGCATCGTGCGGGGGATTTGCTTTTCCTTTCTGGTACCTCTTCTAGACGGCATGATAACTCCCATGCCGGGGTAGAGATTCTTGAAGATGGAACCATCATTAAAGATATCAGCGCGCAAACCTATGCGGTCATTGAAAATATGAAGGCTATTTTAGAAGAAGCTGGGTTGGATCTCAGCCATCTCGTTGATCTAACCGTTTTCCTTGTTTCGATGAGTGACTATAAGGATTTCAACATCGTCTATAATACCTATTTTGATGCGAACACGGGACCAGCGAGGACAACAATAGGCGTCGCTGAACTTCCACATCCCAATCTTCTTATTGAAATTAAAGGAACTGCAGTTTTTCCTAAGGCGCCTCAAACAAGTTGAATCCAACGACGACGAAAAATTGCTTTAATTGCGACGCGCAATTACCAAAGACTCCCGACGATCTCAAAGAAATCTTTTGTGGGGCGTGCGGAGAAATCCAACTTATTTTGCCTCGACAGCGAACTGAAGCCGAGTCCTCAGACATCAATCCATCCGAAAAACAAGATCTCATTGGGGGCCCAGAAAGCGCTCCAGAGATTCCCTTCGGAGCGTCTTCTTTATGTTTCGGATACGACCAATCCAATGACATCGTTATTCCCTTATCGCAAGTTTCGGGACGGCACGCAGAAATTGCTGTTGTGGGTCATCGCTTCGTTCTCAAAGATCTCGGTTCCACCAACGGTGTGTATATCAATGGCGCACGAATCTCGCGATCTTACGTTAAACTTCATGACATCATCGGCCTGGGATCTTATGAGTTTCCGCTAACAGCGCCTATTTCGGAGCGACTTACGCGCCCAGAAAACAGGGCCACTGAAGGTATTCAGATTCCTGACGCTTTGGGAAAGACAATCATTATTGGGCGCGATCCAGAGTGTGATATTTCGATCGATATTCCCCAAATCTCTCGTAAGCACGCAGAGTTCAGGTGGAACGGAAAGGAATGGCAACTCCGAGATTTAGACACCATCAACGGGACCTTCGTTAACGATCGACGACAACCTATCGAACGCGCAATTGTCGGTGAAAACGATATCGTTTTTTTTGGAAGTTATCGTTTTAATGTAGATCGACTCGGCCCCTTCGTGTCGGCGAAAAATTTCGCGATTTCCGGTGAACTTATTATCCCGGAAGACAAACAAATCATCACAATCGGACGTGGAGAAGAGAATGATGTTCGAATAGAAAGTCCACAAATTTCTCGAAAACACGCAAAGATTATTAAACATAATTCCACCATTAGAGTGGAAGATTTGGGAAGTGCGAATGGAACCTATGTTGACGGCGTTGCGATATCAAAATCAATCGTAAGACCTGGTCAGACCATTTCTTTTGGTTCTTACACACTGGTTTTTGATAAAAACGGAGAGCTCGTCAAAGGTCGCTCAAATGAGGTGACCGTACAAGTGGATAGTGTGAACGTCATTGCACCATCGCGTAAGGTTCTCGACGATGTATCTTTTACAGCCTACCCGTCCGAACTTGTCGGAATACTGGGTCCATCAGGGTCGGGCAAAACTACATTGTTAATGTCTATCATTGGTGAACTTTCCCCAACGTCTGGAACAACCCGTTTGAACGGTTTGGAACTTCAGAAAAACGCGGCAAAATTTCGTGGGTCGATAGGTTACCTACCTCAGGATGATATTATCCATCCCGAGCTCACGGTTTACGAGTCGCTTTTTCACGCTGCGAAGCTTCGTCTACCTCCCGATACTTCCAAAGAAGAAATTCGTTCTCGCATCGCAACCATTTTACAAAGTCTAGAATTACAAAATATTGTAAATGTTCGTATCGGTTCAGCCGAAAAAAAAGGGATTTCGGGCGGGCAACGAAAGCGAGTCAATCTTGCGATGGAACTTCTCATCGAGCCTTCTCTACTATGTCTAGACGAGCCGACGTCAGGGTTAGCAAGTGAGGACGCACTTACGGTCATGCGTGTATTGAAAAAGCTATCGGCTGATGGCAGGACCATATTATTGACGATTCACCAGCCCTCCCTGCGTGTTTATCGAGAACTTGATAACGCATTGTACATGGCAAATGGTAAACTTGTATATTACGGGCCGTCCTATCCTGACTCCATCCAATTCTTTCGTCCCGAGATCGACCCTGCCTCACCTGAAGGCGCGGCAATCATGGCGGATCCGGGTTCTTGCATGACCCCGATCGTTGCCGCAGTTCGTGATGACAGCGACAACGCGCTGGTGGACAATTTCCGTGACAGTCGCTTCTATTCAGAATTTGTTGCCAATCGCGCCGCGA
Organism: uncultured bacterium; assembly: GCA_937981985.1. Taxonomy (GTDB): domain Bacteria; phylum Myxococcota_A; class Bradymonadia; order Bradymonadales; family Bradymonadaceae; genus CALJNB01. The sequence goes on from CALJNB010000039.1 coordinate 59,573, forward strand.
AGAAAGTCACCAACACAGGCAAAGGAAAAAAGCCTCGCCTGTTTTTCTTTCGACAATTTCTGACCTTATCTCATCGATACTTGCGAACCAGATTACGAGATAAAGTCGGAATGACGATCCTACTCATCCAAGCGCCAATCATTGGTCTCTTATTAGATTTCGTATTTGCTAAAGAGTCCGGCATTTTTGCTCGCCTGTCCGATATTCCGTTCGCCTTGTTTTTGATCGTCGTTTCATCAGTCTGGTTTGGTTGCTCTAATGCAGCCCGAGAAATCGTGAAAGAACGCGCGATTTTTCGTCGAGAAAGAATGATTGGGCTTTCCATACCGGCGTATGTATCCAGCAAATACTTCGTACTGGCGGGTCTTTCCCTTTTCCAATGCGCAACCTTGATTGCCGTTACCCATCTTGTAATCGATCTCAAAGGAAATCCAGGCGTCCATCTTTTGACCTTATGGCTTTGTTCAAACGTCGGTATCGGCATGGGCCTACTTCTTTCGTCCTTGGTACGTTCAATCGACGGCGCCACCGCTTCGGTCCCCCTCCTCCTTATCCCGCAAATTATATTGGGAGGTGCAATCATGCCTTTAGAACGGATGTCAGATCCGATTCAAGTGATGTCTTATAGCATTGTCTCGCGCTATGGATTTGAAGCGTCGTTGCATACCGAAGATGCGGCCAACGCATACGAGATAGCGGCTAAAGATATGCCCAAGCCTTTGGCTCCTGGATTACCCTCTTTGCCACCTCCACCCCACCCTATTGATCGATTTATTGGGGACCACGCATCTGATGTACCCCTGAACTACAGTACATTATTGGGATTTAATTTCCTGCTTTATTGTATGACTTGTTTATCCATCGCCTATTTTTCTAGAAAACGCGTTCATCTATAATCCATAAATCGACAAGATGAAATAAAATGGGTAGAAGTCGCTAACCAGGCTGAGAGGATTCAGCTAATTCGAGGACTACTCAGACATGAAAAATATTCTTTTATACTCCCTTATTCTTAGTTTAACTTCTCTTTTCTCCTGCACTGAACCTCCGGAAGTAAAGGCTCGTAACTTAATGATGCGAAGTCTTGAAGAATGTAAAAAGATGGACGGCGAATTCGTCACAATTAAACTTAACGTTGGGGAAGATAGAGTTCTAAAATCAACCTGCGACAATCCCATAGGTGAAATTAAGATGAAAGAAGGAGATATGGCAGACGTCAAAGTCGGACCTTATATTTGGAGCATCGGTCTTCACGAAGTTTCCGGCGTTTGGGTGCTTTCCAATATCGAATGGGAGAACTTGGAAAAGGCAATTCGCATGACCAAAGGTGAGGCGAAAATAGATTCACGCCAAAAAGGCGTACTGATGTGGGATGGTGTTCAAAAAGAATTACCGACCTCATCTTGGATTCGAGAGCAAAATTTCCACAACGCACTCACACTAAGAAAACAAACACGCGGTAAAACGGAAAATCCTACGGAACTTGGATTTGCCAAGCCGCTGTTTGAAGATCTAGTCGGCTGGGCGAAAAAGAACGATCCCGATCTAGCTGCGGCGACTCAGCTCAAAGTAATGAACTACTTTCAAGATCAGGGTAATAAACTTGAAATGGCTTTGGAAGGTATTGGTTCACAGGACGGGCATTTTGAATCGTCTATTCGACAGGCCAAAAAAGATGGCGATACAAAGACAGTCGAAAAATATACGAAGATATTGGCCGATTCGCGTGCCGGACGTGATGCAGAAATCGCCTTAGTCAATGATCGTATTTCTGTGGTTCGTAAACATGCCTGCGAAATCAGCAAACAGATCTCTACTGGAGATATTAAAAATGCTGACCTAAAAACGACGATCGCATCGTCGACCTCTGGCGTTTGTAGGTAAACACGAGAAAAAAGGGGAATTCCATCTCAGAATAAATTTATTGAGTTCATACCAATCCGAGATTTATCTCTGTTCCGATAAATACAAGCCACGCGTCGAAGCTATTTCTCGTAATTCAAAAAGCTCTATTTCCTTTTCGTCCCGACCGTCCAAAAAATTCATACAATTTCCTAAAATACTAAGCACCGTTCACAAGCGTTAAACGCTTTTTCTTTCGAGCCAGAATCTAAGGTATTTTGTACGAAGACTGCTTCGTTGAAGAACTTGCCGTACAGGTCGAACGAGTTACTCTTTTCCTAGTTCCAAAAACCAACACACCAAAAACTTCCCAATAAAACAGGAGAACGCGCTATGAATATGAACACATTGAAAACGAAAATAAAAGTCCTCAAAATCGTTATGCCACTTGCTATAACACTACTAACGATACTAACAATCGGATGTTCCTCAGATGACGAAAACGATAAGTGTGAAGAACTTATCGCCCCCCAGTGCTCGGAAAATCAAGAAATTACAAAAGAAGACAATGATGAGGGTTGCGAAGTTTCTACCTGTACGTGCCCTGATTACGCAGCTCCTGCATGTACAGGACTTGAAACCATCGAGTTCAAAAAAGATGCCAGCGGATGCGGTAGACCCCTTTGCGTCCCTGCAGTACAAATGTGCACCCCGATGGCACAGCCAGATTGTTCGGCAAATCAAGAAATCGAAACTAAACCAGACGGTCAAGGCTGCGATGTTTCGACTTGTATTTGCCCAGAGTATGCAGCTCCACTATGTACGGGAACGGAAACGATCGAGGTGATGAAAGATGAGAACGATTGCGGAAAGCCCTACTGCAAATCTTAAGATTCACGCCCAACGCTAGAATCTTTGAAGTATAACTCCTCTTACTTTACCGAAGTGCTGCCAGGACCGACGTTGCCTTCCCAAAGATCATCCAAGATAATGAGACGGTCGTGAGTCGAAGAACTCTCCTCGCTGGCATTTCGAGATTCAAAACCAAAAGAATCTGATAGAATAACCTTCGTATCTTTGACTTTTATCAGGCCTACATGGACTAAGATATCCAATAAGTCTTGGTCGGTGCCATGCATAGACAACGCCCCGTCGTCTCGGTCGATAATCTTAATTGAATTTTGTTCACAAAATTTTTCGATGACCTCAATCGGCGTACCCACATCTTCTCCACGGCACCAAACGCGAATACCATACATATCCACAGACCACGTAAAAACAGGACGATTGTGGTCGGTTAACGATAACATCGAAATCGCAAGCGTAATAAAAGGACATGTGGTCGTAACCAACGTTCGAAGATCGGGCCCGCCACGTTTCACAGTCGCAATGGTAGAATCATTTATTGGAACGTTTCCAAACCAAGGGCTCCCTTCAACTTCGTGCGTTGCTGACCGCCATTTTTTTTCAGACATTTCAAAATCTTGATCAACTACGAAGGCTTTAACTTGACGAGGAAAACCAATACTTAGATCTCCCAAGCCACCGAAAGCACGTGCAGCCATAGCGGTTAAGAATGCTCGCCCGTCGTACTCAAAGGTCCCTTCTTCTGAAACGATAGGTTCTCCGCTTACCCAATCGATACACTTTGGCTTATAAGCAATTTCTAACATGGTCGAAATTCCCGATGCGCGCCGTTTCACAGTTGCATCCGAGAGCTCCGATCGTTTTGCGATCGCTTGAATCGCAGCGCGTTTTGAGTCCGGGTCTCCTGTTTCGCGCTTTACCCTTTGGATGTCTTGAACAAGCGAACGAGAAAATATCGCGTCACTAAATAGACGCGGCCGCATGTCGATATTCTTTGCAAAGATCCGCCCAATATCAGTTAGCTTAATCACACCCTTGTCCGGAATCGTTGCAAACTTCAACCACCGAGCGAACTCGACATAATATCGAGCCGTGCGCGCATCGACTAAGAGTTCAACGGCCAGTTCCTCGAAGGTGCTTGTATCCGCGCCGACAAAACTCAAGAGTCGAATAAAAAGCTGGATACTGTTCGCCTGCGGAATCTCGGCAGTTGTGCGTAATAGATCCAGTTGGTCTTGAGATTTATCAATGTCATTCATGTTATTCATTCTATAGACTTTCACATAAAAAAGTAGCGTTACTCGCCACTGTTGAACTTGACGCCACTCTGGGACTATGGCCGACTGAATGCCTGCGGAGCGTAAATATGAACTATTGGAAAAAAATCGGCAATAATATCTGGGAATATAAGGACGAGCTGCGTATGCCAGGCGGCGTATTTTTTTCGCTTAGATCGGTAGCCGTGCTCTTAACTAAAGGCGATATCTGGCTGCACTCACCTTGCGATTTTCCCGACGGTGCAATCATCGAACTCAAAACGCTTGGGGACGTGCGATATATCGTTGCCCCAAATACCTTCCATCATTTGTTTGTTGCGAAAACCGCATTAAACTTCCCAAAAGCTGAAATTTGGTGTGCAAGGGGCGTTTCTAAAAAACAAGAAAAATTGGAGATGGATGGAGAACTTACTCGATCGGTTCCGTGGTCTCAAGAAATCGAGACACTCCCCTTAGAAGGAGCACCGTCATTAAATGAAACGGTCTTTTTTCACCACGAAAGCAAAAGCTTTATATGCACCGATTTCATTTTCAATATCCATTCTTTTAAAAACCTGAGAACAAAATTCTTGATGACCTTAATGGGGGCGAATAAAAAATTCGCACAAAGTCGCGCATGGCGTTTCATCGGAAAAGACAAAGCACTCTTAGCTCAGGGGACAACAGAAATCTTAAGTTGGAATTTTGATCGCGTCGTCATGGGTCATGGACAAATTCTCGAAACACCCGATGCTAAAGAACACGTTCTCAACGCGACCGCTTGGCTTCGAAAAGGACTACTTTTGGAGTAAGGTTCCAGAGAACCTCACGCCGACTCCCAGATAGGGAATGGCCTGACTGGTTTCTTGTCCCGTTCGATACGGATGTTTTAGCCACCAATTCGCAAGCAATATACCGGAGACGTTGGAAAGCAAAGCATCAGGATCGTCGTAAAACTTATAAATCATCAAGGGTCCCGCTCGATGGGTCGTTCGCGACGAGTTATCGTAGTAGGCTTGAGTTAAGGTGTATCGAACGCCAGCAATAAGTCCAAAGTCAGAGACAAAAAGGAGGTCAGCATCGTTCACAAAAGTCCAACCTTTCCCGGCGACTAAAAGATCTAGAAACTGATCGTAAAAAGCGACATCACCGGCTCGAAGTGGGAAATCGGTGCGCAAAATTTTGGCATCATTTCGAATCACAATCGGCCCCATTTTCGCCTGAATCAAAGCGCTGAACGTGGTTTGCTGAGCAATAGGAGCATAATCTTCCCCGCGTTCTTTTCCTGCCTCCAAACGCGCATCCGAATAATCGGCATCCGGCGAGTCAAACGATTGTATGATTCCGAAGGTTCCGAAATGAAAAACAAATTCGTGAACTAACGATAATTTTAAAATACTCAGAGGCTGCAGATCTATTCTGAATCCCGGACGAAACCAGCTTGGAGAAACATTGGGCTGAAGGGCCAACCGAACGAAATTATTTTTTAATAAGCTGGACTCAGACTCATAAAGCTTCAAACGATAAGAGACGCTATTGGCGGCGACCATACCCAATGGATTGATTCTTGGAATAATCAAAGATTCCCATTCGATAGCACGTTTGGTTTTCATCTGTGCTTGCGCAAAAGATGACAGCGAAATCAATGAACAAAATAAGAAGACTAAAACAATAGATAAAAATCGCATGTTTCCTCACGTTAGATAGATCAACTGTCCCACCAATAATTTGAAAGGATACTAAAGTCTAAAAAAATATCCTTAATGTAGATTGGAACACATTCAAAGTTCGAATTTAAAAAACGACAAAAAAAAACGACGCTAAAAAATGCGTCGTATCTTGTCTGAGAAGTGTTACTTATTTGCGTTTTCTTCTTAAAGCTACCACGAACCCTAGGAACAGAAGCGCGAGGCTAGGCATCGAATGCGTAGAAGAACAACCGCCTGTGAGTAAGTAGTCATCATCGTTAGCACTATTATTTCCTGGGTCCAACGGATCGGTACCGGCTGTAAGCTCGTCACCATCGTTAACGCCGTCTTTATCGCTATCGGCAACGTTCGGATCGGTTTCACCGTCGTCCAAACCACCATTTTTATTGGTGTCTTCCTCACCATCTTTTAGACCATCTTTGTCGGTATCCTCATCTAATGGATCGGTCGGATTACTTCCCTTAACCTCAATTCCATCAGGTAAACCATCACCATCGGTATCAGTTTTAGTGGGGTCGGTACCTAGGTCAGCTTCTTCGATGTCGGTCAGTCCATCATCATCTGAATCGATTGAAGCATCATCACTTCCATCGAGGGGATCAGTGCCAGCTTTCACTTCTGGGCCGTCATTCACGCCACCGCCATCTGTATCAGCAATATTAGGATTCGTTTCGCCTTCATCGAGGACACCGTCCAGATTGGTATCTTCCTCTCCGTCCAAAAGTCCATCGTTATCGCTATCACCGACAATTGGATTTGTCGGATTCATACCATTTACCTCGATACCATCAGGCAAACCATCGCCATCTGTATCAGGGTTCAATGGACTCGTTCCGGCCGTCATTTCTTCGCCGTTCGTCAGACCATCCATATCGGGATCGCCATCAAGACCATCGGTGTCGTCTGCGTCTAAATAATTTGGAATGCCATCCATATCGACATCACCGGTTCCCTCGTCTTCATCGGTATCCCCGTCGCCATCAGAATCTGGATCTAGGTAATTCGGAAGTCCATCGCCATCAACATCATGTAAGAAGTCAAAACCGTCTTGGAATTCATCATCTGATGAGATTCCGTCAGCATCGTCGTCAAGATCAAGGTAATCTGGTGTCCCATCATCATCGGTATCCGGTGTTGTGGCGGGTGTTCCGCCTGAGTCTGGATCAAATGCATCATCCAATCCATCCATATCGGCATCGTTACCTGACGGATCAACGTCGGCTTCACCGTCGCTATTATCGTCGGTTCCTTCGATCGCATCACTGATTCCATCACCGTCCGAATCGTCATCGAGAAAAGCGGGTTTTCCATCCATATCGGGGTCATCTAGTTTCTCAACCGAGTCCAAAATCCCATCGCCGTCCGAATCCAGATCCTCGAAATTTGCAATCCCATCGTTATCCAAGTCGCCCATACCTTCGACATCATCAAGAATCCCATCTCCATCGGTATCATCACCGTTTGGACCGTCAATCGGATCGAGATAATTTGGAATCCCATCATTATCAGAATCTCCATCGCCTTCGGTCTCGTCGTCTCCGTCCACACCATCGGAATCCGTATCTAGGTAGGCTGGAATATTATCGCCATCGATATCATCACCAAATGTTGCGCCTTCATTGACTTCTTGAAGTGTCGCAATCCCATCACCATCGTCGTCGGTATCAAGGTAATCGTCGATATTATCGTTATCACTATCGCCTAGAGGAAGCTCAGTTGCGGTAGGAATGGAATCGCCATCATCGTCTGTATCCAACGCATCAATGACATCATCGTCATCGGTATCCTGTTCGGCATCTGCATCTTCGCCGGCAACACAAACATTTGCTATCGCTACGTTTCCATCACAAAGTCCATCATTGTCCGAATCCGCGTTCGCCGGGTCCGTACCCAGTTCGGCTTCGCGATCATCTGAAATTCCATCAAAATCGGAATCAAAATCGATAGTAATTTTATCGATTTGGAATTCAACTTCGGCGGCAGATACCGTTGTCTGAGGATCGACTAAACCGACGCGTAGAGCATACTGAATAAACTGTTTATTTTCTGTATTTGCGTTGTTTACAACATCGCCCGAGGCAAAAGGTCCCTCCCAAGTTGCGGCTAAGGTACTTGCCTCGTCAGTCCCAGTTCTAACATAATACTGGACCGTAGTTCCGGCACTACCGGAACCCTCATGAGATATCGCGCCCCAATTTCTCGCCGCGCCCGTATCAAAAACCGCGGACTCAATTCTTCCTACCAATGCACCAATAATTTTGAAACGTTGAGGTAATTGCGTTAAATCGAGAGCCTCTTCAGTGCCGTTATTATCAAGGACCATGACGTGCTCGGCGATCGAAACGTGTCGATCGATCGTGCCGCCAATTTCGAAACTTTGAAGTTCCATGTCAATCACATGACCATCAGCCCATTGATTCGCCCAAGCATGGTCAAATCCAGTCAATGTCGACTCTCCTAGATCATCTGAATGGGTTAAAGTCGGAACATCGCTAATGGAATAAGTCGCGTCAAGCTGACCCGAGCACGGATCGGTAGCAGCTCCGTTCAAATTAGCTGTGAAAATCCAAGATACAATTCCAGTCATCGTATCTCTATAGAGAAAAAATTGGGTCTTCCGACATTTTTGAATCGGATAAGGGAAAAGACCGCCTGCCCCCGTATGATTATAATAGGTCGCGCCGTCTCCCATATCCCTTACCGGTGTAACCTCAAAGCGCTGGTTTGCGTCATTCTCATAACGAAATTGCGTAAAACGGAGACTCCCGGGTGTCGAAACCCAGTGCGCGTTTCCAATCTCAACGTTAAAACTGTCCTCACCAGATAGATCTGTCGAGCTGGATGTTCCTGCTCCCTTTACCCAGTCGGTTTGTACAAGCTGTTGCGCGTTCGCGTTCGATGCAAAAGCGATCGTCGCAAATAAGAAAATAAAAAAACGATACATATGATTAGTCTCTTTGCAAAAAGTATAGAAGGTAAGTTGTCTTCAAGTTCTTCAAAAATGTGCGAGTTTTTCTCTCCATCGAGGGAACACACTCAAACACCCTAGAGCAAAGATATCGTTTAGCTAAAAAAAATACTTGTCAGGGAGCACTTTTTTTTTCGTAAATTGTGTGCAAAATATTTGTCGATGTTTAAACTGAGCATCACTCTCTTAAAGCCGGAACATCGTGAGTTTGTTTTTCTTGATTGGTATGGCCGTCAGTTTCATCCCCGCTGCTCTCTACAGCGCCTATAGTTTAAGTCCTTCAGGGCGTCTGCGTTCGCGAATGCGGAGGCAGCAAAACCATACAGCGCGCCTCACAAAAACTACCGAAAAAACGATTCAAAACGCACGGCTGGAATTCCAAATTCACAGCGAACGTTTTATTAAAAACTATCGAACCCATATCGGAGACTCACTTCCTATAGAATCACTTAAATCATTTGGAGCGGAGAATGTACGATGGACCGCGCTCAGGAATAACGGATATAAAACGGTCGGAGATTTTATTCGAAATCCGGCGGTAACAGAGATTTCTGGAGTTGGTACCCATAGCGCCCAAAGTCTAGAAAAGGCTCTCACGGACGCACGCATTGCGATCAATGCGATGGAAATCCCCGAACCCAAACAGAATGACGTCCACGAAGGTCACGGTCTTTTGATCGCCGCTCAAAACCAAATCGAATCCATCCAAAGATCAGAACGCCTGGCACGCCACCTTGCAGAGCTCGACTCGATCTCAGCCGAAGTTGCTCCTTCGAACTTTCGTGACTGGCTGCACAATAGAACGAAAACAAATACACGAGCGAAAAAAGAAACCGAACTCATCGCTCCACTAGAACGCTCTTTGGAACAAGTCGAAGAAGACCTTCAACAGGATTCGCAAGTCATTCGCCCCGAACTCCACGAACAGGTTTTAGAAATCATCGCAGAAATCGTCCCGGGAGGAACTGCGGCTCGCGCGCTCTTCGGAGCATTGACCTCGGCTGAGCTTAATTCCGTAAAAAATTTCTCGTTGGAGACTGACGGATTGGACGTTGAACTACGACGATACCAAATCTTCGGGGCTAAGTTCTGTCTTCTAAAAAAACGTATCCTCTTAGGCGATGAGATGGGTTTGGGTAAAACGATTCAAGCGCTAGCCGTGATGAACCACCTACGCACTCAAGATCTAAAACATTTCTTAGTTCTCGCTCCGGCCGGCGTCGTTTTTAATTGGACTCACGAAATAACACAGAGAACCCAATTAACGGCGTTCGCATTCACTGGTTCTCAACGCGATACGATTCTGGAAACATGGAAAGAAGTCGGAGGGGTTTTGGTGGCCTCCTATTCGTCAGCGCGGTCGAATCAACTAGAAAAAAAAGTAGAGACCGTCGATCTATTCGTCGCTGACGAAGCCCATTACACGAAAAATCCATCATCAGGACGCGCAAAAACGACGCGAGGCCTTAGTGGTATCTCCGAATACGTGATGTTCATGAGTGGCACTCCAATCGAAAATAGAGCATCTGAATTTGTGAATATCATCGAACCCATTAATCCTGACCTCGCGACAAAGCTACGCGGTGAAAAAGAAAACCTTGGACGAGAGGTCGCCGTCCAAGCTGCAAGCTCTCTCGTATTAGGAAGACCAACAGCACGTCTTATTCTGATTCTCATGAAAGAACTTCATCAATCAAAATTCGACGACCTTGTATCACCACAAGAATTTCGGCACTTGGTCCGAAACACTTATCTACGTCGCAATCAGGTGGATGTTTTGGCCGAACTTCCGGAATGCATTGAAACACAATCTTGGACGGAGATGACCCCAAACGACTTAAAAGCCTATAAAGCAGAAGTCAAAAATCGAAACTTTATGGGAATGCGTCGCGTCTGTGCGACTGAAGGAAAACTGGAACTTCTGGCGAGTTTAGTCGCAGAGTGCCAAATGTTGGGCCGAAAAGTGGTCATATTCTCCTATTTTCTTGAGAACTTAGATTTGATCGAAGCCTATCTACCCAACGTCGTTGCGCGTCTAGATGGATCTGTGGCCACGCACGAACGTTTGGACGTCATCGAAAACTTTCGCTCCACACCGGGGCACGCGATCATGGTCGCACAAATCGTTGCTGCTGGGATCGGAATCAATCTTCAATTCGCCTCCACGGTCGTTCTATTTGAACCGCAGATCAAACCATCAATAGAAGAACAAGCAATTGGTCGAGTCAAACGCATGGGGCAGGAACAACGCGTGATCGTCCATCGTTTACTTTGTGCGAATAGCGTTGACGAACGCATGCTTGAACTCATGGCCGATAAGCGCCAAGATTTCGATGACTATGCAAGAGATTCTTTAGCCAAAGAAAACACCGATCCTTTTGACGGCGGCCAAGTGAACCGAATTCTCAATGAAGAAGCGCGGCGCTTGGGCCTAACAGTGGCCGATGCGCTTCTGGATTTGTTGTAAAAATTGTCAAAAAAAAGCCCGTCAGAACGACGAGCTGTTTGGAATATTCATTGAAATTATTTTTTCAATTCAGCATCAACAAGCGCTTTGAATTTTTCGAAAGGCTGAGCCCCGACAAGACGATTGCCGTTTACGAAGAAAGCTGGAGTTCCACGAACGCCAACAGCTTTGCCTTCTGCCATTTCTTTTGCTGCTTGATCAATAACAGCTTTGGAAACCATATCTTTCTTGAATTTCTCAACGTTGATACCAATTTTGGCAGCAAAGCCTGCAGTTAACTCGGTCATGTCAGCAGTCTTGAAGGTTTTTGAAGCTTCGAAAAGAAGGTCATGCATTTCCCAGAATTTACCTTGCTTGCCCGCAGCGATTGCAGCGTGGTGTGCAGCCGGTGCTTGCTTATGAAATGCAAGCGGGAATGCTTTGAAAATAACAGCAACTTTGTCACCGTACGTTTCCTTAACTTTCTGAACGGTCGCGTTTCCACGTGTGCAGTAAGGACATTGAAAATCAGAGAATTCAAAAATCTTAACTTTCGCGTTTTTCTTTCCTTTAACGTAGGAATCTCCGATAACGAGTTTAGAAGGATCCACTTTTGGAGCCGGGGCCGCCGGCGCTGGTGCTGCCTTAGGTGCGTTCTTCTTATTGTGCTCTACAGCTGCCTTATAAAGCGCATCGCCTGAAAGATTTTTCTCTTTCTTAAGCTTGGTAGCAATGGCGATCTGTTTTTTGATTTCTGTTTCAAATGCTGGGTAAGGCTTCGCACCGACAAGCTGAACGCCATTCACAAAGAAGTTAGGAGTTCCTCTAGCACCGACTTTTTGAGCAAGCGCACCATCAGCTTTAACCTTGTTTAAGACTGCATCACTTGCCATAGCGGCTTTGAATTTTGGAATGTTCAATCCAAGTTTCTGAGCATAACCAGTTGTAAGTGCGTTCATATCAGCTCCTTTGAAAGACTTGAAGTTTTCAAAAAGCATGTCATGCATTTCCCAGAACTTGCCTTGTTGATTTGCTGCAAGTGCTGCCGCGTGTGCAGCGGGTGCCTCTTTATGGAACGGAAGAGGAGCTTGTTTGAATACAATTCGAACCTTGTCGCCGTAGTTTTTCATAACTTGTGCAAGCGTTGGATTAACGCGAGTACAGAAGGGGCACTGAAAATCAGAGAATTCTACGATCGTAACAAGGGGATCTTTAGCACCTTTAACGGGATCTTCTGCCATAACAGGAACGAAGTTAACCACTTGTCCAGCAGGCTTTGCAGCAGGCTTCTTAGCTTCGGCCGCTTTAAAGTTACTTGTAACCATTTTGTTGTAGATGTCAGACTTTGCAGTTCCTGCAGCCAACATCGTTTTAACTTCACCGAGTTGCTTCTTAATGATTTCTTCAAACTTCGGGAAAGGCTGCGCCCCAGAAAGACGCTCGCCGTTGATGAAGAAATGTGGCGTTCCACGAACACCCAAACTTGCGCCAAGCTTCAAGTCGTCCTTAACGATTTGAGCAGTGGCGGGGCTAGTCATGTCTGCTTTAAACTTTTTGATATCAAGACCAAGCTTAGTTGCCATTCCTGTTGCCATTTCAAGCATCCCAGCGTCGCCCTTGCCTTTCATTGATTTCTGAGCTTCGAAAAGAAGATCGTGCATTTCTGAGAACTTACCTTGGTTTCCCGCGGCAATCGACGCGTGATGCGCTGCAGGTGCTTCTTTATGGAAGGCCAATGGGTTATGTTTGAATACAACTTTTACATCGTTTGGGTATTTCTCTATCGCCTGCTTGGCTGTGGCACCACCGCGCGCGCAGAAGGGACACTGAAAATCAGAAAATTCTACGATCGTAATCGCAGCGTCTGGATTTCCCATAACGAAAGATTTTCCTAGTGGAATCTTGGCGCTGTCTCCAGCAGTTCCTTTTGCAACAAGTTCAGTTGTCGCGGCACCAGCTTTATTATCAGCTGTATCTGAAGTGCCTTGTTTTACAAAATATCCACCTGCAAATGCAGCGATTGCGACGGCAATAATCGTCAATATTGACGTGCCATTTCCTTTAGACTCTTGAGCCATATGCTATTCTCCTTAGCAATAAAATAATACATCCGTGCGTATAGCACGAAGCTTTCTTAAATAAAGTTAAATTTATGTTCTTATGTTTGTTAAACGTGCGTTTCGCTTCAAATCGTAATTTTAATTCTCAGCGAGACGCGGAGTACTAAGCCGTTCGAGGCGGCGGTACGGGGGGATGATGATTCCAATCTTTGTGAGAAAATTGGTATCGGTATTGATGAGTTAATCGGTTATTCAGTTCGATACTGGTCGTTGTGTATAATTGACTTGTATCCGTGCGTCCGTAAACCGCCGTTGAAGCGAGCTGTATGGTTGGCGTAGCAGGGGTAAATTCGCAATCTGCTAAGTTGGACGCTAAACAACTTCGAGCCGGTGTGGGTTGTTTCACTGGCGTTGATACCTGTTCAACCATGTCCGAACTTCCTCCGGCTACCGAAATCGCAACCTCAGCAATTTGCTTGAGTACGTCCTCTCCTTTACTTTGATCGGAGTGCCAAGATCCCATCATTTTCAAAAGGGATTTGGTCGTCGAAATGGGAAAAGCCGCGGCTTCCAAGCAAACGTTGTTCTCTTCACTATTGTCGTCGGTCTCAGCACAGGGCGAAACTTCGGGAGATCGAGACACAGGCTCAGCTAGGGTATGCGCATCACAAATATCAACCTTGTTTCCCCAAAATGCAAAAGCGCTTGAAGGGAACAAACATGCCAGTATCAAAAATGTAAGTACGCGAAAGTTCATTAAACTTTTCATTCCTTAGCTAAGGTTGTTGATGCTCCTAAAGTAAGTTAGGAGACAGCCAGCTAGGGCACACTAGAGGATCGCAAGAGGCGAATCAAGTACAACGATAATGAATGAAGTTGCAGTAAAACCAGTTCGGGTTGTAATCGTTGGATGTGGAAGAGTTTGCCGATATCACCTCAACGGAATCGCCAATAACCCCGCGTTTGATGTTGTTGGAATTTGCGATATCGATCCAGAGTCGGCCTCTTGGGCCGAGGACGCGTTCCAAACTAAACGACAAGATTTTGAGAACATTCAGAATATCGAACCTGACCTAGCCGTTATTTGTACCCCCAGCGGACACCATTTTCATCATGCACATGAGATGCTCAATTCTGGGATCCATGTACTCATCGAAAAACCAGCCACTTTAAACGCAAACGAGCTGGAAGAGCTGGTCTCACTTGCTGAACGAAAAAATCGTCAAATATTTGTAGTTCAACAGCAACGATTCTTAGACTCAGTTCAGCACCTAAAAGATAATCTGGAAAGTCTCGGCGAGGTTTTTGCGATCCAAATGCATCTTTTTTGGGCACGCCCCCAATCCTACTTCGAACAAAATGAATGGCGAGGAACAAAGAAACTAGACGGAGGCGTGTTGTACAATCAAGGCGCACATTCGATTGATCTTCTCAGTTGGCTCTTTGGGTACCCGTTAAAAATAACGGGAACGATGAAAACGTTAAAACGAAATATTGAATTCGAAGATACTATTGCTTGCACCATCGAATTCGAAAACGGAGGGCTTGCAACCTTTACAAGCACGATCTTGTGCCCGGAAAGAAACTTCGAAGCTGGGATTACGATCATTGCCGAAAACGGCATCGTTCGCTTAGGTGGAATAAGTTTCGAAAAAATGGAGGTTTGGGAGGTTAAAGGTACCGATGCAAAAACATACAGCGACCGTGCAACCGATTATGTCTATAAGGACGGACACCTTAAAACCTATATTGAAGTCGCGAAGGCCCTTCGACGTGAGCCGCATCAAGCTGTGGATGGCAACGAAGCCCTAAAGACAATACGTTTTATTGAGGCCATTTATGACGCATGCTCAATCGGTAAAACGCCCTAAGAGTTCAACTTCTTTTGCACTTGAATTATAAACCGAAAACACAAACGGACGATCAAAACTTATTTTATCAGTCTCACCCAAAGCATCAGCGATAACCTGAGGAGAATCATTTTCAATTCCCTGCTCGTTTAAAATAAATCGAACTTGATGAACGACCTCCCCGAGCCTAGCCCCCTCACCCAATCGCTCAAAAGAAAGGCGTTCTAAATCAACAATGTTTGAAAAGTCAGAATAGGAAAACGTATTTACGAAATCCATTTTCGGAATATGAACCTCGGCCGTTTTCTCGGTCATCTCTGGAAGCAAACGTTCAATAAAGTCCGCCGAGATCTGAGACTCTAAATCTTCAAACTGACTTTTTGGCATCATCAAAACCAAAACGCTTTCGTTTTCCATCTCAATGGAAAGCGCGGTGAGATCTGCGTTATCGACTATCCCATAACGTCCGGATTGAACCATGAAATCGCGTTCACTCGTCGTTTTTCCAAAAAAGGTGTTTCGGTAAGTTTTATTGGTATCAAACGCATTTTTAAACGCCAAAGTGTAAAACGAACCTGTTGTTAAAAGAAGATCTCCACCTACGCTTTGTGTCGCTGGGAATAACTCTGCTAAATAACCCTCGGTTTGTTCACGAGCAACATTATTAATATGCGATCGGGTATCAGGCGACGATAAAGAAATTTGTCTTACATCGAGGTTAATATTCGTTAAAGCGTCAATCAGATCGTTTTCGATCAAACGTGAATCATCGATCCAAAGACTCGCAAAATGGGTCGTTGAAAACGATGATAGCTCGTTATACTCAAAACGCTCCAAGGCATATTTAGAATCATCATCGGCCAAAAGAAAGAGCCCTTTAAAAATTTGAGCAATGCTCTTTGGAGCGTATGAGAAATTATCGTGTTCAAGAAAAGAGCCGTAAACTGTCGGAATGCGTTCCTCAGGTGCTGGATCATAAGCCCCGCCCGAAGTCGCATTATTCGCGCCAAAGCTATCGTTATTTTCGTCCGAAGTTTTCCCTACGGGACTAGAATCATTATTGTCGGTAGATGTTACAACTTTGTCTTCTGTAGAAGCCTTTCCAAATTCGGGACGTCCGCACGCAAAAAGCGACAGAATGATTATATAAACGAAAATACTTTTATCGACCAAACCCTACTCCAAATGCCGAGCGCCATTTTCTAAATGGCAGGTTTCCTACTTTTATAGGAGAACTGCAGTACGTATGCCAATCTAAATTGGCCAGAAACAGGTGGATTTCTGCATTTTTTCAACGAAGATCTGAATCCGATCTCAGTTTTTTGACACATTTTAGGCAAAAAAAAACCGAGAGAACTCGGTTTACTAAAAAAGCAAACGAGATTTAGTTTACAAGTTGCTTAAGAGTTGGTGCAGCTTTAAATCCAACATTGTAAGATGCTGGAATCTTGATTGGCTTACCTGTGCGAGGATTACGTCCTTCACGGGCTTTACGGTGCTTAACAGTAAACGTACCGAAACCAGGGTATGAGAATCGTTTCTCGTCGTTGATGCTGTTTGAAATTAAGTCAAACGCAGCATCAAGGATTTCACCTGTAGCTTTCTTGGTGAGTTCGGTTCCTTGGTCAGCAGCACGAGCGTGGAGAGCATCAATCAATTCAGACTTTGTCATGTTATTCGCCTTTTGTAGCAGTAACGGTTATCCGCACTAAATATGCGGGTTTCTTTTAAATTTCCGTGTAACGGTTGCGGAATGTAAACGCCCAACAATCTGGTTGTCAAGCGATATTGGTGTGCAATTCGGGATCATTATTGGCTAAGCAAAGATAAAGTGCTGCCAGCAAAAAAAGGCCGTAAGCTATTGAACTGAAAGGATATTCCGTGCTTGCTCGGGAGTCGAAATCTCTCGATTAAAACCCTTAGAAAATTCAGAAATTTTTTCTACTAATTCCCAACTTCCTGCCGCTAAAACCCCCTTTGATACGTAAATATTGTCCTCAAGGCCCACTCTTACGTGTCCTCCAAGCTGAATTGCCAGCTTCGCAAGGGGGAATTCAAACCGCCCGATTCCTGCAACCGACCAGGTTGCATCATCAGGAATCAAAGAGATCAAAAACTTCAATGCCGCCTCAGAACCCTCAATTCCACCGGGCATTCCCATTACGAAATCAAAATGCAGAGGACCTTCTAATAATCCCATTTTTTCTAATCGCAACGCGGTTCCGATCATAGCACTATCAAATACTTCGATTTCTGGCCGAATATGATGTTTCTTCAAACCTTCGGCAATTTCGATAATCATTGGAAAAGTATTCAAAAAACATTCATCACCGAAATTGACTGATCCCGTTGTAAGGGTTGCCATATCTGGTTTTAGATCGATAGCTTCAATTCTTTCAGCCACGCTCATCCCCACTGCACCGCCGGTTGAAAACTGAACCATCAAATCGGAAGTATTTCGGATTTGGGTAAGTATCTTTTCAAAGGTATTGCGGTCTTGGGTTGGTGTACCGTCGGCTAAACGCCCATGAACGTGAGCCATTGATGCACCTCGCTCTCGACACTTTTCAGCCTCAATTGCGATCTCCTCAGGCAAATAGGGGACGTTCGGATTATCCGAACGCATTGTTTCTGCACCTACAACAGCAGCAGTAATAACGAGAGGTTTCATTTTTGAAACTCGATAGGAACAATACATGTTCCCTTGGCGCGGCAAACAACGATTGGCGGATCTAACACCTCTGCTTCTGAGGCTTGATTTTCATTTTGTGTTAAACGAATTACTTTGCGCGCCTCAAACTCCATTGTACGCGATGAATTACCTTTTTTAGTGATCTTGCCTACGGCCTCGATGTAATCACCGGCATAAACGGGCGCTAGAAATTCCACATCTGAATAAGCCCGAAAAAGACCCTCATCTCCATCGCTTCGTATTAACAGTTCGGTTGCAACATCTCCGAAAAACTTCAACATATGCGCGCCATCTACAAGGTTTCCAGCATAATGCGCATCTTCCATCCCCATTCTAACTCTAATCATGACTTCCATCATCGCTCCCAAAAAAGTAGAAACCCTTTCTACAATTAAAAAGCAGATGCGCAAACATAACGATCTCTTGTATCGGGTTTATGCATCGGCAAATAAACAATGCTCTTTCCTCGCAAATTAAGAGTAATTCGGCCGAAAAATAGACTCGTACGCATTTAACAAGTACAATGAAAAGTAACTTTATCACAGGAGTTACGATGTCCTCCAATATTGAGACGGTCCCAAGTTTATTGAGTTTTTTTCACGAAGAACTTCAAGCAGCCTTCAAAAAATTAGGTGTAAAAACATCCGAAGAGACAGAAGCCTATTTGGTGCACCTCCTTGATGGGTTTGCCAAACCTGATCTACAAACGACAGCGGATTTAAGTTTTGATGTTCCAGCGGCCATCCTTCTCGAAGAAGCATTAACGAGCCCTAACGATCAAAAGATCGATATTTACCGACGACTTGGAGACTCAAGCCTTTATGGTTGCGGGTTTCTTCCAGAGTATCTTTCCCAAAAAAGCGTCGGCATGGACTACTATAAAAAAATAGGAATGATTGCCTATCAAAGTTTGGCCGATCTCATGCAAATTAAATCACCCGGCGGCATTTTCGATCTCATCTTTAAAGAGCTCGCCGTCAAATTTAGCCAATGTGTTGATGCGTTTCGTTTGGTCGGATTTCAACCCGGCCTACAATTACCAAACTTTGGCAAGACGACCGGATCGAACCACAAAGATCCTTACAGCCTCATCGATTAAACCTATGTCACAAAAATTAGGACTCGAACGAAAGAAGGATATCGCGTCTATCATTACTAAAGAAAACAATATGCCGAATTTAATGGGCGCTTTTTTGAGTATCGCACGCTAGCACCGTGCACGATCAAAATGATTAGATCTTTTTAAAAACAAATACGTCTATAGGAGTATGACTAAAATACTCATCCTTTTGTTTTCGATTCTATTAGCTTCATCTCTATCAGCACAAGAGGTAAACATTCTGGCTGAACGATTTAATCCCCCTACCGGGTACAAACGAATAAAGCCTAAAGCGGATAGCTTTGCCGAGTCCCTACTTCGGCTGCCTCTCCAAAATAAAACCACCGTTTTATCTTATGCAGGAAATGAAATCGATGCGCCTTCGGCCGCTGTCGTTGCTTTAGATGTTGGAAGTCGAGACCTTCAGCAATGCGCAGATGTTATTCTTCGTCTCCACGCAGAATGGCTATGGGCACAGAATAGGACATCGGAGATCTCCTATCACTTCACAAGTGGCGATCGGTCTAGTTGGAAAAGTTGGGAAAAAGGCGAACGCTTTATCGTGAACGGACGATATGTAAAGCGAGTGCGAAAGGGCCATAGAAGTAGTTCTTATAATAATTTTAAGACTTATCTTTTTCATCTCTTTCGCTACGCCGGAACCCGATCGCTTGCGCTTGACTCACAACCTATAAAAATTGGGAAGGTACAAGCAGGCGATTTTTTCGTATTGCCGGGATCACCCGGACACGCAGTAATCGTCTTAGACGTCGTTATAAATAAGAAAGGCGAGAAATTAATGTTGATAGGTCAAGGGTTTATGCCCGCCCAAGAGTTCCATGTTATTACTGCTACTCACACCATCGATAAAGTTTGGTTTAAAGTTCCCGACATTGAAGGTGAGATTGATACCCCATCGTGGGCCCCCTTTCCAGCCACAACATTGCGACGTTTCAAGGTCAAATGATGCTTCATGCTTCTCACTTTGAGGCGTACTAATACTCGCTATATCTGATTATTTATTGCCATGAAAAAACTACAACTCCCTAAATACGAAAACGCGTTTGAACTAAATTCGAATCGCCCGCTCAATCGACGCACAAAAATATTGCACTCAAATTAAAAAATATGCTTGCTTTAGAACCTTAGCTCGGCTATCAAAAGTTCTTCTTGGCAGTGTTTAGGCATTGCATAGGACCCATAGCTCAGTTGGTTAGAGCCGCCGGCTCATAACCGGCTGGTCCCAGGTTCGAGTCCTGGTGGGTCCACTTAAATTACGTGGATGCTCGATTGATAATGTGTTTTTCAAATATCAATATTCAAATGAAACAGCGACGCGATCTAAACTCTAGGCGACAACTTCAAGTTGGCGCTTTTTTTATACTTATAAGCAGAAGGTAGGATCTTGAAGGAGCAACTTAAACGACTTAGGGAACTACAATTTATTGATATCGAGCTCGACGGCTTTCGCAAAGTCAAAAGCGAAATCGTTGTACGCATCGAAGAAAACAAAGGTTTTCTATCAAAATTAATTGTAGATCTTGAAAAGCAAAAAGAAGAGTTTGAAGAAATCAAATCTCTTCATAGCTCAAAAACCGACGATCTTGCCTACATCAAAGAACAACATG
This sequence comes from uncultured bacterium, assembly GCA_937981985.1. Classification (GTDB taxonomy): domain Bacteria; phylum Myxococcota_A; class Bradymonadia; order Bradymonadales; family Bradymonadaceae; genus CALJNB01. The sequence continues at coordinate 79,990 of CALJNB010000039.1, forward strand.
ATAAACGTCAAAAACGTCTACATAATGTTGGCTCGGCAAAAGAATTTAATGCGGTTGAGAAAGAGATTGAAGGCTTGAAGCGATCGATCACGCAAACCCAAGAAGAACTTCAGCACATGAATGAAGTCATCGCGGCAACTCAAGAAGCAATTACCGATAAAGAAAGCAAAGTGGTTCAGCTTCAAGATTCGATCAAAGCAGAAGAAGACGCTTCAGCCGATCAAATAAAAAAAGCCGATGATGATATCGAACGGCTCAACGCGCGCGAAACTGAAGCACGCGCAGAAGTATCAAAACGTGTTCTTCATCGTTACGACTTTATTCGAAATCGTCGTGAAGGCCTAGCAGTTGTACCTGCCAAAGATGGACATTGTGAATCCTGCTTCATGGCCGTTCCTGCTCAAGAATTCATCCTTATTCAACGCGGTGAAACCTTGTGCATGTGTCCTCATTGCCAGTGCATTCTTTACTTCTGGGAAGAAGCTATCGGTGAGCCCGGTGGCCCAAAAGCAGAAGTCGCATAATTTCACTTCATAACTTTAGAATTCTGATGAGCCTCACGGTTCTTTTTTTTTGCATTAATCTAATCAAAAAGATTCATCTTCCTCAATCAATTGACTGACCCAATTTCTTAATATTGGACCTAATAAAAAAATAAAAAACGCCTCTCTTTCGAGAAGCGCTCATCAACATTTGAAATCCCATGTGTCCCCAGTTTCTCTCTAAAGTAAAGTTAACTAGAAGATTCCAAGCTTTGATTTTTTGTTAATGAATACAACCCGATCACTTTTAAAAAAAGAAATGGGGGCGCATGTCTTAACATTGATAAATCCAATCAAGTACCGTGCCACAATAGGGAACCTCTTTTGACCCAGCAAAATCAAGACTTCAAAATTTCTCTCGTTTAAATCAAACAAAAATCTGAGCTTTTTAAATATTCTTTCTCAGTTTTTTAAGTGAATTACTTGTGAAATAAAACGACCCGCGTATAACTATACATATGTTCAGTGTTGCTGTTGAAAATTCAGAAACCCGTCTCGATACACTTTTCCGTGTTTTTGGATTTAGTGCCTTCAGATCAGGACAGGACGAGGTCACGCAATCCATAGCCGAAGGGATTTCAACCTTAGCCATTATGCCGACCGGTGGCGGAAAAAGTTTGTGTTACCAATTACCTGCATGCCGCGCCTCTGGAATCACACTTGTTATATCTCCCCTAATCGCGCTCATGAAAGATCAGGTTGATGCATTATACGCCCGAGGAATTCCGGCAACCTGCATTCACTCCGGTCAAACATGGCAAGATCAAAAGTTGCGCCTTCGAGGAATGACAGAAGGTCTTTATAAAATTATCTACGTTGCACCTGAACGTTTTAAGAATAAAGCATTTCGTGAGGTACTCGATAAAATCACAGTCACGCTTTTTGCTATTGATGAGGCACATTGTATTAGTCAATGGGGTCACGACTTTCGCCCTGACTACCGGGAACTTTCTAATGTCCGAAAAGAATTAGGTAACCCGGTAACCCTAGCGCTCACCGCAACGGCTACACCGGAAGTGCGTACCGATATTTTAGCTCAATTAGATCTGCAATCTGCACGTGTTGTTATTTCTGGGTTCGAACGCCCCAACTTATATTTTGAAGTTCAAAATGTACGTAATGATCAAGATAAATACGTTTATCTACGATCCTTTTTAGAAGACAAGATGGATCAATCCATCATCATCTATTGTACAACTCGCCGCCAAGTGAATGAAATAAAAGTTCGTGTTGAACATGACGGTCATTTGGTCGGTGCGTATCACGCCGGCTTATCAAACGCAGAAAGAAAACGTGCTCAGGAAAGTTTTATAGCAGGCGATACTCCGATCTTGGTAGCCACCAACGCATTTGGAATGGGAATCGATAAACATAATGTGCGTGCGGTCGTCCATTTTAGTTTTCCTGGAAGTCTGGAATCCTATTACCAAGAAGCGGGCCGCGCAGGTCGTGATGGAGAGAAGTCACACTGTTTACTATTTAACGCACAAACAGATCGACAAACTCATGAATACTTTATCAATACTTCATTTCCATCGCCCGAAGTGGTCCAACAAGTTTGGGCCCAATTAAGGTCACTTGGCGTAGGAACGCATGCAACAGGACCGGCTCAGATCACTCAATATTTGGACCACTCCCCATCGTCCAAAGGTATTTCCAGAAATCCTAAATCGGCATCTCAAAAACCCATTCCAGAAGCGGCGGTTCAATCCGTTTTTAGACTTCTTAAACTTGCCTCACACATAGACTTTGGCTGGAGAGATGGATTTCCTTGGGTTGCGATTCGCGATATTTCACGGGCAAGAGATTTACGTGTGGATTGGCAATATTTAACGTCACGTCGCCAAAGTGCGCATCGCCAACTTACCCAAATGCTTCAATTTATAAGTCGCACCTCATGCCGGCAGCTTCAGCTTCTCCAACACTTTGAAAGCACCTCTTCTTTTGGAAATTCCTGCCATTTTTGTGATGTATGTTTGGACGCGCCGCCGGTGTTTGATTCCCACCATTCTCGAATTAAATCCCCCGATAAGCCCCCTCTTCTTATTCGAAAGTTATTAAGCGCTATCGCTAGAACCCGAGGTCGACATAATGCCAAAATAATTACGGCAATGGTTAGAGGTTCGACCGCGCCCGCAATGAAAATACATCAACTCGAAGAGCTTTCGACTTACTCGATTCTTGATTTTCTACGCCCTTCACAAGCAATTGAACTCTTACGTCTGTGCGAACGCTATCGATTAACGCTGCGTAATACGAACGGACATATTTCATTGACCGATGAGGGTGTGCTTGTCATGCGTGGCGATAAAAAACTTCCTCAAGCCTTAGATGATCATTTGGCAAAACGCGTTTGCCTTATTTAGATCCATATCCGATATTTTCCTCGGTTGATTTTTTTCCAGAACAATCGATTAAGCGAAATTGGCGAACAATACGCGATTTCAAAAATAAATATTATTCTTGAAACCTGTCTAAGTTGCACACATCTTGACCACAATGAAAATGAACAGTGCCATAGTCGTATTTACCCGCTCAGGCTCGCGCGAAACCAAACGTTTCGGGTTTGGCCAAATTACCGATCGACGTATTGCACAATTTTTAGTTCTACGCACATTAACGTGTGCTCAGCATTGTAGCGATGTTGCCGATGTCATCGTAATCGATGAGACACAACAGCGTGGTTTAACTTTTGGCGAACGTCTCACGACCGCAGTCCAAGATGTTCGGCAAATGGGGTATGACAGAATCGTCCTCATTGGTTCAGATACACCTGGTTTGACCGAGTCCGATCTACGTGCAGCCATTTCAAGTACATGTCCTATAATCGGGCCCTCCAAAGACGGTGGATTCTATTTATTTGGATTCAATCAAAACGAACATCATCATCTTGATGGCCTTTCCTGGCAAACGGATAACGTTTTAGCCCAACTCAAATCTGGGCTGCACACCTACACCCTACTTAGCTATCGACGCGATCTCGACGATGCTATCGATGCAGCGAGTACCGCAAAGCTCGGCCAATTATTCTTCGAAACAGTCGGAGAATATCTTATTGAAACATCGGCTATCGAATCTGTCTTAGAAAGGAAAATAGACCGTTTATCTTTAAAAGATATAACCTCCCGCGGGCCCCCCAAAATAGTGTTCTACTAAAAGATTTTCGCGATTAAATTTCTAATTTTTTGAGTATAAAAATGTCTACCTTTTTATGGGCAGCCCTGTTGGGTTATGGCCTTATGATGTTGTTGATTTCACCTAAAGTGAAATCTGTAGGTTCTTTCTTTTCTGGAAAAGATGATTCCGGAAAGGCGATTGGTATAGGGTTCCTTATTGGCTCGATTGTAATCTCTTGGTTATTTGCAAAGTCGATTACAAATTCTGCGAACCTTGGTGCCAAATTTGGATTCGTGGGAACAATAGCTTATGCGAGTTGGTATGTATCCATTCCCGTCGTAGGAATGGTAATCTATTTTCTTCGTAAAAAAACAGGTGTCAGGAGTCTTGGCGATTTTGTGACAGGAAAATACGGGAAGTTTGCAACGGCCGCATTTACACTCGTTGTAATGTTTCGACTATTTAACGAAGTGTGGTCTAACTCAGCGGTCGTCGGTGCATACTTTGGTGAAAAACAAACGCTGGCTTATTACGCTGGAGCATTAAGTTTTACTGTAATGACCTTGATCTACTCATTACGCGGTGGATTAAGAAGTTCTATTTTGACCGACGGCATTCAATTCATCATTGCAATGTTTCTTCTCGTCTTCGTACTCGCAATGATTGTTCCTGAAACGGGATTAACCCAGATCGTCTCATCAGGAGAATGGACCCTGGTCGGTGGTGTCGACCTTCTACTGGTTGGATTATTGCAATCTCTAAGTTACGGATTTCATGACCCCGTGCTGACTGATCGGGCATTCATAACGGACACTAAATCGATGTTAAAAGGTTATCTTATCTCCGGCATATTAGCGGGAGCGTTTATCGTCGTCTTTGGTTTTGTCGGTGTTTATGGAAACCTTGTTGGAATCACTGATGTGAATCAAGCTGCCCCCTTTAAAGTTGCGCAAGCTTTTGGGATCGCAACACTTGTAGTGATGAGTATCATTATGATGGTCAGTGCCGGATCGACTTTGGATTCTACACTTTCCTCCTTTGCAAAAACCTTCGTTGTGGATTTTGGCGGTCGGCATGAAGAAGGCGAAAGTCGTCCAGTGGTAGACCGATTAACACATTGGTTAGAGGACGCGGACATGGTAAAAGTGGGACGAGTGACAATGGTGGTGACGGTCATCATCGGATCAATCCCCCTCTTTGCTGGCACGGCAATTCTCAAAGCAACAACAATAAGCGGAACGATGGTTTTAGGCCTTGCGCCTATTTTCCTTTTCTTTGCATGGCGAAACGCCGGACCAGCGGCGTTTCATTTCGCTTTATGGCCTGGGGTGGTTATTGGCATCCTATACGCTACCGGCAACGTTCCCGAGGGATGGCAAATAGGTGAGGGAAAATACGCAGCTCTACTGGGCGCAAATATCTGGGGAACGGTAATCGTTTTTGCTGGATTCATAATCGGAGCGATTCTTGAGGCGCTGATATTCAATAAAAAGATAGCGGCAACTATAATCGTGCTATGCATCGCCATCGCTAGTGGTTCGTCGGCACAAGAGACGAAAGAACATCTAGCTCAACCAACCACGATGCCCCTAGAAGAACCGAAACCAACACCGAATACTGAAATAATCGCACCAACACATACTATCGCACAAAAGGAAGTAGTCGCACCGAGGCTCCCAAAAGCGCCGAACGAAATAAAAACACAAGAAAAAGAAGAGCCCGAATTTAAAGGCATTTCTTTCTCGGGACAAACGATGCTACGCCTCACGACAAAATTTGCCGATCTTTCTCGTCCATCAATGGAGCTCTACAATTTTCGTTTATTAGGACAAGCGAGTTATGGTGATTTCAGTTTCGTGATCGAGCCTAGAATTCGTCAAACGCCGCTTCGTTCTTTTAGTCCATCAAACATATGGCTTCAACAAGGTTACTTAAAATACCAAACGCCCTTGAAGGGATTTTCGATTTCGGGTGGCCTTTTATACGACCGCCTTGGTTTATTCTGGGACGGATCCTGGTTTGGGAATCTGCCCTACCTCAATGGTCTAAAATTAGATCCCGATATGAACTTGGAATTGGCCTACAATAACAAATGGGAAACCTTAGGCTTGGATGCATGGCTGCAATTGAGTCCAGGTGAAGACAGCCAAAATGGTACCTTCTTCACCGCGGCCGAAGCAGAACTATTAGATAGATTACCCGATCCTGAAACGACACCAGGCATGCGTGAAGCTCTTGCCCTGAGGGCTCGGTTAATCCCATCAATCACCGTGGGCGGCGTCACGATTCAGCCCGGTGCGTCGTTAGAAGTATCAGTAATTGATCAATCTGCTGCTGTGTCCCAAGAGGGTAAAGCGATCCCGGAAGCGACGGGAACCCAATCGGTCCTCGGCGCGGACCTGACCGTTAAATATGACCGCGCGAAGATATTTGGCGAAGTGCTGTTGGAATCCATTGACGGGTTGGCAGAAACAGATGTCACACGAACCTATTTTTTGGTCGGCGCTGGGGTCAATATAGTAGAACGTGACCAAGTTTGGTTTCCAAAAGTGAGCCTCAACAGTTCTCTGTCTTTTGTTAACAAAAATCCCGAGGATTTTTCGGAGACCTTCTTCACAGCCCAACTTCATCTGAAAGTAAATAAATTTGTCGGGCTAACTACCGAATATGTGACTTGGCTCATTCCAGCTTTGGGCGACGATAAGCGTATTCTCAATCGCATAGAATGGGTGGCCCACGTTTATTATTAGGTAACTAAATTGAACCTATCGTTTTAAAAAAACGTGTTTGCCTTATTTAAGTTCAAGATTACAATGCCGTCCATGTATGAATTTAAGACCCTGAATATTAGCGTAACTGATAATGGTATCGCTGACCTCGTTATTAATACGCCCAAAAAGGGGAATCCTTTTGGTCCTGAACTTTGGACTGACCTGGGCAATGCATTTCCATCGTTATCAGATGATAAAAAAGTACGCGTTATCGTTATACGAACTGAGAAAAAAAACTTCAGTTATGGTCTCGATCTTATGGAAGCGGCTCCGATCGTCGTTCCGGCCATTCATAGCGGTCTAGAAGGTCAGCAACACATATTAGACCTAGGTAAGAAACTACAGCACGCGCTTAACGTTATTGCCGATGCGAAACAGCCTGTTATCGCTGCAGTGAATGGATGGTGTATCGGTGCGGGATTAGAACTCATTTCTGCGTGCGACATTCGATTATGTTCTGAAGATGCCAAATTTAGTTTACGAGAAGTTAAGGTTGGTATGGTAGCCGACTTAGGAGGTCTTCAGCGTCTTCCCTTTATTATCGGCGAGGGACATATGCGAGAGATGGCACTCACAGGTTCTGACTATTCTGCCGAATGGGCAAAAGAAAAGGGGCTCGTGAATTATGTTCTTTCAGATCTTGAAAGTCTTAAGAACAAAGCAATCGAAATTGCTGAAAGCATTGCGGCGAACCCTCCTCTTGTCGTCAATGGTGTTAAAGAAGTCCTCAATGAACGGATCGAACAATCCGTGAATAATGGATTGAGAAACGCCCTTCGTAGAAATTCAACCTTAATGCAATCCAAAGATTTCCAAGAAGCGATTGCGGCGTTCATGGATCAACGTTCGCCAAATTTTACCGGCGAATAAAGATTCTTTTACAAAAGAATGCCGTGAGAACGAACGGCCACGACCTCGCACTTGTACTGAAACAACATTAAAAACCAAACCTTTTTCGATTTTCGAATTAAAACCATAGGGCTTGATTTGGGAAACTCTTTTAACTATGTACGCAGCATGTAACTATGATGAGGTAATGAAAATGAATAAAAGAATAAAAATTACCGTCCTCGCAGTGTGTCTAATCTTAGTAGCAGCCTGCGGTAGCGATGACACTAACAACGGTCAAACGGTCAATACGAATAATCAAACAACAACCATGACCAACAACAGTACAACGTCGGCGACCAACAATGGTACAACGGCTGCGACCAACAACAATACAACTAATGCGACCAACAACGGTACAACGACTGCAACCAACAACGGTCAGACAATCGAAACTCTTACTACCGGAAGTCCATGCAAGGATGCTGAGGATCAAATTCAATGTTCTAACGGATTTTGTGCTACCTCAGACGATGATACCTGCAATGGTATTTGTACGGCCTTTGTTGGAACAGGTGAAGATTGTGGTAACGGTGAAGGATATTGTAATTTTGAGACTGAAGCATGTGATTTTCAGGAAACGAAAAAATGTATTGTTAGACGATCCGAAGGCGAGTCATGTAACGATTTTCAATGTGAATTAGGATTATTTTGCAAGCGAGGGTCGATCGACGACGCGAAGGGAATTTGTGCCGAACCCATCGCGCTAAACGAGCCATGTCCCGGTTTAAACGGATGCGACGCTGGTCTGTATTGTGATATCTCCAATGAAAGCCAGCCTCAGTGTATCGAAAAGAATCTGGAATTAGGTGACGATTGCAACCCGCTTTTTGGACTGGGACAGGGATGTAAAGAACCCAACGTTTGTGATTTCGGTGGGACAGAGAAGTGCATCGCCCGATCGGCGCCGATTGAATGTGATTAGTTCTCAATGAAGGCGAATAACAAATGGGAATAAAGATATCAGTTTCCCGGTAAATATTTTGAATTCAAAAACGGTACTCAAAGACCAGCACCCGTGTTGAAAACCGGTCTTTAAGAGATACTGAAAAAGAGCAAAGCGTAGCAAAAACACCACACCAGAAAGTGGCTTACTCCCCACACTTATTCATTTAGGAAGAATCAAAATAAAACTAAATCGTATAAACCTTCAATGTTTATGGGAGATATCCATAGCTTCGGGCTTTCTTTAAATATTGGCATCGTACTTGCTCAATGAGCAATCGATTTTAACAATTTACGATCTTTTAATAACTGGTGTGCATTTTGAACTTAAAAAAATTAATAGCGCTTTTCCTCGTCCTTTCTGTCGTCACCTTCTCTTTTGCCTGTGGTGAAATTCCAACCAACATTGCCGAAGACGACATTGCCGAAACAGAATTCAATGAACAAGATTTCGCTGCGATGGCCGATGAAGAATTCGAAATAGATACCGATGCTTTAATCGCACTCGAAGAAGAGGCATTAGCCGTACAAGGTAAAGCAGACGGGGGAGCTGCGATGGTAGCCATACCGCGATCCCACCTTCGGCATGTTAAAGCCGGCGCAAGAACCGTACAAATCGCGCGTGGCATCTTCGCTGTGGCGCGCTTTGCCCTCGCTATCGCGGCTGTATCGGTAGCCCCAGTTGTTATCGGTGGCGTCCTTATTGCTGCAGCTGTAGGTGGTGCAATTATCTATGCAAATCAAGTCGCAACAAGACAAGAGCTCATTGACCAAGTCGCCGCGGCGACAGTCGTCGAAAGAGGAGCAGGTAAATTCAAAGTTTTAAGCAGCTGCCAAGTAAAAATGTCAGGCGCTCCGAACGGCGATACACTGGCCTATATCCCAGGAATCGGATTCGGTAAGACACTGGGCGATGCCAAAAACATGGCTAAAAAAGCAGCAAATGCGATCTGCCCACGCACTACGCAAGCCCGACACTGCAAACCCAAAAAGTGCTGGAAAAACAATCGTCCATACCTACCTTGTAACTAAGATTACTAATGTGTCCCGCCGTCGATTAACTTGATATACTCTTCCTTAGACGGTCTCGAGAAACCTTCAAACCCAGTTTTGGAGGAAGCACGTCCAAACCCACCGGCCACATAAACTTAGGAAGTTTTTGCGCAAGTTTATTATGCAGCACCTCTAGCTCTTTGGACACATTACCGAAGACCAACTCATCAACGAACACAAAAGGTCGAAATCCGAATTTCTTATCTGCAACGGGAACCACGTAAACTTCAGAAAAAAGTCCAAGCCCCAAAATCACCTTTTCGATCTGTTCGGGTTGAATATTCTCACCGCCAGAAATAAACATATTGTCTACTCGCCCTTCGATCTGAAGGTTTCCCTCGTTATCTATTCGTCCTAAATCACCGCTGGAAAACCATTCTTCGGTCCGCCGAATAAGTTCGCCATTTTCGATATAACCCTGAAATAAAACATCACCACCGACAAAAATTTCTGAATTTTGAATCTTCAATTTACGGTAGTTCAACGCTTGCCCAGCGTTATTTGCGTAAGGTAATCCTGTGGCGAGTTGAGAGGCCGTTTCTGTCATCCCGTAAGTAAGACGAATGGGAATCTGTCTCTCCACGCATTCCTCAAAAAGAAAATCGGGCATCGCTGCGCCGCCGATTAACAACACTTTTAATTTCTTTAAAAACGAAACCTTAGTATCAATCAATGATAAAAGTTGTGTTGGGACCAATGAAAGATGTGTTGCCTTTGTTGCAACAATACCATCAGGAAAAGAACGGGTTTTATCTAAGAAAATAATGGTCCCACCCTTAATCAAAGAACGAAAAAATAGAGAAAGGCCACCCACATGACACATCGGTAAAGAGGCCGCCCAACGATCTCCTACTTGAAAAGGCGTATTTTCATGGGCTCCCAAAGCCGATGAAAAGTGATTACCAAAACTATGCGCAACAGCTTTAGGGATACCTGTCGAACCGCTTGTGAACACCACAGAAGCAAGGCGTTCATCATCAAAAGATGTCGTCCGTATCCGTTTAGACGGTGTCGATTTCGAGAACAATTTTTTTATTTGTGACTCGTCAATGATAGCGTTCTTCAAACCGACAGACTCAACCAAAGCATCAACGATTTCTTGGGGGAATCGAGGATGAAAAAGTACTGGTGTCTTATCAGACATCCAAATCGCGAGAATAAGGTGCAATAACTTCGAAGATGTTTTCGTTTGAATTCCGACGAAGTTACATCCCTTAAACTCTGCTTCAATTAATCTTGACAAACCCGATGCGTCTTCGAAAAGCTGACGAAAGGAAACCGAATTCGATGCTTCGATGTATGCGACTTCCTCGAATAAATCTGAATCAAATAGCATTCGCTATCTCTTCGATCTTAATATCATTGGTGAATAGATCCTGACCACCTAGACCCAGTGTAGTTTTTGGTCCTGTCGCACAGGCAAGTTCGCGTAGAAAACTTCGGCCAATACTAGACTCATACGCAGTGCTTATCGCAATACCTAAATCCTTGGACTGAGCGTAGCGGAGGACCGAATCGGTTTTCTTCCAACCCAAAACTGTCGGTTTAATAACGTAGGCGTCACAATCGTCAACCTGCCAATCGTTCGACATAAGAGACTCATCTTTTGCGACCCGAATACCCATTTCTCTCAACTGCTGCAAAGCACGAGAATCACGAGTCGGTTCTTCCCAATAAACGATTTTCTCCTTCGGTAAACTCTTCCCGATTCTCAGAACGTCAGGACCGTTAAAGATACAATTGGAATCCAGTCGTATAGGTTGTTTTTCCATTGCAGCGAGAATACGTTCGATATCGTCCTCGCTGTGGAATTTCAATTTAGGAGCTCCTTTGGAACGAAATTCCAATGCTACTTCTTCGGGTTCGAATGTCTCCAAACTTAAAATGTCGCGGGGAAGAAGCCCGCGAACTTTCGCGTGAGTTTGAACACATAAGCCAAACATACACCACGACAAGGCATTAAGGTCCGGCTCAACATCAACAAATGCCTCCCAAAGTTCGGACAACCCTTTGCGTAAATCGATCAAGGGAAGTTCATGATTAAGCCAACGTGGAAGCGAACGCTCTAACGCGTCTAGTCCATCCTGAAGACCATCTTCACTAAAACCTTGAAGCGGAGCGAGATCAGAATGAACAACAAAAGATTTTGAGTCTGTTTTCACCTTCACACTTACGATCGCGCCCAATCTTTTTTCAAGTCGAGTTGTACCCACAATCAAAGGAGCTGTCGGCGACAATGCGTAGGGAAGTACTCCATATTCAGTGAAAACAACATTACTCATTGCGCAGCCAGGAAAGACACAAGAAAAATTGAAAGGCAACAAAAAGCGGAATAAAACATTAGGCCGCCGGCGGTTTGTCCAAGCATCGGATTGAGATGCGCACCTTCGGTTTTCGTAAACTTGTATACCAAAGGCAAAGAAACCACCGTTCCAATCGCGCCGATCATGAGTATGTATTGGTTGGAAATAATTGCAGCGATAATAGGAGCCAAAATCGCGATTACCCACATTGCGATATATTCAATATTTGCAAACTTGAGACCAAAACGCGCCACCATCGTCATTTTCCCTGAAACACGATCGTTATCAATATCGCGCTTGTTGTTAACAATAAGAATCGCGTTGGTGACCGCTCCAACACCACAGCCGAAAAGCACCGCAATCCAAGAGAAACTGAGGGTATGAACATACACGGTTCCAGCGACAGCAACCGGTCCGAAGAAAATAAAAACGAGAATATCGCCAAACCCTAAATACCCCAAAGGCTTGGGACCGCCCGTATAAAGAATACCAAACAAAATAGATAGCAAACCGATCAACAATATCGGAGGTCCACCACGGTAAACCAGTGAGAGCCCAATTAAAAAAGATAGACCGAAAGCAATGATAAAACCGCGCTTCATTACATCAGGAGTAATCCACCCCTGAGCTGTAGCACGCGCTGGACCTAGACGATCGTCATTGTCCACACCATTCATATGGTCGAAATAGTCATTTGCGAAATTAGTACCGATTTGAATCATCAAGGTAGCTAGAATCGTCGCCGCAAAAACCCAACCGATAACATTCGGATAAGCAATCATCGTCCCTACCAAAACAGGAGCGATCGCGGCCGGTAGTGTTTTAACTCTTGCGGCACTAAACCACGGAGCTTTTGTTTGTGTTGAAACAGCCGTCATGAAAAACGCTCCTCGGTTCTGTCATAAAAATCTTTAAGGTCAAATTTGGGATCCACGGTTGCGATTAGAAATCGTATTCCGACATAACTGGCCGACAATGCCTCGCTTAGTGCTGATGTTGTGTTCACCTGTTGACATGCAAAACCGAAAGCCGAAATAACGGCATTGAGATCAACTTCAGGAGGTGCCACGAAAAATTTTTCTAAAGCTTCATTTTCAACGACTGGAAGATGTTCGAAGATGCGACCGCCATCATTATCAACGATAATTATCGTCGCTTGAATACTCATGCGTCTGATATCAGCCAGAATTGATAAGTCGTACAGAAAAGCATGATCACCGCAAACGACTAAGGTCGATGTCCCATCAAACGCTGTCCCCAATCCGGTCGCTAACGTTCCATCTATTCCACTGGCTCCTCTATTGAATGTTAGTGTCGATGATCGTGAGAATTCTCCCAATTCACGAAAACGATCAAAAGCACGAATCGTTAGACTATTTGCTAAGTGGACATTTTGAAAAGAACTCAAATTCGCAGTCACAATGGATACCACGGTACTATAGGTAAGCTTCTTATCTCCCGCCTTTTGACTGATTTTTGAAAATGAAACTCGAGGTGAATCCTCAACCAAATGATGCCAACGAACATCAAAGCTTTTATCGATATCGCCGTTTGGATCAAAAATACCGGCAGCGGTCTTCCATTGTTCAACGTAATCAAATTTGGCAATCCAATCCCAAACACGATGTTCGGTAAAACGATGTCCAAGAATCAGAAGGCGTCCATGACCTTTTGCGTCGGAAAAAACTTCCGCTGAAAGTGAACGGCTTCCACATGTCCAACTTCCGCTTTGAATATCAAAAAAAGTATCCCCTTTAAATCCACCGATCGTGCGTTCTAGATTTGGCGTTAAACCGCGGTGATTCGCACCAACGATAATGGTATCGAAGCTACCTATTGCCGATACGCCATCGGCAGATTGTTTTTCCAAACGCAGGTCTTTCCAAGGTCGACCGCTTTTATACCACTCACCCACTTTAGACCTCATCGATATCAAAGAAAGATCGGCAAGATCGAGCAAGGGTTTTTTCAAAGGTAAATTGATGTGGACCGGACCCGGGTCTTCATACAATTTTTGACGCAAAGACGAGATGAGTTCCAGCACATCAGTTCCTGAAAGGTTCTCATCGAACGTAAAGGTTGGCGTTTCTGGCCCAAAAATATCTGTCTGAATGATCGTCTGATTTGCGCCTCGGCCAAGTTGGCAGGCGGGTCTGTCTGCGCTAATGAAAAACATCGGGACCGCATCCGCCCGTGCCTCAATTATTGCTGGAAGTAGATTGGCGACCGCAGTTCCAGATGTGGTAAGGACCACCGGGATCGTTTTGCCAGTACGGGCCATCCCTAAGGCAAAAAACGCCATCGAACGTTCATCGTGAAAAACCCGAAAATTAATCGCACTATGTTCGAGACCCGCCAAGACCAAAGGAGTGTTTCTAGAACCTGGGGCCGTGCAAAACTCAGTAAAATTACAACGCGAAAACTCTTCGACAATAATGGCAACCCGTTCAGCCTGGGAAACGGACTCTTGGACAATCACGATGCTTCTCCAAGATTAGACAAAATCGCCGAACGCTTGGAGTTGATTTCCGCCCATTCAGATTCACAAGTAGAATCAGGGACGATACCCGCACCAAAATATACGAACGCATCCGAAACCGTTTGCAGCACAGCGCGTATCGCTACGGTAAAACTCTCGAAATCTTTATCAATGATGCCGATCGTTCCGCCATACCAGCCTCGGTTAAAGCCTTCGTGCTCACGAAGAAACTCCAAAGCAGCATCTTGTGGTAGACCGCAAAGCGCGGGTGTGGGGTGTAAATGAGAAAACGCTAGATTTTCAGAATCCACCCTACCACCGACAAGAGTGTGCAAGTGAATGAGGTGCTTAAGGTGCTTAATTTTTGTTTCGCTGATCTCGACTTGACTGCAAAACTTCGCGAGCTTATCGACGAGAAATTCTACAACGAGCTGGTGTTCCAAACGTTCCTTTGGGTCGTCGAGCAAGTCTTTTTCTGCACCCAAACTCTTTGGACGTGTACCGGCTAGAGCATCGGATTGAATTCGAGGGCCGTCTTTTCGAAAAAGAAGTTCTGGCGAAGCACCATAAAAAATATGACCAGGACTCGGACTGAAGGCGAATCTAAAGGAACCGGGCGCTGCCATCATTCTCCCCCACACATTCTCTTTTTTCTCGATTCGATCACGGTAGGCGAGCACCACTTTCTCTAAACATCCCTGAGCAAAAGCGTTTGAAGTTTTAGAAAAAAGATGTTCCCACTCCGACGTTACCGACGGTGTCGGAAAAGTATCGAACAGCTCACAATCCAACGACTCCAAAAGAGCACCTTCGCGTAATTCAGCGGGGGCGAAAAACTGGGCCGCCCCAAACTCGGACCATTCGTCGCAATGATCGACATCTGGATCGAAACAAATCCCACAAAAAACGAAAGAATGAAGTTTAGTAAAATCGCGTAGGCTTTTCTCGATCATATGTATCGACGATTTCCTCTGAACTTTCAGAATCGCGTCCGCGCCAACACCCGCAAACCACTTACCGGCATCAACATCGGCATAGAAAAACTTCGGCCAACGCGTGTCCGATTCCAACCAGGACGAAAGGGCCTGATTCATTAGCTAGCCTTTTCAGCCGTATAGATACTAACAGCACCGAGAACAAAAGAGTCATGCTTTGCTTTCTCAAGACCCGCGCTTCTCATGAGTTCTAAAAAGTCTTCACCACAGGGGAATGTAGAGATCGTTTCATCCAGATAAGTGTATGCTGCTTTGTCGCCCGAAATGACACCGCCTATAAATGGCAATATCGAACCGCGATAGAACCGATAAACCGGACCGAACAACTTCCCTTCAGGTTCAGAGAATTCAAGTACGATAATTTTGCCACCGGGTTTCATGCATGTTGCCATTTCCTGAAGTCCCTTTTTGGGATTTGGAAAATTGCGAATGCCAAAAGCAACCGTTGAGATATCAAAATCAGCCCCATGATAGGGTGACATGTCTATGGCGTTGCCAAGTTCGAGAGCAAGGACATCTTTCTTTTTGTGCGAGGCTATTTTAACTTTCCCGACTTCCAGCATTTCGTTGGACGGATCGATTCCCAAAACCGAATCTACGCGGGGATCTTTAATGAGTTCTAAAAGTAGATCGGCAGTACCCGTGGCCATATCTAAAACTTTAAGACCCTTACGATCTGGCAGATGACGTCGCACACGTTTTCGCCACAAAATATCTTGTCCACCTGATAAAAATCGATTCAAAAAATCGTAGCGGCCGGCAATACGATTAAACATTTGCGGTGCCTGATCGCGGCTCGGACCGGCAAGAGTAGAAATTTCTTTATTCATGATGATTCCTCCAAACGTACAACTGGGGATTGTGAAATTGTTTTATCGACCGCAGCCGCAATTCGCTTCAAGTCGATCATTAACGTTTCAAAACTTTCCAAACTTAGCGCTTGGTCTGCATCGGAAATAGAAGATTCCGGCTGGCTGTGGACTTCGACCATCAAACCATCCGCACCAGCGGCAACCGCAGCTTTAGCAGCGCCAGCGATAAGGTCAGCTTGACCAATTGCATGTGAAGGATCGACGATGATAGGTAAGCGTGTTTCCTTTTTTAGCCATCCGATCGCGCCTAAATCCAGCGTAAAGCGCGTTGCTTTCTCATAACTTCTAATCCCTCGAATAACCAAGGCAACGTTTTCGTTTCCACCGCTGAGGACATATTCGGCAGCGTTTAAAAACTCCACCAATGTACAACCAAAACCTTGCTTGAGAACAACAGGCAAATCTTGTTTACCCAATCGTTTCAAGAGATTGAAGTTTTGCATATTTCGCGCGCCCACCTGGAATGCCGAAACATGAGGCGCCAGAATATCGACTTGTTCTTCGCTCATGACTTCAGAAACAAAGGGTAATACGGCTTTCTCCACCTCATCAACAAGCTCTAAACCTGCCTCCCCAATACCTTGAAAATCGTATGGAGAGGTACGTGGTTTAAAGATTCCGCCACGAATCAAAGAAGCGCCGGCCGCTTTACAACGCAGTGCAATCGGCATCAAAGTATCGTCGTTCGTCACGCTACAAGGACCGGCGATGACGACCACTTTATCGCGAGCGAATGCAGTATCCCCAATCGAAAAGGTATGCAGTCGTCTATCGATTAAACGAGAAGCGAGGACGTAATTGGGACCGTCGACGATCTTCAGGACATCCTCCTTCTTGCTGAATAGCGAAGATAGCTCAGCGTTCAAGGAATTGACCCGGATAAGCGGATACCTCGCATCACTAAAAAGATTAAAATGAACCTTATTTTCGTGGAGAATCTTTTCGTCTGCCGCAGTCTCGCAACCGGGTTTGTATACAATGAACATTATTTTCTCCTCTTCGTTTTAAAGTGCGCGACGATGGCTTTGGTTGGCCTAAATACGTCCATAACCGAACGTAAATCGAGCTGAGCACCGGTAATAAATAGATCCATCGCTTTTTTCATTCCGTCCGCAAAAATTCTCATTTTGGTAAGGCGAGATACGATTATGGGATCTACACCTTCGGCTTTTGCATCCGCTTCGGCTTTTTTTAGGGTCTCAGAAACCTCGGAGATAAAATGCAATTCCCTTTCCCTCAGAACGCGGCCAATCATTTCTTTAAGATTCGTTTCTGGTGAGTAAAGCCAAGCACGACGATTGGGGATTCGTGTTTTCTTCAACACTCGCCAATACTCCAAGTCTCGGAGTAACATCGAAACAGCTCCCTTAGACATGCCGAGTTCATCCTGAAGTTCAGCAGCTGATTTCGGGGAGGTTGATAAATATAGATGAGCCCAAACGCGCCCTTGGTTACGTTTGAAACCCCAGAATTCGATGACATCTCCGACCGCCTCGATCGTTGAATGTCGCCAATCTAGCTCCACTGCGTGTTCAAGGAAATTCATGCTGCCACCGAATTTAAATAAGTACCCAGATTAGTCTCGGCCCACCGTATAAGGTCCTGTGCACTGGCCTTATCTGCATAGTGCCTCAATGGTTCCAAACCAAGCTGAACCTCATCCTTTAACGCCTCAATGGCAGGCTCGAAACCCAAAGTGACGACGCGTTCTCCAAGACGTTCTAAGTCAGCATTTGAAGAACGATCAGTAGCCCAAAAAGCCTCCACTTCCGTGCGAAATCGCGGATCAGCTTCTACCGCTTTCGTAATTAAAAACGATGGATTGGCATTTCTTAGATCTGCAAAACGATCTTTACCCTGATTTGGAAGGACGTCCTTCAAGTCATCAGCGAGTTGAAACGCAACGCCGAGATGTCGACCCACGGCTGTGAAATGTTCTTCTGCCTTTCCGTTACCGGATTCGATCGCGGGACCAAGTCCACACCAAGCAAAGAGGGCTCCGGTTTTACCCTCGGCGATAGAACGCCAAGGTTGGAGGTCAAGAATGGTTTCCCGGGCTTCGAATTCGTCAATTACCGAACAAGACATTTCTCGAAGCACATCCGCGGCGGTGACCATAACCCGATGCTTTAGATGAGCGAGATTCTGGAAGGCCAAGGCAAACATAATATCGCCGCAAAGAATAGCAGTTTTGGTATCCCACTTCTTATGCACGCAAATCTGGTTGCGTCTCTCTTCTGCTTCATCGATAACATCGTCATGAACCAAACTTGCGGCATGAATCAATTCCGCGGTTACTGCGATCGGTCTCGCCGCGGCTGCATCTAACCCGACCATATCTGCAAAACAGTGCACCAACATCGGCCGCACCCTTTTACCACCAGCGTTAACGTTAAACTGCGCACCGTCCCATAAGGACTGACCGCTTGACGTGTTATAGCCGTTAAGGTTTTCAGGACTGAGTAGGGTGTTGATGTCTGAATTTACGACATCGATAAAGGCTTTGATTTGTTTATTCATATAAATGCGCATGCGTTGCGCCCTACGTTACGAAGTTTCAAAAACGCTCGATAATTCATGAACAATTAACGTCTCAGACACACTACTCGTGAAATTTGTGCAAGCTCGCCCGCTGTTCTATGTTCACATAGTTCAAGCCTGCTTGAACTTCAAGTAATTATTTATGATTCCAATATTTTAAATATCGGTGTAAAGCTGTGGCTTCCCTTCGAGAATCTCTTCAATGTCTGAGTTTGATGAAAAGTATTTTGCACTTATTGATAGTGCACAAGAAGAGAATTATTCCCCCGAAACTGCGAATAAGTTAGCCGAGGCAATACAGCTGGCATCCGATGAAGGGCGTAAAGATTGCGAACTTTTAGCCCGCTATCTTTATACCTTTTCGATCGCTCCTGTTGATCCCGAGAAATCTTTGGTCTCATTTGCTTGGTGTTTGGCGAACATCGAACATTGTGGACCCATGATTCCAAAAGCTTCGATCATCGAATTGTATTCAATTGTGACAGGAATTTTGCGTTCTTATCCAGATTATTCTTTGCAACAAATCGAGACAACTTTTCAACACATGGAAGACGAGTATAGAAAGTTGGGGCTGCCAATGAGAGACGTCCTGCATTGCCGTCTTTATGGAAAATTGGGAATTGGCGACCGCGAGGGCGCAACCGAAATCTATAAAAAATGGAAGATAGCGCCCCCAGGTCATCGAACATGTCTGGTCTGCGATCGTTCAACGAGCGTCCTCTATCACGTCTACTTAGACCAACCCGAACGCGCGCTTTCGGATGCCGAACCTATTCTATCGGGAAAAATGAGTTGTGGGGATGGCCAACCAATGATCACCCAATGCGCGTCGTTGATTCCACTCATCCGCGCTTCACGCTTCGATGAAGCTGAACGGCATTACCGCGAAAGTGTTAATCAATTAGGAAATATCGGTTTCGCGGGAATCTGGTCTGCCGGAAGACAACTTTTCTATCTTTCACTTATCGGCGATTTAGAACGTGGCAAAGTCAACATTGATCGCTTTTTAAAAATCGCGAACACACAAGGTACACCAACAGATCGGTTTGGTTATTGGCTGGCGAGCCGCTCATTCGTTTCAGCACATATCGAACAAAACCATGAACTTCCGGAACTGGATGGATTTGACACCCATGATTCACAGGAAGTCCTGAGTCTACTCGATGAGAAGATATTTTCGCTCTCCAGTCGTTTCGATGAACGAAACAAAAACGGCGAATACACGCGTATTGCAAACGCCTATATTACCCTTTTCGATTCTTTGAAGACGGCCCTCCCCTAAGGCAATGAAAGAAAAAATCTGGAAATTTCTCCGACCTTTTTCAGGTCTCGTAATAGGTTCACTTTACCTATTTGGAATCGCAAATATTTTTAAAACACAGCCCTGGTCAATGGCAATATATTGGCTGCTGCCTTTTCTTGTTTTTCTGGGACTGGGTCCTCACCTTCTCAGAAAAATAAATCGAAAATTCATAAACGTACCGGCGATAATATTTGGGCCCACAGCCGCGCTGGCCGCTTTCCTTTTTTGTTGTGCTATAGCCACGGGACCTCTGGATGGCATTCCAAAAATCCAAGATGAAATTAACTATTTTTTCCAAGCAACGATTCTTAACTCGGGCAGCTTCTCGGTTAATTCTCATCCCCTAGCGGATTTTTTCCAATACCGCTTTTTCGTAAACGACGGAAAAATGTACAGCCTTTTTCAACCCGGCTGGCCCCTATTGTTAGGTTTGGGGCAACGACTCGGAGCGCCGTGGATAATGGGTCCTATCATGGGCGGGCTAAGTGTCCTTTTTTTCTTCGGTATCGCGCGACGCCTATTTGGGGAATCTGTCGGACGGTGGTCGGTTATGGTCCTTGTCGGGTGCACCACCTTCCTCTTTCAATCAGCTTCGATGATGGCGCACGGTCCGGCCCTAGCTTTTTGTTTAATCGCATTTTACGGCTGCGTCAGGGGATTTGAAAACGGGCAATCACGATGGTTCTTACTTGCTGGTCTTTCAGCGGGTGCACTCTTCTCTATACGTGCAGCAACTACCGTTGCGCTAACGCTTCCGGTTACGTTGACCGGACTCTTTATGGTTTTTCAAAAAAAAATCCACCCGAAAAATGTGTTGTTCTTAATATTGGGTTTTCTGCCGGGTGCACTATTCCAAGCCTTCTATAACCTCTCTTTATCAGGGTCCCTTTTTACATTTCCGCAAGACCATTATTTCAACTTAACCGAGGCCACAAAAAATTGTCATAGGTTGGGAATCGGAGATGGCATTGGTTGTAGATATGAACATGGGCCAGACTTGGGAAAAAATGGATTCACTTTTCGGCGTGCAATAGAAGTAACCCGCATTCGACTTGAATCTTTTCGCTTTGATTTATTCGGATTGGGATTCGGGGCACTATTTGTCTTTTTGCCTTGGTTAAACAGAAGCGCAAAAGCAAAATATCTCATTTTGGCAATGCCGATAAGCCTTATGTCGGTTTACTTTTTTTACTATTATCACGCCGGTAGTCGCTATTATTTCGAAAGCATTCCTTTTTGTATTCTTCTCGTCGTTCTGGGAGGCAAATGTGTTCTGGAGACGATACGCGATCCGGAAGATAAACACGCAGATTCTCTCGAAAAAAAGAGCGAAACTAAGATGGAGGCGCTTAAAGAGCGTTTCGTTTACGCGTTCGTTTTGACCGCTTTCTTCACGGCCGTCGCGTTCAATCTAAACGTAAAACTACCCACTAAATGGAAACAATATCTAGGTTATTGGAAGCATCACAAAAACGTTGCGAGCGCAATTCTCAAAGCAGATTTGAAGAATGCCGTTATTCTCGTACCGCCGGTGTCTCGAATGTACTGGACCGGCTTCTGGTTGAATAACGCGAATTTAGACGGCGAATATATCGTCGCGCTCGATCAAGGAAATGCAGTTAACACGCAATTGGCAACCTATTATCCTGAACGTGAATTCTATAAGATCAACCATAGAGGTAAGCTTCGTAAAATTAGATTGAGCCCGAATCCCAAAAAGATCACCATAGAAGCGGAAACAAAGTTCCCCGTTCCGATTCGGAAAGAAGGATATGCGCTTGCTCAAAACATGCGCCCTTGGAAGATCCCCGGTTCACAGCTCCTCTTTGAGGCGAAAACGAGCGGTGCGTTTATGACCTTTAACCAATATATTTTCGAAGACGGTAATTACCAAGTGAGCGCTGTGTTCGGGAATGGACCCGATTATGGGATTTTTAATATCGAAATAGGGGGCAAACCTTTGCTTCCTTTCTACGATGGATTTAGTAAAAAAGTAGAAATGAAAAAATGGAAGTCAACCTCATCTATTAAGCTAAAAAAGGGCCTGAGCAGTATTACGCTCCGAGTTAACGCAAAGAACGCGGCATCGAAATCTTTCGTGGCTGGAATCGACAAAATCGTACTAGAAAAAATCGACTAAATAATCATCAACTCCTAATGACACCGAATGGGATGAGCCTTATACAGACCTAATAGTCACGTTAACACATGCTATCCCGAGCCACTAACCCACGCCACGTTCAACAATATTGAGAAATGAAATGTTAAAAATGTTCACATCTATAGCGGTCATTGGGCTGGGAAGAATTGGTTTACCCACCGCGCTAATCGTAGCTGAAAAACATGAGACCGTTTCGGGCGTCGATAAGAACGTGGATTATATCGCCTCTCTAAATGAAGGTGTTTTGCCCTTCTTGGAGGAAGGTCTCAAGAGTCGTTTCGAAGATACACAACTCATCTTCACAACCGAATTTATCGCCGCAGAACTCTATATTGTAGCGATACCCACCTTAGGTCTGTCCGGTTGCTTTGAGACAATCCTAATCGAACAAACGCTCAAAAAAATTGAGGCCATCTCGCCAAATTCCTTAGTTATTATCGAATCCACCTTACCTATAGGTGCGGTCGAACGACTTGCCGAACAATTCAAAGGAGGTCTCGTCTATTGTCCTGAACGAGTCGCCCCTGGGTCAGTTTTTCACGAACTATCCACGGTCCCGAGATGTATCGCTTCAAAAAATGAAAACGCTTTGAAAAAAGCGAGCACATTCTACGACTCCTTAGGGATCTCAACGTTGGTGACATCTACAAAAATAGCTGAAACGGTGAAGCTTTCAGAGAACGCATTTCGTGACGCCAATATCGCTTTTGCAAACCGGCTTTCCGAAATCTGCGCCGAAAACCAAACCGACGTACGCCAAGTCGTTGAAATTGCAAACACCCATCCGCGCGTAAACATATTAACTCCCGGTTTAGGAGCAGGCGGAGCGTGCCTTGCACCCTCGACGCGTACCCTAGATTCGGGCTCCCTATTCGGCGCCATTCGAAGCACCAATGAAGGTCAGATTGAACGGGTTCTGAAAACGCTTCAACACCATCGAATACGATCCGTGGCGCTATGGGGAATCAGCTACAAAGCAGATTGTGACGATCTTCGTTTTTCAAAAGCAATGGATCTAAAAGAACTTCTCGAATCGAATCATATCGACGTCAAAATTTGGGACCCCGTAGCGAAGATGGGTAACTTTTCCGAATCGCTAAACTCGGACGCAATTGTTTTTGGAGTTCCGCATCGCGCTTTTAAGGATGAAAATTTGCCGCAAAAAACACGCAAAGCGAGTCAAATCAAATATCTTATCGATATTGTCCACGCGATCGACATTCAGGTGTGGAATAAAGAAGGTTTTTCCTGTATCTGCGCTTCGTAAAACACCACTTTATGTGAGATTGATAAATGACTGAAATCAAAGGCGCCGCCGCCCTCAAGACAAAAATCGCAAACAAAGAAGCAACCGTAGTTGTAATCGGACAAGGTTATGTAGGACTACCGCTTGCGATGGAACTCGTGGAAGCCGGTTTCAAATGTATCGGAATTGATACCAATCAAAGTCGTGTGGACCAACTTAACCGCGCGGAAAGTTATATTTTTGATATTTCAGATGAGCAATTGAAGAACGCGATCGATCGAGGCCTTTACTCGGCGACCACAAAATATGAGGTCGTCAAAGACGCTGATATCGTCTCTATTTGCGTTCCCACACCACTTCGTAAGACACGCGACCCGGATATCAGCTACATCCAGGCATCCTCAACCAGCATGGCCCCATTTTTAAGTGGGCCCGTTTTAGTCATATTGGAATCCACCACCTATCCGGGAACCACCGAGGAAGTATTGGTTCCACTCCTTGAAACCGGAAACTGCAAGCTAGATGTCGATTTATTCGTAGCTTTCTCGCCAGAACGCGTTGATCCAGGCAATGCCAAATATGGACTTAAAAACACACCCAAAGTTGTCGGTGGCGTAAGCGAACAGTCGACCGAACTTATCACTGCTTTTTACACAGAAGTTGTCGATCTCGTTCATCCCGTACGTTCATCACGCGAGGCCGAGTTAGTCAAATTACTAGAGAACACTTTTCGAGCCGTTAACATCGCTTTGGTCAATGAGATGGCGATGATGTGTGATCGTATGAATATAGATATCTGGAACGTAATCGAAGCGGCAGCATCGAAACCTTTCGGATATATGCCATTTTATCCAGGCCCAGGAATTGGTGGACATTGCATTCCCTTGGATCCTAGTTACTTGTCGTGGAAAGCCAAGTCCTTCGGTTTCTATAATCGATTTATCGAACTTGCCACCGATGTAAACGGTAACATGCCACAATTCGTGACCCAGAAGTTGGTTCGCGTCTTAAATACACACAAAAAGAGTCTGAACGGCGCGAAAGTTCTTCTGCTTGGTGTAGCTTATAAATCTAACATTAACGATTTACGCGAATCTCCTGCTTTGGACATCTGGCAAATCTTAACCAAAGAATGGGGAGCCGACCTCTCCTACCATGATCCCTATATCGACAGAATTCCCTCATTTGACGCGTCATCAAAAGCATTGACTGCGGACTTGGTTAGCTCTGCCGATATAGTAATTATTACAACGAATCATAAAGGTGTCGATTATGACCTCGTGGTTGAACACGCGTCACTCATTCTTGACACCCGAAACACACTTCCGGATAACATCGAAAACGTTGTTCGCCTCTAGAATAGAGCGCGAAAGCAATACTCCTCAATGCGAATAACACGGTCATATACTCAAAGAGTAATTGACCTTATATTGTTGCTCGAGTGCGGATTCATGATATAAAATTGCAAGAAATTAAATTCATGTTGTTGACGGCTCAAAATGAAAAACGCAAACACGCTTTGGCTATGCCTCCTGTTCCTGAG
This sequence comes from uncultured bacterium, assembly GCA_937981985.1. Taxonomy (GTDB): domain Bacteria; phylum Myxococcota_A; class Bradymonadia; order Bradymonadales; family Bradymonadaceae; genus CALJNB01. The sequence continues at coordinate 104,749 of CALJNB010000039.1, forward strand.
TATTCCTTACACGGCCTGGTCTCAAACCACCGAATTAAGTGTGGAAACTTTCGAACCTGAATCCACCCAAAAAACGGCTATCCTAAATATCGCCACATCAGAAGTTCTACCTAGTGGCATCCCTTCGGTCGGCGTCTTTTTTCACTTTGTTGATGATGCTGTCGAACTCAGGCG
>CALJNB010000040.1 GCA_937981985.1 uncultured bacterium
AACGATTCCAATAGTCATTGTCGGATTGATCGACGGTTTCATGATGGGACCATTTGACTGGCTTCTTTGGGCGGGAACAAGCAGTACGCCCTAACCCACCCGTTACGCGATGATCGGCTGAAGTGATCGCATAGGCTTCTAAATACGACTCTCTGGCAGCATCTGATTCGTTATCGCGCAGCTGGGACTTCGCTTTTTTGATAAGGGCTTCGATCTTCGCTTTTTCAGCTGCTTGTTCCTCGGTTTCGGGCTCCTTAGCGTTTCCTGAGTATTCCGCGTTGAGTACTTTGAATCGTGCCTTTAACTTCTTATGACCTGGATCCAACTTCTGAGCCTCTCGCACCAGATTGATAGCTTTGTCGACCGACATCGATTCAGATTTCTCCAAAACCACATCAAAGAACTCTATTCTTGCTGACTGATAAGCGTCGGAATCGGGTTCCAAAATACCGAGTTCTTCCAAATAGGACGCCCCCGAATCTCCGAGTGGCGTAACCAATCGATTCGCAGCTATCGCTTCAGAAAATTTCTTCGCCAAATGGACAATCTGCGCTTCTTTAGATTTCGGTATACTTCCGGATATATTGGACGCCGCTTCTACGACTTCAACTTCCTCGACTTCGGCCTCATATACGTATTCAAAATAGACGAACGCAAGGATTCCAAATAAAAGAGCGGCAATAAATACGGCGAGACCTATCTTTTTTTGTTGGGTCTTTGTTTCCTCAACGTCTTCTCGTTCTAGCGATCGTTCCCAGGCCTCGTCCTTGGATTCAGAAAACCATCCCGAATCTTCTTCAAGTGCGGTTTCAACTTCGGGTTTTTCTTCTGGCTCGATATGTAGTTCTGCTGACACTGAAACCTTCGCTGCGCCGTTGGATTTGTTTTTCTTATCGAAATTAGTCGTGTCCTTAAGTTCAGCCTCGATCTCGCGTAACTCCGCGACTTTTTGTTCTTTTTCGATTTCCTTACGTTTCTTGGCTTCTTCAGTCGCCAGTCGCAAAGCCTTATGCCTATCGGAGGTCTCAATCTCTTTACGCTTCTTTTCTGCGGCTATCGCTTCCGCTTTTTTCGCGTTTTCCTGGTCTTCACGTTTTTTCGCAGCCTCTTCGAGAGCTCTATGTTGAGAGGATGTGATCACGTCGCGCTTTCTTTTCTCCGTGACCTCTTCGGAAATGGGTTTGCTAGAGTGGATTGTTTGCAAAGGTAAGGGCTTGGCAGGCACTGGCAGCGGATCGAAGTTCACTTCCACTGAACGTGGCGCATCGTCTCCAAAGTCGACTTCAATCGAAGGCTGCGTATCTTTGCGTGGCGACTCTCTCGTTTGGACTGAATCCTCAGCAGATCTGATCGCGTGCATCATCGCTGTCTGTTGCTGAGAACCCGCCCGATCATCTTCTAAGGGAGCAAGATCTGGAATGCTTTTACGATCTACGCTCTCCATATCAATGGTCTGAAATAACTCGTTCTCCCGCATTTCGCTTCGCCTAAGCTTGGGAGCGAGATCGAGCGGCGAGACGTCCAATAGATTGGACAGAACAGAAATAATTGCACCGGGAGCTTGAAATCGGTTCGTCTTTTTCTTGGACAACATCCGATCAATAATCTCGCCGAGATCAGGATGAAAGGTTGTATTCGGAGCGGCTAGATGAATTGGGAGTGGTTTTTCCAACTTATGCCGACTTAATGTTTCAGCGGACGTTGCGGCTTGCATCGGCGCAACACCCGTGATCATCTCGTAGAGCAATATTCCTAGCGCATAGACGGTAGAACGGACGTCGCCTTGCTGAAAATCAACAGCGAGTTCCGGTGCGAGATAATTCACGTGCCCAACAAATGCATTTGGATTTTTTTTCAACGCCGCAAGTGGAGAATCTATATCCATCAGTGAGTCGTATGCCCATTCGGCTAGTTGTACTTTTCCCGATTCAATATCGCTAACGAATATGGCTCCCGGGTGAATCGCTCGAAAGAGAATTCCATGCTCGTGAAGCCATTCTAAAACTCGAGCAGTCGAGGCAATAATTTTCGCTGCGAGCTCCCAAGGTAATCTTTCTTTTTGATCAAGCAGCTCTCGCACGCTACGCCCAGCCGGAACGGAGTGGATAATATAGGGTGGGGTATATTCAAAATTGGATCGTAAAGCGATGTTGATTTCTTTGGGAAGTGGTGCGCCAACCAACAATCGCGCCGTTTCCATCCGCTTTTTTGCCTCAGCGATCGGAATGAACTTCTGATTAAATACCGTTACCGATGTAGGTTGATTCTCTCCCAAAAGAACACCTAAATATCGTTCAGCCATCGCGTCAGCCGTTAAAAAACGGTCCAAACGTACGCTGTCGTTGAGTACTTGGTTCGCTAATCCGCCTTTCTTTTCTCCAAGATATTCAAGCTTAGTTCCATCCTTTGAACAAAAGGACTCGTCCTCTTTGAATTTGGTTTGGCATTTTGGGCAGATTTTCAACGTAATTCTCGTCGTTTGAAAAACAGGACTATAGCGCCGACAAACCCTGTTGAAAACCCCTCTTTGAAATGGTATCTCTTCGCCGAAAACACGAATAGTAGAAGGTAATTTCATGGGACTCATAGAAGAACTAAGTCCAAATCTCTCGAGCAAACAACGGCGTCACCTCAGGGGACTTGGACATAGTTTGAAACCTGTCGTCATGGTTGGACAGAATGGGGTAAGTGAAAACCTTATCGAGAACACGCAGATTGCGTTGCTTAGCCACGAGCTCATAAAATTAAAGATACACGATCGCGATGCCGTCGAAGAGGTTGCAAGAACGCTTCACAACGCCACCGGCGCCGCCGTCGTCCAACGGATCGGCAATATGATTCTCATGTATGCAAAAAATCCTGACGATCCAAAAATTAGACTGCCGAGATCCTAATGGCCCAAATTATAGAAATCAATCCGTCAACGCCTCAGCCACGAAAAATGGACAAGGTTATCGATGCGCTTAAAGACGGCCAATTGGTAGCTTATCCAACCGACACCGTTTACGCGATTGGGTGTGATATGCTTAATCGCGACGCTGTCGCAAAACTGAATGCACTCGTGGCAGAAATAAAAAAGTCACCCGAACATTCACCATTGGCTTATATTTGTCACGATTTAAAAAACGTCGCCGAATACGCCGTCATCAATAATGACGCGCATCGAATTTTAAGGCGCTTATTGCCGGGGCCCTACACTTTTATTTTAGAGGCGACCAAACGTATTCCGAAAACCTCCCTGAAAAAAAGAAAAACTGTCGGTATCCGCGTCCCCGATGCAGCCATACCGGTAGAAATGGTAAAAGGTCTAGGTAACGCAATTTTGACAACCAGCGCGATGATTGACGAAGAACTTATTGCAGATCCTGCCTCTTTGAAAGAAGCTTACGGACATGCTGTTTCAATCGTCGTGGACGGAGGATATTTGCAACCTGAACCTTCGACTGTTTTGGACTTATCAGGCGATTATCCTGCCGTCATTCGTGAGGGAAAAGGCTCGCTTGAAGATATGGAATTTGTCATCTGAGCATACTTTCTCAAAACAGAAAGATTCTAAAGGCCAAACTTAAAACATCTTCGTGAGCCGGTGGGACAGGCCCCACTCATCCAAACATTAGCCTAGAAATACGACGGATTGTTTCGCTTACACGATCACCGGTTCTTTTCGGTCGTGACTGCGTAAATTCACGCAAGGTTTCGCGATACATTTCAAATAAAGGGAACTTGGGTCTACATTTCGGAGGATTGTGTGCTTTGATCTAAACGTGATTATTTAAACAATGCAGAGACACTTCGGCCATCGTGAATCCGCGCAATCGCAGACGCAAAATGATCGGCTACAGTTAACACTTCCAACTTAGGCGAAATCTCGTCGGGGCGAATAGGAATGGTATCTGTGACGATAACTTTATCGATAAACGCATTTTCAATACGACCCGCAACACCGGGAGAAAATACCGGATGCGTCGCAGTCGCGATAACGTTTGTAGCGCCGTGCCCTTTCAAAAACTCGGCTGCAGCTACAAGAGTGCCACCACTTGCGATTTCGTCATCAACGATGAGAGCCGTTTTACCCTCCACTTCTCCGATAAGGTGAACGCATTCAGGCTTGTTATTATCACCAACACGCCTCTTATCGATAATCGCAAATTGAAGATCGAGGCGATTTGCATAGCGACCAATATCTTTAGCTTCACCCACATCGGCAGCCACCAGAATCCAATTGTCGAGATTTTCTCTCTTTATGCGTTCACAAATCGGCCCCGCTCCGAGAAGCTGGTCAACAGGGATATCAAAGAACCCTTGCGCCTGTGGTGTATGCATATCCATCGTCAAAATTCGATCTGCGCCGGCAGTTTGCAGAAGATCCGCAACCAATTTTGCTGTGATACTGATACGCGGTCGGTCTTTTTTATCGCTTCGAATGTACGGGATGTACGGAAGGACTGCCGTAATACGAGCAGCGGATGCTGAACGAAGCGCATCGATCATATTCAAAAGTTCGAAGAGATTCCGATGTACTGGAGGACACGAGGTCTGGACCACGTATACATCGCACTGGCGAACATTTTCATCTATCTGAACCATCATATTCTCGTTACTAAATGTAACCGTATGGCTCTTCCCCATCTCAATACCCAGATTTTTGCAAATTGATTCCGCAAATTGAGGGTGACTTCTTCCCGAAAATACTTTTAATCTCGAATCCATATCAACCTCCGTTGTGTCCCGAAGATATAGTTTATGTATTGTGAAGGATCAATCCTAAAATACCAAGTCGATCAGCGAGACAGCATCTAGACAACTCCCTAAATTACGTGAGTTTACTCACCAGAGTTTTCGCAGCGAGTTTTCCAAGCTCGTTAGATGCAAGCGGGCTTGCACCAGTAATTAATTTCCGATCAAGCTGAGTCGTTTTATCTGATTTTTTATTAACGAGGGTTACGCCAAGTCCTGCAAGCTTTTCACTTAATCCCCACGGCATTTGACCCGGCAAGTAACCAATCTTCGGTGTTTGCTTATCCACCGAATCCGGAAAAACCGCCATTTTGTATCCTTTATAAATAAACTCGTTACCATCTAATTGTGTGGATAAAAGTGAACCCGGTCCGTGGCATAAGGTGATCGTAAACAAATCTTTATTATGCGCCCAACGAAGGACTTCGCCCACATTATTGTCTTCAGGAATCCCCAACATAGCGCCATGTCCGCCAGGAACAAAAACTGCCGCGTAAGCGGCATCACTGCCAAGAGAGCTCGAAACAAAATCGGACAAGTTTCCCGGCTTTTCAAATTGTTCTTTATATTCTTCGTAAAAATTTAGAACTTTTTCATCTTCATTTGGCATCGCCCACATTTCGAAAACCACCGGTTTCCCGGTCGGTGTTACGATATTAAATTCAAATCCCGCTTCTCTCAAATGTAACATCGGCACGATCGCTTCGACGGGATGATTTCCCGTTGAGAACATCTTGCCATTTTGCATGGTCATGTTTTTTTGTTCCGTAAAAATCACCAAAATTTTGGTTCTTTTACCTTGATAGCGCTCATAAGAGATCTCTTCATAATCCGTCTTTGTTTGCACGCCCAACTTCAACGCAAGTTTTGATGGGCTATAAGAACCGTCGTCTTCTAAAGTTGGCGCAATTCCTAACATTTTCTTAAACATACTATTTCCTTTAGTGGCTCTATCTCTTGATAAAGTGGGTAATTGTTTTCCTTATTCACCATGCAATCTAACCCCCTTCAATGGGGTTGATTAGATTTGATAACGGCCTTAGTTTGTTTCCTCTACGGAACCAAAAGAGAGTTTATTGGTGTCGAAAACATATGACCAACTAGCCGGCTTAGCCCTTTTTTCCTGCATTGTACGCTTGGGAAGCTTGTCCGCCGCGGCCCAATATCGAGGCCAAAGTCGTTCATCGGTGAGTAAACAATTAAAAACTCTCGAAGAAAAGTTGGGTGCTCGTCTTCTCCAAAGAACCACACGTAAACTTTCTTTGACAGCAGTAGGGGCTGAAATCTTAATGGAGGCCCAGAAAATTGAAAATGCCTTCTTAGCGGTCGAAAACATCCGTGACGATCATCAAAACGATGTTCGTGGGCATTTAAAAATAACGTGTTCAGGTACGCATGGGCGTATGCATCTCATTCCTGTCCTATCTGATTTCTTAAAACAATTCCCCTTAGTGGAAGTGAACCTTCAGCTGGAAGACCATTACGCCGACCTGGTTGAAGAACAAATCGATGTCGCCATCCGTACCGGTCACCTTCAAGACTCAAGCCTCATCGCGCGAAAATTGGGAACCCTTCGCGGTAAACTATGCGCGAGTCCGGCGTTTTTAGAACAATTTGGCCACCCAAAAAACGCGCTCGATTTAGTGAATTTCCCTTGCCTCTATTACGCTAATAGCGAAGGAAAAATGAATCATTGGCACTTCCAAGGACCTGAGGGGGAAACATCGGTCACGGTTAAAGGCCCGTTGTTTATAAATGATGGAACCGCTTTGATTGACGCCGCCATCGCGGGCTTAGGTATTTTACTTATTGATGAAACGATACTTAGAGATAGTTTTGAAACCGGAAAATTGGTGCAGATCTTGCCCGAACATCAACCCACAAACGAACTTCCCGTTTATGCGGTTTATCCGGCCAGAGAGTTTCTTCCTGCTAGAACCCAAGCGTTTCTTAACTTTATCATCGAACATTTGTCCCCTCGAATTTAACGTCGCCACTCTTACAATCCGAAGAAATATTGGGCGCCGGGAAGTTTCCCTCGTTAACAAGCTAAAAGCTTGAACTACTTTGGGATCATAGAAACCATGAAATTCTAATTCCAATAATCATCGCTTTGACCTGCTCAAACTCGTAACGATCATAATGTCCGTGTGCCGCATCATTTCTCAACTGTAACCAGGCAGTAATTTGTTTTTGCTCGAGCGATAACACGAGTGACCGCCGTCCGGCCTCAGCTATATCGCTGAGATCTCGATGCTTAAACATCCGGACCATCTCTTCATATTTTGAGACGATACCGTCCAATTGCTCTACAAAATCTTCCGTAATTTTTTGCCTCAAAATCAACCCCACTAATCTCTTCCAAATTCGACTACATTTCGTTAAGAGCTTCAATACCAATGACATCCAAACCCGTCTTCAAAGTTTTTGCGACGGCCTCGGTCAATAACAAAAGTCCGTCTCTTCGCGGACCTTCAATATCCTTAATACGATGGTCGTTGTCATTATACATCGTGCTAAAAGCCTTACATAATTTATAAAGCTGTTCGGTGATTTTACTCGGGTCCATAAGCCTTGCAGATAATTGAACCATTCGCGGCCAATCGGTAAGCTCATTTACTAATTGCATTTCCACATCGGTACCTAAGGCACTAAGCGCGGCCTCGCGTTCTTCTTCAGATAATTCAGGCCAGCCGCCGACCTTTCGCCCGATAGATTGAATGCGTGCGTAGGAATACAAACAATAAGGCCCCGTTCGACCTTCAAACGCAATCGACTTCTTCGGATCAAAAGTAACGGTAGTTTTGGGATTAAAGTCGAGAATATAAAATTTTAACGCAGCGTTTCCAATCGCCACCGAACGCTTACGTTTTTCAACCTCATCTAAATCGGGATAACGCTCTTCGACAGACTCATGAGCAAGTACATGCATTTGTTCGATTAAATCATCAGCATCAACAACCTTCCCCTCTCGTGATTTCATCTTTCCTTCCGGAAGCAAAACCATTCCGTACGAAAGATGCTTCATCCGATTGGCAAGTTTTGGATCGAGCGCCTCCAAAATCGCAAACAACACTTTGAAATGATAATCTTGTTCATCCCCAACAACATATACCATATGGTCCATCTCGTACTCTTCGAAACGTGCTAAAGCCGTCCCCAAATCTTGGGTCATATACACACTGGTACCGTTACTACGTTGAAGAATTTTCTCACCTTTTAGCCCCACCGTCTCAAGATCGCAGGCGATAGCGCCACCCTCGATGGTCTTAAAGACTCCACGTTCGACACCTTTGTTTACGATGTCTTTACCAAGAAGGTAGGTTTCGGATTCGCGATAAACGTGTTCAAAAACAACGCCTAAGCTTTCGTAGGTCTCATCAAACCCTTTGAATACCCATGTGTTCATAAGGTTCCAAAGACCACGGACTTCGGTATCACCCTCCTCCCATTTAATGAGCATGTCTTTAGCCGCACCACCAATCTCACTTTCGGTATTGAAAAAGGTGTCTTTATAAGACTTCTGAAAAGACTTCTTTGGCGTTTTATCCGCCTCCCGTTCTTTCTCTTTTCTTCCTTTTTGCCATTCTTGAAATTTCGCTTCAGCGACATCGCTCTCAAGCCAAGACTCATATTCCTCGGTAAATATTTTGTCGAACATGACATAATAGTCTCCCACAAAATGATCGCCTTTTATCGATTCGGACTCAGGCGTTTTTCCCTCACCGAAACGTTGATAAGCGAGCATCGATTTGCAAATATGAATGCCACGGTCGTTAATGAGATTCACCCGTACGACATCATGACCAGCAAATTTTAAAATGGATGAAACCGAGGCGCCGAGAAGATCGTTTCGCACGTGACCTAAGTGTTGGGGTTTATTCGTGTTAGGAGCCGAAAATTCGACCATCCATTTTTCTGGTTTTTCGTAAACGCCTTTACCATAATCAGAACTATCCAAAGCAGCAGCGACGACCTTTTCAGAAACTACACCACGCGCATATTTAAAATTGACGTAGGGTCCAACCGGAAGAACTTCGGCAATAATATCATGGTCATCGGCATTGATCGCCGCAGCGATATCTTTCGCAATCATCGCTGGAGCCTTGCGCATTGATTTGGCCAGCGAAAAACAGGGAAAACCAAGATCGCCTAATTTGAGGTCCGGCGAGGGTGCGAAAGTAATATTTTCGATTACCTCAGGGGCAAGGTCAAAAGATGACAAGGCCTCGGTTTTTATCTGGTCAAGAATGGTTTGAATTTCACTAATATTATTCATGGCGGCTCCTTACAGTACCGATGGGTTACACGAAGCGTTAACTGGCGACAAGTTGTGCACTCTAATTAGAATGCTTTTGAAGAACATCGTTTTCGTGTTCTTTTTTTAACCCGGCTTTAAGTTCATTCTGACTTCGGACGGGCTCGTTTTGTATCTGAGCCCAGGTCGACGCGACGGTGTCCCAAAGGCTCGATATTTCTAAACCGGCGGCTATCGCTGCTTGATTCGAAAGGGTTGCCAAACCTTTGGTTTGTCCGCGTGGACTCACCCAGGCTGGCAGATCGACCCAAGGCTTCAAATCGAAAGTTTCTACGTCTTCAATCCAACGATGCTTCACATCAGCTCCCACGCACTGCTTTGAGTCCTCTAAAAGCGCACCGATCGAGAATTCATTCGGGGATGAAACGACATTAAAGACGCCTTCGGTTTCATTTTGAGCGATCTTTACAACGAACCTTGCCAAATCGCGGGCATCGATAAATTGTATCGGATCGTCGGGGCGTCCTGGCGCAATCATAGTTCCGCCGAAACTACTTCGATGCAACCAATAGGAAAAGCGGTCTGTCGGATCGTGTGGGCCAACGATCAAGCCCGGTCGAAGAATCGTAAGTTTGCAATCATGCTTAGCGGCCTCTTGTTCGCAGAGGACTTTTTGCGGTCCATAGGAGACCGCGTCAACTCCCTCATCCTGGACGCTTTGCGTGGCAATAAGCTCGGAATGTTCGCTGATATCGGGGGCCGAAAAATCGGCGTACACAGAAATCGTAGAGATGAAAATATAGTGTCTGCAATCAATCGTATTGAGGGCTTCTTTTACGAAACGGGGGACATACGCACACGTATCGATCACGATATCAAAGTGACGGCCAGCCAACGCGCGATAGTTGTTAATTGCGCGATCACCGATAAAAGTCTCGCTTTCGGGAAATGCGTCCGGATTAGACGTTCCGCGGTTGAAAAGGGTAATCTCATAACCGCCGGCGATAAATGCTTCGGTTATGTGCAGTCCCACAAAACGAGTTCCGCCCAGGATAAGAACACTTTGTTTTTCCCCATGCATCATGGCAAATCCTATTCGTAAATATCGTTTAAATCAGGACGCAGAATCTCACATCTTATTAAGCTAACAAACAACGATGATGAGAATTCTACGAACCCAGAAAGGGCTAGTACCAGAAGCGGGAATCGAACCCGCACTACCGCAAGGTAATCGGATTTTGAATCCGACGCGTCTACCAGTTCCGCCATTCTGGCACGGAATTGTGTCTTATATAGTCGAAATTTTAAAAAGGCAACCGTAAAAATTTAAGTTTAAAGAGAATTTAAATCACTAACGGTAATAATTATCTGGGTCGAAAATAGCGTACATATCGAAAGGGCGAAGACGTGGGAGCTCGACAAAACGGTTTCCTTTATTGTCTCGCTTTTCTTCTAATGAACCGAAGTGGGTCGATCTTGCGGAGCTCAAGTCAGGGTTCTTGATAATACCCGTCTCTTGAATCTCGGTGACCAAATGCTTAACCCAACCTAATTTCTTCGCATTGTCGGCAAACTCATCCCAGTCCCCTTCTGAATTGTTGTCGTACATTTTCTTGCGAAACTGTTCGATGGACAAACCCAACTTTTTAGAGACCGGCCCCATCAAACGCTTCTCCCATTCTCGGGCGCTGGCTAGCTGTTCTTTTAAGTTTGTCATATTACCTGAATTACGGGTGCTCATTTCATGATGGAGAATAATGGCGTTGGGATAAGCATAGGATTCATCGGCAAGCGTGGTAATAACCGCCGCCATACTCGCCGCAAAGGATTTTACCACAACGTGCACAGGTGCCTTACTCGCTTGAAGCGCTTTGACGATTCGGTAACCTTCCATCACAGAACCTCCAGGACAATAATCGATAACCAAGAAGATAGGTTCGTCTGCCGACTTGTTATTAAAGTAATGAAGCCTTTCGGTAATTCGTTTCGCAGCGCCCCAAAAAATCGGTCCATTGAGTGGGATGCGACGGTCGCTTATTACCAGCGTTCCGTTTGAAAACGGTTTTTTCGTTCTCAGCGGTTCTCGGGTTGCCTGACTCTGCCAAGACTCCCTCTTTGTACGGATGGCAATGGATTGTTCGTATTTTTTTGCTCGATTGGAGAGTTCTGCAATTTGAAGTTTGAGTTCCAATTGACGATTTTTCATCGCCAGCTCTTTGAGTTCGGTTTTATTTTTTTCACCGGCATTATGAAGTTTCTGAACCCGCTGTTTTTCGGCAGTGAGATCATTTTTTGCTTTTTGTGTTGCATGTTCTTGTTTGAGTTTGCGCAAACTTTCTTCGAAAACGAGCTTTTCTTTTTCAAGCCTAAGACGCTCTTTGGCTAGATCGGCACGCGCACCAGCGTTTTGTTTTTCAAGCCTTTTATCTGCCAAACTTTTTTGAACGGATAGTTTCTTAATTTCAGCCTGAGAGGTCGCCAGCTCAAATTTTTGTTTCGCCAACATCAGTTTGTATTTTGCCTCTAGAGTCTCATTCTCTTTTTTAAGCTTTGCTAACTCCGCTGTGTTAACATTGTCCTTAGTTTTGGACTCAGCCGAACCGACAGACGCAGATAATATAATGGCGAGTCCTAAAAAGTAGGACAACATATGAGTCAGCATTTTTGAATTTATCATCGTTTCTCCGGTTTACTACCAAGCAAATCTTTGAAGATTTATATTCCCGAGAATTCGTAAAGTCAAACATCAACGCGTCGTCGTAGAAATGCATCGACTTTGCTACGGAGAAATAGGGTCGAAGAGGATGAGCGCCAAATCGTTCTTTTGTAGGCAACAAAACAACAAAATCGGCGTCGAGGATATCCGAGCCGATTCTTTTCTCCATGCGCGTTAAAGCCGCGTGACTAGAGGTCTACTAAACTATGAATACTTATACGAAAACTCGGCAATCTCTACTTTCGTTCTTGCATCGTTATAGGCTTTTTCCGCGGCTTGATATTCTTGCCATGATACGGCGCGATTTTTTCTTCTAGTCGCCTGTTCCAGTTCTACTTTAGCTTCAAGCAGGCAGAGAAAATAATTCCCGTCGTATCCGTTACAGTTCCTTTTAGATTTTGACGTCCGAGCGTCAAATGACGAAGTCTCCACACCCTCAGAAATTTCTTCATCTAGCATATCGCCACAAGCTGGGGTTAAAATTAAAAGACAAGATAAAAGTAGAAGTAGGTTTTTCATTCTGGAACTCCGTGGTGGTTAACTATTTAACAACAACGAAACAAAATGCAGGTTATGTGCCAAAACCAAAGAAGTTTCGAAAACAATTCGAAAAAACTGCAATACCGTCAACCGTTGCGGGCGGTCCTAAATTTGCCTGCGTTAGTTTCGACTCATCGCAGCCAATCATAATTGAAGATCTGTCCCGTCGATCGGATACGATCGGCAAGTGGGGTTGGCTACAAGTGAGACGTAAATGCGTCACAATTTTCTCGGCTGAAATTTCCACGAGGCTCGTTCACTCTCATATTGACGTTAACTTACCCATCGGCCAACCTCTTCAGACCTAACTTAGGAGAAGAATTTGGCGAGAACTATTGTTGTAAACTGGAAAGGAAAAGTAAGCGAATTCGGGCTCACGCGCGTCGACCGAAAGAAATTGTACGGTCGAAAGATGAAAATCGTCGTCGATGAGAATGAGGAAAAAACTCAGACTGCGTACCTAACACGTGATGGAACAGCGCTACTACCCTCCGGTACAATTGGCTCGTTATACGTAAACGACGACTATGATGTATGTTCTCGCTCGGACCTTGTCGCGGTAGACGAAAACGATCAAGCTATCGAAAAAATAGATTCAACACTCGGGGTGGAACAAGAGCTATTAGGCCCCATCGATCCAAGACGCGTTTTGGATCATACCGCCAAAGCGGTCTACCAACTCGACGCAGATGCTCTTGACGATACGCTTAAAACGGCGATGGAAGATGGCGATATTTTCGAAACCCGATTCAATTATCGCGCTGGTTTTGAAGATGCACCCGCTTTCCTTTTTGAAGGCGACGAAGGTTTTTTTGCTATTATCGGTAACCCAGCAGAGTTCACGTATCTTGAGAAAGATCGTGCCCCAATAATGGACGATGAGGATGACGAAGATCCTTTCGATGATGACGACTTAGATTTCGGAATGTTTTAAGGAGATAAATTATGCCAAAACGAATTATTAGCATCGCCGATGAAAAGAAACGCGATGCCCACGTAGAGATCGAATCGCCGAAAACAAAAACTCGGATGAAATACGTTAATGACCTCAAACAAAATGTGAGATCTCAACGCTTCGTAAAAGCAACTGAAAAGAACACCTTTCGTTCACTCGCCGCTCAATTTGACGAAGGTGAAAAACTTGCCCAAGCATTAATCGAAGGCGATCCTGAAATCGACTTTGAAAAAACGGGACGACTCGTGGGACATGTCGATCGCGTCTACATTCGCGAAGATGGCTCCATTCTCTATTGTGCAAGAACCTTACAAGTCAAACTTGACCCCGAAGGTAATGAAATTGAACGTGGCGATTTTATAGATGTCGAAGCGACGGTGAAAGAAGAGACTCCCCTTCCCTGGACAGGAAAGCTTTTCGAAACGACCGACGTCATACGCAAGTTTGCACTCGTTCGAAAACTTCGTATTCGTCACGTGAACGGACTTACCTTCGACTTTCTCTACGAGATGGCGAAAAAACTACAAGACGAAAACAAAATGATGTTAGTCGGTTCAGGAAAACGCGGCTCCGCGCCACTTATTTTCCAAACAAACGGTTCACCTTATCGTGGATTTCTAGAAGGACGCGTCGAAGGGGATAGTTTCCTTCTCGTCCTTCACCTTTCAAATCTTGAACTAAAGCGGGTGGAAGCATGAGTTACTTTGCAGACGATTGGAAAAAATGGGGCGGCGGTCAAAAAGCGCCCATAGGTTCACTCAAGGATATTGAGCTTCACGAAAAACTCAAAAACTACAAAAAACTGGTCGCCAAACGCTACCGGGTTGTAACCCCGGACCTCATCACCAAATACCTTCCTGACGGAAATCTTTGGATTTCAACCAAGGTTGACGGAGAACTTTGGTTTGCGATTAAACGAGAAGGCGAAGTTGCGCTGGTTGCCTATAATGGGCGTTGTATTCAAAACGTTCCGGTCGTTGAAGAACTTGAAAAACAACTCAAAGATATCAAGACCGCGATCATTCCTGGAGAACTGTTCGCACTCGCCGGTAAGGGACGTCCGCGTGTTGGAAACGTTGCATCCGCGTTAGGCGACGACGAGAAAGCTAAGACCTTGGGCTTCAAGGCATTTGATGTTCTAGAGTGCGATGGGGAGGATTACCTCTACAAAGGATATAACGACCGTTTCGAAATTCTAGAAAAACATTTTAAAGACGGTAAAAGGTCGTGTTTGGTAACTACTGCCGTCGGCGAAAAATCTGATGCCTCAGATTACTTTGATGAATGGGTAAAGTCTGAAAAATTCGAGGGCCTGGTCGTCCGCAGTGAACAAGGCATTACTTACAAAATCAAACCTTTTGTGACCATCGATTGCGTGGTCATGGCATACGGCGAACGACAAGAGGGAGGACGAGCACAAGTGCGCGAATTGACCGTCGCACTAAAACGCGACGACGGAACCTTTCATATACTCGGAAACGTTGGAAACGGATTCGGTGAATCGGGGCGTGCGGAATGGCATGACCGACTTTCAAAACTCCAAATAGAAAGTACATTTCGCATGGCAAATCGTGAAGGAACACTGTGTCGTTTTGTAGAACCTGAAATCATCGTCGAAGTAAAATGTTCAGATATTGTTGATACCGACTCCCGCGATAATCCAGTTCGCCGAATGGCATTATCGTTTGATGAAAAGAAAGGCTGAAGCGCCTTAGGTACGATGCCGATCGTATCGATGATTCATCCTGTCCTATTGCGTGAAAGAACGGACAAAGAAGTAGACGTTCAATCTGTCGGACTCGACCAAGCATTCCAACACGTGCCTTTTGCCGGACGCGATGAGAAAGCAACGATGAAAAGTCTTGCGACCTCAAAAATCGTAAAACGATGCGTTTATTCGAAAGTAACTAAAGGTAAAACGGCCGTCCGAAAGTACGTTGCATTTGCGACGAACAAGCACGACGAAGATCCAAACTTTCCACCCTATGTTGTCATCTTCACAGACTTTTCTGCGGGCCGCAAAGACCCGCTCAAAACAGATATCAAAGTGGGTTCGTCAGAAGCTTCTTTGGAAGGACACATCGGGGAATGGATTGCTAAAAACGTTAAAAAAGGTTGGGAAGAAATAACCGGATAACCTTCGACCCATTTGGGTCAGAGGGCGCCTTCCGGTGCCCACATCTTTTTACCCTAATGTATTTTATGTGACTTCGCTTATACTAGCTTACCTTCTATTCTCTGCAAGAGGCATAAGTGAGTTACACGGAGGTCATTTTTAAAATCACATCGTTAGGTTACCGATTCCCAGTAATCCCCCATTTGCCCGCGATATCCCAATACATTTACTTCTGGTAAAGACCTATCTAGCTCACCCAGAAATACGCTAATTTTTAGTATATTCGGAAGAGGATAAAATCTCTCTAGATAATAATCACAAATAATAAAATAATACCGAAGCATGTGCTTCAACTCATCATCAAAACGTCCGTGAGCTAACCGCTCCTCCAAAAAATTGAGGACCAGTATCGTTTGTCTGTCTGGAAGTTCATTAATTCCTGAAAGCCATCCGGGCTCTGACACTTGATACCAAGCGAAGAATAAGGGCCTTTTTAGAGCTTCTAAATCACCGACTTGGGCAAGATCTACGTATTTCCTGTAGATGTCACGCCACTCATCATACAATCCATGTTTATTCAAGTACTCATGACGCTGCTCGATAAAACCATCTAAAGGCATTTTCGCCAGCAATACGGCTTCTTCATTTCCTATTTCTTCGACCGTCTGCATATTGTTTTCAATCCTGCTCTTCAAATAGCTGCTGAAGATCTATGATCTTCGATAATATTTAGGGCTTATAATAGGTGTCATAAGCGCCTTTTATCTTGGGTAGGTGAGTTCGAACGAGCGAACGCGCCCTACCCGAAGCGCTAGAACCGTAGGTTCCTCTAAGTGCCGTCGTGAGGTGTGTTTCTATATCATTCAAACTCATCTCTGGATTGTTACCACCTAATTGGTAAACTCGCTTGGCTATTTTCGGACCGGAGTTATACCCGATGTACATAAGGTAAATGTTCCTATCAACCATTTTTCGAAGCTTATCTATATACGCCCCACCCGCTTCAATAGCTTTGGAGGGGTTGAATCGAGCGTCGGTTAATTCACATGGAAAAGATGATGCGTGACTTTCTAACTCTTCACGATTTCCTGTTTCCATTCCTTTTTGAACCGAGCGTGGCACCGAACAAACCCGGTTTTTACACTTACATCTATAGACGGTTCCGCGACCAAAGATGGAACGGAAAGGTTCGGACTTGGCGGTCCCGGTACAAAATTGCATAAGGCCGCTACAGCCGGTTTTACTGAGCGCGTATTGCCTACCACCAGACTCTACCCACATGAACGCCTTTAGATAGGCAAATTTTGCAGCGTCTCCTTTCGCTGTTCTTTCGATATAGGGATCCCAGCGGTCCATCATTGGAGAGTTCCCCGACGGTTTAGGTGGAACAAAAACATCACCTTTGGACTTGTCGAAAATTTTCTCGAGTTCAGCTGAAGACACACCTTCGGCAATGATGGGTTCCGAATAAAATTTCCGATAAAGTCCAATAACCGAATCAACACTTTCGACTATCGCGGTACCATCGGCCAAGTTTGCAGCCCTTTCTATCCATGGCAACGGCGAGAAATAACCACGCACTAAAGTAGGCTGTACAAAGAATGGGATTAAAAAGAGCGTAATCAAGACCGTGAAAGATGATTCGGCCATAAAACGACCAAGCGGAAAATGTTGGGTTATTTTTTTAAATCCATTAATGAATCGTGTTGCGAATTTTTCCAAAAGTTCATTAACGCGTTCTCGTGGTGTTTTGATGACGCGATAGACCACCCAATGTAATGGCAAGTAACCAAAGAATCGAATCCAGAGCACATCAAAGGGAATCGATTCCCCTAACTTGGACCACATTTCGTCAACTTCCGAAAATCCAAGATGCATCGAAGCTGCAAGTGTGATGATATGAAAAACAAGAGATGCGAAAATGAAAGGAATAATTGCGATAAGTAGGTAGGTACCAATAAGGTCGTAAATCCCTTTAAGGGTTTTAAAAAATACGCTGATTATTCGCACAAACTCTCCTTTAATGGTTCAACGGTAATTTCCAGATAAAGTTCTATTTCTTAAAATTTAAAACCGATCGAAAATGACCTCATTGGCCTAAGATCTCTTCCGCTTGCGAGTGCCAAATTCGAATCCCAATTGTGAAACCATAGAAAATAGCCGCTCAGACTAAATACGCCCCCCCCGGCGAGAGCGAGAGGTAAGGATGGAATCTGAAGGGACTCATCGGCAAATCCCACCCCGGATACGAGAACAGTAACCATAGAAATGGCAATAGCGCCCCAAAGAAGAACGTTAGTCCCTTTCGAAGGACCAAGCTTTATGGACCTTAACATCGTTGGCTGCGTGGCAACTAAGGGCGAAGGATCCGGCTCTTCCACTATCGGTATTTTCTTTTTTATTTCTTTCTTTTTTTTGGCAGGGCCCTCATTTATCTTAACGAGTTTTAGTTTCTCCTTAATATTTTGAGACGAATCTATCTGCAGCGTTAACGTGCCCGTTTGGTATCCGTCTTTCACGAAGATGAATGTGTGAGATCCCGGAGCCAAGGGAACATTAATGGGAGTTGTACCCAACGGTTCATGAGTCTCACTGCGCAAAAATACTTCCGCCGCATGGGGATTTGATGAAAGTATTGCCGTTGACTGAACGGTGTCTTCCAGTTTTTTTAGCGTCGAAAGTTTCTTCTTCACCCGATCAATAAATTTCGTGTCCGCCGTATGGCGAAGATAGTCTTCCAAATACTCACGCGCCCTTTGAAAGTTCCCGAGGGTTTCATACGAGATTCCAATACGGTAGGAAAGACGCGGATCTTTTGTGAGTCTGAATGCGGTCCGGTATTCTCGTATCGCCTTGTAGAAATCGCCGGCTTCATACGCTTCGTTACCCTTTGCGATAGCGTCGATAGAAGCTTCCGTACCCGGTTCTGCCGCTAAACTTAGGGGAATGAAAAAAAGGGATAGGAGTAGGATGAGGCGCAAAAATTTCATTCCGAAGCTTTATCCTCGTATTTGATTTGAATCAAGTTCCCTCAAATTTTGATAATCGATGTCCTTGCGCGAAAGGCTATCGCAAATCTTTAATTTTTCGTCGGTTGTTTGGGAAGAACCTTTTTCAAATTTAGTGAATCTATGAACTTCTTCTGCGAATCAGCTAAATTGGGCTGTGTTAAGCCATTTTTGAGTACAGGACGCTGTGGCTGAATTTTAGCGCCAGGGGGCTTAACGACCTTAGGCTTTATGATTTTAGGTGCTCCTGGATTTGGCACTGGCTTCGCTATGTTTCTCATACGTTCGTTTATGGGAAGCTGGGTTTTATCGCCTGAGGGATACAAGGATTCTAATTCGCGAGCACCTTGCCTTAAGATCGGACGTAATGACGCCGGCGCACCGGCAAAATCAACAACGGATTCTCTGGCGAGCTGAATGCCCGTCGAAGGAAAGATTCCAAAACCGAGTGTGAGTACTGCACAAAGTGCCAAAGCGAAAGTAGCACTGGCGTGAGGACGGACTTCAAGTGTACCGGTCGCGGGTTTCATATACATGGCGACGAGCACACGAAGATAGTAGAAGACGCCGGCGACGCTGGTGAGCACGCCGATAATAGCGCCCACAATGAAAATAAATTCACCCGTGGTTGACCCAACATCTACTGCTGTACGAAAAATGTAAAACTTACCTAGAAATCCGGCAGCCGGAGGAATGCCTGCTGAACTGAACATGAAGACGGCCATCACAACGCCAACGAAGGGGTATTTTAATCCAATTCCGTTGAGGTCATCATAGGTTTCGGCGCTTCGTCCTTTGCGACCAATGTAGGAAAGAACGCCGAACGCACCGAGTGTTCCGAAGGTATAGGTTGCTAGATAAAAGATTACCGCATCGTTATGGAGGAAAAAATCAGGTGCGACGTTTGCCGAAACAAGTCCAAGCAAAAGGTAACCTGCGTGAGCAATACTCGAATAGGCGAGCATTCTCTTGACGTTCGATTGTGTAATCGCGACAAAGTTTCCGAGGACCATTGATGCGATTGCGAAAAAGAGCAAAAGATCCAGCCAACCATCATTACCAGCGAACCCTCCAGCGAGTTGCTCGCTACCAAACGCGATGACGAAAGTACGAATTAAAGCTACAAACGCGGCAATCTTAACGCCTGTTGCCATGAAACCAACCACCGGTGTTGGAGACCCGGTATAAACATCAGGAGTCCAAATGTGGAAGGGAGCAGCGGCGACTTTAAATGCGAAACCGGAAAGGATGAGAAGCACGCCCATCATGATCATGCCTGTCTGCCCGCCGGCAATAACGTTGGGTAAGATTTCACCGATTCTTTCTAAATTTGTCGTACCGGTGAGTCCGTAAATAAACGCAACGCCGTACAGGAACAGACCCGTCGAAAATGCCCCGAGGACGAAATATTTGAGTCCCGCTTCGGCACTCCGTTTGTCTTTTCGGAGAAATCCCGCCAAAGCGTAAATCGGAATAGACATTACCTCGAGTCCCAAAAAGAACGAAAGTAAGTCGGCAGACTGCGTCATGAAGATCATACCGCTGACTGCGAAAAGAATGAGGATGTAATATTCGCTTCGATCCATAAAGTGCGCGCGCAAATAAGCGGGGCTCAATAAGATTGCGACTAAACCAGAAACGCTACACAACGCGCTTGCGAGTAAGGAGAATCGATCGAGGTATAACATTCCAAAGAATGCCGTTTGATCGGAGGTATGATTCCAAAGATAAGCACAACTAAGCGCTGTTAAGCCTAAACCCAGTGCGGCGATGTATCCGAGATAATCTCTAGAGGTTTCAGAACGGTGAAAAACGTCAAACAGAATGACCAGACATGCAAAAAACGCAGCCATCCCGCCGGGAATGACGGCTAGATATTCTATCGAAGCTGGAGGCGTTAAGAGTGCGAGTAAAGAGAAAGAATTCAACATTATTTGCCTCCTTTCTTATCGATCAACTTTCCGGACTGAACCCAGCCAGCTTTGACGGGTTCGGCAACGACGACGTTTGGCATTACAACCTCTCGATACGTTTTGAAGTTTTCGGGATCAGCTGCTTTGGCTTTCTCCAATTCTTCGTCGGTTAGCGAAATCTTCGCCTTGGTATTATCGGTATTTGCCTTCATGTATACTAGGAATTGGTTCAGCGACGGTTCCATTCTCCCGAGAAAGAACTGAGGAAAAACGCCCATAAAAATACACATCAAGACAATAGGAGTTAAGTAGGTTAATTCGCGTCCGTTAAGATCTTTAAGATTTTTATTCGCTTCGAGCTTGAGCGGACCAAACATAACACGACGGTACATCCATAAAAGATATCCGGCGGCAAAAATAACACCGGTGGTTGCGATAGCTGCGAAAATATAAGCAGTAAACTCTCCACCCGCCTGATCGCTATTAACGAGTAATGGGAAGGTATCGGTGGCATTGAATCCCCAAGTACGCACGCCCTCAACTTCGCTTATGCTAAAAATCAATGGTGCGTCGAACCATAAAAACTGACTCTTCGCAGTTCCAACCAGTGCAAGGAATTCTCCGACGAAACCGTTTAGACCGGGCAAACCAACAGATGCAAAAAGGATTATCATAAACATGGCGGCAAAAACGGGCATCGATTTAGCCACGCCACCAAAAGCTTTAATCTTCTTGGTGTGTCGGCGTTCGTAGAGAATTCCAACACAAAGGAATAGACCACCTGTTGCTATACCGTGGGCGAGCATAATATACATTCCACCGGCAAGTCCCTGTGGTGTCATAGCTACCAAACCGAGAACGCAGAATCCAAGGTGACTCAATGAGGAGTAGGCAACGAGTTTCTTTATATCGTCCTGCACCAGTGCCACCAGAGCACCATACACAATTCCTATGACAGCTAAGGTTGCTAAGAATGGAGCAAATACTTTTATTGCCCCCGGGAACATCGGAAACGCAAAGCGAATCATTCCATAGGTACCCATTTTCAGAAGAACCCCCGCGAGAATAACAGACCCCGCTGTTGGCGCTTGAACGTGTGCAAGAGGGAGCCATGTGTGAAAAGGAAAAAGCGGTACCTTAATCGCGAAGGCAAGTAGGAACGCGGCGCACAACCAAAGCTGTTCAGTCGCCGTTAGGTTAACCGAAAGCATGTCTTGAAGTAAAAAGGAGTAGGCACCGGTTTGCGCGTGAAGTTTAAAGTAGACGTATAAGAGAGCGATTAGCATTAAGAGCGAGCCAACCATCGTGTAGATGAAGAATTTTACAGCCGCCTTGACGCGGTCTTCACCACCAAAAACTCCGATAATCAAGTACATCGGAATCAGCATTACTTCCCAAAAAATATAGAAAAGGAATACGTCATTGGCGACTAAAGCGCCGAGCATACCTGTTTCCAGAAGTAATAAGAGAATCATGTATTCTTTTACGTTTTTCTTAACCGCCGAATAGGTGGATAAAATAGCAATCGGCATCAAGAAGGTAGTTAAAATAACAAGCCACAAACTTATTCCATCAATCGCTAACGAATAATGGATTCCTAAAGATTTTATCCAAGGAACCGGGCCTTCTTGAAGCTGATAGGTAAATGCAGCTCCCTCTGTGATGGCAACGGTGGCATCAAAGTTAAAAAAGATCCCAAGACTGACAATACCTGTGAGTATCGAAACAACGAGCGCTAGGTTACGATGTACGCCTGCCTGTAGTTTCGGCACGAACATGAGAGCAAGCGCGCCAAGTAAGGGTAAAAAGGTTACAATCGAAAGCCACGGGATTCCTCCGGATGGCATTAGAGTCGATGCGACTAAGTTCATTGAATTAAACATTTACCGATCCGATCGCAATAAGACATAGAACAATGGCGAGGATAATATAGGTTGCATACCGTTGCACGTTACCGCTTTGTAGGTTCCTGAGAATACGCCCCATCGATTCACCGACGCGACCTATGAAATTTACCGTGTTATCGACGATAAACTGATCGAAAACGTAACTGAGGGTACCGACGAGAATCGTACCTTTGACGAAAAGAAAATCGTAAAGTTCGTCAACTTTATACTTGGACATGAATGTTCGGTGAACAATTGAAAGGCTTTGCTTAATCCGACGCGGAACATTTGGATTCAATACATACGCGTAGTATGCAAATGAAATTCCTGCGAGTCCGACCAAAACACTTCCAGCGGTCGTGTAAGCTTCTTGGGTTGCGGCGTGCGAACCGAATCGGTTTACGACTCTAAACTGTCCACTTGTTTCAAAAACAGGGGCTAACCAATGCTCAAAGGCTAGCATCCAATGAGGATTATCGAACCAATAAGACATGAAGTGTGGCCAACCTGCCCATCCTCCCACGATAGCCAATCCAGCGAGAACAACTAGTGGAAGGGTCATCGAAATGGGAGACTCATGAAGGTGAGATTTAGTATCATCATCTCCTCGAAACTCACCCCAGAAGGTCATGAAATAAAGTCGGAACATATAGAAGGCTGTCATGCCCGCAGTCATAACGCCCATAACAAAAGCAAACATAAATGCAATTGGAACCCAACCAGCCGACGTTAATGCGGCACCGCTACCAACCGGAGTAGCGACAACATCGGTTAAATACTTGATATCAATTGTAACGCCCTCAACCGCGAAAACGTGAATATTGGAAAGCGCACCCCAAAGAATTAAATCTTTCGAGAAAAACCCAGCTAGTAAGGGGAATCCAGAAATCGCTAAACAGGATATCGCGAACGTAATATGAGTAATCGGCATATACTTTTTCAATCCGCCCATCTTTGTAATCTCTTGTTCACCACCCATAGAATGGATGACAGAACCGGACCCTAAGAATAAGCAGGCTTTGAAAAAGGCATGAGTCATCAAATGGAAGATGGCTCCAGTAAAGGAACCCACTCCAATCGCGATAAACATATATCCGAGTTGGCTGACCGTAGAATAGGCGAGCACCTTCTTAATATCCGTTTGAACCATCGCGATAGTAGCCGCAAAGAATGCAGTGCAAGCACCAACGATCGCAATGACTCCCATTGCAGCATGAGACAAGGTTACCAGCTCATTTAGACGTGAAAGCAAGTAGACACCGGATGTTACCATCGTCGCGGCGTGAATGAGGGCTGAAACAGGTGTAGGCCCTGCCATTGCATCCGGTAGCCAAGTATAGAGTGGGATTTGCGCACTCTTGCCGGTACATCCGATGAAAATCAAAATCACTGCGGCGGGCGCAATACCGTGCAAAGCAAGCGCAGTCATTTTCGTAGACGCAAGTTGACTTATTTCAACGTAATCAAATGTTCCGGTTTCCCAGAATAATAAAAATAGACCGAGGATGAAGGCAAAATCTCCAACTCGATTTACGATAAACGCTTTTTGTCCGGCTGCGGCTTTCTCTTCATCTGTAAACCAGAATCCAATGAGCAGGTAACTACATGCGCCAACGCCCTCCCAACCAATAAAAGTGACGATGAGATTTTTGCCCAAAATAAGCAAAAGCATGGCGAAGATGAAAAGATTCAAATAAGAAAAGAACTTCCACTCCCCCGGATCGCCGTGCATATACCCGGCAGAATAGAGATGAATCAAAAATCCAACTCCCGTCACTATCAAGACCATGATTGCCGACAGATGGTCTAGCATGAACGCAATATCGATTCCCATCGAACCTGCATAGATCCATTTATACGCTACGTACGTGAGCCGTTCCGCTTTTGAGGCGTAGAGTGCGTGAACGGACTGAAGCGCGAAGAAAAAGGAAAGTCCTAAAGCAGCACTTCCGATCCAAGGCACCCATTTTTTAGGGAGCTTAGAACCGAAGACACCGTTAATAATTCCGCCGATAAGCGGGATTAATACTATAAGACCAAGGGTATTAAAGTCGTTAATATTCATAGATTAGAACTTTAGCTCGGAAACTTCATCCACATCCACTTTACGGAAGTGACGGAAAATATGGATAATTAGCGCTAGCCCGACCGCGGCCTCAGCTGCGGCAACCGCCATCACGAAAAAGGAGAAAACATGGCCGTCCAAATCTGCCCTATATTTACTGAAGGCGATAAAGGTCAAATTGACCGCATTCAGCATCAGTTCAATACTCATGAATAAGGTGATTGCATTTCGGCGAAATAAAACACCGAAAATGCCGATCGAGAAGATGACAGCTGCAATAATTAAATAATGTTCAAGCGTAGGGGCTAACATAAATATCCTACAATCTTTTCTTAGCGATAATTACTGCACCGATAATTGCGGCAAGTAATAAGATCGCTGTAAGTTCAAAAGGAATGACAAATCGATTAACCAAAAGAACGCTTACACTTTCTGCGGTTCCGAAATTAACTTTGGAAGCCCGACGATCGCCCAGTTTCGGGATGAGACTTCCCCGGTGGTCAAGACCTTTGAAGACAGGCGGTAGTTGTGGGTTCATGTTTTTGTCGCGCGGGTACTTTGCGTCGAGATCCGAATAATCACCGGAATCAATGCGAGAAAGCTTAGCGTGATAAGAACGTTGTAAAGCCTCTTCTGTGTAGTCTGCAGCTAGACGATCTACTTTGGACATAGTCGCTGGTTGAAAAAGGTTAGGATCGTCGGCAGCGATGACGGCCGCTGCGTGTTTCTCACGCGCATCCTTAATCGCCTCGCGGTCAAAAATCGTTGAAATCTGAAACACGACCATGCCACAAAAAGCGGCGGCGGCAAGAATCGCCAACACCTGATGGGCGCTGGATATCCGAACATCGTCGAGTTCGTGATCTTTCAAATTCAACAACATTATGATGAACATAAAGAGCACCATAATTGCCCCACCATAAACCAAGATCTGGATCACGGCCATAAAGTGAGCACTGAGCAATACATAAAGCCCAGCGAAAAAGAAAAAATCAACAATAAGCGCAAGTGCACTCATGAGAGGATTACGCATGAAGACGACGCAACCACTGGTTACGAGCGCGCCAAATGCGAAAACATAGAATAGAATCGTTTCGGGACTCATCAAACATCCAGAAGACTGTAGTGCCACCCTTTTCACGTCAAAAGGGCGGGCGAATCCCTATTAATAATAAGCGGGCTTTGCAGCGGGTAGATAACCCATTTTGATTAGGTCGGCAAGCCGAGCAGAAAGGAAGTGAGTTCGCACAGCAATTTTCCTCTATTTTCCGAGCGCTCCCATTTTTATAGTGCTTTTTCGCACGTTTGAACCGCGTTGAAAAACGATCGTAGTCGATTTACCGATCCCGATATTTCCGGCGTTCCATGCTAAATCACGGCGCGTTCTAATCATCTTGCCATCCAGGGACAAAATGACGTCTCCGGGCAGAAGACCAGCGACATAACTGGGGCCCCCCTTCTCAACCTTTCTTACCAACGCGCCGCCCTCACTTCTCAATTTTATTCGACTTGCCAAGGCGGGTGGAACATCGCTAGCGATAATGCCTAAACTCGATCGCTTTAACTCTCCGCCCAACTTTAACCGCGGTAAAATTTCGAGAATCATTTTACTCGGAATAGCAAAACCCAGCCCCTGCCCCTCGGCATTGATCGCCGTGTTCATCCCTACAACATCGCCTGATAACGCCAGAAGTGGACCACCGGAATTTCCAGGATTAATAGACGCATCCGTTTGGACAAAATCCTGGAATACCATTTTGTTGCCCGTTGAATTCTTCCGCCCCTCTGCACTCACAATTCCTGCCGTGACCGTTGACGTTAAACCCAGCGGATTCCCAATCGCAATAACCCAATCCCCAACACGCAGCGCCTCGTTTTTCGCAAATTTCAAGAAGGGAAGTTCAGTATTGGCAGAATCTAGTTTTAAAAGGGCAATATCGGTTCTTGAATCGGTGCCGATGACCGTCGCCGCAAAAACACGTCCGTCAAAGAGTCGCGCTTCAATCTTCGTTGCCTTATCAATCACGTGGTTATTCGTGAGAACATATCCATCTTCGCTGATGAGGAAACCTGATCCTAAAGATTGGCTTCGCCTTTTCTCCGGAATCAGTCCACCGGAATAAATACGATAACGGTTCGTTTTGACGACTGTTTGGGTATAAATATTGACCACAGCCGATCTCGTTTTTTCTACGGTGTCGGCAAAGCTAAGTGGTCTAGATTTCTCGATTTTCGGCGAGTTCTCTATTATACCTTCCGTTTTTGGCGGGTTCTTTTCAGTCGGAAGTTGTTGTGGCTGTTGACAGCCTGTTACACAAAAAAAGATCAGAGCTACAGTTCTAGGTGAAAAAAGCATATTCCTCCATTCACGAACGAAAACAAAAATTAATCCAAATTTACGAACGCGATTCTTAATTCGTAAAGTAAACCCGACAAGATCTGAATTTCTTCCCGATCGAGGTTACCTTTTGTCTTTTTTTCTAACATTTCCAGTATGTCAATCAGTTCTTTTGCGGCATCGACGTTGATTTCGTCTTTTTTTCCATCAGGATGTTCGGCCATTCCCATCGCAATATACGCCGAGTGGCCCAGGCTGATAATAAAGGTTCCGAAATCCACATGGACATCCTCTTCTGCTGGAAGTACCACGCCTTGGTCGCCTCCGAGAAGTGTTTCACCGTCTTTACTCACTCTTCTTCTTCGGAAGACGATTCTGAGGCAAGCTTCGTTTCGACCACTACGCCTTCTTCTGCGATATCTGTCAAACCTGCAATGTAGGCCGCGTAGTCTTTCTCGGAAACCAGCCCTCTTTTGATGTATTTATCAACAACGCGAATATCGTACATTTGTTCTTTTTTCATCTTATCTCCAAGTAAACACCACGCCCTTTACCTCAGCTAGGGATGCCTTTCAAGTGAAATCCGCCGTCTTGCAAACGAACAACTCCAGTCGTGATGACGAGCTTTAGATCGTTGTATTTGATATTATTATTGTATTGTTGAAAAGAAACCGCTTAAATGTCGCTCGTTTCACACTAACTACACATTAACCTACATTGTAGGTTTAGTGAGACTTGTACTTATTCTTAGGAGTATTTAAATGGTTCTCGAACTTCTCTCTAACCGCCTACGCGTTGGCACAATGTTTTTGGTTTTCTTCATGTTCGTTTCGAACGCCTCAGCTACGACGATGGTTTTCGCCGATCTCGAACGTATGATCGAAATTTCAGACATCATCGTGGAAGGAACAGTCGTCAAACAAAACACCTTCGTCTCCGAAAAACTAGGCGGACATCTCGTAACAACAACGACGATTCGAACCAAACAGATGTTCCATGGCGAAAAGAAAGAATATTACTCTTTCACCCAATGGGGTGGTGAACTTGATGGAACCATGGCCAAGATCCCGGGCGATGCCGCATTCAAGATCGGTGAGGACGTGGTGTTGTTTTTAACAAAACCAAAACACGCAAACGAAAAAGGCCATCTATTCCTTAGCCTGCTCGCTCAGTCCAAATACTCTGTTTCTTTAGGCGAGACAAAAATGGTTTCCCGTGATCTGAGTGATGTCGCCTTTTTGAACCCAAAAACTTCAGAGTACTCCAAACGTCGTGACGATATTTTTAAATACGAAGCCTTTGTTGCCGAACTTAAAACACAGATTGCTGGAATTAAAGGAGGTAAGAAATGAAAAAGCATTTAATAAACATTGCATTCGTCCTATCAATCACCTTCACGGCGTCTTCACTTTTCGCATTCACATACACCTTTAATTGTGGAGGCGGGGTAGGACCTAGTTGGCCGCAACTTCCCGTAGATTATTGGATCAACCAAGCTGGGTCGGACAATCTTCCCTTCGACGAGGTGACGACAATAGTGGCCGATTCCTTTCAAGAATGGGGTAAACCCTGTTGTTCAGAATTCGGAGGAACCTACCAGGGTACGACACAACTTGATGCTCAAAACAACAACGGTAGAATTGTTTTTTCATGGAAAGAGAGCCAATGGCCAACCATGTTTGGGCAAGTTAACTCAACAATTGGAGTCACCTTACTACAAGCTGCAAATAACTGTACGATCACACAAGCGCCGATCATTTTCAACGGCGTAGGATTCACTTTTCGTTCAAACGGTCAATCAACGGATTTACAGTCCATCGCCACCCACGAAATCGGACACCTTCTAGGCCTTGGACATTCTGATGTGCAATCGGCAACGATGTTTGCATCCTATATTGGAGGAAGTAGTGCGCGAGACCTTCACCAAGATGATCAGGATGGTGTTTGTTCGCTTTACACAATCTCCTGTAATTGCCAAAACGCATCTGATTGCAAAACCGGTCAAGATTGTGTCAACGCAAGATGCGTTGATATCCCGTGTGGGCCAAATAATCTTTGTACTGGCGGAAAAGAATGCAATAGTCAAAACGGCGAATGCGAAATCCCACGGTGCGCTAAAAACAGTGACTGTGCCGCTGGCTACGAATGTTCAAGCGGCGGTGTATGCCAATCCGAATGCATAGCGTGTCGCACCTGCGATATGGATTCAGATTGTGGCGGCAACGGGGCAACTTGCGCCGATATCGGAAATGGTCCGCGATGCCTTACTTTTTGTACAGGAAATACGGCTTGCGATGGTGACTCTAAGTGTACGAATTGGCAATTCCAAGGCAGAAACGGACCGCAAACTGTCGCACTTTGCTCCGCGCCTGGCACACCACAAGTTCCATGTCCTGATGACTACGTTTGCCAAGCAGACACCACCCCTACAGATGAATGTCAAACCGACAATGACTGCACAGGCACAAAAATCTGCAAAACATCAGGCGGACGAAAAGTATGCCTCGATGCAGCTGATCCTTGCGCGGATGTGACATGTAACTCCGACCAAACATGCAAAGATGGCGCTTGTGTTGATAACGTTGACCCCGGAACGAATAATAGTGACAACAATCAAACACCCGAAAATAATCAGACCACCAATAACGCCAACTCAAACAATGGCGGTCAGACAACTCCGAAAGACAAAGATACGATTGTTATCATCGAAGATCCAACGATTACATTCGAACAAGATGAAGACGAAAGCAACGGCGGCTGTGGATGTTCAAGCTCGTCAAACAATGCACCTGGAATTCTACTTTTCCTTGGACTCTTTTTATTCGCCGGCCGACTCCGGAAAAAAGTACAAAAAAAAGAGTAGAGTCATCTAAGTCAATCTAAAAATATTCAAATAAAGTCCTCGCCGAAGCGGGGATTTTTTATTAATAACCCCGCGAACTGCTTAACATTCTGTCCTGGATCACCGGACAGTTTTTGATGTCAGGCTAAATCTTATCGCGAGGTTACCCCGTGGGCGCTTTTTCCGGATCAATTTCTTATAAACAATTTTACGTCGAAGGCGAACTTCCCAATGGTTGGAAGGAAAAATATCTCGAACGCATAACCCACTTCGCGTTCGAGGAGCTCACGGCCGACGATGAAAGGGACGAAGCATTTGGTTGGGTCCCCGTCGAACGTCCGTTAGAGCGCGACTTCCCGATGGCCAGAGTGATTTTCAACGAATACCTGACCCTGGGGCTTCGTCGCGACGCTTACAGTATTTCTCCAGACCGACTCAAAGCCGAGACCGCCGCCGGTACGAGAGCATTTTTAGCGGACCATAAATCTGAAAAACTAAATAAAACGCAAAAAGAAGAAATTGCACGAGACACAAAACTACGTCTTCGCGAACGCGCGCTCCCGACGATGAAGGTGATCGATATGAGTTGGAATTTGGACGACAAACATGTTCGATTTTGGAACCAATCTCCTAAGATCTGTGAACTCTTTCAGGGCCTATTCGAAGAGACCTTTCAGCTCAAACTCAAACCTGCCAATCCCTATATTAACGCGTTAAAAGCCGAGTTAAATGAAGACGAGTTAGAGTTCTTAACTGAGGTCGAACCCAGTCATTTCGTTAACGGGACGGTCGGCGACTTCTCATATCTTGGAGGCCAATAATGGATCTTGTAGATTTAATCGAACAGAGGTCTTTTCTCGGTAGCGAATTCTTAA
>CALJNB010000041.1 GCA_937981985.1 uncultured bacterium
AAACTCGGAGCATAGTCACGAAACTCACCCGTGGTGACGTCTTGAGCTTTTCCCTTCTTAGGATTGATAACTCGAATTTTGGATGTGCGTTCGCTATCCGGTTTTGCGTAAACAACATACTGGCCGTCGGCTGACCAGTTAATCCCGTTGATTCGTCCATAGTCGCTTTGATCTAAAACCTTTTTTATTCCTGTTTTCAGATTAATATGAATGAGCTCGTACCGGTGATTTGTTGCAACAGCCACATCGTGGGTTGGTGAAAGTTCCATCGATAAAATGCGACCATAGCTTTGTGGTTTCAGCATTTTCTGTGTGTTCTTTTCGGTGTCGAAAACGTAAAAGACCTGTTCTCCACTTTCATCATTTTGCGCGAGTATACGTTTACCATCGTTGAAGAAAGCCACGTTTTGCATGCGGCCATTCAAGGTTTCGCCGATGCTTTTTTCGCCGCCTTCCCAATTTGAAAAGGCAAACAGCTGTCCGCGTGAGACCGCTGCCATCGCTAAGCCTTTAGGATGCATCGAAACGGTCGACAGATACTTTCTCGTGTTCGGATATTTGCGCACCATCTGCGAGCGCGTTGATCTATAATCAATTTTGACAAGCTTTTTACGATTCGTTTCCGGATCGAAAACGTAGAGATCTCCACCGCATGAATAGATTATCTTTTTACCGTCCGTTGTCGCGTGCCGTACGTAGAAACCTTTGTGGTTCGTGTGCTTTTTTTGTTCACTTCCGTCATCAAGACAAGAGTAGATTTCTCCGTACCCTTTCTGATCTGAGAGATAATAAACGCGCTTATTGATAAGCATTGGACGTACAACGCCGGATTGGTGTTCTTGGAGAATACGCTTCCAACTTTCACGTCCCTTTTTGATCCATATTACGCCGGCCGTCCCGCCTTTATATCGTTTCCATCTGGCCAGATCGTCTGAAAAGCGACCGATTGCTTTTGTTCGCCCGTCTGCAGATTCGCTATACCAACGACTTTCGCCGTAACCCAATTCAACGGGTTCACCGCCATTTACCGAGACGCGAAATAGAGTAGATGTCCTTGCTATCGCTTGTTGATGATTAGATCGAAACAAAATCGATTTGCCGTCTTTGGTCCATCCTACAACGATGGTGGCGGCGCCTAAATGGGTAAGTTTTTTTTGTGCACCCGAATCCAGATCGATGACGAATACCTCTAGGGTCCCTTCCTCCATACCGGTGAAAGCGATTTGGGTTCCACAGGGAGAAAATTGAGCGTGGGATGAGGTTCCTTTTCCATTCGTGAGTCGCCTTGGGACGCCCCCGTCGATGTCTACGGTCCATAAATCGTCCTCGCTTGAGAAGACAATATTGTCGCCTGAAATACTTGGATAGGAATAAAAACCGTCGTGTGATGTTTGCATAATACTCGATTAAAAGATTCTAACTATTGAAAGCCGCGGATGACCCGTTTAGGTTGCCGCAGATACTGTGGGCCTCACAAGTAGGCCTTAATTAAATAACGGATCGATAACGTGAAAGCCAATACGAAAAGAAGACTATTAACGTACGGAACCGGTGTCCTTTTGGGTGGCGTTATTGTGATGCTTATGAACAATGCGTCAAAAAAAAATCCCTCCGAAAAACGGGTAGATAAGATAGTGGTCAGTATTGCAAAATGCGATATCGCTGCGGGTGAGATTCTTACTAAAGAGTGCATCGAAAGTCGTGCTGTCGCATCGCAATTTATTCCGCCGGATACAATGATTTATAAACGACGTAAATTGTTCATTGGGCGCAAACTCAATACCGAGATCAAAACTGGAGCAGCGATTCGAGAGGTCGATTTTGAATCGGATCAAAAACAAGATGAAAAGCCAAATCAAGAGACGGTACAATGAGCCTTTTCATCGTACTAGAAGGATTGGATGGCGCGGGAACCACTACACAAACACAACTACTATCCAAGAATCTAAAAACGCTTTCACAACAGGTTCACATTACCTGTGAACCGTCTACAGGCGAGATCGGTAAACTTGCTCGACGTTACTTGTCAGGAGAACTAACGAGTACACCGGACCTGATGGCTTTAGTTTTTGCAGCCGATCGCATTGATCATATCTCCTCTGAAGTCGCACCAAAACTCGACTCGGGTGTAAATGTTATCAGCGATCGTTACGTGCATTCCAGTTTGGTTTATCAAGGCGAGGATTTGAACGATGGCTTTTCGACAACGTGGGTGGAGAGCCTAAATGCAAGGGCTCGGGTTGCTGATATTACCTTTTTCATCCATGTGCCTGTTGCTGTTTCCTTGCAGCGTATCGACACACGAGCCGCCAAAGATATCTACGAAAGTGAAGAACAATTAAAGATGATGGAAAAGAGATATGCGCACGTGATGAAGGCCTTAGCTTCGCGCGGGGATAATATCATTACGATCGATGGCACCCAAACCATTAGCGCAATTGAAGAGATTATCTTCTCCGAAGTTCAAAAACTCATTTCATGAAGTCCAAAAAGTCACTGGTTCTTGGTGCATCCGGATATACGGGTTCTGCGTTGGTTAAACATCTTTCTGTTCAGGGGTTTGATGTCATCGCTCATATTCGTCCAAATTCAAGAAGTCTGGAAAAAAAGATTCAAGAGTTTGGCGACCTTGATAGCGGTATAAAAATAGATACCACAGCTTGGGAGTTAGGAGCGTTTCAAGATACCTTGGCAAAAATGCAACCGGACCTAATCTTTGCAACATTGGGTACGACCCGGAAGAGAAAAGGTGGCGCCGACGATCCGGAAAAGGAAACCTATCATGAGGTGGACTATAAGCTGACGGTGCTGGCTATTCGCGCTTGTGTGGAAGTGAGTCCGCTTACTAAATTCGTATATCTGAGTGCGGTTGGTGTGAATTCGAAATCGGTGAG
Organism: uncultured bacterium; assembly: GCA_937981985.1. GTDB lineage: Bacteria > Myxococcota_A > Bradymonadia > Bradymonadales > Bradymonadaceae > CALJNB01. The sequence continues at coordinate 2,895 of CALJNB010000041.1, forward strand.
TAAATACATGCAAGCGCGCTTTCAAGTTGAAGAGTATTTAGCGCTGAGTGATCTAGAATACACCGTGGCTCGCCCGTCTTTTGTATCCGGTTCTGATAGAGAAGAATCGCGTCCTGCCGAACGTATTGCCACGGTCTTGGGAGATTCTTTTTTGACTGCGTTGAGCGTTATTGGTTTTGTGGGGTTGAAAAAAAAATACCAATCGATGACCGGCGATGAACTTGCTCGGGCGATGATTTGTTTGGCCAAAGATGAAAAATTTAATCATCGGCATGCAGATCCAAATGACCTAATCGCTTTCCTATGACCTGGCGTAGGCGTGTTGCTACTTTTTAGCAGTGATAATGTATTGTTCTGGTAAGCTGGTTTGGTCAATCTGAACGTCGCTAAACCCGACTTGAAGTAAATCCTTTTTTACATCTTCAGCTGCGATTCGATGATCTTCTGAAGGTCCGTGCGGTGTTTTCATCTTCTTAAAATCGACATTCATCAAAATACCACCGGGCTTCAAACCCTTTAGACAGTGGGTCATGTAAGCGATTTTATCGTTAAAATGGTGGTAGGTGTTTACGATAAGTAAAGTGTCAAAGACCGCTTCGCCCAACTCAGGATCTTCAAAACCTACAAGTTTGGTAACCAGATTAGTCGTGTTTTCCTTGGCGACTTTCTCCACGATAAATTTTTGAAATCGTTCATCCACATCGATTGCGCTAACCTGCGCACCAAGAGCTGCCATTCGAAATGAAAAGTATCCCGTTCCAGCGCCGATATCTGCGATCTTTTTTCCTTTAATATCGCCAAGCTTTTCTATGACAACATCGGGTTTTTGCCAGCTTTTTCTTTCCTCACTTTCGAATCGCTTGGATAAGCTTTCAAAGGAGTGCTTATTCATATGCTGGTTTGATTTATTGTGGTCTGTGTGGTGCGCATGTTTATGTTTATGTTGATGTTTGTGCGCACCGTGATGGACGTGTTCGCCTTTTTTGTGAGGATCGTCAGTTTCTATTTTTTGACTCTGCGTAGCCTCACTCGCTTTCTCCACAGCCGGGGAAGCGCTGCAGCCTGCGTGAGCGAAAAGAGTTATTAGACTTAAAATGAGAATGTTTTTCATGACCTACTCCGATAGAAATTGAGTCCGATTTAGCAATCCATTTGAGAAAAATCCAGTTCGTTGCCCAATACTTGTTTCTAGGTGAGGCGAACTTCTCTTTACATCTTACTTTTCCAGGCGCTACTTTCGATACAAAATTGAACGGGATTTACGATGAACAAAATTGTTTTAGTGTGCAGTCTTTTGGTTTTTGGGTGTTCTTCAAGTGTGAAGAAAAAAGATATAGTCGTCGAAGAAAAGAAAATCGAAATCCCTAACGCCGAAATTTCGGATAAAGGACCGCTTTTTGAATTGGCTGATCCACCAGAGTTTGTTAAATCTATTGAAAAACAAAAAACCAAAAAGGTAAAAGTATATAAAACAAAAACACATACTTATCTAAAAATAGAAGCGATTTCATCACTGGGTTCGACGAAATCGGCACGCATTCGAATTCCCGAAATTGAAGCGCATCTTACAGGGAATTTTCTTGGCGATGCATTATTGATACGAATCGTAGGTACGCCGCCGATTCCGGAAGCATTTACAGTATTTTACGAAGTCCCGTCCTATCGTCTAGATATTGAGGTCTCGGCAAAAATAAAAAAATCGAAGAAGAGCTTGGAGGGACTCTATTTCAGCGCCATGTGGCCCGATTCAATAGGGCGTGCTTCTGCTTATGATCAATTTTTAGCCGATCGTTTTTTGAAACTCTCTCGCGGAAAGAGGAATAAAGCGATGAGGTTGGATGGCGCTGGTTCAACAACAGAACTTCAACGTATTATGAATCTTTATTCTGGCGCGACGTCCATTCGAGAAACCTTGCAAAATGATCGGCATTTGCGCGGTCTGAAAAAAGAAAAACAGACGATCGATGTTTCCACACTTGCGCTTCCCGGATTGGCCGAACACCCTTGGGAAGAGATGATCAGGACTTTGGGTAAGGCATCAGTTATTGAACCCTTAGCACCCTATGTTTCGGCTCATATGGGCTATGCACACTTTCACGACCTGCCAACCTTTGTGAAAGTTGCAAATGAATTAGAAGTGTTGAGTCCGGTAATCCAGAGCTTGGAGGGCGAAGGAGGTTCACGGGAGTTCGTAGATTATTACACCAAGCAGTTGATTCTAGAACGTAAGGGGATGGCCGAGATTCTTGGTGAACAGGCTGTGGATAGCGTTGCCATCGTGGTTGGTGATTCTTTCGTTCGAGAGGGTACCGATGTAGGTGTACTCTTTCGAATCGAGAATAGGCTTTTATTAGAAACAGCCTTAAATACATTTGAGAGTTCAGCGCGGGCAAAACATCCCAAAATCAATCAGTATCTCATAAAAATTGAGGATATTGATGTGCGACGAATTTACACCGATGATCTTCAAGTGAATCAATTTAAGGCAGTTTACGGCGATGTTCTTCTTATCGCTAATAGTTTGAAATTAGTCACCGACTTAGTAAATACCTATAAGAAAAAAACGCCGTCCCTAGAAGACCAAGGAGACTTTCTCTATATGAGAACCAAGTATCCTTTTTCCAAAGAAAATGAAGCTGGGTTTATTTTTCTAAGTGATGCCTTTGTGGCAAAGGTTGTTTCGCCTCAAACAAGAATCGCGGCTGCCCGTAGATTTCAAAGAGAAAGTGATATCTTAGCTGTTAATTATGGCGCGATGTTATATGCGAAACTTGAAGGGAAGTTACCCAAAGATCTAGATACTTTGGCATCGTCGGGGCTGATGTCCAAGTCTGAGTTTTTTCATGCTAGCGGTGCGCCAATTCTGTACACGCCGAAAAAAGGAGCGTATTCGACTTATGGAAATGCTAGAATGATGCGGCCGCTTTCTGATATTCCAGTGAAGATGATTACAAAGTCTGAGTTTGAAGCATACAGACGTTTTCAGGAAACCTATCAGTCCTATTGGCAGAAATTTATCGATCCTATCGCGATACAAATCCAATACGATGAAGACCAGAAAATGATGTCCGCTGAAGTTCGTATCTTGCCGATTATTGATAGCTCTGAATACGACCGACTCATTGAACTCGTAGGAGAGTCTGCCGCACCTCGATATACGAGAGTGAGTGAGGGGATCGATTGGACTTTTGCGATTGGTAAAGACGCTAAAATTCGAGATAACTTGAACGCTTCGACAAAATCGATGGCGGGCATAAGTGTGTCTTGGCTGGGTGATTGGATGCAAATCGGCGTGGCTGATCACTCTCGAATGTGGGATTTGCTGATCGCCGTCGCTGATATTCCATTGGAGTCCGTAGAAACCGGGGAATCCGTGAATTTAAGTTCACGCTCTATTCTTCGGGTTCTTCAGGACCTGCCGACACATGTCGCTTTTGAAATTTCCAACGAATTGGTTTTCGCAGCGATGTTAGCCAATCTTAAATCAAAAGCGGATCAAGCGGCGCCAGAACTGATAAAATGGTTTCCCATAGCCGAAAGTTATAAGGAACAAAATATTGTTGAAGTGTCAGGTAAAGATAATTACATCGGTGAGTTTCGTATCTTTTATGCGATTGTGAACGGAACTTTTATCATTTCGCCGCGATTGGATTATCTACACTCACAAATTGACAAATTTCTTAGCGATCCAGAAATGAATGCCGCAGGGCAGTCAAATATTGATTTGGCCATGAAAAGGGTGGGGTGGTTATCTAAGGCGGCAGAGGTTGGCCTACATTCGAAGACACTTTTGGAAACGCATAACCGAGCACTCGAGTTGATGGAGGAGACGATTTTTTCGGGCAAGTATGATCCCTTACAGACGCTAAATTTCCAGGGATTTATGCCACGAAGTCCGTTTTTAGGAGAGGTTAATATTAGAGA
>CALJNB010000042.1 GCA_937981985.1 uncultured bacterium
ACAAAAAGAAAAGATGTCGGTGATGATTCTCATACTTGGACGCGGCGGAAAAACATAAGTTCCGCGGGCGATGTATTCTTTTAAAATATCGTTTTGAATCGTACCGCGAATTTGATTTCTTGAGACATTATTTCTTTCGGCTACCGCAATATACAGCGCCAACAAAATCGATGCCGTAGAATTAATCGTCATCGAGGTCGATACTTTATCAAGCGGAATGTCTTTAAAAAGCGCTTCCATATCCGCAATCGAATCAATCGCCACGCCAACCTTGCCCACTTCACCATTTGCCCTTTTTGAGTCAGAATCATATCCCATTTGGGTCGGCAAATCGAAAGCAACAGATAACCCTGTAGTCCCACGATCTAGTAAATATCGATACCTTTTATTGGATTGTTCGGCATCACCAAAACCGGCGTACTGGCGCATGGTCCAAAGTCGACCACGATACATCGTCGGTTGCACACCGCGCGTGTATGGGAACTCGCCTGGAAATCCAAGCTTTTCGTAATTTGAATCCGTGGACCACGGGCCGTAAAGCGGATCTAAATCTTCGCGATCGGACAATGTGAAATGGTCTTTTCGAACACCGTGTTTTTCTAAAAGAGGATTTAATACTTCGTCTTCCCACTTTTTCTTCGCGGCTTGAATCTCGTCGTTTAAGGACACTACGCGTCTGCCGCTTCAAGAGTTACCAAAACATCGCCAACTTCAACGGCATCACCGACAGAAACAGGAATGGAAACAATTTTTCCAGCCATATGCGCTTTTAGATCGTTTTCCATTTTCATCGCTTCAACGATGACAAGCACCTGGCCTTCTTCTGCGCTATCGCCGACCGCGCATTGAATCGCAACAACTTTGCCTGCCATTGGACTCGTTAGATCAGGTCCCGTTTTTCCTTTTCCGCCCACACCCGCAACACGCATTCTACGCTGTCGTTCGTTGAGAACTTCGATCGTTGTTCTGAGGCCACGACGCTGAATAATTTTATCGCCATTAAATTCACGAACATCAAAATCCAACGACCGGTTGTCTTTAACAAAGTTAAGGCGACCTTCCATCGGCATGAAGGCATCAATTTCAAAGGTTTCGCCGGCCGGATTGGTTACCTTGAACACGCCTTCAGAGAGGGTTTCAACCGCATACATTTTTTCGTCTTCGCCGTCGGCGATATAATAATTAGCCATTTTAGTTTCTCCCTAAATTCATTGCTCGTCCGATCTGCTTCCACGGATTCTGACCGACAGTGGGACCTGCTTTTGCTATTCCGGTTCCGCCCGCAGAAAGAATGTTTTCATCGGCCATATGTTGGGCAAGGACGGCCGCAAGTTCGTTAAAGGTATCAAAAGTCGTGTTATCACCGGTTCTGTCTTCTTTCATCATATCGGGTACAAATTCGGTATTATATTTCCCGCCAATGAAACCTTCGTGCTTAAGCACTTCACGATGAAAAGCGATATTAGTCGTAATGCCGGACACGACGTATTCGCACAGCGCGCGATCCATACGTTTCATTGCGTGCTCGCGGTCTTCTCCCCACACGATAAGTTTTGCAATCATCGGATCGTAGTGAACCGGTACAACCGCGGTTGCGTAAACGCCTGAGTCGTCACGAACCCAAGGACCTGACGGCGTTGAAAGAAAAGTAATCTTACCCGGTGATGGCGCAAAATTATTATCCGGATCTTCTGCGTAAATTCTACATTCAATCGAGTGTCCACGTTGAACCAGATCGTCTTGTGTAAATCCAAGCTTCTCGCCGTTTGCGATCTTCAACTGCCAGCGCACTAAATCAATTCCTGTCACCATTTCGGTAATCGGATGTTCAACCTGTAGACGTGTATTCATCTCCAAAAAGTAAAAGTCTTGGTTCACGTCCAAAAGGAATTCAACCGTCCCTGCGCCTACATAATTAACAGCCTTTGCGGCCGCGATGGCGACTTCCCCCATCCGCTTACGCGTTTCCGGAAGAAGGGTCGGACAAGGTGTCTCTTCAATAATTTTTTGATGACGACGTTGTACCGAACAATCACGCTCAAAAAGATGAACCACGTTTCCGTGCTGATCGGCTAGAACCTGAAACTCAACATGTTTTGGATTAAGAACATACTTTTCAACATAAACATCACCGTTTCCGAACGCGTTTAATGCTTCACGTTTTGCGCCCTCAAATGCCGCAACAAAGTCGGCTTCCTCATCCACCCGACGCATGCCCTTTCCACCACCGCCTGCTGCTGCTTTAATCAGCACCGGGAATTTCATTCCTTTCGCAAGTTCAAGTGCCGCCATTGGATCTTCAATCGCGTCTTTAGTACCAGGTACTAGAGGGACATCAGCGGTCTCCATCAAAGTACGGGCTTTCGTTTTCTCACCCATCATCTCGATGGCGTAAGCATCAGGACCAATAAAGGCGATCCCTTCCTTTTTACAAAGATCTGAAAAGCTCGCGTTTTCGGATAAGAACCCATAACCCGGATGAATCGCATCTACACCACAAGATTTTGCGACTTCAATAATTTTATCGGCCCGCAAATAGGATTCAGTAGACGCTGCAGGTCCAACACAAAAGGCTTCATCAGCGATTCGGACGTGAAATGCACGTCGATCGGCTTCAGAATAAATGGCTACTGTGGCAATCCCCATTTCTTTGAGGGTGCGCATGACTCGAACAGCGATTTCGCCACGATTGGCGACCAGTACTTTTTTAAACATTTTAATCTCATGTGAAAGCGTGGCGACCGTACCAAAGATGTTTTTAGGAAGATAGTCATAACGACTAAGATTTTTAGGGCAATCCGAAGACGGTTTTTCGACCCAATGAAGCCAATTTTAGCCGATATTTTCGCAAAAATGGTCAAAGGTTCTTCAGACGCCAACCCAACCTGGTATTGCGAACCTTCGAGTCGTCATTTTTAATCGCGATTTCCAAAGCTTTCGAAGATCCGACAATAATGACCAGCTCCTTTGCACGTGTAACAGCTGTGTAAAGAAGATTACGCTGCAACATCACATAATGCTGCGTGAGAAGAGGCAGAATAATCGCACGATATTCACTTCCTTGACTCTTATGAACCGTTATCGCGTAAGCCAATACCAGCGCATCAAGATCAGAAAAAGGAAGAGTTACCATTCGCGTATCAAACATGATCTCAACAGACTCTGCCCGATGGTCGATATCGATGAGTCGCCCGATATCACCGTTATAAATATCCAAATCGTAATTATTTCGCGTCTGCATCACTTTGTCGCCAACTCTCCAAATCGAATTTCCGCGCTTTAAAAAGGGTGCATCATGAGGAGTTAGTACCGATTGCAGCCTTTTATTGAGCGCCGTACATCCAAGTTCTCCGCGATGCATCGGTGATAGAATCTGAATATCCTCAAATGGATTTAATCCAAACGCATTAGGGACTCTTTCCGTTATCAAATTTACTATTTTATCTTGAGCATCGGCCGGCGACTTCGCCAAAATTGTAAAAAAATCTCCATCTTTTTTATCGGGATTCAGAGGTAATCCTCGATTAATTTGATGTGCGTTTAAAACAATTTGAGATTGTTGAGCCTGTCTGAAAATTTCGGTTAATCGGACCACTTCAATTTTTTCGCTGCTGATAATTTCGCTCAAAACATTACCCGGACCCACCGAAGGCAATTGATCGATATCGCCAACGAATAGCAAGGATGCCCCATCAGGTAGGGCCGATACAATAGCCTCCAACAATGGACTATCAATCATTGAGGCTTCGTCAACGACCAACATATCAACATCCAAAGGGTTGTTTTTATTGATTTGAAAGCCGCCCTCTTTAAACGAAAAATCTAGCAGGCGGTGTACCGTTTTTGCTCTCATTCCCGTCGCTTCACTCAGACGTTTGGCAGCCCTCCCCGTTGGTGCGCATAACAGCATCTTGCGACCAAGCTGTTTTCCAATTTCACAAATAGCCTTTACAATCGTCGTTTTTCCAGTTCCTGGGCCACCCGTAATGACTGCTACTTTTTCAGACCACGCGGTTTTGACTGCCTGCTTCTGCGAAAGCGCTAATTGGAGATTAATGCGATTTTCGACACGTTCCAGATGGAGATCAAGCGCTTTCAAACGCGCTTTGATTTTCTCCGTATCTGAGTTTAGGTCAGCACCAAAACTCGACAAACGATCTAGGTTCTCAGCTCCAATGCACTCGCTTTTCCATAATGATGGCAAAAACAAAACCCTCAGCCCATCAAGGTCCTCTTCAACGAGTGTCTTCTCTTCAATCATGCTGGTAATCTGGGATGCGACTAAATCTTGCTCCAAATTGAGACATCCGATGGCGCGATCGAGAAGTTCTGGCTCAGATAAATACATATGCCCTTCCATCCTACTTTCTAGAAGCGAATACGAAATACCGGCCCGGATTCTAAAAGGGGAATCCGATTCAATTCCTGCCCCTCTGGCAATATCATCAGCGCGTAAAAACCCAATACCATAGACTTCTTCTGCGAGAAGGTAAGGATTGTTACGAATAATCCCAACCGCTTTTGCTCCGTATTTTTTGTAAATCTTTGTCGCTAAATTTGCAGACAATCCGACTCCGTGAAGAAAAACCATAACGCGTCGAATCGACCGTTG
>CALJNB010000043.1 GCA_937981985.1 uncultured bacterium
ATGACGGCTCAAAATTATCATCGCAGTAGAGCCCGTCGGCGCAGTCCGATAGGTAGCGACACGTTCCACCTTCGGGCTGAGGGCCTTGACATGTAGGCGGATCGAAACCGAAATTACAGGTGAATGGGGAGTTACAATCAAACAACTTAGCACAAGGGTCATTTTCTTTTCCCTTAGTTTGTCTATCCACCTCCACCACACATCGATTTTCGTGACAAAACAAATAGCTCCCGGCGCCTTCACAATCGTAGTTATTGTCACATTTACCATCCAGAGGTTGAGGCGGTTGGCAGGATGGTGGATCAAACCCATAATTACACTGAAGTGACTCCGGACAGCCGCTATTACTCGGAGAAGTTTTTCTACCTTCAACGGCTGGAGATATTAGGTCAGAACATGGTTCATTTTCCTTTAGGTCTTCCGCGCAAACGAACGGGTTTTCGTTAGTATTGCAAAAGAATCCGCTACTGCAGAGGCCGTCACACATTAAGGTGTCTCCGAAGCCAGTTTCTCCGGTTTCAAAGCACGCGCAAGACTCTCCGGCTTCTACAAGTTTTTCGCAGGATGAACCGACGCAGGTTAAGCCGTCCTCGCAACGAATGGGGCCGCCGAAAGTATGTTGACTGGATGAATTCCTACAGAACTCGCCAAGTCCTCGGTCACAACCAATACAGGAGGAAAAAAGTGCAAATAGAATAAAAAAACTAGATTTTAAGTACATAAGGTTATTCCTACTTTAGGGGCGTTTATAATATTGAAGAGTTATTGAGCAGTTAATCTTGATCGGGGGCGAGACAGCGTCTCTTACAAGAATCAACGATGATCTCCTCTGCCCAATCTTCATCGAAATAGCGTGGGGCGTTACACCCTGCGGAATCTTCCTGACAATGCATTGCTGCGCCGCGGAGGCTACACGCTTCAACACATTCGTATTTTTGGAACCCGTCTAGGCTACCGCACTGAGAAGGGTCTTCACAAACCGTTTCCAAACAAGAGCATGAATATCCTTCGTGAAGATTCTTGGAACGTAATTCTTCGACACATTCCTCGATACAGATAGTGTATTGGCATCCGCTGCATTGATTTTCGTAGCAATTGGGCTGACAATCTCCAACGCGTTGGCAATCGTCAAAAACTGTGCATTTTCCACCCATAGGTTGAAGCGGTTGGCATGATGGTGGATTAAAGCCTTTGTTGCAGCGACGCCTCTTTTCGCAATCGTTAGGTTCGTCACATTTCCCGCCTTCGGGTTGAAGTGGCTTGCACAAGGGAGGATTAAAACCTTTATTACACCGAAGAGGGTCGGGACAGCCGTTATTACTCGGAGAAGTCTTTCTACCTTCAACGGCTGGAGATATAAGGTCAGAGCATGGGTCATTTTCCTTTAAATCTTCCGCACAGACGAACGGGGTTTTGTCGGTATTACAAAAGAATCCACCACTGCAGAGGCCGTCACACATTAAGGTGTCTCCGAAGCCTGTTTCTCCGGTTTCAAAGCACGCGCAAGACTCTCCGGCTTCTACAAGTTTTTCGCAGGATGCACCGACGCAGGTTAAGCCGTCCTCGCAACGAATGGGGCCGCCGAAAGTATGTTGACTGGATGAATTCCTACAGAACTCGCCAAGTCCTCGGTCACAACCAATACAGGAGGAAAAAAGCGCAAATAGAATTAAAAAACTAGATTTTAAGTACATAAGGTTATTCCTACTTTAGGAGCGTTTGAAATATTGAAGAGTTATTGACCAGTTAATCTTGATCGTTTCCTACGTCTTTTTCCTCAACCTTTCCCATATCGCTCTCCATACTCATTTCATCTGATCCCATATCCCGATTGGGGTAGTTAACGGCTTTGCATCCGCTATCATCACATTCGACAACTACGCATCCGATACCCGTACATTTTTGGGTAGGATTCTGATCGCAATCTGAATGGCTATAACATTTTCCATATTCTGTTTGGAGGGGCTGGCATGACGGAGGATCAAAAGCGAGGTTACACGTGAGTGCTTCGGTGCAATCAGCAGTTTCCCCGCATTTTACACCTTTCATTTGTGGGCCTTGGCATGTTGGCGGCTCCAATCCGACGTTGCAGGTGAGCGGGACGGCACAGTCCGATCCGTTGCCACACTTTACGCCGCGAGGTTGAGGCTTTTGGCATGTTGGTGTCTCAAAACCGAGATTACAACTGAGTGATTCCGCGCATTCATCTGAGCTCGTACAAGCTTCATTTTCTTTTAGGAGTTCCTGACATATGGGTTCATCCAGGGTTCGATTGCAAAAACCGACCCTACAAATACCCTCACAGGTCTGATTCCACATTGTTTTGCTTTCGTCTATGAAACACTCACAAGAATCACCCAGCCCCACATATCGATGACATTGGTTTCCAAGACACACTAAGCCGCTTTCGCACGGATTTGCTCCGAAACCAGCATGTTCATGTGGCGTATCGCGGCAATAGTCTCCTAGGCCTCCGCCACATCCAATACAAGAGGAGAAGCAGACGAGTAAAATGGAGAGATAAGGTTTTACGTACATGATTTATCCAATTCAGGGCGCAATAGGAATACTAAAGAGTTGCTTTGAAGTTGTCGTAGTGGCGTTATAAAATACGTAATAACGTTGGTCGGAATGGTTCCCTGATTCGCTCGGCGTTCCATTTCCGTCAATACTCAAAACTTGTGCTCTTAACCAGATGGGCTGAAAGTTCATCGTAAACGGACCATCTTTGGGAGGGTTAAAATTAAGCTCTGTTTCAAAAGGTTCGTGAACGGACATCATATGTTTTCCGACTTCAAATTCGTAACTGAACGAAGTTTCTTCGATATTCGACTCATAGGTTACCGGCGCCCATTTGCACCACCCACGATTATGATAGCTGATTGGGTCCGATAATCCCTTAACCTCATGGCAATGATAGGACTCGATAAAAATCGCGTAGGTGACAGGTTTACAAGCATCTACGACAGGCGCCCAGTTAAATTCCAGCGTTTCCTTTGAACCATCTATGACTTTATCATTTTGAAATTCGGCGCGGACAGTTCCTATCTCAATAGGGTTGATGCCTTGCGGGGGGATAGTGAGGATGGGCTGACCCGGCGCGCTTTTTTCAGCGGCACACTTCACCGGTGTTGGCTTCTTGCTCAACTCCCTAGTTATCCATTTTCTACGAACATCCAATGGGATTTGCCGACTTAAGGGGCGCTCCAACTTTCGATCACACTCCTCCTTGGTTGCACACTTTGGAAAAGTATTTGAACAGTTTCCCTCAGCACATAAATCAATAAAATTACAGCCCTTTAGATTTACTTTTTCACCTTTTTTTGACGTTGGGCAATCATCATCTTTATCCGGTATTCCATCTAAGTCGCTATCAATGCAACCTAGCCAATTGACTCTTTTATCCTCAGATCGGGGGCATTGATCCACAGCGTTGGCAACACCATCGCGATCATCGTCGTTAGAGCACAACGATCTACACTCTCGTTTCACAAGACTATCAGATTGGGTGACAACTTTAGTACATAATTGAGTGCATGAATCGGTAGGAAGGCCGTTGGCTTTACGTTTTTCTTCACATTCCACCTTACAGGAGCCGGCCACGGTTGAATCGGTTTTCTCATCAAGGCAGCGACTATTGCATACTTCAAAAGATTCAACAGGAAATACGTCGCCAAGATCGCCAAGAGTCGTCATATCGCTATCGTTTTGGTCCACGATATTATCGTCGCAGCCTCCGCAACTGAATGACGAAAATATGACGAACGATAAGATTGTATAAAGATATTTTAGATCGATTTTCATTTTTTCACCGTCCCTAAAATAAAGGATTGAACCTCAGCTTTCGGTTTCGCTTCGTGTGTAAACACACATCCTTTCGCGTCTACCGTATAGCCCTCCTCAATGAGTTTAATGGATGTAGCACATTCATCAACTTGATCGGGCACGCCATCAAAATCGGAATCTAAGGTACCGTCACATCGTGCTGCGAAAAGATCGCCATTTTCAGGGGCGAGGAAAGGCGATGCAAGCGCGTTTGCGCACGCGAGTTCTTTCTCCATTTGTGCGACATTACCATGTTCAAGAAAGAGGAGCCCTGCCTCCATCCGGTCCGCTTCAAGTCTACCTAAGGATTCTAATAAGGGCTCGTCTGTCGGCATACCGATTTCCTGAAAGTCACATCTGACTTTTTCGGTATACAACAAGCGAACAATTTCGCGCCCCGTTAATTTATCTGCATAAAAATCGGTTAGTGCGTTTTTCGCGGCGGTACTTTCAGATGCACAGGCCCACGCCGGTTCACCCTCAAACGCGACCAATCCTCCCGGAAGTCCTTCTTCTTGTGCTGAACTTAAAGGAGGCACACTTGCACCATGTTCGAAATCTGAAAGTTCTAAACCGAGTTCTGTTTCGTATGGGCGCAAATCTTGTAGATCTTTGCTGGCTTCCAGCATGATGACGACCGATGCTGCGACAGCTAAGGGAATGGCCTTCTCTTTCATGAAAGCAGCTTCAATATCTAAATCAACACCTCCGGACGCTATGAAAGTGGCAGGATCTTCTTCGGAAAGTTTAGCGCCGATCTGTCCACGGAGGTAGATTTCGTCGTAGATATAATGAACAAGTTTGCGTATATGTAAGACGTTTTTATTCGGTACGATAACTTTTCGATAAATTTCACCAATCCTTTTCCTCACCCGCACCAAAAAGTCTCGCTCGATCTCCACGTCTTTGAAATTTAGAAGTATTTCTGTTGGCGGGTCTTTGGGATTATTGAGTTTAGATAATGTCGGATCTAAAACGTTTGACAACCAATCTTCATAGGGGCCGTGTCCACTCAGTAAGATACCCATGGTATGATAGGGCTGGGTCACATCCTGTACGGCATGGAACACGGCGCCTAAGGGAAGGAGCCCATATTCTTCGGCCTTTTCGTTCAAGCGACTATAGAGCCATTTATGCCACCAATAATAAGCGAGGTTATCAATAGGTGGAAAGGTATAATCTAGAATTCCCATCGTTTTCCAATATTGGTCAGAGCGGATATTTGAATTTGGCAGATTATCATCCGAATTCTTGGTTTGATAGTTTTCTAGAACGCGGCGAGATTCGGGAACGCTGACATGGTTGTCGACAAGGATATGTATGATCAAGTTGTGCGGCATCATAAATACCGGTGAGCGTGTTTCCAACAGGACCAAATGCTGTTGCCGGTTTGAATCCATCGATGTCATCGTACATACCACCAAAAGCTGGATTAGTGGGTACTGAAAGGTTCATAAAATGAAGCATGCTTGTTGCGTTATGCTCACCGAATGTTGTTGAGGGTTGGGTGGAAAACCACGTTGTCTCTTCAATGTCATTAGCGGCTTTTTGCCCTGCTTCCAAAATGTCACCAATAGAACTGAATACTTCGTCAAAACAATCATCACACTCCCCAAAAAATGCCGTCACGGGGCAACTCAACCCGCAAGCTAGAATACCGGTGATCCCTACCAATGCACCATAAATGATTGTCCCAGCTCCAACGGCACCCTGAGAGATTTCTTTTATGAGAGTTTCAAACGCTGGCAAAAATCGCGTCGAAAAATGGATGTCGTCCAATTGGTCAACCACGCCAGCGTGAAAACCCAAAATGGAACCCGTGTAATCGACTTGCGTTTCATCATCGGGTTCAGATAAATTTTGAACCAGATTAAACATTGTGCCGATCACGGGGTTGTACTCACTGCGAAATTCCTGGTTCTTAAGATTGACACCAAGCTCTCGTTCCTTAGTTAACCAATAATGCCTTCTCGCCTCTTTACCAAATCGAAAATTTTCTCCGGCGGCCTCTCTCCAATCTTTAAGCGCTTTTTTTTCTGAATGAAGATCTCCTCGGACCTCGTAGGCAGGGACCATTACTTCGTCAAGAAGATTAAGCTCGGCTGCCGAAGCTGGAGAGGAATCACACTGATTCATACCATGATAAGAATAGGCACGTCCCGGACAGGGACTAGCCTTGAAGTTCTGAAAGTAGTCTACCGTCTCGCCCGCAGCTGCGAAACTAATATACGGGGACTCGAATACCCCGGAAATAGGCTCACATTTGTCTGGGCTTTTAAGGGTTGTTGCCCCAACACAACTTTTACGGCACGAGCTTTCAAAGATTCTATCGTTAACAATGTAATCTGCGTAAAAAGGCGCCGGGCACGCATCGGCGTCTTTTCTACATTCGACAGCGGCGGCATCTGTTTCGCTACAACTTTCGACGCATTCGTATTTCTCAAATCCATCGGTAATATCTCCACATGTCTCGCTTATTGGGCTCGCTTTATAAGTTTCGCATGCATCTTTTAAACATTCACACGTGTAGGTTGTGATAGGTTCAGCGATCGCTTTGAAATCTGCTATACATTGGCTTTCACATTCGGTTGTATCAATGGCTTCGGTGGGCTCGCACAAATCCATCAATTTCAAATAAGCATAGGCAATTTCTGTGATGTGTTGGTGGGTGTCGCGATTATAAGCATCGGCAGAACCAATATTCCAACCCAAACACAATAATGCGATTCCTAGAGATAAACACTTTGCTTTCATGTTTGATATCATGATTATTTTCGCCCTTCATAGTGGTCTATAATTTTTTTTACAGTCCAACGCGGCGCGATTACTGTCAAGGTGAAATACGTCGCGGCCACGGACTGTTCACAACCCCGGCGATGTTGTGAAAGGTGAAGTTGCCAATCGGACTATAAAGTCTCGCTTTTTTTACATTTTTGAGTGTGGTAAAAACAGAAATAAGGGCGATTCGGTATGGCACGAGTCATGCTAGTATATTCGTCGTACTCAAACTTAAGGTATTAGATGAAGAATGTATTTGTAATGATTTGTATGAGCTTATTCGCGATGAGTTGTGGAAGCGAGACAACTCCTGACGCGCAAACCGACGAGAACCTTCCGTGCGGTATCGTAGAATGTACGGCCAACTTAAGTGATGAGAACTTATCTGACCCGGAAACATCTGGGGATTCCAAAGCAGACACCCAGGGTGTAATTTCGGCCATTTTACGTTTGTCTGCTGACGGTGAGATCGATACCGACGATGTGAGAGAAATTTTTGACGAAACCGGACGTAGAGTATCGCGCAAAGAAATGGATGAGATTCGCACAGGAGTAATCGAAGCCACGACCTACGAAGTCGGAACCGAGGCCTTAAACCTTGCAAGTGAGCTCGCCCTTAGGTCAAACCTCACAGAAGCTGAAGGCGACCTTATCTTGAAAGGCGAAAGTTTTGCTGGAACCAAAATTCCTGGTGAAGTTCAGGTCCTTCTACTTAAGGCGAGACTTCAAGGTGCTGAGGTTTATGATGTGAACGAAGTTGATGACGATGGCGAACAAGTATGGAGCCCATATCCTGCGACAACTTTGCCCACCGGGAATATGACTTTTAAGTACACTGAAATTACACCTGAAAGCATTCAAGCTGATATGGATGATGTCGACGCGGAGTATCAACAAATCACCGGAACCGAAACCGTGATTCATTCTAGCGGTCAAGAATACGAACAAGCAACCTACAAGGATGGGCAAGGTGGGACAGGTAACATCCTCGCTCATTATGATGAAGCTTATCATCCCGATATCTTCGCGCGTGGTCGAAGTGGTCAAAAATGGGCTAATAACGTTGCGATTCTATCCGACGGAACGATTCATTGTTTGCCGGCTTCCCGTCGGTCACTTGCACAAGATTTCATCCTTACCAATCCTCATTTATCTCGTGGCAAACATATGATGTACAACGGACACCTTGATATTCGGGAGGGTGTGGTTGTAGGAATCGAAATGTCTGGGAGACTTTCTAAATTGGCTGCCAAAGGAAAAGCACGATTCATCGACCCCGTCGAACTCTTAAAAGCCTGGGGGTTTGAAGTTTCGTCAAACGTGACACTTCGATACGGAAACACCAGTGACGGCGTTCCAGTACAAAAAGACGGCGTAATCCTAGAGTAAAAAGGAATGAGAACTCAGATCGAACTATAGGAGATCTGACCATGATTAAGTTCGAATAAGAGCGCGCACCACGGCAGGGGTGACGCGCTTAATTTTTTTTGTAGCTCTTCTTTTGCAGCCTCCCGTGTCGTTTCGGAGAGAACGACAACCTCATTAGGCGATGCAATATAGGCGAAAGCCTGCGACGCAGCGAGGTCATAGATCATATCAGGAAATAAGGCGAGTATTCCTGAAATACGAAAGTCACTTGAGGTGAAGGAAAGTGAGGTGTTGTCTCCTTGTCCTTTATGGCGTTCGTAAAAAAGGGCGTAATTCGCAGACGAGACGATGTTCGTTTCGTCGAAAGGCAAGTCGTCAAAGTCACCTTCGCTAAGAATATGGATACCGCGACGGACGTCTTCTCGAAAAACAAAGTAGTAATCATGATTACCATGACAAGGGACACGAAACGCTTTTTCGCCAGACTGTAAGTCGAAAAAATCTAGCGCCACAGCGCTGATGAGCATCGGGATTCGGGTTCCGTAAGGCGAGGCTACTTCGTAAACGTTTCTCGCCTTTTGGGTTTGTTTGCGTTCTGTTTTAACTTCATAAATATCGGTTCTACGATCCACATGAAGTTTGAAACCAAAGGCGACTTGTGTTGCAAACCACCGCATGTCCACATTGGAATCGATTTCGGTGGATGCTGCGTTTTCGCGATAGCTTAGATGGAGGATGGTTTGGTCTTGTTTAATTTCTACCCTTAAAAGGCGTTCAATTTCGCTAAACATAACCGACTACCTTGGAAACTTCTGAGTGTCCCAAAACTCGAAACGCGAGATATCGTTTTTGTAAACGTATCTACTAATCGAAAAGCTCTTCTTGTTTACTTTATAAATATTAAAGGTTGCACGATGCGCTTTCTTTTTATGACCCACGTAGGACGACGAACTACAACCTGAAATTACGATGTCTTTATCGCCGTTTAGATGGGGAAGAGTATCGATATTAGAGATGTGATTGTGTCCATGTAAAACCAGCGGGACTTTGCATTCGCGTAGTAGGGTTAGGACTTCATCAGCATTGATCAGTACCCGCATTTTTTCCAACTTATGGGTGTGCGGCAATAGGTGATGATGTACTTGTACGATAACAAATCGCGACGTCAAAGCGGAGTCGTTAAGCAAAGCTTTGAGTCGCGAAAGTTCATCTTCTTTTACGCGACCTTGAGCAAAGAAGGGCGGGGTTATTAATCCCGAGTTGAGACCAATCACTGCCACGTCATCACCAACAAACCGACAATAAGGGTAGTGGTCGTTGCCTAAGTATTGTGGCAGGTCAGATTTGAGAATCGATGCGAAAGCATTTTCGAATCGTTTTTCTCTGACGGTATCGGCGGTGTAATAATCATGATTTCCAGGGATGATGGAAACGCGATGTTCGGCATCTTCGATGGAATAGACTTGGCGAGCCGCCTCGTCATATTCGCAGGGGAAAGCGAGGTTGGTCAGGTCACCTGATATTGCAATATGGTCGACTTTTTCTTCGTCCAATTGTTTTAAGGCTAATGTTGCAATTTTATTGTCATGTTTTTTTGCTCGATTGAGTGCGATATTAACGCCACCGACGAGACGCTTATTTAGAAGCTCCAAAGGTTTTACATTGTCAAAAGCCCAGTAATGAAGATCTGAAACGTGTCCTACTGTAGTCATGTTATTGCTCGTTTTGAATCAAGGGTGTTTTCACCCGGGTGAACTAGTTTGTGGGTACGGCAATTGTTGTAGTGTTGTTTTGAAGATTTGCGTCACTCAAGGTGTCGGCCGGATCGACTACGATATGCAAGTAATTGGTTCCCGCCTGAGCAGTTGATGGAAGATTAGATTGACCGAAGACGGGGGTCGACGCGTTTCCTCCAACGGTTGGAGCGCTGAAATTACCCAGTAAGGTATCGTTCGCCGCATTGAATGTCGGCGAGCTACTAAAGTAGGCCGAGTAAGGCGGTGTGCTTGCGGTGTCAGAAAGCAGGTTGTTGAGATCAAAACCCCAACGGACTTGGTCGTTTGGATTATATGAGCCGGGCCCGATAGATAGATTTGCGGGTGAAAGGTCGATGCCATCAAGACCAGTGGCGCTGAGATTATAGGTCACGTTTCGAGTACTTCCGCTTGCGGTAATTTGAACGAAAAAGGTGCCCGATTGCGGGGCGGTGTAATCTGTTATGGTTGCAACAGGAACGCCGGGCGCGGTCTCAATATTGGGTCCAGGCGTTTCGTTGGGAAGGTAAACCTGCAGACGAAGTGTGCCGGCTTGGTTGACCGGATCTTTAGCTGCGGACAACGAAACGGTTTCTCCGGCAGAAAGGTTGAGCGTATAAAAATCACTGTCATCTACGGGGCATCGATCAAGACTATTGGTGAAATTGATCGCGGCGAGGAAACTCGATGCGGTGATGAAGGAATCATTGGGCTCAAAAACCGATGAACATTTTAGGGCCGGGTCAACATCCTGAATGTTGACCGAAAGGTCGTATAGCGTCTCTAGGTCTGGATCTAATGTTGTGACGTAAACATGAACGTAAAAGCATTGTGCACCGTTAACGTAATCGACGGAGACATTTTCGATATCTACACCGGCGTTAGCTGAACTATCGACGAGCTGGAATTGGTCGTCGAAGAGTTCCATATCGACGTCTCCTTCGGCACTATTGAATGCAACGCTCACGTCAAATTTTTTCGCATCGCCTGCACAGATTCGGTAATAATCCGGTGCCGCTTTACATGATATTAAATTGCTATACGTCTGCGAGTTAACGTCGATAGCATCACCAAAGCTATCATTGGGTTCAAGTCCGTCAAAGCAGATAGTTCGAACTTGGAATGGATTTGAGAGGATGAGATTATTGCCCTCATTACTCTCGCTTACATCATTAAAGGGATCAATTTCTAGCCCAAGGTAGTAGTCACCATCCATCAAGGTAGCGGGCAAAGTTACTTGGGCGTTAAGGTCGGTAAAACCGCCTGAACTGATAGCTGGAACCGGAACCGACGATACGACAAGGTCATCTCCATCGCCGATGATCTGATTGGTTGAAATAACGAAACGGGCATCGCTTGCCACGGCATTCGAAACGCCGAGGTTGTAAACGCGGAAGGAAAGGTCAAGTCGGGCTCCGATCGAAAACGAATCGCCGGCCGGTAACACAAAGTCATAAGGCAGAAGATCACGGCCCGATGACTGAGGGAAAATGGATAAATCTAAGTTATATAGATTACGGTCGTTAGCGGTATTACCACATACCTGAAGGTAGTAAGTGTCGTCTTGGGGAACGATGAAGGTTCCGACTTCTTGACTATCTGCGGCCGTGTCCTGGCTTAGTAATGTTGATCCACCAGGGCCAAAAAGCTTGGTGACCAATTCTCCTTTTTGAGAGTTGAAAACGTTTTTGATAATCATGCTATCGCCGGCAGCGAGTGGAATAGCGTAGAAATCACAATTCCCGGTGGTACAAATTCCGGCCGAAGACGCGCCGATGGCAAGCGGTTTTGAGTCAAGAACACTATCATTGGGTTCGTCATTTTCTTCGGTACATGTGCAGAAGGTTCCGGCAATTTCGATAGGGGAATCGCCGCTTTTACGGTTGTTAGTTTCATCATTCTCAGGAAGCCTTGCATCTGAATCTACTTTGACTCCGAAGGAGTATTCAGAGATAAAGTTGTCGCAAGCTGCGGTGATTTGAAAGGTAATATCTTCGCAATCACCTGGATTGATGTTTGGAACATCCTCAGTGAAAATCGGGTCGACGTCATAATCTACGGACGCGCCAGCTGTTTGGTAGAACGAAACTTGTGTCACACCACTTGGGTTTGAACCGGTGACACAGACTTTCGCGATAACATCGACTATCTCGTTTTCAGTTGTACTTGCAGGAAAAGTAAGCTCGCTTACGAATATATCTACGTCAGCTTCATCGGTAAGCGTGATTGGGTTGAGATAGATGGATGCGTTATTGCTTCTAAAACTTTCGCGTAAGGCGTTTAAGGGGTCACAAACCATATACATATAGTAGACGCCCGGATCATAGAGGCCAGGAACGGTAATGGATTGTTGGATGTCGATAGAAGCGTTTGAGTCTAAGATGGGGATGTTTACGTTGGCTAAACGCGGGTCATTATTGGTGTCCACCCGAGGTGCACTCCCCAAATAAACACCACAAAAGAAGGTACCCACGCCGACGGTTCCCTCGTTGGAAACGGTGGCTGAGATTTCTAAGGGGCCGTTTAGAAAAGTTCCGTCTGGTGAGACGGAGAAATCAGTCGCTACGATGTCGGCCCCGACAACGGGTTCGTCTGTCACAATAATCGGTGCAGTAAGAGCGGTCATATTATTGGTCGTGTCCGAATCGAGATCAGAGTCGACGGTGACGATGACCCAGACCTCGAGCTCTTGTCCGGTCGGTGGAATAATCTCACTACCGGCCTCCAGGACGATTTGTTCGGGAACGATATCAAGGACATCATTGGCGAAAATATCCACCATCTGGCTGGTATGTATAAGGAGATCTTCGGGCTCGAGGGTATCATTTCCGATGGATAAATAGGTCTTGTGAATAACGTCAAAGGCGTCCTGTCCTCCTGTATTGGTCAAGGTAAATCCTCGAGTGATGTTACTCAATTGAGGGAATGCGCGGTCGGGTATCGCAAACAATCCTCGAATACCTGCGTTCGGAACTGCGTCCGTCGGATTTTCGATGCGCAGAATCGAAGTGCTTGAAATCACGTTATTGGATGGGTTGGTGTCCGCGATATTAGAACGTGGATCAAGATGTCCCACGACGTAATAGTCTCCCGAGGGTAGATCACTTGGGATCGTAATCGAAAAAGCGGAGTTCCTTGAGCCGCCTGAATCCAATACAGGCTCGCCTGCAACATCTGGTGAAATGTTCGCGCTGCCCACCGCGCTGAGGTCGGAGAGGGCTTCGGCGTTATTGATTGGCGTTAAAGATAAGAAGGCGTCCACTTCGTAGCTTGTAAAGACTTGGGCGGCAGTGAGGTTGTTTACATTAAATGCAACTTGGAGTTCTTCGCCCACGCGAATATTGGCCGGCGATCCAGAGAGTTGGTCTATTTGTAGGTCGACGGGGGAGTAGACGCGAAAGGGTTGAACTGCGTTTCCTACTTTTTCGTCACCGAACCATGCTTGAACGTCGATATCGTATTGGCCAGCAGTTTCGTAGGTGTGCTTACTTGTACCTGTAACGCCTCGTCCAGTTGCGTTGGTTCCGTCCCCGAACTGAACTTGCCAATTCATATCAGCTTCGTTGGTTCCCTCGCCTGGCGTGATGGTGAAGGCCACTTCGATTTCTACGCCGGGGTATCCGCCTGCAGGGTCGATTGAATCGATAACGACATCCGCGCTTCCAGAAGAGGTTTCTGATCCGCAGTCAGAACAACCTGCAGCGAAGATGAAGAGAAAGAGAAAGGCAAATTTTTGAAAATAGTTCATTTGAAACTCGTAGATAATCTGCGGTTATCTTGCGTGAACCTGGATTCTATTTCAACCCTGGATTTCTATCGTTGGTAATGTGATGAAATGATATTTAAACAGCATTTTTGAATGACGCATTGCGCTACACTTGGTCTGCTTACTTTATCACCTTAGTCCCCTTCACCGGTGTGGAAAGAAAAGCGTTTTCGGCTTCAATTTCAGTTTGAAACTTGCGGACAACCCAATCTTGAAAGGTAAAGTCATCGTACTTTGGATTGGTTCGATGGACGATGTCGAGGAGTTCGCGAGCGACATTCCCCGCGTCGTCGGCCCGGTGATTGCGATCGATGGCAATCATCGACTCTAAAACGGCGACAAGCTCGTTTGGAAGGACTACGAAATCTGTTGGCGGTAGGAATTTAGGCGCACGAGCGCGGTCCAGAGCGGTGAGTGGATCACCTGAAAGGGGATTGTATTGGGTGAGTAGCGTGTAAAAAAGAAGACCCGCCGAATAAATATCGCTGCGATGATCAAGAGGTTGGCTGTTAGCTTGTTCTGGTGAGAGGTATTCGAGCTTGCCTTTGATTGCGTGCAAACGTGTGTTTCGAGGATTGAAAGCCGATAGTGCGATTCCAAAATCGATGAGCTTCACTTGCCCATCGAACCCAACAAGAATATTTTCAGGGGAGATATCGCGATGGCTGATTTTCAGTGACCGGCCACGTTCGTCGCGCAGTTTATGTGCATAATCCAACGCGTTAAGGACCTTGATCATAATCCAAGTCGCATGCGTTGGGCCGGGGCGGTAGGTATTTATCATTGCAGAAAGGGTCAAACCGGAGATGTAAGGCATGACCGAATAGAGGACCTCGTGCTCGGAAATGTCCCCTAAATCTGTGATCGAAATAAGGTTTGGGTGGTCAAAGTTTGCCATCAAACGGGCTTCAGCCATAAAGGATTTTCGTTCGGCTGAGTCTAAACTATTCGGTGCCCGTAAAATCTTGAGCGCACATTTTCGTCGAAATCCTCCGGGACCTGTTCTTACAGCAAACCAAACTTCAGCTTGGCCGCCGACCGCTAAACGCGCAATGAGTTGGTAAGGACCGAGGACCTGTGGTAATGACAAAATACTGCCTCGTTAAAGGAGGTTAGTGTAGGCATATTTTCTAAAAAAAACAAAAGCGAAATGACTCAAAAACAAAAAGAAGTAAAACCCATCTCGGACAAAGAAATGGCGCTTTTTAGAGAAGCGCTCATTGCAAGATTTGCCTCTGAGTTGAAACCCGGCGAGACTTTGCTCTCTACAGCAACACGAGACTCCGAACACAGCATCTTTGCGCTCATCATTCAATCTAGCGATAATTCGTTTCGGTTAGAAATGGAGGCGGCACTGTTGGCTAAAGATAACGAGGATATTTCGGCTGAAGATCGTTTGCTCATTTCCCTTGATTTTCTTGAGCAGCAATTAGAGGGGTTTTTCGACGACCGTTTGGTGCGCTTTCACGACGATTGGCGAATCTATGATTTTAAAGATGGAGAGATACGCTTCAGAGGTGCTCAAACTAACCCGGAACTGGAAGCTTTGGCTGACCAATGGATAGAAAAAGGAGAATAGTTTGACGCAAGTACCGGCACAAAAGATTGGTGTGGGTATCGTTATCTCGTTTTATGGCGTCATGGCAGCCGTGGGCTATTTCTTTAGTTGGATTTTCGACATCAATCCTCTGGTCCTACGCGAATCCTCTAATTCACTCTGGTTTAGAATGCTCATCGGTGGCGGCTTCGGAATAGGAGTTGTCTTAGTGAGTGCTCTATTTACTCACAAATTTTATTGGGCCAAGCGCCTTTCAGAAACCTTAAGGAATACGCTAGGGCGCCGTAATTTCGTCGAAATATTCTTTTTCGCTCTCGCGAGCGGTCTTGGTGAAGAAATATTGTTTCGTGGGACGCTTCAGCAGCTTCTTACCATGGTTCTTTTTGACGGTGTAGCAGCAAACATCTTCGGCGTGGTGGTTGCAGCAGTAATCTTTGGCGTTTTACACACCGGGCCGGAGAGGGCGGTTTTCTTTCCATGGACGATCTTTGCTATCGTTGTCGGCGCCTTATTAGGTCTTTTATACTGGTGGACTGGGGATCTTGTCGCACCGGTGACCGCTCATTTTACTATCAACTTTTTTAATCTTCACCTTATTTGTAATCGAGACGCGATTGATTAATGAAATTACACAATATCCTTTAGGTATATTCACCACCGTTCAACCGATTTTATTCCTCTGGGTGGTGGCGATTAGTTTTTTTATTACGATTTCGTTCGTTGCATTGGTTTCAAAAGACCGCACATGGCAATGGTTATGTGTCATCGGTGTACTCTTTTTTATTTGCACGTTGGTCATTTCCCTTATCGTATCGTCGGCTTTCGTAGGGATTTCTGTGATGGATTTCGAATTCATCTGGGTTCAACCGTCAAGTTAATAAATATTTCATCTATCTAATTGACTTCGAATCATTCTAGCGCTTGAATGGTAGGACCGTAGGAAGAGCTAAGCTATGTTTATAAAAATTATCGTATGTTTATTCTGTGTCTTTACAGTCGCATGTTCATCTAAAAGCGTCGTGAAGGATGAATCGAAAGCCTTACGGACTACCGATAAGATTCTAGAAGACGGTACTATCGTTCGAATATTTGACGTTAACCAAGATGGTGAACCGGATGTTTGGGACTACTACCTAGAAGAAGCTAGTAATGAAGACGTTTCTGTCATGACACGGCGTCTCATCAAAAAAGAAATCGATGTAAATCAAGACGGCACCAAGAACGTCAAACGAACCTACACCGAAGACCAAACCATTCAGCAGGAAGATGTTGACGTAGACCTCAATGGAAAAGTGGATATCGTCAACCACTATGACAAGGGTGTGCTAACGAAAAAAGACGTGTTTGACGCTGAAGAGAAAAAGGTGACGACGCGCTATTACGGCGAGCAAAGCCTTGTAATCCGTGTGGAAAAAGACACGAACGACGATTCCAAAATCGACTACTGGGAGTATTACGAGGCCGGCGTACTTGACCGAATTGGACGAGATAAAGATGGTGACGGACGGGCCGACTCATGGCAGACCCGTTGAAGGAATAGTTTAAAACATCTCTCCCCTTGACGTGTAAACCTTAAGTCATGCTAAGAAAAAGGTAGTAAGTACACCTAGAGAGTAAGTAGTGTCTGATTCTGTTTCAGTAGGTCCCGGGACTGTTCTCGCCGACCGTTATAAACTGACAAAACTCATCGGAAGGGGCGGGTTCGGAGAAGTCTACGAAGCAACCCAGCTGAACATGGATCGCGTCGTAGCAGTTAAGATACTTCCTGCACAATTTATGTCAGTTTACGATGTCGTCGCCCGATTCAAGCGGGAGGCAAAGTTGGCAAGTCGACTCCGTCACCCTAATACAATTACACTTCATGATTACGGTCAGCACGGCGACAATTTATTCATCGTTATGGAACTACTACAGGGTGAGGATCTAGCAGACGTTCTTAAGACTGAAGGCAAGATTCCAATCGAACGCATTTTCCGAATCGCAACCGGAATCCTAAAGAGTCTTTCAGAGGCGCATCGAAACGGAGTCGTTCACCGCGATCTGAAGCCGGAGAATATTTTTCTTTCCGTCGTCGGCGACGATACCGACTACATAAAAGTCCTCGATTTTGGGATCGCCAAATTAGCGCTGCCAGAATTAGAGGCTCACCCCGATGCAGAGAGAAAATTGACCTTGGCGGGCAGTACCGTCGGTACGCCTGCTTACATGTCTCCAGAACAGGCCGCAGGCGAAGAGGTTGACGGTCAAACGGATTTGTACGCGCTGGGGATCATGATGTACGAGATGGCGAACGGAAAGGCTCCTTTTCATGACAAGGATCTTGTTAAAGTCATGAGGTCTCATCTCTTTGAGCCGATTCCTCGGCTTAAAAATCCAGAACTTCATGGTACGTTATTTGAGAAAGTGGTGATGAAAGCCCTTGAGAAAGAGCGCGTCAATCGTTTCAAAACCGCAAGTGAGTTTTTATTAGCAATGGCAGGAGGTCCCGTCGTTCAACCGCTGATTCACGGATTACCTCAGCTGGCCGACATGCCACGCAAAGTAAAAAAGCCGCTAAAAGAGAAGGAGCCGCCCGCTGACCTTAAGGAACCACCTGTTGTTCTTTCTGAGAAGTCCGATCAAAAGCGAACTCGAGATCAAAGCCCTATAATTCAAGTGATTCAATCTTTTGATGATGAGGGGCGAATTTATCCAGGGTTGGAGGAACCTTCGGGTCCAGCAATTCTGTTAACTAAGAAAAAGGCGGTCCATCCAAAGCCTGGTATTTCGGTATCCAAGAAAGAAAGCGAGAGTCCGGGAAAAGATATTTTCACCAACGATGCGACGTCTAAGAGTCCTCAAGAATGGGCTTTCGATGAAGAACGTAATGACGCGCTAGGAAAGCAAAAGCAACCAGAGTGGTTAATACCCGCTATCTTTGTTGGCATTGCAGTAGTACTCGCGGCCGCGATTGCGCTCAGCGTGTGGTCTTAAAACGAATTCAGGTGGCCCCACTCAACACAATTATTTGCCCGTGAAGAGCGAAGCGTCTGGGGAGGTCGGTCCGACAACAGAGAATCTGTAGTCGTTGAAGTATTTTGCGGAAACACGTTTGATATCAGCCGGCGTAACACGTTTGATTTTGTCTAATATGTTTTGCGAGTTCGTCCACGACCCCGTCTTTAGGTGCCATTTCGCTAAGAAGGAGGCTTGTTCGCTATTCGTCTCAAGACTGCGATAATAGGAAGTAATAAACACGTTTACCGTTTCTTCTAAATCAGCTTTAGGGACTTCAAGGGTCTTCAATTCGTTGACCTGGTCAAAAATCACTTTCATTGTGGTCGGTACATCGACGGCAGTGACATACAGATATCCATAGTTCTGGCGCCGCGAAGACATTCCCGCCGAAACGGCATAAGTAAGATTTCGTTTGGTTCTTACCTCCTCGAAAAGGCGGTCATGCAAGTATGATGTTGTTATCAACATCGTTGTGTAATCTTCGTGCGAGGGAGCTGGCGCCTCATAATAACCGAGTACGTAATGGGTGGGTAATTTTCGGGTTCCGGTTTTAAAAGTGTCGCTTTTCACAAAAGGGGTTGGGTTGGATACCGTTGGCTTTGACTCAATTTTGGCGAAGGAGTTCTGAACTTTCTTCAGTAGATCTGCAGAATCCCAAGCTCCGACGACAACGAGGAGAAGGGATTTCGAGTTTAGCATTTCTCTTTGTCTTTTGATGAGTTGCGATTTTGTAAACGCGCTTACTGATTTTGTGTTTCCATTCAGATGGAATCGATAGGGGTGTCCTTGGAAAAGAAGATCGCGTGCTTGTTCAGAAACCGCGTTATCTGCGGACTCGCCGCGGCTCGCGATTTCGGCGAGTTGTTGCTCGCGCGTGAATTCAATTTCGTCCTCTGGCATGGCCGGTTGCATCACAGCCTCTACGAAAAGTGGCCATGAGACGTCAAGGTTTTGCGCAAGCGTACTTAGTCCGTAGGCGACGTAATCAAGATCGGTAAACGCGTATACGCCAGCACCGATCGCGTCGAGTTTGCTATTGAATTGGCTTTTGGGCGTGTTTTTTGTTCCGCCGTTTACCGCGACTTGCATGGCGAATTGGTCTAAACCCTCGGTGTTTTCGGTTACTCCATTCACACCGCCATCCAGGTATAGTCGTGCTGATACCACGGGGCTGTTGGGCGTATGTTTGTGGATTAATGTGAGATTTCCAATTTGGTAGGACTGGATCCCATTTTTTTCTGGACCCCGTTTAACCGTGGGTACATCCTCAGTCAACTTAAGCGCGGGTAGGGCGATAACGTCAGTCGTATTTATTTCGCGGTGTATGTTCGAGCTTTTGTCGGTATTTTCACCGGTTTGAAAGCGTGCTGGATTTGCTGAGCAAGCGAATGAAAATAGCGCAAATACAATGATGGTTTTCAGGAAGGGTTTCATATTAGTTCTCCGCGCTCTCTACGAGTTTCTGAAGGTCGCTGACTGTGAGGCCAAGCTTTGTGGCTTCGCTCTTAGAAATCAAAATAGAGGCAACGAAGTTTTTACCGTTGATGTATTTTGTAATATAATTATTTATGTCGGCTCGCGTCACCGAACGTAGGTTTTTGATGTAATTTCTGTAGTAGTCAAGACCGGCGGTCGCCCACCAAAACGATACTGTCTGTGCGTAAGTACTTGTTTTTTCGCGTTGGAAAAGGTCGCCGATTGCCAATATTTCTTTGGCCGACTCCAGCTGCTGGTCCGTATAATAATTGGGAAGCGTGAGATTGTTTAACTCTTTTAGGATGATGGGGATCGCCGTCTTAATATTCTCGGCTTTTATTTGAGAATTGAGATCGATTGGACCGGTTGTTTTTTGTGTGTAGTAAGAAAGGCTTGTGCCCAAAGATACGCCACTTTCAACGAGTGCCTTTCGGAATTTACCATTTGGTTGCTGAAGAATGTAGGAAAGTACATCGGCAGCAAAAGTCGCTTTTGGATCCGTCTCTACTGAGGGGCCGTGCCAACTGACGCGAAAGTAGGGGGTTTTGACTTCCTTCTGAACGAGCGCGAATTGATTTTTCGCCAAGGGTGGATGTTTTAGAACTGGATTTGCTAAGAAAGGATCAGCGCCTCGTTTCCAGTCGGAAAATATTTCGTTGGCCATCGAAAATGCGTCAGAAGGGTCCACATCTCCGGCTATGATGAGGGCTGAATTATTAGGGACGTAATAGGTCTCTTTCATTTTTTTCATTTGCGCGATGGTGGCACCGATGATGGTCTTTCGATCACCCAAGGAATCCTTTCGGCTTGGATAGGCGTGCCATAGAAACGCGTTGACCGCTTGGCCTGACCAGTAATAGGGGTTAGATTCGTTTCGATCCACCTCGCCCAAAACCACTTTTTTTTCCTTTTCGAATTCTTTTTTATCAAACTTCGGTGTGGAGATCGCGGCCATCATGAATTCCAGGCCAGGTCGAAGATTTGATGAGGGCATGGTGTAAAAATAATTCACCCTTTCGACCGAGGTTGTTCCGTTAAACTCCATCCCAAGCTGGCGAACCTTTTTCATGTAGGCCTCTTGATCTGGAAATTTTTCGTTCCCTTTAAAGAACATATGCTCGTAGAGATGACTCAAACCGTTGAGTTCTGGAGGTTCGGTGAACGCTCCGTTTTTGACCGAAATTTCGATCGTAACAAGTGGCACGTTCGAGTTCGGTATTACGATGACTTCCAATCCGTTTGAAAGTTGTTTATTCACTATTTTTTGGGCAAATAAATCACCCGTCGATAGGACCAGTGTCAAAAAGACGAATGCTGTTCGAAAAGAGAGAATCACGCGTGTTCCTGGGGCTGTTTTACGAGGTATTCATAACACATTGTAGGGAAGCGAAACATAGATTTTTTATTTACGATTTTATTTGAAACTCTTTGATTAATGAGGAATCTTACGCCCACTTCAAGCTAGGAACGGAGAGCAGATGGAAGCCAGGAAGACAACCATTCTTGATGTCGGAAACCCCGATGAAAAAAGAGCCGAAATAAAATCATATTTTAATGCGACTTACGATTTATACGAGGAGCTCTTTAAGAGTTTGAAAGTCGATAAAGCCTATTACGAGAAGCCAGAAGCGTTAAGACATCCGCTTATTTTTTACTACGGACACACGGCGACCTTCTTCATCAACAAGCTTCTGGTTTCAAAGTTGTACGACCAACGGGTCGATGAAAGTATTGAATCCATGTTCGCGATTGGTGTGGATGAAATGTCTTGGGACGATTTAGATAAGACGGATTATAAATGGCCGTCCGTTGATGAGGTACGCGAGTACCGCAACAAGGTTCGAGATATCGTCAACAGTCTCATCGATACATTACCTCTAAGTCTTCCTATTGGGTGGGAAAACCCTTTTTGGGTAATTTTGATGGGAATTGAACACGAACGTATTCATCTTGAAACATCATCGGTTCTCATTCGACAACTTAATATTGATTACGTGCAACCTATTGCGGGTTGGGGTTTGTGTCCTCAACGCGGAGACGCTCCTGCGAACTCACTCAAAGAAGTGAAAGGGGCTACCGTTCTTCAGGGACGTACCGGAACTTCCCAGACTTATGGCTGGGACAATGAGTTTGGATCCCAGAAAACCGAAGTGCAAACGTTTAACGCGAGTACCTATTTGGTTTCTAATCGAGAGTTTTTAGAATTCGTTCAAGACGGCGGATATTCGGAGAAGCAATGGTGGACCCCAGAAGGTTGGAGTTGGAGAGAGTTCAAGAAAAGCCAATTCCCAACGTTTTGGGTAGAAGACAAGGATGCCGAGTGCGGCTTTAGATACCGGGCAATGACTCAGGAAATCGATATGCCACTGAACTGGCCCGTCGACGTAAATTTTCTCGAGGCGAAAGCGTTTTGCAATTGGCTGAGCAAAAAGAAAGGAAAACGAATTCGTCTTCCTAGTGAACCCGAGTGGTATCGTTTATACGAATCCCAGGACATGCCTTCGCAGAAGGTTTGGGACAAAGCACCGGGTAATTTAAATCTAGAGCATTACGCGTCCTCATCGCCTGTTGATGCGTTTATGACCAACGGATTTGGAGATGTTGTCGGGAATGTTTGGCAGTGGACCGAAAGTGCCATCGATGCATTTGATGGGTTTAAGGTACACCCCAGTTATGACGATTTCTCGGTTCCAACCTTTGATGGAAAGCACAATCTGATTAAGGGCGGCAGTTGGATTTCTACCGGAAATTCAGCGCTTTCTGAAAGTCGTTACGCCTTTCGACGCCACTTTTATCAGCACGCTGGGTTTCGTTATGTAGAATCCGATGTGGATATCGTTCAGGAATTTAATGTTTACGAAAGTGATGAACTCATCGCGCAGTATTTGGAGTTCCACTACGGTGATACTTATTTTGGTGTTCAGAATTTTCCCCAGCATTGCATCCAAATAATAAGCAAATATTTGGAAGGTAAAACCGAGCGAGCATTCGATTTAGGTTGTGCGGTTGGACGTTCAAGTTTTGAACTTGCCAGATACTTTGACCACGTCGACGCGGTAGACTTTTCAGCGCGTTTTATTCAGAACGCCGACCACCTCAAAGAGCGAGGAAAGGTGAGTTATTTAGTTCCGACTGAAGGCGACCTCCGTGATTTGAAAACCTTTCACTTAGAGACACTAGAACTTGGGGATAAAGCGCAGAACGTTGATTTCTCCCAAGGAGATGCAAGTAATCTTAGAGAGAAATATACGGACTACGATCTTGTATTCGCTGGGAATTTAATCGACAGACTTTATGATCCCAAAAAGTTTTTGAACGACATTGCCGGCCGTATTCGTCCTGGTGGGTTATTGATAATAACGTCTCCCTATACCTGGCTGGAAGAATATACTGAACGTTCAAATTGGTTGGGTGGTATAAAAGTAAATGGTGAGAATCAGACGACGCACGAAGGTTTGAAATTGGCGCTATCGGACCATTTCGAAGAGATTAGCGAACCGGTCGATGTTCCTTTTGTTATACGTGAAACAGCTAGGAAGCATCAACATACTGTTGCGCAGATGACCTTCTGGAAAAAGCGATAGTTCTATTCAAAGAACGTCGCGTTTACTTCAGTTTTAGGTGAGGCCTCGGGGATCCACACTAGAATCGCTTTTCCTAAAGTGTTCATTGCGAAGTCAAATGCGAATACGTTTTCGATTATTTTTGATTCCGACCAACCCTCGAAATTCCTATATCGTTTTACGATTATGGAATTTGCGGACGTCCAAACAACCATCGCATTTCCAAAATTATCGAGTTTAGGGACGAGCGTATTAAGGCTGGTGTCCGCTTCGTTTGATAGGATTTCCGGATCCGACCATCCATCCGCAACGGCGGAAAAAGATGAGACGATTGTACCATTCCCCTGGATCCAAACGACGATCACATCGTTATATTCGTTGAGAGCGACCTTCGGTTTTTCAATGAGGTCGGTTC
The DNA here is from genome assembly GCA_937981985.1 of uncultured bacterium. Lineage (GTDB taxonomy): Bacteria > Myxococcota_A > Bradymonadia > Bradymonadales > Bradymonadaceae > CALJNB01. The sequence continues at coordinate 23,501 of CALJNB010000043.1, forward strand.
CTGATCCTTGCGCTACTTGTTTGTTCTCCCTCCAAACGCCGTCAAGAAAACGCTTCGCCCAAAGAACTGTCGCGCCTTCGAGAGTGTGCTCGATCCAAACTAAGACGGCATCCCCCGTTGAATTCATCGCTATTTGACCTGCTGATTTTTTACCGGCTGGTGTCAACGTTGTCGGTGCTCCCCAAGCTGTTTCCTTCTTATATAGGCTGACCGAGATATCGTCTTGCGTCGTCCAACCTACGAACCCATAGGGACCGCCTGCATCGAAAAATACGTCTTTGATTTCGGTATCGGTAACAACTACAGAATCGGCCGCCCACTCCGTAGCAGAAGTTGA
>CALJNB010000044.1 GCA_937981985.1 uncultured bacterium
ACGCATCACCATAATTATTATCAACTACATATGGAACCACGCGGCTTAAGCTGATTGCTTAGATATCTACCGAGCCGCTTCCCGAAAAGGACGCGGCTTTTTTATTTTGAAAGTACCAAAGATCGAGATTATTATGACCGACTATAAGACTACACTTCATCTTCCCCAGACTGAATTTCCTATGCGCGCAAGTCTTGCGAATCGGGAGCCCGAGATGATTAAAATGTGGGAAGAGATGGATGTTTATGGGAAAGGAATCGCGCAGCGTAAAGCTTCAGGCGCTCCGCGCTATATCTTTCATGATGGTCCTCCTTATGCCAACGGAAATATTCATCACGGTCATATCCTGAATAAAGTTCTCAAAGATTTTGTTGTGAAATATCACAATATGAAAGGAGAATTATGTGAATTTATTCCAGGTTGGGATTGCCACGGTCTTCCGATCGAACACCAGGTTGATAAAAAGCTTGGGAAGAAAAAAAGAGAAATGACCAAAGTCGAAATTCGACAAGCCTGTCGAGAGTACGCCGATACTTTTGTAGAGACTCAAGCCGATGAATTCAAACGCGTCATGGTTTTTGCGGATTGGGAAAATAAGTATCGAACCATGGACTACGGATACGAGTCCGCCACGGTGAAAGCCTTAGGTGGTTTTATGGATCGCGGGCTTTTATACCAAGGGCTCAAACCTGTTCATTGGGATTGGGCATCTAGAACCGCGTTAGCTGAAGCGGAAGTGGAATACGCACCACACACTACCGAACATGTTTATGTTAAGTTTCCCTTTCCGGAACTGCCCGCAGACTTGCTCGGATATACTGCCGGATTGGATCCCTTTGTTGTTATTTGGACAACAACGCCTTGGACACTCCCTGCAAATCTTGCCATCGCTTTACATCCTGAATTGGATTACCAACTCGTTCAAAATGGTCTCGATGTTTACGTCATCGCCGAGGCCTTAAGAGAGTCATTCGAAAAAGAATGTAAGTTGGAAGATACGCATGTCCTCCATACCTTTAAAGGCTCCGAACTCGTGGGCGAACTCAACGAGGGTAAAGGTTTGAAGGCACGTCATCCTTTTATTGATCGTGCGTCGATATTATTACCTGCTGACTATGTAACGACAGAACAAGGTACAGGTTGTGTTCATACGGCACCCGGTCATGGTCAGGAAGATTTTGTCTTGGGTCAGCAATTCGGACTAGAGGTGCTGTGCCCCGTAGATTTTCGCGGATGCTTTATCGAAAGTCTCGTTCCGGAGTGGGCTGGCGAACATGTTTTTAAAGCGAACCCGAAAATCGTTGAAAAGCTTGTGGAACTCGGCGCACTCGTAAATTCCGCTGGAGATAAGATCACCATCGATCGGTATCCACACGGCTGGCGTTCTAAGAAGCCCGTCATTTTTCGAGCAACAACTCAATGGTTCATCGCGATGGAGTCCGAGTCAGCGGGCCAAGATTGTGATTTTGAATTGAGAGCTGCCGCGCGCGCTGAAATCGATAAGGTAAACTGGGTACCGGATTGGGGGAAAGCCCGAATAATCGGAATGGTCGAAAATCGTCCGGATTGGTGTATCAGCCGCCAAAGAACATGGGGGTGCCCGATCACAGTCATGCATTGTTCTTCGTGTAACCAAGCAATCGTTGATAGTAAGATTACCTACCATGTTGCCGAGTTAGTCAAAGAAAAGGGCGCCGATATTTGGTTCGGCGCTGATGCAAAAGATCTTGTTCCCGACGGTTACACATGCCCACATTGTGATGCCTCAACGGAACATTTCGAAAAAGAACAAGATATTTTAGATGTATGGTTTGACTCTGGCACTTCTTGGTCCGCAGTTTTAGAGGACAAGCTAGGCTGGGGCGGCGTCGCTGATTTGTACCTTGAGGGATCAGATCAACATCGTGGGTGGTTTCAATCTTCGTTGATGTGTTCTATCGGAACACGTGATCAATCTCCGTATAAAACGTGCTTAACGCACGGTTTTGTGATGGATCCCTCAGGCAAAAAATATTCAAAATCTTCAAAGAATTTCGAGTCCCCAGATCGAATGATTAACCAGGGGGGCGCTGAACTTTTGCGTCTTTGGGTTTCGGCCGTCGATTATAGAAATGATATCACTTTATCTAAAGAGATCATGAAACGCGTCACTGACGCGTATCGAAAAATCAGAAATACGATGCGTTTTCTTCTCGGGAACTTGGCTGACTTCAACCCCAAAACCGATCTTGTAAAAGTTGAAGAAATGGAAGAATTGGATCAATGGTTACTCGATCGTGTCTCGGTTGCGCTTGAAAAAATTGAAAATGCTTTCGAAACCTTTCATTTTCACCAGGCGTTTCATACTTTTGTTCAACTTTGTACGGTCGAGCTTTCAAACGTCCATATGGATATTTCAAAAGATCATCTTTATTGCGATTCAGCTGATGGTAAGCAGCGTCGGTCAACTCAAAGTGCCTACTATCTTTTGTTGGACAATATTCTGCGCGCGATGGCGCCAATCTTATCTTTTACGTGCGAAGAGGCATGGTCAATGCTCCCGGGAGCTGTCGAGCAATCCGAAAGCGTCCACCTTGCTGACTTCCCGAAGGGCTTTTCAAGTTGGAGAAATGAAGGACTTGAAAAAAAGTGGTCCGCGTTATTGGAAATTCGTTCGGATGTTCAAAAAGCTCTTGAAGAGGTTCGTGTTCCTAAAAAAGAGAAACAACCAGGTCAAATTGGTAGCTCTCAAGAGGCACATGTTATCATTACGGCTAGTGGAGATGCACTAATCCTTCTTCGAGAATTCTCCGCAAGTTTGCCCCAACTTCTTATCGTTAGTTCTGCTGAGGTTATAGAAGGCGGCGAATTTGGGGTTACGATTCGTGCAGCCGATGGAAATCGTTGCAATCGTTGTTGGAATTATTGGGTCGTCAATGAAAGTGATGAATTGTGTCCGCGCTGCACAAAGGTTCTTGGTGATTAATCTAGACTATAAATATGTATTCAATATGAATTCTATTCTGGCCACTTACTTGACCTAGATTCCCAACTAACATTTAATCATGAGAACGATTTTCAGCGGGTGAGCATTATGCGTATTTCAATTATCATTTTTTCAATATTGGTCTTTTCGGCATGTCCAGATGAACCATCCTCAAACAACAACGATGAAAACAACACCATTTTTAATCCGAGTAATGGAACGACGAATAAGAATAATACGACCAAGGGGCCGAACAATAATAATGGGACGACGAATAACAAAGGCACCACACCTACCAATGGTGGAAGCGATGATGGGAAAGACTACGGTGCTGGCTGTGATGGAATCGTCTGTGAAGATGTCGATCAACGATGCGTCCGAGGATCGTGCATCAATAAATCCTTCAAAATCGCATGTTTTGAAGCCCAAGATTTAGGCGTCTTAGATATCACGCAAACCAAAACAGCTAGTGGAGACACGAAAGGATTTGCTGATTCGCTTTCCTTTGAGTGTTCGCAAACCGAAAACGGCTTTTCGGGGCCTGAAAATGCGATTCAATTTCAACTCAGCGCAGATGCGAATGTAAAAATCGATTTAAGCTCAACCAGTCCTATCGATTGGGCGATGGACCTGAGAACGAATTGTCACGACCCGAGTACTTCGGTCCTATGCCAAGATCCGGAAACACTTTCATTCCCCGGCAAAGCTGGAGAAACTTACACCATCGTTGTTGAGCCTAGGTCAGGTATTGACGAAGGTACATTCAATCTTGATTTCGAATTTACTGCATCCCTCTGTTCTCCGGCTGGATCCTATAGCTGCGATGGGGATAATCTGACGCGTTGTGTTGCTGGTGGTGCTGCGGTTCAAAATTTGGCTTGTCCGGCTGGATGTAGCGATGCGGCCTGCATCGGTAACACCTGTTCAGAGCCTATTGTCGTTACAGCGTCTACTACTTTTTCGGGCGATTCGGCGGCATACACGAACGTTTTAGATTTTGGCGCTCAACCCACCTGTTCGCCGGATGCTGTTTCGGGAATCAGTTCGCCAGGGTCTGAGGTGATTTTATCGTTGCCGAATTTGACGGCTGGCCAGAAGGTGGTCGTCGATACATCAATGAACGACGAAAATGATAATGCGATTTTCGTTTTAGAAACATGTTCTGATCAGGATTCGTGTCTTGCGGGCGTCGATCTTGGCGAAAAACTTGATTGGGATGTTCCGTCAAACGGCGATTATTTCATCGTTATCGATAAGATTACCAACAATCCGAAGACCTTTAACTACATCGTCGATATTCAGTAAGACTCCGAAAATCGCACGTTCGGGTGCTTTTCCCTACATTTGTCCAAAAGATCTTCAAATTTGCGCGCGATTGAGTTGATCGGTCCTCGCGAAAACACTAAGATTTGGTGTAATTCGGTAGTATTTCTATTTATGAAAACGAATAAATTGATAGGTTTTTTATGAAACGACTCATTCCTTACGTTATTGGCGCGGCATTACTTATTCCGGCCTTGGCTTCAGCTGCAACTTTTGACTTGGCTTGCGCCCCTGAAACCGAACATAATCCTACGATTTTAGCACCAAACCTCGCCTTTATGCTCGATCAATCGGGTTCCATGGCCAACGATAGTAGCGAAGTTGGAAAATCAAGATGGGTGGCCGCTACAGAGGCGATAAACGAGACGGTTCAAGCTTTTACGACGGCGCCGGTTTCGCCTGCCCCTCTGGGAGCTTGTACGGGGGCGACGGATCTAAACTGTGATAAAGTTCGATTCGGATTAGCCTTATTTTCTGAGTCGGCGATCTTCCCGGTTAGTGTTGGAGAGGATACAGCCACTCAAATTGAATCAAGTTTGGCCGCAAATGGTCCGACTTTTGGAACCGCAATGGGGTTGGCGGCCCAAACATTGGAGGTGGAAGCGACGCTTAATGACCCTACGCGTACCAACCATGCGGTTTTTGTAACCGATGGTTTACCCCATGTCGGTTGTGATTTTCTACCGAATAGAGACACGCTCATCGATGCTGTGATCGCACTTTGCAATGCTTCTACGCGCGCAAATCCACTAAACACGAACGTCATTGGTTTTGGAGGAGGTACCAACGAACAAGTAATTTCTCTTCTAGCTGCCGCCGGTGGTACGGGAAGTTGTCACGATACAACCGACCCCACAAGGACGCTTGATATTTGTGGTATGAGCGCAGCAGAAATCGCAGTTTTTATCGAAGACGTTCCCTACATCGCGATCGACCCAATAACAGCTGCGGAGGAACTTTGTCACGAATCATTCCCCGATCCCTCGATTATCACGTGCACTGGAGGCATCGAAAGTAATTCAAACTCTGAGCTAAAAGATGCGATTTCTGGCATTGTAACCGGAGCCTCTTGTACTTTTCCTCTAGAAATCCCCGGTGGTTATCCCGATGGAAACGCACAAGCAGATGCCGACTTCACGAAAGTTGAAATTTCGCATTCCATTTACGGTTCGATCCCTGTCGATAATATCGGTGATTGTAATGCACCCAGCGGTTCGCCGTCCGTGCTTCCCCTACCCGAATTTGACAACGAAGGATGGTGCTTCACCAATAATCGCCGTGGGATCCAGCTGACCGCCAAGCTTTGTCGCGACATTGGTGCGCGTCAGGTCGACAAAGTGGTGACCCAAGTTGCGTGTATCTGCCCGCTCACCGGTCAACCCTGTTCTCTGACTGACTTGATGTGTGGAGGAGAGCTATGCACGAACGAACAACTTTTGAATATGCCTTGTTCTGCTGGCCAATATGCTTGTGTTGGATTTCTCGATGTGTGTCAGGCCAACGGTGCGATGGCGCTTCCAGAAATTTGTAACGGCGTGGACGATAACTGTGACGGTTCTGTGGATAACCTTCGCAAGGCTGAACCTGATTGGGATAAGAGTGAATTCGTTTCCTTCAAAGATACGACAGCCCTTCATTGCGAGTTTGAAAATGTATGTGGCTGCGAAGGAGGTGCGAAAGCACGTCCCACCATTCGCGGTGGCGTGCCCCAACTGATCGCCGATGCGATTCCAGAATGTGTTTGTAAGAGCAGTTTGGAGTTTGAAGAAAACTTGATGAGTTTTGACCAAAACGATACCAAGCAAGATTCCAGCGCGGCATGTTCGGCCTTAAGTAATGATCCTACCGGATTACTTTACGTCCTCATTCCCATCGCTCTCATTGGGATTGTTCGTCGTCGACGAAAGACCTAGGAACCCCGCGTCGATTTGTTGACCTAAGCTTGTTGCGCGGGAGTTCGAATTCTTTATTCCGGCACTTAGTACAGGCGAACTCCCCAAAATAATAACCGACCTGCGCGCTCTCGTAATCGCTGTATATATCAATTCACGAGAAACAATTTTTGAAATATGTCCTGGTAATATTAAAGCTACATCGTCGAATTCCGATCCCTGGCTTTTATGGGTTGTTATCGCAAATGCGCTTTCAATTTGCCGTGAAAACCCGCCAAGAGAAAAGGGGCGGTATCCATCGCTGGTGCTGAAGACGACCATAGCCTTGGGCTCGTGATCATCGGTTTTGACGAATAAAATAACTCCTTGTTCCCCATTAAAGAGGTGTTGTTCGTAATTATTTTTGGTCATCAAAACCGGTTCGCCGACCAACCAACTAAACTCGGAACTAAGTTTTGAATTCGTAAGTAGTCGTTTGTGCAGGAAAGCGTTTATGGATGTAGAACCGGTTTTCCAGACGCGCGTCGCGCAGAGGATTTTCGCTCTTCGAAATTGTGAGAAAATGTCGTCTAACCTCTTACTTTCTTGAACCGAAAAGAGCCCTTTTTCGCAATGAAAGGTTCGAGAACGCAGTGCGACCATTTCCTTATTCATAAACTCTCGATCAAACCAGCGATCCAAAAAGGGGTGTAGCTTTTCGGACTGTTCGTCATCGACTAAAATCGAAATGCCTCTTCCTAAGAAATGTTCAGTGGTGACACACTTTTCGAAAAATGCGTCTGTTCTGCCGTGATCGATATCCGACGCCGCTTTGAGGATATCTGCTCCCGAGGCTTTCACACGGTAACTATCGTGAAGAAGTCCAACCGCCGGTGCCAAGGTTTTACTGCCTACAAGATCTCGAAGTACAGCTCCGACTTCGACCGAAGGCAATTGTCTGGCGTCTCCAACCAGGACAACCTGAGCGCTTTTGGGTGTTGCATCAAAAAGAGCTTTCATTAAGCCCAGATCTATCATGGAAGCTTCATCTACGATTAAAAATTGCGCTCGAACCGGCTCATCGGCATCTCTTTGGAATTTGCGATTTTTTATGGAGTATTTAAGAATTCTGTGGATGGTCTGGGCATTCGATAAGTGTTCTCGAAGCTTACTATCCTCATCAGACATATCACCCACCCGTCCAAGTTGGGCCTGTATAGACTCGTTCATTCTGCTGGCCGCTTTTCCAGTGGGGGCTGCCAAAACGATCTGCTTGGGATCGATACCTATTCTAACTAATATTCGTAGAAGAGTTACGATGATGGATGTCTTTCCGGTTCCTGGACCGCCACTAATAATACTAAGTCGATGACTAATTGCTCTCTGGATTGCGTTCCATTGAGATCCCGACAAGGTTAGTTTTGCCCCAGATTCTGCGACGGTTGGTTTTAGTTTTACCTCGTCGATTGCATTGTCGATCTTCTCTTCTTTTTCCTTCTCCAAACGTATGGTGAAGCGCGATAAGATATTTTCACTGAGGTCAGATTCCAATCTGTAGTTTCGTTCTGTGAAGACCCCGCCCTCGGTGTATATGATGGGTCGACGTAATCCGGGAGAACCAACAATTCTTGGTGCGACTTCTAGCCATTTTTTGGCGTCGTATTCCAAACGGGTGCTTCCCGATTTTGCGGACTCGAGTAGAAGCACAACCATAGAGAAGAGTTCTTTTTGCAAGTCTAAGAGAAGTCCTTTTTCTATCGAAATAAGAGAATACGCTAAAGCGCGTTCGGCCGAACTAAGTTCGCCCGACTTAGATGCGGGTGGATTGTTTAGCTCCTCCTTGGATTGATTGACCCAGTCAGGTATGTGCGTCATTGATAGGACCTTGTCATAAGCTCGGTCTCGTATTGGCAAAGTATATCGTATGGAACTTTACCAACGAAAAATCCATGGTGTTTTTCTGGACCCAGCCCTCTGAGAAAACAGTAGAGAAATCCGCCAATTCGACTTTCATAATCTGCTGCATTTTTAATCGAGAACATTTTGGTTAAAGCGAAACTGTATAGCTTCGCCTGGGTTTGGTAATTCTTCTCAACGTGATCCGATATCGTATCTTTATCGAAGGATTCCAAAAGATCAGACTTCCAGTCGGCGAAGTAGATCTTTCCTTCATACTCAAAAATAAGATCGACAAACCCCTTGAAGTAACCCGTATTGATTTCCAGAGGCATGTCGAAACTTTGACCTTCGGGCAATCCCTTTTGGGGGTGACTTTCTTCAGGTATCGGAACGTAAAACTCAACTTCCCGACGCTCTCGACTTGCATGGGTCAGACTGGGCATCGAGCTTCCATCAGGCAATTGGAACGAAGTATTGAGTGCACCCCAAACCAAATCCATGGATCGGTCTTTATGAGTTTCTGCGATATGAAACTGTTGCATGGTTTTCTGGAAAAGAGTTTGCACACTCTGCTCTTCTTTCCATTCTGCTTTGGACCTTCCGGTAAAGGTTTCAATCTCAACGAGCTCTAAAAGTTCGTGGAGAAAAAGTCCGGTGCTTATTCCACTGGGAAGATCATTCTCCAAGGCGAGTACAGTTGCGTTTTCTCCTTTAAAGACAGCAGCTTCGTATTGTCCCGCCTTCATTCGAGAGTAAGAGGTAACGATTAACGGCGAGGGTCTAAAGAGGGAGAGATCCATGGGATCTGGTGTGTTGATACTCTCGATAGCGGTGAGGTCAGTCATGACTGCAGCAGGCTTGGACGCTCTTAGCCATTCGCTCTCAGGCGCTTGAGAAATGGTGAACAGGTCCTCATGTAGGTCGCTCTGCTGCTCCATATCGACCAATCTCGCGTTCAGTATTTTGTAACGCCCCTTTAGATTTTTATAGAGTGTTCTACCGTTCGGCTTAATGAGATAGGGCAAATATAGTTTCACTCTTGCACGGGTCATTGCTACATAAAGTAGACGTTCCGCTTCTCCGCGATCTTGTTTATCTAAAACGCGTTTTGCTTTCGAGCTTCGCGCCGGTCCGAAATATTGAAGGCGTTTTCCTTTTTGATGAACAAAACGGACATTGGTAGACGACCCTCCGTGTGAGAATCCACCGAAGATAAAGACAACATCTGCCTCCAAGCCTTTACTCGAATGAATGGTCATTATTTGAACCGCATTTTTGTTCGAGTCTTGTCGTTGAATATTACGGTCATCGTTTTTGGACATCATTTTGAGACGAATAAACCCATCTAACCTTACTACGAGTTCGGCAAGTGTGAGGTGATTTCGAGTCGCTTCTTCTAATAGAAGCTCGATGATGTGCTTATAGTTCGTTAGACGTCGGTTGCTTTCGTTGTCAAAAAGCTCGCGCCTCGTTATTCCCGAACTTTCTATGATGTCATTAAAAACGGCTTCGAAATCTCCATATTCGATTCGTCGATGCCAGCCTAGGAGTCTCACCATAAATGGGTGGTCCTCGCCGATATTTTCATAGAAGCGAAGATCCTGCCATGCAACACCGAAGAAGGGTGTTGCCCACGCAGGAAGGCGGTGACGTTGGTCGTAAGGTTCTGCTATCGCTTTGAGGATGCGCAGTAAATGTTCGGCCTCTTGGCTCTGGAAAAGCCCTGTTTGTTTATAGAACGAATGCGAGATTCCCTGTTTTTTTAATTCTCCTCCGATAAATCGGGCTTCTTCATTAGAATAGGTAAGGATAAATATATCCGAAGCATTAACCTTTTTGCTTTCATCTGACCTTTCGACATGAATCGGCTCTTCTACAAGTTCGTTTATTTGCGAACATATCCATCTCGCAAGGATTCGCTTTAGCGCATAAGCATCCAGCGTGGAGTCGCTTGTTGGTTGAATAAGTTCGATTGGTATTACTGGATTTTGATTTCGGGTTGCTCGAAAATTTATATTTCCACACGCCACTGGATATTTATAATCAATTTCTCCTCTAAAAAAGGGAGGGTCGGCTTCCTGACGCAATATCGCGTTGTAGGCTCTGATCATCGTATCGGTCGACCGGAAATTTGTAACCAAAGGAACTGGCGGTTTCCTGCTTTTCTCCGCTATCGTTTCTTGGGCGCTCAAATAGGTTTGTACGTCGGCACCACGAAATGCGTAGATCGATTGTTTAGGGTCACCAATCAACAGAAGCGGATTTGTATGGCCGCTATCAATAAATATACGTTTGAAGATTTCCCATTGTTTTGAATCGGTATCTTGAAACTCATCGATGAGTCCGAAACGATATTTGTTTCTTAAGAAGGTTAGAAGCGGAGCACTATTTTTACCGTGCAGTGCCGTGTGGACGCTGTCTAACATGTCGTGAAAATCGAAAACTCCTTTTTGTTTTTCTTCCTTAATATAATTTCGAATCGAAACCGAAAATAGGTGAAGGATTGCCGTTTCGAGAGGAATCGTTTCTAAAAAAAGCTGACGGACTGGCGAAGATGACAGGATTTCGAAATCGCTCAAGCTGGCGGCGTTGTTTTTCTTAGCGCCACCACGCATAGCACCTAAGTGCGCATCGGCTTCTAATAGGTAAGTTGCAACGCTTCGGTGGACCGAATACCGGTTTACGCTGTCGCGAATATTCTGAGCATTTTCTTTAACAAAGCGTCTTTGATTACTGATAAATTCATCGAAGGCTTCGGGGTGAGACACTAATTCATCCAAAGTTTGAGTAAGGTTTTTTAAATTGAAGTCGGGCCGGAGGGGATCGTCATAACGACAAACTTTTTCTAGATGTCCTTGAAGTTTGGACAGCTGCGCGTTTGGTTTTTCCATCCATGCTTCAAGAAAAGATTTTAGAAGTGGATCGCATGCGAAATCTTCGCGGAGCGCGCGCTTGAAAGCCCGCGTGAAGATATCGTTGGTATTGTCTATTTTTTCCGAGATTGCGCGTCCTAAGAGAAACGCGTTTTCACTTAATATTTTTCGACAGAAGGCGTGAATGGTATGAATCGAAGCGCTAGAAAAATGTTCTAGTTGTTCCTGTAGGTGAAGACGAGTGTATTTATCGACGTTCCAGAATCCTTTCCGTTGAAGCGCTGTTTTTCCCGGAGCTTGCTTTAGGCATTTTTCTATCAAGGTTCGAATTCTAGCCTTCAAATCCTGCGTGGCGCGTTCGGTAAATGTGAGAATCAAAATATCTTCTAAGCCGACTCTCCGCGTACCGATTTTTTCTTCGATGAGAATATCTAGGACGATGTGTTCCAGTGCGTAGGTCTTTCCCGTACCTGCCGAAGCTTCTAGGACCGAGTGTTTATAAGGACGTAGTTTTTCTATGATTTCGGGTTTAGGTAGATAACTCATCGTCTTGCTTCGTCCTCGTCGGGTGCACGATATTCGCTATCGAAGAAAAGTCCCAATCGTCTTCGACAGACCTCCGTTCGATTCGGCGGAGTTGAAAAGGTATCGACCTCTTTTATGGGGCCAAAATGACACGCACTAAAAGGGTAAGAAACGATATTTTCAATTGCTTCGCTTAACGGAATCGAATTTCTGATATTTTCAAAAATCGCTTCAGCTGGCAAAAGATAGGGCGCACTGGACGTTAGAAGATCGCTTATTAAAGTAGATAAATACGACAGTGCATCATTTTGGGAGATCGGGACCAACCGTTCAACGTTGGCCCACGGATTAGCATCTGCGGCGGTATTGATGATAATTTCCCAAAATTCGCTTTTCGAAGCTCGACCGGATGCGCTCAGTACAACGAGGTCTAAAAATCCATTGAGGGCCCAACTTGCCGTACGTTTTGGACGAAAATGAAGCGCCCTAAAAGAAATGGCTTTCATTTTTTTTACATCGATGAGTTCCGTCGTCCCCGTGATTTCGATTTCGACCTTTTCGCCTAGAATATCGAACGTTCCAAGTTCTACGGCGTCTAGTTCTGCCCCACCGAAATTGTAAAGATGTAGACTTTCGATGGAACTATTGAGTTGAACCAGATTCTCCATCCACTGGTGGGCAATCGTTTTTATACGCCTAACCTCGCCGGTGTAGAAGGGGCCAGATGGAAAAGTTCCCCGAAGCGAATTAAGACTACAAATTTCCTCAATCGTTTTATCAAGATCCACAGCAGAGTTTTGGTGGTGCTCGTGAAGAATAGTGCGGAGGACTTTACGACGCCCAGAGTGCGTCAGCTCAAAAAGTTCGTCTTCGATATCAAACGGGTCGTGTTCGCGATTGTCCCACAAACCTAAATGAAATTCAGCGGCTGCCTGGAGTGGTGTTTCTAAAAAGCGCTTTATCATAGCGAGGGAGACACTGACCTTTCCTCTAACTTTTTTATTCTTTGAACCGGCAATTGGTAATTTTAAGAAAGCGCTTAGAGCTTCCGGCACTTGAGATAGAGTTGAAAGGTCGTCGGTCGTTGGCGTGCGGATACTTGAAGTCGCATTCCCTTTTAGAATGCTCTGAATTTTCAATGCGTGTTTTTCGAAGGGAACCTCGGGAAGGTAGCTTTTTTTACTACCATCATATCGCCATTTGTGAATTTCTGACGCAATTGACTCACCGGTAATCAGGTAATCGCTTTCCAGAATGAATTGAAGCTGGCGAACTAATGAAGAAGGTTCTTGTGGTTCTCCGGTATTTTGATTTTCCGAAACGTATGAAAGTACGATCTTATCACGTGCGGAAATCAACGTTTCTAAAAACATGTACTCGTCGCGTGCTCGCGGGCTTACCGTATCTCCTCTTGAAGGTCGAAATTGCGGAGCCCAGCGAAGATCGATTACGTTTTTAGGATCACGATGAGGGAATTGATGGTCGCCCAATCCGGTTAAGAATATGACTTTGAACGGAATAGGTCTCATGGGTAAAAAGGACGAGATGACAACGCCGTCGGTGAGGTAATGACCACGTGACACCATCATTAAGTCTAAGTCGTTTTGAAAATATTGAAGTGCGATTTCGTAGTTTACAGGTGTTTTGCAAATATCGGAATCTTGCATCTTTTGGAGTCGTTCCCAACACCAGGTTTGGGAATACTGGTCTTGATCATCCTCAGCCGTCAGAAAGGTTTCGATATATTCCTGGAATGCACTTGCCCAATCGCTCATCGGTTGGGAAGTTTTCGCAAGAATACGGGCATGTTCAATCAGCGCCCGCACGGTGTTGGAAAGTTCGGCTGCATCGTGAAGATCACTACCCTTAACCTCTGCCGGAAGAAAGCGTCCCTCTTCACAACTATATGGATTATCGTCCTCAGTCATAAATGCGCCTAGTGTTAAACGACGCACGGCTTGGTCCCAATGGTAAAGATCTTTATCGATATAGGTCTTTTCATGGTCGGCAGCATCAGCGCCGTGAAAGACCGAAAGTGAATCACACCAATAGATCCACAGGTCGCGATCAACCTTAGGCGTGGATGCAAGCATATTGGGATGCGTTAAAAGGCTCAACATCGTCCGACGTTCAAATTTACTGGTCGGTAATTTTAGAAGGAGCTCGGCGCCCTCTAGAAAGCGTCGATGACTTTTGCCATTAAGGTCCGCGATGTTGTGCGGAATCTGATGTGTGCCTTTGAAAATAGACGCAATTCTGGATTGGTATCGTTCTTTCTCTTCTTGATTTACGATAACAAGAATATCGTGAAAATTTAAAGATTCGCCTCGTTCCTTTGCTTGCCCCATGAGTTTCCAAATCTCGTTTGCCACAGTTTCGATCTCACGATGGATACTGGGCGCGGCCAAAATAGATATCGATTCGTCAGCCTCTAGATCCGGAGTGTTTGTCCTCGTATCCTTGCGTTCGAGAATATCTTTTTGAAATCTTCGCAGTACGCTGCTTCCAGTTTTGCATGGATCGACGAAAGCCGATTCAAAATCGCAGTCGGTAAGCATGTTTAGTAAGTGAATATGATCCCTGCCGGGACGACCCCACGCTTGTAAAGCCTTCGGATCTGTATTTTGCGCAGTCAAAATTTCGCCGAAGATGAGACGCTCATCTTCTAGTTTTCTTTTTTGAAAATGAGGGGCATCAATTTCTTCAAGTTTAGGCTTGAATCCCGACAAGTCTTCCCAATACTCCATACACGGATTAAGCGCGTAAATAAAAATATGAGTGAAGGGGGAAAGTTCGGACAACATTTTGTAATAGGACAACGCGACATAAGAAAACGCGAAGAAATGAATTTCTTCTGGAATCGAATCGCGATCAAAGAACGTATCTGAAGAAAAGACCTCGGGTGAACGGACCCATCGGGTTTGATTGACGTCTTCGGCTTGTTCTAGTCTCCCACCTTTTGAAAAAATCTCATTCCAAATTGCGCGTTGCCAAATTTCGTTTTCACCGAGAATCTTGTCGGTGATAACGCGCTCTTTTGACCAATGATCGATAAGCCCTTTTCGGCTTAAGGCATACTCCTCAAATAAAGCCGCTATTTTAACCGATAATTGAAAAGTTCGATTTTGAGTTTGTTCTTTACCTGCCGATGAGAAGTAACGAACGACGCTTTCCATTTCCGGTTGAGATAGGAAATTGGAATCGGAGAGTACGTCATAGATAAAGTTTTGAAGGACCGCACGATCTAAAATTTGTATATTTTTTTTCAGTCGTTCTTTTAGAAATAAATTGAGATAAGTTGTCTGAATGTCGGATGCAATTCCGGTGCGTCTTGCGATTTGTAATTTCAGATAAGTGGAAATATTCTTATTCGGAACGACAACGTGAGTTGGCTTATCCCAACATTGTTTTGATGCCGCGCTCGTTTTAACAAGCTCACCGACAAGTTCTTCAAGTTGATTAGAATAGTAGAGGCGGATCATTCTTGAGAGCTTAGGCTGTCACTGGGCGGTATCTGTCTGGTAACAATCTCCCACGACCTTCATAGGGGACAAAGTGTTCTCGCTCTAGAACGAGAAACCAAAAGTCGAAGGCATGTTTTTTATTTTTCTTTAAAGATTTCTGAAAAGAAACCCTCCATTGATCTGCATCAATTGGCGGAAATTTTGTATCTCCTTCGATGACCGTGTGTACAACCGTAAGATATATTTTATCGGCTAGTGGAAGAAAAGAATCGTAAATACTTGTTCCACCGAGGATCATGATCTCAGGTGCGTCGCCAGCGGCGACCACTGCTTCTTTGATGGAGTGGACGACGATGACATCGTCGTTCTCGGGATCAAAATCTTTATTATGCGTGATTACAATATTGGTTCGTCCTTTTAGATAGCCCATAGAAGCATAGGTTTTTCGACCATAAATAATGGGCTTGCCCATCGTCGTTTTTTGGAATCTTTTTAGATCTAAGGGGAGATGCCAAGGCATTTTGCCTTCGTGTCCAATAGTGTAATTATGCGATACGGCCGATATCAGGGAAATTATAGGTTTCATACGGCGATCGGCGCTTTGATTGTGGAATGGGATTGATAATTTTCAATCGCAATATCGTCGTAACCGAAAGCGTCAATTTCTTTAATCTCGGGATTCAATTTCAACGTCGGCAAAGGATAAGGCTTCCGGCTGAGTTGCTTATCGACTTGTTCAAGATGATTGGAATAAAGATGCGCATCACCAAGGGTGTGTACGAAATCACCAAGCTCTAAATTAGTAACCTGGGCTACCATAGCAGTAAGCATTGCGTACGATGCAATGTTAAACGGTACTCCCAGAAAAATATCAGCGCTACGTTGGTAGAGTTGGCAGGACAACTTTCCATCTGCGACGTAGAACTGAAAAAGTGCGTGACAAGGTGGCAATGCCATCTCGTCAATTTGTCCTACATTCCAAGCGTTAACGATGTGACGACGAGAGTTTGGATTGGTTCGAATAGATTCTACGACTTGTTTGATTTGGTCGACCGTTTTCCCGTTGGCGCCTAACCAGGACCGCCATTGTACCCCATAAACGGGCCCTAATTCGCCCTCAGGATTGGCCCATTCATTCCAAATGTTTACGCCATTTTCATTGAGGTAAGCGATATTGCTGCTTCCTTTGAGAAACCAAAGGAGTTCGTGGGTGATAGACCTAAAATGTAATTTCTTAGTCGTAACTGCTGGGAAGCCATCGGCGAGATTATATCGCATCTGATAACCAAAGACGGATAAGGTTCCTGTGCCGGTCCGGTCGCCTTTTTCAACGCCATGGTCCCTTACGTGTCGCATTAGATCTAAATATGTTTTCATATGAGGTCGCTTGTTAGATGCTCTGGTAAATACAATAGTGCCGCACGGCGCGCAATAGGCCGTATTGATGATAGAATGTCGGCCTGGGAGGGCATTGTGGATTAGATAGAGAAATCGCCTCTTGATTCATTGTGATTGGTCGCTAGATTAGCGGCGCGTTTGGTTAAGATTACGACGCGTCAGATTGTGATGAGAAGTACAGGATATTTAGTATGGCACGTGATTTTTACGAAATTTTAGGCGTTAGCAAGGATGTCGACGATAGAGCTTTAAAGAAAGCGTATCGAACATTGGCGATGAAGTATCACCCTGATCGTAATCCTGATGACCCCGAAGCGGAAGAAAAGTTTAAGGAAGCGGCCGAAGCTTACGAGGTACTGTCGGATAAAGAAAAGCGAAACGTTTATGACCGATACGGACATGATGGTGTCAATAATATGGGCGGGGGAGGCGCAGGTGGTTTTCACTCTGCCGAAGACGTGTTCAGCCAATTTGGCGATATTTTTGGTGACCTGTTTGGATTCGGCGGTGGTCGACGCCGAAGTGGCCCTCAACCTGGAGCTGATCTTCGATACGATATGAATTTGACGTTCGATGAAGCGGTTTTTGGGACAACAAAGACGATTGAAATTCCGCGTCATAGTCCTTGCCAAACCTGCGAAGGAAGTGGAGCCGCTGAAGGTTCAAAACCGGTTACTTGTGGAACGTGTCGCGGACGAGGTCAAGTCCAACATGCGCAAGGCTTCTTCACGATGAGTTCGACGTGCCCGCATTGTAAGGGACAAGGCAAAACGATTTCAGACCCGTGCAAGGATTGCAGTGGTTCGGGGCTGACCAAAGAAATGCGCGAAGTAGAAGTTACGATTCCAGCTGGAGTTGATGATGGTATGCGGTTGCGTCTTCGCGATGAAGGGGAGGCCGGACCTCAAGGCGGTCCACGTGGCGATTTGTATGTCTTTATTCATGCCAAAGAGAGCGAGATATTTCAACGAGATGGCGCCGATATTCATTTCGTTGCGAAGCTAAATTATGTTCACGCGGTTTTGGGGATAAAGTTGATGGTTCCGACTTTAGGCGAACCTACCGAGGTTAAAGTTCCTGCAGGTACTCAGCATGGGGATCGTAAGACGGTTCGAAACGAGGGCATTCAACGTGTGAACCGAAAAGATCGTGGCGATCTTGTGATTCATTTCGTGATTGATGTTCCGAAGAAGATGGGACGAAAAGAGAAGAAAGCATTAGAGAAGTACGCTGAAGCCTCAGGCATTTCTCTGAAGAAGATTTCTTTAGTCGATTAAACTTTCGTTTTGTTCGCCAACACCAAAAAATTAGGAGAAGATTTTACTATATTAATATTTACAACTTAAAAATATAAATATTTTAGGCTCACACTTTACTAAATGTGTGCTATCCAAGCCTCGTAATTATTTAGAGGTTTTATGAAGTACAGATTTTTGTTGATTTTAGTGACTGGTTTTATTTTTATTTCAAATTGTTCAGACGCGTTGGACGACTCTTCGGACAGTGCAATGACTTCGCAATCATATGATATAGCTCACCCTGGGATATGGACTCCACCATGGCAATCGGTAAATCGGGCAGCAGGCTTTCGTATTGAAAACCGTCAAGCGGGACTTTGGCGAGGTCCAGTAAGTTGTAGCAGAACCGGAACCTACACACCTCGGGCAGCGTATTTAAGAAATTTCGTTCTCAATAACTTTAATTTCGTTAACCGCATTGGAGGTTATAACTGTCGTCCAATTGCTGGAACGAATCAAACGTCCGTACACGCCACAGGGCGTGCATTAGACATCTTCATTCCCACTTATAATGGCCAAGCTGATAATACTAAAGGTGATTGGATTGCTAATTGGCTTTTAGACAATGCTGAATATATTGGTATCCAGACCATCATTTGGGATCGTGGCATTTGGTGGTCTCCGTCGGCAAATCAGGGCGTTACCTACTACGGTGGTTCGCACCCGCACCACGACCACATCCATGTTGAGTTATCGCCTTAGATACTTTTTAAGACGATTTGCGCTGTCTTGGCATCTTCTTAATAAAGAAATTTGGAAAGTAAAATTTGGGAGTTTCGCGCAAGTGGTAAATCATGATAATACTTTCAGCATATTATTATGAGACACCCAGGATTTACTATGAAGCATACGACGTTTTTTGTTTTTATTGTCTTTTTCTTCGGTCTATTTTTTATCTCCAGTTGCGAGGATTCGCTCGATAACGAAGTTACGACGCAATCTTTCGAAATCGCCCGAAGCGGCGGTTGGTCGCCACCGGCGGCTATCGAAAATAGGGCGAGATCCTTCAAGGTGACCAACGTTCAAGCGGGCACGTGGAATGGCACAAGTAGTTGTTCGCCGACACGCACCTATACGCCTGCGATGGCAAGTTTGAGACAATTTATTAATTCGAACTTTCCTCAAGTGACGAAAACAGGGGGGTACAATTGTAGAAAGATTAGTGGCACTAACTTAACGTCGGTCCATGCGACCGGTCGCGCGCTCGATATTCATATCCCCACACATAATGGTGAGGCCGACAACGATAAGGGCGATCCGGTGGCGAACTACCTTCTTGAGAACGCGCAACGTTTAGGTATTCAAGCTATTATATGGGATCGCGCGATCTGGTGGTCGTCGAGTGCAGGTACTGGCGTAGGTTCGTATGCTGGCGCTCATCCACACCACGATCATATTCATGTTGAGTTAACGCCAGCTGCACCTATTACCAATTTTGCAAACGAAAATGCTACCGCGGCGCCTGTGCCGGTTCCGGCTGTCGTGTCCTCAGCCGGGTGTACAAATAAGATAGTCGCGGCAGGCGGATTGATTGATGATAAAGATCCTTGTTTTGAAACCTTCGGAAATCAGAGATTTTGGAGGAACGAATCAAGTGGGCTCGGAGGTACCTTAAAATGGACGAACGCTACGCGCTCATCGACTGCGAAGAATTGGGCGAGGTGGAATCTAAATTTTGACAAGGCTGGAAGGTATCGTGTTTTTTATTATTCGACCAAAGCATACGCTAAATTCAACTCCACGAAATATAACGTGAAAGGGGCCGCAGGTACTACCGAAATCATTGTCGACCAATCGGCGGCACCTGACGATGAGTGGATTGAATTGGGGACCTTCAACTTCGCCAAAGGTAAAAATCAATATGTGACTGTCGGCGATAATTCCGATGGTCCAGTCGCAAGTGGGCAGCGGATTGTCGCTGACGCGATAGGCCTCCTGCCAGCTGTTGGGAATAACACGACGACTACCAGCAGCAATGGAATGAAAGTCACCCTTGAATGGTCAACCGGAACGAATTTGGATATCCGTGTTCGCACACCTACCGGAAATATTGTCGCGAACGAGGGTACTCGCACTCGCACAGTAGACGGTGGGCGTTTGACTTCTGCCGGATGTACCAATGGTTGTAATAATATTTCTGCGGCAACTCCTTATAGGGAAGTTGTTGAATTCGCCGCCGGAACCGAGCTCAACGGAAATTATACAGTTTGGGCATTTAATCGTGGCGGTAAGAATTCTGCGGTAGTTAGGTTTGCCTTTACTCATCCTGATGGTCGAATTGAAAAACGGACAGGTTGGGTAAGTTCTCGTAGAGACGCCAATTCGCAACAATTCAGCTTTAATGTCAGAAAGTAATGCCTTTGGGGTTTAAGTTGTTGTTTGGCCTCGTCAAAAAATACGGAAGTCGGCCGGGCGCATCGGACTGCAAAGTGTCGATTTTTCCAATGTTTGAGCGGCTTTAGATCTGTTTTAAGTAGCTTAGAATCAATCATCTTGAAGGCGGGATAAATTTGTCACAAGATTGACATCAAACAGCCTTTTTATCGCCATTTAAAGATCATCGTTTCGTCACACTCTCTGTGATCCAAGATGTTAGCGTTCGCCTGAGTTTAGTATTTATTAAAACAGGAGTTTGTGATGAAGCGTTTAGGATTCAAAGAGGTATCATGTCTCTTATCGGTATTGGCGATGATCGCGTGTGGTGACTCTAATGGGGGTAACAATACAGTCAATAATGATACAACGACCGGACCCATAACATGTAACAACGATCTTTGCACCGTTCAGGGGGAAATCCTTGAAGACACGGTTTTTAGCGCTGATAAGCAGTGGCTTCTAAAAGGCGGTGTATTCGTTGGTGATGATACTAAATCCACGACGCTAACCGTGGAACCTGGAACAACGATTTTTGGAGATTCTTCATCCTTAAGCTTTTTGGTTGTTCGCCGTCATTCCAAGATGGTTGCCGAGGGAACAAAGGACGCGCCGATCGTATTCACTTCATCAAAAAACGACGGATCTAGAGGACGCGGAGACTGGGGCGGAATAGTGATTAATGGACTAGCGCCATTGAATAATTGCGATTCTGGTGTTTGTGAATCCGAAGGTGAAGGCGGAACCGGAAAATATGGAGGCGATGACCCAGCCGATTCCTCGGGGTCTCTTAAGTATGTTCGCGTTGAGTTTGCAGGGCAATTGATTAGTCCAGACAACGAACTAAACGGAATCGCTTTTCAGGGCGTGGGTTCTGGAACCAAAGTTGATTATCTTCAAGTACATATGAATAAAGATGACGGTATCGAATTTTTCGGTGGAAACGTTAATTTTAAACACGTTTTGGTTACAGGTATCGGCGACGATAGCCTCGACTGGACAGACGGTTGGCAAGGTATGGGGCAATTTTTCATCGCGCAACAATACGATGACTCCGGAGACAACGGAATCGAAGCCGACAATAATGGTGACAATAACGAACGTTCACCACGTTCTATGCCGACCTTATCTAACTTAACCATACTCGGTGCTCCGAAGGGGGCTGGCTCTGATATCGGAATTCTTCTCCGCGAAGGAACTGGCGCTAATATTTCAAATGCGATCGTTACCGGATTTAACGAAGGTTGTTTGGATATCGATAACGAAGAAACTTTTAATAATGCTTGGGATAGTTCCGCAATGGAAATGAGTGGGGACTTGAGCGTTTCAAATTCGATCTTTTTCTGTAAAGGCGCAAACTCTGACGCTGTGGATTTCGTTTCTGATGAAGATGGATTCACGCCTCCTTTTACCGTCGAAGAATTTGGCATGCTCAATAATAATAAGATTATTGATCCCGAGCTCGACGGACTTTCCCCTAAAACTTCCTCGCCTGCACTTTCCAATGGGGAAACCCCAAGCGACGCTTTTTTCGAAAAAGTCGACTTCATCGGCGCTATTGGCACTCAAGATTGGACTGAAGGTTGGACCATCAGCGATAAAAACTAAGGAATAAAAAATGACCTTTGATTTAAGAAATATAGCGATTTTAATGACCTTCTTTGTTGTACTGCCATTTAGTGCATCAGCGCAAAAATTAGAAACCGAAGCCGCGACGATTGTCGAACTTCGAGATAAGGTTGATGCGCTCTCAAGAGCAGTTGAGGATCGGAAGAACAGTGATGCAACACGACTGCGCTCTCTGAATGCACAGGCGGCAGATCTTGAGATCCAAATTCAGCGAGAAGAAGCGCAATTAAAATCGATGAATGCCGCGCTTGAGCGTCGAAAAGAAGAAGTAAGCGCTGCGAATAAAGACGCCGCTAACTTTGGTCCCACGCTTCAAGAGGCCATCGAAAAGATAAAGCTCTCAGTCGCGGAGGGGATTCCTTTCAAAAAAGGGAAACGTTTAGCCGACCTAAAGAAGTTGGAGTCTGCACTAGCTTCAAAGACCCTTCCTGAAGTTCG
>CALJNB010000045.1 GCA_937981985.1 uncultured bacterium
TGCTAAACAACTTGTCGAGACCCATCATGATTGGTTAAAAGAACTCCCATACAAAGAAACGTGGGAAAACCTCGCGTTCTGTCACGGCTCGCCAATAAATATTGAAGAATACGAATACGTAATCAATATAGAACATGCCGATAAGCTCATCGCCAATTGGGATGAACTAGAGAAAGTAACTTTTATCGGCCATTCCCATCTGACGAAATCTTTTTGTCTTGATCGTGATGAGGGGGCGGTCGAAATGGAAGGGCCCGTTCTACATTTTGAGGACGATAAGAAGTACGTCGTCACGGTAGGAAGCGTCGGACAACCACGTGATAACGATAACCGTGCATGCTTCGGTGTTTTTGATACCGAAGAAAATACATTCACCTTCTATAGAACCGAATATGATATTCGCTCTGCTGCCCGTAAGATTTTCGAATCTGAACTATCAAGTGACTTTGCTAAACGCCTCTTTTTTGGAATTTAAGTATGTACGTTGAATTAAAAAAAGATTTTCGATTTGAGTCAGCGCACTCACTGCCCCATGTACCTGAAAACCATAAATGTAGAAGACTTCACGGCCACTCCTATAAAATATCAGTGGTTTGCGCTGGGGAATGCGACGAAAAAATGGGATGGCTCATTGACTACAACGATATAAAAGCGGCTTTTCAACCCATTTGGGAACAGCTGGATCACCGATACCTCAACGATATTGAAGGTCTTGAAAACCCGACAAGCGAAGTTCTCGCAAAATGGATCTTCGATCGCCTCAAAGTAACCCTTCCTTCCCTGCACGAAATTCTCGTTCATGAAACATGTACTTCTCAATGCACCTATCGCGGTGACTAAAACAAGAATCCAACTCATTGCCGTCTTTTTTTCGGCTTTGACTATATTCTGTTTTTCAACGAACGCATTTTCCCAAGACTCAGAACCTTACGAGTTAGAACACGATCTCATATTAGACGGAGTTATTGCCGGAGCCGGAGTTGGATTCGTCGCTCTCGCCGAATTCATCCTGAAAGAACCCTTCGCCCACGAAACCTGTGTCTGGTGTAATCCTCCTGGATTTGACCATAGTATTAGGGACAGTTGGAAATGGAGCTCGGCTCAAACGCCCATTTTGATAAGTGATATTACTCAAGCTACACACTTTGTCGGCACTTATTCTTTCATGGCCTTTGTTGGCTATCAAAGCGGGCGTTCCGATTTCATCGCACAAGACCTCATATTAATCACCGAGTCCATCGCTACCACGTTGGTGCTTACCAATATTATCAAATGGATGGTCGGTCGTGAAAGGCCGTCGGTCCACTACGAATCGGATGGTTTGTCTGCACGAGAAAATAATCTTTCGTTTTTTTCCGGACATTCCGCCCTCGCTGCCTCCCTCACAGCCGCAAGTACGACTTTAGCTTATCTGAGAGGATACGATGAAGCACCTTGGCTACTCGGTATTGGGGGAACGATTGCCTTAGCGACCGCTTACTTACGAGTCGCCGGCGACGCTCACTATTTCTCCGACGTTGTCACGGGACTTATCTTTGGTGGCGGATTAGGAGTTGCAATACCGTTGCTCTTTCACGGAAGAAAAACCGAGGCTCAAACATCGCCGGCCATCTCAATCGGCCCTTCGTCGGTCAACTTCGTCTTAGATTTTTAGAAGTGGCCGGCCTATCAAAAACTTCCGACTCATCAGCGTACGAACTTCACCATGATAGCTAGACAGATTTTCGTTCAACTTCCTTAAGAATCAATTTTACAACTTCATCGATTTTATGTTCAGTTGAGTCCACTTTTAATGCGTCGTCAGCCATTACGAGTGGAGATCGTGTTCGGGTTCGATCGCGTTTATCGCGTTTGACAATATCATCTAAGACGATTTCAAACTCAGAGTCCTCTCCAGAAAGCCTCATTTGTTCCATACGTCTACCTGCGCGTGCTTCCGGTGTCGCGGTAAGAAAAACCTTCACATCGGCATTCGGAAAAACCACCGTTCCGATATCACGCCCTTCTAAGACTACATTCCCATTTTTTCCAATCGTGCGTTGGAGTTCGATCAAAACTTGTCGTACTTCTGCAAATGCAGAAATAATGCTCGATACATTACTTACTTCAGGTGATCGAATTTCGGGGCCAAGAATCTGTCCGTTGCAGTTCACAACGTTCACGCCGTCTTTAATTTCGAAGGCAAAGTGCAATGTCGATGCTAACTGAGCTATAGCCGAAGCATCGCTTAGTTCGACATGTAAGTCTATCGCGCGCTTGGCGACAGTTCTGTACATCGCACCTGTGTCAATTAATTGATAACCCAAATGTCTCGCAACCTGAGTGGCGATCGTTGATTTACCTGCACCAGCGGGCCCGTCAATGGCAACTATCACGAACGTTTTCTTCTAAGAACGAGGAGTCCAAGTACGAAGACAAGGAAAAGCGAATCTTTGGGGTTGGACTTATCTAAGGACATGCAACCACAACCGCCGCCGGAAAGGGAGCCATCATCAACACCGCCAGAATCTGGAGCCGTTCCCGAATCAGGAGTAAGAGTTCCCGTGTCGGTTCCACCAACATCCGTCGTTACGCCCATATCCGCGGTACCGGTATCTACCATTCCCATATCAGCGCTATCGCCAGTACTAGGACATCCAATGATGGTTACCTCGTAAAGAGCTGGATCTGAGATCAATGTTGGACTCTTCGCCACAAGCGAAAAGATCAAAACCGTATCTTCAGTTACTATCGGAGCATCGAAAGTAAGTTCAGTGCCACTCACATCAACTCCGCTGAGAACATCCGGGGTATTCGTCTGCGCCCATTCAAACGTAAGGGCTAGACCATTGGGGTCCGTTGAATCGTTTGCACTTAATGTAATCGTGTCTCCGCAAGTACCGGTCGTAAGTCCCGTCACAACGGCGGTAGGTTTGGAAGAAACACATACGTTATTATTGTCGCATGTCGCATCGGTCTCGCACTGGGTATTGTCAGTACAAGAGCTAAAACATTGGTCTAGCGCGGCGTCGCAATTATAGGCGCCGCAATCCTCATCAACAGTGGGTAGCGGCGAACACGTTAAATTTCCGTCACAAGCTGAAGAACGAAGCCCCTCTTGAGAACATACTGCAGTTCCACACTCGGTTCCGGTGGGAAGCGGTGACCAATCGGTAACACTCTTTGAGGTGTCACAGATTCCACATCCGTTTGATGATACAACTCCAGAAGAATAGACTTGGTTCCCGATCGTGCAGGTGGCTCTTCCGTCGTAGATATAAACGCTACCTTCATCGGTTGTAAAATACACCGCACCTACAACCAAATCAGAAAATCCATCATTATTAAAATCTCCAGCACCGATCGTATCACCAAATCGACCGTCGGTTCCACCGTTTGAAGTGGTCCAAGCATGGGTAGTACTTGGGCTACCGGTCGCGTTGAGATAAACATAGGCCATTCCGATTGTGCTCGTTTTGTCAGGTGCACCTGCAGCTATATCGACGAATCCGTTATCATCAAAATCGCCTAAGGTGATGGAATATCCAAGGCCGATATCAGCGGCCTCGCCAAAGATATTTACTGAAGCGACCGCTTCCAATCCTGTTGCTGAACCATCATGAATCGAAATACGGCCAGCATTTACAATAATATTTAACGGGTCTGTTTCATCATTAGTTAGATAAGAACCAACCACGATGTCGTCAAAACCGTCTTTATTGAAATCTGCCGCGGCGAGACTAAATCCAGCTTTTTCACGGGCACCGATCCCTTCGTGCGATGAACTTGGTATGGTTGACGGTCCCGATTCGGTCCCAAGGAAGACATCAAAACCTCCGGCTTCTCGACCGTTAACATTACTTCCAGGACGACCGACAACAAGGTCAATACAATCCATGTTGCTCACAGCGCCTTTATCACCATTAATATTACCGGCAGCTAAGGCTGTTCCCGCTTCGGATGCGCTGACAAAGTTTGCGGTGAAAGAACTCGTATTTGCGAAATAAGGTGCGACGTTGGAACCATTGTAAATATTAACTTGCCCATTTTTCATGCCGGTTGTTCCGTTGTGAAAGTTCGCGGATATAGCGATGTCGTTAGTACCGTCACAATTGAAATCACCGGTCACGATATCGTGTCCAAAAATACCGATAAAACTTGTCCCATATGCATCCCAAATAGGTGCTCCTGGTGCGATGTCATCTCCCAAAAAGACCAAAACACTCCCAACGAAAGGCGCGTTGCTGACCGGATCACTCGATAAAGCAGCCGAGATTGCAAAATCATCATTTCCGTCACCGTTAATATCCCCAAGATTGCGAACTTTTGCTCCGAACCGTGCGTTGGCTTCGTCTGATTCGAGCTCCCAAACTGATGTTGCCGCTAACCCATTTGCACTTCCTAAAAAGAGATAGATCCTTCCCTCAACGTTTTCTGGGTTGGTATAACGATCTTCGCCGATGATAAGATCCTGAAATCCGTCCCCGTTAATGTCGAGACTATCAAAAGAAAAACCAAATTGACCTCCATTCTGCCCTTCAATAGTAACCGAAGGTGTTGATACGATAGGATCGATTGTTACAGGATAAACCGCGCCTTCATCTTCAACGACGTAAGTCACCACATTATTCGTGATTTCGATGTGTGACGGGAGGATACGCCCTTTCGCATCGAAAGTCGTTAGAGCACCGAATTTCAATACGGTTTTCTCGCGATCGTTAACCGTAAATCCGCCATCTTTGTCGAGCGCGTAGGAAAAAGACTCAGACATCGAAAAAGAAGCGCGTAAATCCCCGGTTCCAGCGGGCGATGCTTTGACAACGACAATCTGTTCGATTTGAGATCCATCGCGTTCATATTTAAGAATCGAATTCGCAAATTCGATATTTACAACATTTGACTGAACATCGAAATCTGACTGGCCGCTAGTAAGCTTGTCTCGACCCGCACCAAGATAATCAACGGCGAGATTCCACTTTGCCTTATTTAATTTACCCGATTTTAGAGACCAAGCATCAGAAGGTCCAATTCGAAACTGTCCATTCCTGTCAACTTGGATATTCCCAAGCCCAACCAGTGTTGCCTTCGCCCCTACGGTGTCCACATCAAACGACTTCGATAAGGTCTGTGCGTGCGCTGAACTGACGAAACCAGCTGCAAGGAGAGACAAGAAAATTATATATTTTTTCATTTTGGATCCTTATTTTATGCAAGATAAGCTTTGAGTTAGCTTACCCTATGTCGCATCTTTTTTTTAGCAAATTGAGAAATTAATACGAACTTAATCTTTGGTTTTCACCCGAATGGTATCGCGCTGTTTGACTTTATAATCGAGTCCGGCATTTCCATTACGGATCCCAAATTCCAAAAAACCTGTGCTGCTAAAATAGCAAAGAGGTTCGCCATATGCGACGTCTCCAAAGGTGTGTTTGAAAGGTGCGAAGACATTTTGAATTTCAATTCCAAGTAATTCTCGGCCCAACGATTCCAAAGTTGCTTTTGATAAGTTCGTCGAGACGTTTCCGAATCCATCGACATGGATAACACGACAATCAATACCATCGTCCTTAATCAGTGGACCGATCTCCGAAAAGCGATGCAGATCCGAAACTTGCATTTCTGAACCAAATTCAGAAGCATCGATACCTGCACATAAGTGAGCGCAAGTCGGAGCAAAAATATCACGACCGTGAAATGTCGAAGAAATCACCGCTGCAAAATATTCTTTATTTTCCAAAATGAACGCACGTTTTGGCTGCGCCACCTCGTAGGCCATCGAGAAGAGCCCATTGTCTGGTCCAACTAGGGTGAAGTCGCCGCAATCTACGACGACCGCCTGACGGTCGGTCCCGACTCCGGGATCAACCACGCCCAAAACCACGCTTCCCTTTGGAAGAAAGGGGGCACAGGTGCCAAGAGTGTATGCGCCCGACAATACATTTTGAGGCTCGACCTCATGACAGAGATCGATGAAAGACAAATCTTCAGAAATCGATTTCATAACCAATTTCATAATTCCCACGAACGCGTCATTATGCCCAAAGTCTGAGATCAGAGCTATTGTTTTTGCCACGGCTTTTCCATGTAGAAGTTCTATGCATACATATCACATCTTTTGCGATTAGCGAACCACCTCACTTTTTGTAAAAAGTGTTATTTATGTGAGTTAATTTTTTCCGCGTGCGCTCGCGCGCCGGGAGTATCCACATCTTGCCATAGATGAGGCCCGATATCCCAGAACTCGAATTGTCCTTGGGCAGCGAGCCCTTTCACAGCATCTGATGTCGAGCAATCACCGCGCTTTCCGAGTGCCGTGGTTAGCGAATCCAAAAAATCAGGAGTGACCCAAAACATTCCGCAATCGACGAGATCAAAAGGATCGATCTCTTTGCTGATCGCATCCAATTTCCCCTCCGAATTCAGACGTACTTTAGTGGCGTCGGGCATGTCGTAAATCGTATCCAATTTTAAATCTGTGACCAACATCCCTTTAACATGATCTGCCGGTAGATATTGTCCGAGATCGCGATAGAACGCGGGAACGAAAAAATGGTCTCCCATTGTCAACCAGAACTGTTCTCCGGGGATTAGAGACGCACCCGTAAGAACAGATAGACCGTTTGATTTCTCATAATCGGTATTAATGACAACCTCGATGTGAAGATCACTTTCATAAGCAAGAACCGCCTTATTGAGATCTTCCGCCCTATATCCAGATACAATGATGACCTTTTGGACTCCCATCGCAGAAAACCCATCAAGGTGGTGCTGCAAAAGCGATTGCCCTCCGATTACGGCAAGTAATTTATGTCCTTCGGGCGCATCCAAGCGACTTCCGAGTCCGGCGGCAAGGATCACTGCATTTTTCGTTTTCATTACGATTCCTGTTCAGACCAAAAAAAAACGTCTCAGGGAGACGTTAGATTCAATACTTGGAATTGGATTAGAGGTAAAGGTGGTAAGAAGCACCAAGACCTACTGACCAACCCGAATCAAATACGAACGAAGTCTCGTCAGCAATTACAAGGCCCGGAACTTTGAAGGTTGCAGTAATATCTAACATAGGACCTTCAGGAGCTTGAAGCGTGTAGCCAGCGCCAAGCCCAAGAGGGATACCGATATTCTTGAATTCATTCGTAAACATTACGCCTGTAACAAGTCCGACAAAAATATCAGGAGCAACATTATAGAATGCGTTAATGGGTGCGCCTACCGACGTTATGAGTTCTTCTCCAAAAATCAAATTTACAGTTGGAGTAACATCGAAACGAAGCATTCCGCGATTTCTCATCGGAACGCCGACGCTCATTGCGAAGTCCCCTTCAACCGGAATGGTGATTCCTAATGCGCCCGCCATTTCGAATGACCCATGAAGAAAGCGGTATTTACCAAAAAGTGTCGGGTTTCCGTACGCAAACTCGGGAGAAAGCGCTAAGGGTGCAACTATAGCACCAATCGAAAGATCATTGTTAACCCCGTATGCGGCACCAAGATTGAGACCGACGGCAACACCGTTTTCAACCTCACCGGTTGTGAGATCAACCCCGGTAATCGTCTCTTGAAGCGTGATGCCACCATCACCGTAATTACTCAAAGGACCTGCCATAATCTCAACGGTATTCTTCGCGTTGGTAAGATTTCGCTGACCAAAAGTAGGATTGGATCTCAATTGTGCGAAAGCTGAGGCGGAAAGGGCAGTAATCGTAAAGACTGCAAGAACTGAAACTAGTGATTTTGACACGTTCATCTTTAACTCCTTAGAGGGGGATTATATTATATGTCACATTTCACGTTTTTATCCCGACTTCGCGGGTTTGGCAAATTAATACTTTCAAATTAAACCGTTTTCTCGATCTTTGGCGACGAATCTACGATAAAATTAGACCGAACCATCTCGAAGATCTTTTTCGAGCTTATTGAATTTATCTTCCAAGGGGTCTCGCATAAGATCGGCATCGTCATACTCCGGCTCGTCGCGCTTCTTGTATTTAGAGACTGGAATGGGACGTTGAGGCGCATTAAGTCGCGGTACCGGGCGTTGAATCGGACCCAATATCCGATTATCGGCATCCCGAAACTTTCCCATCGCCAAAACGACAAGATCAATAAGCCACCAAACGCCAAATCCACCTGCTGTGACAAGCTGCAATAAACCCGTCCCAAATTTTCCGACGTAAAATCGATGAACGCCAAAAATGCCTACGAACCAGCAGAGCAAAATAGCAACAACTTGACTATGTGGACTTTCGTTTTCTAAAGGGATGAGTTGGTTAGACATTCTAGGCTCCGACTAGGTTTGGGGAAAACTAATCACTAGAGCAATGAAAGCAAGGGAATTAGTAAAGAATCACCGAAAGTGATACGCCATTTCGGTCCCATGATGACCATGTGCCGCAACGTTGACCAACATCGTACTCTATTTCCCGGTGGACATATCCGTTTGTATGATATTCGGTCCAAGCGCCATGCTTTGAATCGTGGTCATAAAATCCGGTTACTAAGAGATCACCATAAAGATTCCAGCGCCGATAAGCACCGTGTCTCACACCGCGTCGCGTTTCGCACCATTGAGTATATCCTGATGCGACCTCTCGCGTTCGGTAGGGGCAGTTTAATGCGGGCATTACGAAGTTATCATCAAAAACGTCGGCGTGAACGTACACTGGCCTTCTGTAAGCATGACGCCTTGCATGATTTTTGTGGGCTTTCTTATAGACGCGTCTCTTTTGAACTCGCCGATGGCGTTTATCAGATTTTTTACGAACTTTAGTCACGACACGTTTGTGAGTGACCTGCTTTCGCGTACTTTTACCTGCCCGACGCGCTTTTGTTCTGACTTTAGGTTTAGACGTCTTTACCGCCTTTTGCTTCTCGCGTTTTTGAAGACGATGGGTCTGTGCAAACGCCGGTGCCGCCAAAAAGAAAGATAAGAAAGTAAGGATAGTGATCTTTTTCATAACAAAGTCCGAGTTTTGTTGGTCTAAAGGTTTAAACGGAGCCTCAAACGAAACATTCAAATTTAGAATTCATTTTTATGAAGAATTACCGCATCATATCAAGATGGGACTTAAACTAATGATATTCGACAAGACCTGTCGTGGTAATTCAGCGCCAATTGGTCTGAGCCATTCATGGATCGCCGGTGGACTCCTCTTTGCGACTTTAAATCGTTTGGATGCTTATAAAGGGGTGAGTTCGTGGCAAGAGGCGCTAGAATGGCTCGGAGAAATAAACACCAATACGTGCGATATGATCGATGAGATCCAATTTTGGGGACACGGCACATGGGGAACCATGCTGATTGACGGCGAGGTTTTTGATATCGATACGCTCGATTCAGAGCACGCATTTGCGAATCTCATCAATACGGTACGAGATCGGCTTCATGCCGGCTCCCAAATTTGGATTCGAACGTGTCAAACTCTCGGAGCTCTATCTGGACAACGTTTCGCTGAAGCAATGACCGATCGATTCGGATGTACCGTAGCCGGCCATACTTATATAATAGGTCCGATCCAAAGTGGTCTACAGATTATCCATCCCGGAGAATCTGCGAACTGGGATCCAAGACAAGGAATCCGAGAAGGAACACCAAGGGCCCCGATCAAGGCCCGCTGGTCAAAGCTGACCTCGCCAAGGACGGTAAGCTTTTTGAACATCAACATTCCGAAACGATTCTATCGAGAGCTTCCCAAGTGATTGGGACCCGATCCAAAATAAATTAGCATATTTTTTGTCTCAATTTTAAATAATAGGTTGACAGTCTACGAGCTCGTCTGTAAAACGCGGCTTCCAAGTGTGGGCCGTTAGCTCAGTTGGTAGAGCAACGGACTTTTAATCCGTTGGTCGCTGGTTCGAATCCAGCACGGCTCACTGGCCCCTTCGTCTAGCGGTTAGGACACCGCCCTTTCACGGCGGTAACACGGGTTCGAATCCCGTAGGGGTCATAAAAAATCCGCTGCTTCAAAGCAGCGGATTTTTTATTTGCCTAATATTTGCGTTTACTATTTTGAGGGTATCTTTTTTTCTGGGCATATCGTGTTCATAGCGCTTCCATCTGGACAGATCACCTGAGACCACTTGGCGTCTTTTCCCATTGATGTAGCAAAGATAGCGTCCTTCAAATTATTCGCGCTAAAAACCGTTTCTCGAAAATCTGTTCCGTCGAAATTGGCGCCCGAAAAATCCGAGTCGCTAATTTCGGATTTGCTAAAGTCAGCGCCTCGAAGATTACTTTTGAGGGCCTTGATGTTTTTCGCTTTAATCGAGATGAAACTCGCGCCTGACGCATCCGCGGACGTCAAATTGACTCCATCTATTTTCGCTTTATCCAAACGAGCATTACTGAGATTGGCGCCAGTGAAATTTACGTCGGTTAGCGTTGCTCCGCGAAGGTCAGCATGGCTCAAATTTGCATTGGTGAAGTTTGAACCGCTAAGATCCATTCCTTTCAATCTACCATCTACAAACTCGGCATTCTCACAAACACCGTTGGGGATCAGTTTACATTTATTTTCTTCTTTGCAGGCCGAAAAACTCAGCGTCAAAAGAAGACAAGTTATCATTAATCGCATTTTAACTCCGTACTTAAGAAAAGCAGCATCCCAAACCTAACCAACGAAGCAAGCAAAATATTTGCTTTACCCCCAAATTAAATCGTACGATGCTTCCAAAGCGAATTTCTGCCTTCAACAAAGGCCACAGAATATTGATCGGAGATAAAACGAATAAATAAAAATCCGTGACTACCGACAACCCTGATTGGATTCTCCAGATTTAATAATAGGCTTATTACGAACACATAATAACGCATCGATAGCTTTTTGACATGATCCGCGATAGAGATCACCGTTATGGTTTTTGTACTCGCAGCTGGCAGATTTCTCTTTACCTTCGCAGACCGCACGCGCTTTCTTTGAAATGCCTCCTTCGGAATGCGCCTGAGTACGAAAAGGAATCAAAACCGAAAAAACAGAGACCAAAATTAATCCATGCACCGGCTTAAACAAGTTGGGTCTTTTATGTATTTTGGAGTTCTTCACGACCAATGTTTAGTCGTCTCCCGGTCCGCCTCCAGGTGGTGGACCTCCTCCGCCCGGCCCGTCAGTATTTGACGTTTGGACCGTCTTCCCATGGAAACAGCCGATGAACATATTTTCACCCGCGCCGGCTGCATGATAATGATACCCTCTCAAATCGTCGCTATGCCCCCGACAATTATCCAGGTCATCAGATTCATTTCCTGAAGTGTCTTTCATGCCGTAGATTCCATACCCGTCAAGGACATACCCTATTAGACCCGCGTGCCCATCGATTTTGTCTCCTACCTCCGCACAATCTGTTGCAGCATGGTAGTGATATCCCTGATTGACGTTGATGTGCCCGCCGCAATCATCAAAGGCAGCAATCGTATAATTGGTAAGAATCGCTTCCAAGGGAGCAGGTCCTGATAATTCGATGCCGTTTAGCGAAACCCCAACCTGTGGAAGCATATCGGCCGGTGAGTCAGCCGGTTCCGGAGTCGCGGGAATCAAAAATGTGACTGAAATACCACCATCCACATAGTCCAAACTACATTCTACACAATGGTTTTGGTATTGCTCTTCTACGTTCGGTTTGGCTGCCCCCTCACACGACTCCTGAGTGTCTGTAATTTTGATATTATCCCCATCAGTCAGATCCCATTTAGCGTCGTTATAATGAGTTGCAAGATTAGAGATCCATTCTCCGCTGAGGTCAAAGACGGTCCCTTCGCCATCGATCCAGATCCCAGCTTCGTCGGCCGTTGATGTCGTCTTCGGCGGACAAAAGGGCCCCACCTTCTGTCCTGCCGGCGTTCCCATAGTAACAATTTCGTAACATTTAGTTTCTGTTCCATCACTCAAGGTACAATCGACAAGCTCAGGTATTTTGGTTAACGCATCAGCTACGAATAACGAGGGATCTAAACCCGTTTTTGATTTAGAGTTATTTTCAACTGTTGTTTGGTCATCTGCAGTCGAGTTATCGCTTGAACAGCCGACCGAAATAAAGCAACAAAATGCTGCAGCGGCGATGACGGACACTTTCTTTGTTTGATGCATGTTTCTTCCTTATTTATTAATACTACAACATAAAAACACGTCGCTATTTTTTCAATCTCGTTAATGTTTCAATGTGTTTCAATGCAACGCCTTCAGGTCAGTGTCGACCGAAAATTACATTGCTAGTATTTTTCGTTGTGCGATTTTACGCCGCCGAAAGTGACCTAGATTTACCAATTGAAGTTACCGCACTAGCCTTTTGTGAATACTAGCTGTTCTTGTGAATCTGCTACTTCAGCGATGATATGATCGCCAGGATGAAACTTTCCACCAAGAATTTCTACCGAAAGTGGATCTTGAATAAAATTGCTGATCGCGCGTTTCAAAGGTCGCGCG
The DNA here is from genome assembly GCA_937981985.1 of uncultured bacterium. GTDB lineage: Bacteria > Myxococcota_A > Bradymonadia > Bradymonadales > Bradymonadaceae > CALJNB01. The sequence continues at coordinate 12,399 of CALJNB010000045.1, forward strand.
CCATATTCTGGTTCATACCCTTCTTGAGCCAAGAATTCGCGAGCGGCTTCCGTGATTTCAATCGTCATTTTTTGCTCGGCCAAAAGTTTCTTTAACTTTCTTTCCATGATGCTAATAATCAACTTAATGGCTTCTTTGTCGAGTGCGTTGAAGACAACCGTGGAATCGAGACGATTAAGAAACTCAGGGCGGAAGTGATCTTTTAGAATATCCTCAACCTTGTCGGTCATTTCTTCATCGGAAACTTGCCCTGCTAAATCCAAAATCTGACGGCTTCCCACATTTGAAGTCAAAATCACAAGTGTATTTGAAAAGTCTACACGACGCCCCTGACTATCGGTTAAGCGACCTTCATCCATTAATTGTAAAAGGATGTTGAACACATCCGGATGGGCTTTTTCGGCTTCATCAAAAAGTACAACTGAATAGGGCTTGAGTCTGACAGCTTCGGTCAAAATTCCACCTTGTTCTGAACCCACATATCCTCGGGCAGATCCAATCAATGTGCTTACTTTGGACTGGTCCATGTATTCAGACATATCAATTCGAACCAAAGAATCTTCGGAATCGAAAAGAAATTCAGAAAGCGCTTTTGCAAGTTCTGTTTTGCCGACGCCAGTTGGACCCACAAACATGAAATTACCAATCGGTCGATTCTTGTCCTGAAGGCCTGCGCGGGACCGCCAAATTGCTTTGCAGATAAGCTCAATTGCTGGATCCTGCCCCACAACACGTTGTCGGAGTCGGTCCGGCATTTGTAATAACTTTTCTCGTTCAGATTCTAGCATCTTGTCGATCGGAATTCCGGTCCAACCTGCAATAACCGCCGCAATATCGTCTTCATCGACGATATCTTTTAGCATACGTTTCCCTGTTCGTGATTGGTCAGCTTTATCTTCAGCCTCCTTAATCTCGGCCTCCAATTTTGGTAAAACGCTATACCTTAATTCAGCGGCACGTCCGAGTTCTCCCGCACGGGTTGCCTTGTCGATTTCGGTCTGGGTCGCATCCAGTGCTTCTTTTAAATGTAACATTCCATCTAGGGATCCTTTTTCAGTTTCCCATCTTACGCGCATTGCGTCGGCGTCTTCTTTGAGCGATGAAATTTCTTTTTCTAATCCTTCGCGCACTTCTACGGTGTCAGGGTTGGTCTCAGATAATAACGCTTGGCGTTCTATTTCTAGATTTTGAATACGTCTTTCGGCTTCATCCAATGCGGTTGGCTTTGAATCGATTTCTAAACGTAGGCGAGAGGCGGCCTCATCAATTGCGTCAAGCGCCTTGTCGGGAAGAGCCCGGTCGGTGATGTAACGATCGGTCATTTTAGCAGCCGCTAATAATGCTTGATCGTTAATCTGCACAGCGTGGTGCAACTCGTAGCGATGCTTAACACCTCGAAGAATTGAAACACATTGTTCAACCGTTGCCTCTTCAACGATAATGGTTTGGAAGCGACGTTCTAACCCGGTATTGGGCTCAATATGTTGACGATAATCGTCGACGGTAGTGGTTCCGATAACCGAAATTTCACCGCGTGATAATGCGGAGGCCAATAGATTTGAAGAGCCTCCATTCCCGCCGCCCATACTCGCCATCTGATGTAAATCATCAATAAACAGGATTAGCTTCCCGTCGCTTTCGGCGACCGCATTCACGATCGTTTTCACGCGCTCTTCGAACTGACCGCGTA
>CALJNB010000046.1 GCA_937981985.1 uncultured bacterium
ATATCGTCATCCCTGGTGAAGTTGTTGTTGCCGCGATTATTCGCGGGAAGAAGTTTTTAGTACCTCGTGGCGATACCGCAATTGAGGAAGGGGATCATGTTGTTTTCGTGGGGCCTGCTGGTCCTATCAAAGATGCTCAGGACCTCTTTCTCCTCAAATAGGATACGGACAGACGCTTAGGCGTGTTTCATAACAACTTGTTGAAAAGGGATTTCAATATTGGCGTCGCTTAGATCTTTAAATATCGCGGTTCTCACGTTATGCAAAGTAAGAAGATAGTCTTCTGCGTTACAAAAGGCATGGACTTTAAAATTTATAGAGCTTGAAGCCATATCTACAAAAGCGACGCTTGGTTCCGGGGTATCAATGACACCATCGGCCCTCAATGCGGCCGCTATCAACACCGCTAAAACTTCATCAAAAGGGCTGTCGTAGGCCACTCCAACACTGACGGTTACACGTCGCGTTTTAGATACGGTATGATTAATGATAGTCTCGTTTACGACTTTAGAATTTGGAATGAGGATGTGATCTTGTTCAATATTCTCGATGGTTGTAGTGAAGATGCCTATATCGCGTACGGTGCCTTGGATATTGTCGGAGGTGATGAGGTCGCCCAGTACGAATGGGCGGAATATAAGGATCATCACTCCCGATGCAAAGTTTGATAAACTGCCTTGCAAGGCCAGACCGGCGGCTAAGCCTGCGGAAGCGAAGATAGCAACCAAAGAGGTGGTCTGTACACCGACCTGACTCAAGGCAGCGACAAACGAAATTCCTAAAATAGAGTATTGTGCAATGGTCCCAAAGAATTTGGATACGGATTGGTCAACTTTTACCCGTTGGGAAAGTGTACCGTAAACAACGCGGTTCGCCCACTTACTAAGAATCCATCCAATAATAAAGATGAGGCACGCAATGATCGCCCCCTCGATATATCCGGCGAAGGGTTGAATTGCATCTGGTAGATATTCAACGATGAAAACCGAATCGGGAGCTTGAATTGAAAATTCATTAGCCATTACTAATCCTGAAATAGGGTCGTCAGGGTAGCTTTATCTGTTTACAATTGCGACTGGTTTTTTAGGCGGGTGGATTGCTAATCCTGACGAAATCAGAGATCGATTCGAAGCACGGTAGAGTCTTTTAAACTTGCAATATAAATTTTTCCGTCTGGACCTAAAGTGATTGCTGAAAGGTCACCGTCGTCAAAAGGAGTTTGGAGTTGACGTAGTTCTTTTCCTTCAAAATCGAAGGCGTGTATTTTCCCGGTCGCGTTGTCACTAACATAAATTGTATCTTCGTGGATAAGCATACCGCTCGGCTTTTCTAAAGCACCGGCTTTCACGACCTCTTCGACTTTCGCGTTGTTGAAAACAGCGTTATCAGCGAGTTGTTCGTAAATGGGCTCAATCGCGCCAGCACGTTCTCCCGATTTCGTGTCCATGCTTATGATCCGCTTATTTCCTGTATCGACCACATACAAGAGGTTTGTATTAGAATCGAAATGCATTCCGCTTGGTAAGTGCGGTACGCGAAGAAGTTCGCCGATAGCATATCGGTAAACTTTTCCATCAGAATGGTCATGGTAACCGGCACCGTGGTCGGCGGCGAAATCTATTTTGTCAATCGAACCAACGTTGCCGTTAAAGGCCCAAAAAACGTTATCAACTTCATGAGCGATACCCATACAAAATGGCGTCTCGTGAAGCATATCAAGATGAGATCCGTTTAGTGGCCTACCGTTGGAGTCTACGCCAGGGTCTTTGGCAAAAACATCAAGGTCTGATGACCAAAGGCTTGGTCCCATATAGTCAACATTTGCGTCGGTAAAGTTTCCCGTTCTCGCGTCGCTGCAAGAAGCCCAGACTCCAGGCTGTCCGAATGCCATCGAAGAGGGGCGTCGTAGAAAGTGCCACGCGTTACCATCTTCTCGACGGTCATTAGTCTGATTGGCTTCACCCGGATTGGTAATGATCGTAGCAAAACCGATCAGCGCCCCACAGCCTGTTCTCACTGTTTCGGTGCAAGGCGAATTGGATAGCGACTGACGCTGAACAAGCCATAATTGCTCATCGTTCTCGGGGTTGAATTCAAGATCAGTTGTTTGTAGATTATTTGCTGCAAGAATTTCTGTGAACGTGACGCTGTCGACCGTTCCGTCGCCATCACCGATAAGTGAGCCCGAATCGGGGGTTGGTCCTGTATCGGTCGTATCGGTGCCCGAGTCAGAAGGGTTGGTTCCCATATCAGACCCATCAGTGGAATCGGATTTGTCTTGGTCGAAATCGATTACGATTCCCATATTATTGTCGTTATTGTTTCCATTGTTATCTTCATTGGAATCAGACGAACACGCAGCTAGTAGGAGAATTAGTACAGATATCTTTTTCATATAGCGTCCATTGTGAATTTTACGTTATCTTCCCAGGGAAGCTGCCAGAAAACGGCTCAGATTGCAAAAGGCCTCCGCTTTTGAGGCTAACTAGTAATATGACCAGTAAATAACATTACATCCTTAACACGCTGTTGGGACGAGCGCGGGCAACTATTTAACCAATAAAAGCGCTAGTTCGGGACGACAATTCAGTCGCATGCGAGGGGCATTGATTCGCTCGACACCTAAGCCACGACTAACATATATTTGTCGACCACTTCGCTTATGTAGTCCTCCTGCACCAATTTGGCGAGGCAAAGGCGACAAAGTCACCGGCGGACCAATGAAAGGTAGAGATATTTGCCCGCCGTGAGTGTGACCGGCGACAAAGAGATCGATTTTAGAGTCTCTTTTCTCTGCGATTTCAACAGATGCTGGACGATGGGCGAGAACGATATTGAGATCGGCGAGGTTTTTCTCGGCTAGTTGTATTGTGCTTTGAGCGGCAGTGTCTCGATAAGAGACTTCCAAACCCGAGATAAGAACGGATCTACCGCGTATGGATAGTTCGCGACTCTGATTAAAGAGGACCTCGACGCCGCTATCTTTGTAGTGTTCGATATTTCTATCGGCATCTCCCTCAACGATAAAAGAGCCGTACTCGGATTTTAGCTTCGACAAAAACCGTTTCGCTTTTACCAATTCAACTTCATAATCTACGTATCGCGCCTGCAAAAAGTCGCCGGGTATCAAAATCAAATCAGGCTTTAGAGCATTAGTTTCCTCAAGCACGCGGTGTTCCCAATCGCCAAAATGATCCGTTTGGATATCGGCTAAAACGACGATACGAATCGGTTCTGTAGCGTTGCTCCCCGTATCGATTTGGGGGGCGTGATTTCCATCCAACGCGGTTCCACAAAGGTCATCCAAAAAGCGAGTGGAACCAATAAAAGACACACGACTCCTAAAATCAAACTTGAAGTTTTTGTCGTGACGGAGTCATCCTTCGAAAGGCGATAAAGAGGATAGTGATGGCGATTAGAGGATATACTGTTGCCCCTACATGATAGATCAGGCGAATTGCACCAAAGCTTGAGGTCTTTGAAATGAGTATCGCACCCAATAATACGAGTAAGGGCACAAAAAATATTGCGCGAAGAATCTTCCAATCGTGATAGCTCAGTGCATTTTTTGAACGAGCCAAATAGATTAAACCGGGCAAACTCAATAGGGTTGCTACGACGATCGTCACGATGTCGATGCGTTCGTAATAATGAAGGGTTAAATCCATCGCGTTGCTTATCTCACAGGATGTTTGTTGTCAGAATAGGATACAGGAGACGGATTGGATAGGACTCGCTCGATTATTAATCCTAAGTTGACCGGTCTATTTCTATAAGAGATAGCAGGTGAGTGTGAACTTAAGGAAAAAGATGAAGTACCTGAATGTAAAGATGATTATAATTCTGTTCGTTTCAATCTCTATGCTGATTGCGTGTCCGAATCAAAGCGAAAGTACTGGCCCAGTCAAAATTTGTAAAAGCGCGGGTACTCAGTGTAAGATGACTGGTGGGCAGCTTGGTGTCTGTTCTTATAAACGACAGAAACTGGTTTGTTTGTCGCAACACTAAGTAAGATTGGTAAGCCATTCATAATTTCAAAATCTCTCTCGGGGTGGTAACTTCTCAGAATGACAACCCGACCTGGAACCAGAAACGCGATTAAACCCAACGACGACCCGACTAAATTCGTTGGTCGCGTGGTTAATGGCGTTTATCGTATCGATTCGCTACTCGAAAGTGGTGGGATGGGTTTGGTCTTTAAAGCGACGCGTCTTAATTTCAATCGGGAGGTCGCGATCAAAATTCTTCGCCCCTCTCTTGCAAACGACATTGATATCGTAAAGCGCTTTCAACGCGAAATGGACGTACTTACCTTTTTATCCCACCCCAATATTGTTTCAATCCTAGATGTTGGCCGGGATGCGTCCGGGTTTTCCTACTTCGTAATGGATTTCGTTCAAGGCGAAACAATGGCCCAGCTTTGCGACAATAGATCGTTAAGCTTGGGGGAAATATTAGAGATTCTTCGGCAGGTATGTTCCGCCTTGTCGGAGGCACATGAGAAGCAAATTATCCATCGAGATATTAAGTTAGACAATATTATTGTCCGTAAACTATCTGACGGACGCCTACATTCAACGCTCTTAGATTTTGGAGTCGCAAAAGACTTGGGAGAATTTGGTTCGGCTGTGACTCGAGTGGGTGAGTTACCTGGGACGCCAGGAATCATCGCGCCTGAGTTGGTAGACGAATCGGATCCTATTCCGGCATCGGATCTATACAGCGTAGGAGTTCTTCTTTTTATCGCCGTCACTGGCACGATACCCTTTAAGGGAGATGATGATTTAGAGGTAATGCGCGCACACTTAAACGAGCCGATTCCTGATATCCGTGGTTTAGTGGATAACGATGTCCCCGAACAAGTTGTGGATCTTATCTACGAGCTCATGCAAAAAGATCCAGAACTACGTCCCGAGTCCGCGGCCGATGTAATCACCAGGATTGAGAACATCGTCAGAGCCGTTCCCGAAGTTGATGTCTCAAGATCTTGGAAAGCTTACGTACCGCCGGATGCGATTCCGGAACGTGAAGAATCATCTTTAGTTCTCAATACATCTGAAATTCCTTTAGCGACGAATTCATCAATGACGCCGGCGAGCGTTGTTGGAATGTTGATCGCGATACTGATTATCTTGGTGCTGATGGTTTGTTATCTGCTCTATCGTCAGATGTTTTTGGTCACTTGAAGTAAATGGGAGCCCTCTTTTTTTAGGAAGGGTATAGCCTTCTCCTTTTTTGATCGCCGGAACTGATTTTTGAATCTTTACTAGCGTTGCTTATTTTTTCTTTATAACAATAGGCTGTCTTCGAACCCTGTTCAGGTATTTTTTGAGATATTTGTCTAAAAGCCTTTTTATATTTTTAGTGTTGAGCGCGGTCCTGATATCAAACGCTTTTGCGATTACGGTGTCAGAAGATGCTCAAGGTTCTTCCGCCCAAGACCACGTCTCTGCGAAGCTTGTATTCGATAAGAATCTAAAGCGGGTGGGGGTTCTCTTTTCCGTGATTCCGGAATGGCATATTTACTGGAGAAATGCTGGAGAGTCTGGATTAGAAACAAGGGTTAATTTTTCAGGTACAAATGCGGGCGAAACACGTTTCGAAACGCCCACGATCTATCTTGATCCGTCCAAGACAATAAACACCTTTGGCTTCTCCACAGAAACTTTAATCTGGGCAGACATAGAAGACGCTAAAAATGCTTCTGAGATTCGCGCGAAAGTTAGTTTTCTAACATGTAAAGTAACATGTATTCCCGGCTCTTTTGATTTCCGAAGAAAAGTTTCCGAGGTAGCATCCGCAGAAGAAATGGCGATTTTTGATAAGTACGCCAAACGAGCTCCTCTTCGGGTAGAGCTTCCCCTTGCCATCGATTCAGAAATCATTCAACGCAACTCGAAGGCCGAACTGACGGTCGATGTTACTTGTGATTGCGCTCCGGACGAGCGGACAAATCCCAATTATTATTTTATTCCGGATCGTGAGGGCGTCGCGCAATGGAAAACCACAGGGGTTGTAAAAAAGGATACAGGTTTGCAGATTAGATTGACTGGACAAACATCGCCAGACAGGCTGGACCAGTGCTCCTTACGCGGTGTGCTTCCGATCGTGGACAACTCTGGTGAGAAGAAGTCACTTTGGATTGATGCACCATTGAAATGTGCGGATGATTTTCTAAGTCTCAAATCTCCTGACAGTCGGGGAGAGGTTGAAGAGAAAACCATTAAAAAAGAAAACGAAGAGAGGCCGTCACTATTGTGGTTTTTGTTGTTAGCTTTCGTTGGCGGCCTCATTCTAAATCTTATGCCCTGTGTTTTTCCGGTCCTGGCCATAAAAGTTGCAAGTTTGGTTTCCTTATCCGGTTCAACTTTTTCTAATACCCTTCAACATGCGGTGGCTTATGTTTTAGGTATTGAAGTTTCAATGATAGCACTTGCTGCAATCATCGTATCGCTTCGTAGTGCAGGAATAGCCGTTGGTTGGGGTTTTCAATTCCAGCAGCCCGCCTTCGTTTGCTTCATGTTTGTTTTGTTAGTCGCGTTCGCCATCAACTTAATGGGCGGTTTTGAAATTTTAGTATCGGTTGGAATTAAGGGAAACAAAAGCGGACTTTCTAAGAGCTTTGGTGAAGGAGTTTTGTCGGTTGTTTTAGCTACTCCGTGTAGCGCTCCGATTCTGGGGAGTGCGGTTGGATTTGCTTTTGCCGGAGATCCCTTCGAGATATTTTCGGTCTTTATCATGATCGGACTAGGCTTGGCTGCACCGTTTTTTGTCTTAGCCTTGTCACCCGGTTGGCGATCTCGTTTGCCCAAACCAGGCATGTGGATGATGCGATTAAAACAAGTTTTGGGACTGGGTTTGCTTGCTACTGCAGCGTGGTTGTTGTGGGTGTTGGTGCGTGGAACAGGATGGAATTCCCTTATTATTGCACTGGTTTGGGGTTTTCTGATGAGCGCAGCGTTGTTCTATTTCGGCAAGCATCAATTCAACGAAAAGAAGTCGCGTGCTGCTCAACTTGTTTTGTTGGTAGCTAGTTTAGGAATTGTGGTGACATTATTCTTTCCTTTTCAGATCCCACCACCGGAACCTTTGGGAGACGGTTGGGTTCGATGGTCCAAAGAATCGGCCGATCAATATCAAAATGAAAAGCGAATCGTGTTCGTCGACTTTACAGCCGATTGGTGCATCACGTGTAAGGTTAACGAAAATGGGGTCATGAAAAGTGACGCGGTCTTAAGCGCCTTCCAACAATATAATGTCGTCAAAATGAAAGGTGATTGGACACGTCGCGACGAGGCGATAACCAAAGAATTGAGTCGACATCAACGAGCTGGTGTTCCGCTTTATTTGGTTCTTGGCGATAGCGAACAAGTTCTTCCCGAACTACTCACCGAATCGATTATAATTGACGCTTTGAAAAGTTCTGTTCAGGGTATCGAACATTAGAATTATCAGATCTCGTCTCTTGGTCGGGATCAATGACGTAAATATATTTGGCCGTGAGGGTCATCGACGAAAGGAAAATCTATGAGGTATATCGTGTTCACATCTTTGTTTGTTCTTGGAATGGGTTGCAAGTCCGAGGTGCCAAAAGCAGCAGCGGACGCGCCTGCTAAAATTGTTAAAAAGGCCGAACTGGAAACCGCGGGCTTGAAAGAAAAAGTTGAAAAGAAAGTTGTAGCGAAAAAAGTAGAAGTGCCCGCAAAGGTCGCAACTGTTGGAAAGGCAGCGCCTGCTTTTACACTTAAAGACCAAGACGGAAAAGAACACACCCTTGCCGATCTTAAGGGAAGTATCGTAGTTTTAGAGTGGACCTCTCCGTCGTGTCCTTATGTTGTCCGACATTACGATTCGAAAACAATGAGCAATACATTCTCAAAATTTCCCGCAGGAAAAGTAAAATGGTTGGCTATCGATTCTTCTAATTTTGTTGAGCCTGAAAAAAGTGCAGCATGGAAAAAAGAACAAGGATTCGACTATCCGGTTCTTCAAGACAAGGACGGAAAAGTAGGTCAGTCGTATGCCGCTAAAACGACACCCCATATGTACGTCATTGATGCAAAAGGTGTTCTTCGTTATAGCGGTGCGATTGACGATAATCCGCATGGCGATAAAAAAGAAGGAATAACAAACTACGTTGAAACTACGGTTAATACGCTTCTCGCTGGAAAGGAACTCGAGAAAACGACAACTAAGCCTTACGGTTGTGGTGTGAAGTATGCCTCCAAATAGTAAATCCTTTTAGGAATTTCTATTCAAAGGTTCTCGCTCGGACATTCCATAGATTCGCGCCGTCTAGTTCCGACCAAATAACCGTCGTTAATCCATTGTTCTGAAGCGTACTACTAAGTCCGGAAAAACTTGGGGCGTTCATCAATGTCTGACTAGGTCCCCACGTGTTTGTTATACTGCTGAAACGTTTTGTAAAAAGTGCGTTGGGAGAATCCCAAAAAACGAAGCCGTTTCCTGAACGGTCAAAACTCAATTCAAATTTTCTAAAAAACACACGCCCAAACGAGACCGGCGGAATTTCCGAATTCCAAATTTGTGTTTCTTCACTAAATAGTCGGAATTCTATTCCAGTATTCGAATGCCAAAGGACATGGATATTGTCCGAATCCATGGCGCACTGTGTCTGGAAGGGTTGCCTTCTCATGCCGGTTTGTTCATCGAGTGTATCAGGCACACTCCACTGTTGAGTCACCGGTGTATATTGACTGAATTTGACGGCCCATTTGTCGGTTGTTTCTACCCAGACAGCCCCAAATTTTCCCTTACCACCGCTACAAAGTGAGGTTAAAGACGCTGTTTTATCGCTAAGGACGACTTCAGGTCCCCATGTTCTGTTGCTTTCATTGTAGTAAATCGTTTGGAGAGCATTGAGCGTTGAATACATCAAGAAACGATTTCCGGCCCGATCTGATGTCATGTTGATATTGAATGCTGCCTCGGTGGTAATTTGTACCGTGGCTGACCATGTTTTCTGGGTTTTGTTAAAGGTAGCTCTTTTTATGCCATCTCTTGTTGCCCAGACCATGGATATTTCGTTGGATGAATGTAAAACCGCGGGGTTTTGGCCAAAACCATGTTGAACCGTAACATCCCAGGTTTTGGAACTATTGTCGTAATATCGACTATGGAGGATATTTGCGTTCCGCCAAAATGCTAGGATGTTACCTGCATCATCAACTGTTCCCGAAAGCTCATACACAGGCAGTTCGAGATCGCCTATGACCTCTGATGTTTGCCACTGTTGGGTCGCGTGGTCGAATCGATTTATAATTATATCGTAAACGTTACTATCGTTTTGTGCGAAGAACGCTATTTTATCTCCTTTAGAATTTGAAATGATCGATTGAACGATTACAGATTCAGCGAGATTTTCCACATCTTCGACCGCTGACCATGTCCCATCACGGGTCAGGAAATGAGCTTCCGTTTTCGCCAAAGAATTTCCTGCAAGGTCAGTTAAAGAAGCTTCAAGGGTTAGCGTGTAGGAAGTGAGCAATGATAAAGATGAAGAAATCGAAATCAGGTATTCTTCGCTATCCCAATCAAGTCCCGTTGATACTTCGCCATACTTATCTGTAAGTTTGATATGAGTGGAAGTGACGCTGTTGGCATCCATTGCTTCGCTAAAGCGCGCGGATATTTCTGTATCAAGGGTGACATCTTTGGATTGATCTGCGGGTTTGAGTTCAACGACCGTAGGTGCGATTTCATCGATTGGTGGAGTTATAGTATTGTTATTGTTATTGGTCGTGTTGTTATTATTGTTGGTCGTGTTGTCATTGTTGGTCGTGTTGTCATTGTTGATGCTGTTTTCAATACATACGCCCTCCGAACACTGTAATGAATCGCAGACCATCGTAAGACATTCGAGGTCCACGTTTGCGGTTTCAATAGGAAAAGCTTCGATGATTTCGTCGATCCAATTTTCGGGTTCGTTATTGCTACAAACCACAATGTCGCCAACTTCAAAAAGGCTTTGACCTACACCGGGGCAATTAAACCCGGTTTCAATGATCGATTTTTTAAAGACACATAATGTCTCGTCTTCGACGGTAAATGGTTCACCACCGCTACATGGGTTAGTTTCTGAACTTGGGCTATCGTTACAAGCAGATAACACAAAAGTTAACAGAATAAGGGTTAACGTTTTTAGCATTTTATTTTCTCCAATTAGTTTAAATATCATTTTCATTCTCAGGTGCCCAAAGAATCGAAAGATTCATGGACTTAACTTCATTTGATTTTTTGGCCTCTTCGTCGAGCCCCTCTAAAAAAGGGAAGATTGTACTTTCGTAAAATTGTTTTAATTTTGCGGTATCTTCCACGCGTATCCGCATTTGAAGGGTACGGGCGAAACTATCCTCTCGTTCTTCAATAAAGCGGCACATAATTGTTTGAAAAACGGTATCAAGTAGGTGGTTGAGTCCGTCGATTTTTGCAGCCCATTGCGGGTCTACAAGGCGACGGGTTCGATGTTCGAGTGAATAGGTTTGCACGCCGCTGTCCACGATTCGCACAATTTGATTTTGTGATAATAACGTTTCAAGAGCCTCGTCGATGTCGCTTTGGTCTGACGATAAAGTTTGTGCCAATCGAGCGGCGCTCAAAGGTTCCACCCAAAGTGCAAATTCAATTCGTCTCGTTAATTCGACTTCTTCTTCTGGTTTTAGAAAATTTCTTTTTAGTTTTTTTGAAAGGTCCGCCACCTTTCTCATGCTGACGTTCATGGCATCGGCAATTTCTCTCATTTTGAGATCTTGACCTTTTAGCTCATGAAAATAAGCAAGTTCACACCATTGCATCGCCGATTTTAATCCAATCACGTTTTTTGCAGCAAACTTGGCGTAGGGCTTAACTATTGAGAAAAGCAGGCGGTTTACAATTTCTTGATGTACGTTCTTTTCATCCATTCGCGACTTATGCGTTATTTTGCACAAATGTTCAAGTGTTTTATGCGAAATATTGCATAAACGTGTTCGGGTTGGATTTAGGCTTGGTGTCGTCCCTCATTTTCCCACTCAATTCGGAAGACCTTCTTATCATGTTGGGTTTGGGATAGTGCGCAGGCAAAAGAGAAGCGTAAGAAGAGAAACAAAAAAAAGGTCTTCGCGACACGAAGTTTCTGTTTCCTCATTGATTGTTTGCCCCTTCATGGAAAATCGGTAAGCCTTGCGGCAGCATCGGTACTAAACCAGCGCGCCATAGTAATCTTATTTACTATACCTCTGGCGCAAATCCGCGACGCATCGTGTTTTCGGTGACGGCTCTTGATTCTAAAAAGTTGAGCAAGTAGTCAGGCCCACCGGCCTTGATTCCCGTACCTGACATTTTAAATCCACCGAAGGGTTGACGATAAACTAAGGCGCCGGTGCATGTTCGATTGATGTACAAATTACCCACCTCAAACCCGGCGTAGGCCGCCTCAATATTCAACGGACTTCTAGAGTAAATTCCTCCGGTAAGTGCGAAAGGCGTTCCGTTTGCAATCTTCAATGCTTCGGTGAACGTATCGGCTCTCATTAACCCTAAAACCGGTCCAAAGATTTCTTCTTGAGCAAGTCGTGAATCGGGCAAAATATCTTCGATAATTGTGGGGCCGACGAAGCTTCCTTTTTGCGGGACTTCTCGTTGAATTAATAAGGTCCCTTCCGATTTTCCGATTTCTATATAGCTTAAAATTTTTGCTTGAGCGTCGGCGTCCACGACCGGTCCGATAAAGTTTGCCGGATCTGATGCGTCCCCTATCGTTAAGCTTTTGGTTGCCTCGAGTAGTCTTTGACGAAATTCTTCGTACGCTGAGCCCACTACAATCACACGGCTACACGCCGAACATTTTTGTCCTTGAAATCCGAACGCGGAACTAAGAACACCTTTAACGGCTTCATCTAAATCCGCATCGGCATCTACGATAATTGCGTTCTTTCCGCCCATTTCGCAGATGACCTTTTTTACGTTTTGTTGGCCCGGTCGAATTTGTCCAGCCTTGTTTAGGATCTGAAGGCCGACTTGCATGGATCCAGTGAATGCGATGATGTCGACGTCTTTATGATCAACGAGGTAGGCGCCTACTTCTTCGCCTTTTCCGGGTAAGAACCCGAAGACTCCCGGTGGAAATCCTGCTTCAAGAATTAAGTCCATGAGCAGACTTGCAACGATCGAAGATTGTTCAGCCGGTTTCATGATGACCGTGTTTCCACTAACCGCGGCCGCTACCGCCATTCCTGTTAGGATGGCAAAAGGGAAATTCCAAGGTGCGATAATCGCTGCGATACCACGAGATTTATAGAACATTTGATTAAGTTCACCGAGTACAACACCCATCTGCTGGGGTTTAGCGAGACGTTCCATTTCGTCTGCGTAGTAGATACAAAAGTCGATCGCCTCACATAGGTCGCCATCAGCTTCGCGCCAGTTTTTTCCGACTTCTTTGACCATCCAGCCGGCAATTTTATAACGATTTTCATCCATCAATGTCGCGAGCTTTCGAACCATCGCGGTGCGTTCGGAAACCGGTGTTGTTGTCCACATAAGTTTACGATCTTTTGCAATCTCAACCGCATTCTCGGCCATCCCAAGGTTGGCCATCGCGACCTCCCCAAGTTTTTCACCCGTGTTTGGGTTGATCGATTCTAGACTGGCATCGCATGCGAGGACTTCATTATTTAGAATAACTGAAACATTCTTCTGAGAAATTTGCGCCAAGCTTTGTTGGAAGGTATCGCGTTCTTTATGGTCGGCAAAATCTAACATGGGCCAATTTCGAAACCCTGTCTCGTTGAGTGGATTGAGATGTTCTCGACCATTCGTGGGACCACAATCATCGGGAGGGGCAGGGGCGGCGAGTAGTTGTTCAACCGAATATCCATCAGCGTAGGAATGTCGCAGCCACGATTCGTTGCTCGTGTTTTCCAAGAGGCGGCGCACAAGATAGGCCATTCCTGGAATCATCTTTCCTATCGGTACATATTCACGAACCCGATATCCCAGATCCGTCATCGCAAGTTTAATCGGTTCTGCCATTCCGTAGAGCATTTGAAATTCTAACGCTGAGGGTTCAAGGTTATGTTTTTTCGAGTACGCAATTGCGTGCGCAATACTTCTAACGTTGTGTGAACCGATAGCTAGTCGGATGTGTTCGTGATTGTCCAGAAGAAGCTCCGTACACGCTTCAAAGTTTGCGTCGGTTTCCCATTTTTTAGCCCATACCGGATTTCGCCAGCCTTCTTGATTGCTGTGAATCGTCTCAAAATCCCAATACGCTCCTTTGATGAGGCGAATCGTAATCGCTGTCCCACGTTGCTTTGCCCACAAGGTTAGCGATTGAAGATCTTCTAGGGTGTCTCGCAGATAGGCTTGGATCGCGATTCCTGCATTCGGGAAATCGCTGAACTCAGGTTCGGACAGTATGGATTTAAAAAGCTCGATTGTGAGATCTTTATAATCATGATGTTCCATGTCCAAATTTACGAAGGCTCCTGTTTCTTTGGCTTTTCTGAACAGAGGAATAAGTCGGGCTTTTATTCCATCAATACTCCCGGCTGGATCGATAGGATCGATCTGGCTAAAGAGCGCCGACACTTTTATGGATACGTTAACGCGTGGAACCGTACCCCAAGGTGCATTTTCAAGTTGCGGTTTTTCTTTCCAATCTGAGACCTCTCCTACCAATGTGTCGATGATTTCCTCGTAGCGTTTATAATAATCATCGGCCTCAATTTCTGAGAGGGTTGCCTCACCAAGGAGATCGAGCGTAAAGGCTAAGTCTTGCTTCCAGAGTTTCTTCAGGGCTTTCATTGCTTCTTTAGCGTCTTCTCCAGCGATGAATTTTTTTGCCATTCCCGTCATTTGTTTTTCAATTTGTTTGGCCGCGATCTTTGCGACCATACTATCAGGCTTTACTTTTCCCAGTCCCCATTGAAATGTGGCGGGGAAATTTTGGCCGGGTCGGCAAAAGTATTCTTGAAGGTGTTCGGCGACTTCGACAGGGGTACGCAGAGACGGGAAAACATCAACGAAGCGAAACATTTCTATTTTGAAATCTTCGTCTTTCATCGACCAGTCCATGACTTTTCCGCTCCACCAATCTTTGTTGAAAACTGAAGGGCTTTTGCCTTTCATTTTTTTGAAAATGTCCTGTCCAATTAAGACAATGTGTTCATCTGAAATCGTAGCCATCGTAACGTCCTTTTTTTTTCGTAACATCGGGCTGGATATTGAATTATTCCGAGCGACTTGGAAATGATAAATTTGCGAATTTCTTGACGATTTTTGGAAGTATTTATAATAGGGCGTGTTTCTACCGGTATAGCTGTGTCTAAAGTCCTAAATATATTGCTTTTTTCGATGATTTGTACTCTCGCACTGCCTGTATCTTCGCAAGCGGAGGAATCCGCGGAAGCGAAAATGAACTCCGCCGTAATCAGCGCCGGCGCCCTGTTTGACGCGGGAGACTTCAAGGCTGCCGCCAAGAAGTTCGCGGAGGCCTTTGGTTATCTAGAGGACTACAATCTAAAGAAAAACGAAATGGTCTCGTGGTTTAAAGCAGGCAATTGTACGGCCGCGGTTGAGGCGGGGCGTTTATTTTTAAGTGGTAGCAATGAGATTACGCGCGCTGACCGCGGCGATGTTAAGAAAGTAGGAGTACGTTGCCAGCTCATTTCCGCTAAAAAGTTTATGAATTTGGGCCAATTCGAAAAATGCGAACAACATCTTACTCAAGCTGAATCATTGATCGTCGCGGATACTTTTTTGCCGGTAGCAGGTTCAAACGAAAGCGCGGAAATTCAAAGTATGCGCGATCAGATATCAACCACTGAAAAACTTGAAAAAACAACCCGAAGCAAAAGGTCATCTAGCATTCTTGGTCCGACTCTTACGATTTCGGGAGGGGCGTTGATCGCTGGCGGTGCAGTATTCGTCGTTCTATCGCAACTCAAAGAAAACGAATTTTTATGTTCACGAAATGTGGAACAGACAAGCTGTGACAACCCATCAGTACTTACAGAAACAGAATTCATGGACGCAAAGAGTTCGGCGAATGTATTAAATACTGTTGGGTGGGTCGGACTTGCAAGTGGGGTTGCGCTTGGGAGTGTGGGGCTTTACCTTTGGACGAGTGAAGGTTCTGGGACGGATTCGGCGAAGTTTTACGTCAATCCGGGCAAAAATAGTGTCGGATTCGAATTAGGGTTTTAGAATCTTGAGTCACTTGAAGAACGTATTGAGCTGCATTTTTTTTTGATTTTGGATGAGGAGACTGCAGATGAAGCAGACTGTTGATTATCTAATCGTTGGTGCGGGGATGACCGGTCTAGCGTTCGCAAATTTCGTTGAAGCGGAGGCTGATTTTTTGATTCTGGAAAAAGAGAACGAAATCGGCGGTTGGTGCAAAACCATCAAGCAAGATGGCTTTGTTTGGGATTTTAGTGGCCACTTTTTCCACTTTCGAAATCCCGAAATTGAAGATTACCTTCGCCAAAGGATGAGCGGTAAAATTGTAAAAGTTGAGAAAAATTCCAAAATCTACTTTAAGGGAAGCTGGATTGATTTTCCTTTCCAAAAGAATATTCACCAGCTTCCCAAAGAAGATTTTGTGGATTGTTTATACGATCTCTACTTCAAAAAAGAGTTTTCCAATCATGCATCCGAAGGCTCGTTTAAAGCAATGCTCTATGAGAAATTTGGCAGGGGGATTGCTGAGAAGTTTCTGATTCCTTACAACGAAAAGTTATATGCCTGTGATGTGGAAGAACTCGACAGTCAGGCGATGGGGCGCTTTTTCCCAGACGCTGATTTAGAATCCATTATCCGAAATATGCGCAAACCAGATAATGCGTCCTATAACGCCTCGTTTACCTACCCAGAGGGTGGTGCGATCATGTATGTGAACGCCTTGAAGTCGGAAGTGCCCGACGACAAAATCCTACTTAATAGCGAATTATTAAGTGTTGATTTTGAAAATAAAATTGCAAGAACGACATGCGGTAAAGAGATTGCCTATGGTCATCTTGTCTCTTCGGCGCCCTTTCATCAATTTGTAAATATGATTGATTTGGAAGGATTGGGTTTCTCGGAAACCGAACCTATTCACGATGCGCTATCTTATAATAAGGTGCTTTGCTTCAACCTAGGTTTCGATAAAAAAGGGTTGGAGGATGTTCATTGGGTTTACTATCCAGAAGAGCAATACTCATTTTATCGTATCGGTTTTTACGATAATATTATGGGCAGTGACCGAATGAGCCTTTATGTTGAACTAGGCTACGGGCCTGAGGTTGAGGTTAATGTGGAAGCTGCGCGTGAGAAGGTTCTCCAGGATTTGAAAGCCGCTGGGATTTTCACCGGCGATCAGTCCTTGGTTTCTCACCATCACGTCATTCTTGACCCTGCATATGTACATATTAACGAGGCTTCACGAGACTGGTTTTCTCGGATTACAAAAAAATTTGAAGAACATCAAATTCACTCAATTGGCAGATATGGTGGATGGACCTATTGTTCTATTGAGGATAATATTATCGAAGCCAAAGCGCTCTCCGCAAAATTACAACAAGAATAAAGAGGACAATTTGGATGTCTGAGATGTATTCAAAATATGCAGCGCAATATGATCTAGCCGTACAAGATAATATTTATAACGCTCTTTTTGAGAGACCTTCGTTGACGGCGATGTTGGGTGATCTTGGCGGACTGGATATTGTTGATTTAGGTTGTGGGTCGGGGGTTTATGCCGAGTACTTTCTT
>CALJNB010000047.1 GCA_937981985.1 uncultured bacterium
TTATTTAGATCAAAACGTTGACCCTTTTGGAGATCCTTTAGATTCAAAGGCTTATTCCCCAAGTTGGGCGCGACTCGAACCGCCTTGGGACGAAATAGAAAAGCGCCAAATTTGGAAACTTCATGGAAGTTACCTGCCGGCCCTGTTGACCAGGCGTACGCGAAACTGGTCGCTTTATCTGGACGATCAAAGCGATAGAAGTTGATTGCCCAGCTTGAGCCCATCGATGTCACCTCTTTTCGGTATCCTGGAATCGAACGCAAAGGCATCCTGATTTCTACAGTCCACCCTTTATCTTCTTTGGTATCGTCAAGCGAGCCATTAATCTTAACCGCCGATTCTAAACCCTCAATATTGAATGCTTTGGCTGTTGCGATTTGCTCTTTTCTGTTCTCTCCGGACAAAGTCGTCTTAAAGTTCGCATCGAAAATCGTATTATGAGGCGTAATTTGTAGCTCGAGGTAATCCTTCCCGTCACCATCAAAATCGAGGAACATTTCCAGAACTTCTTCTTTCCATGTTTCGTCATCTCTATTTTTTAAGGTTCCCCAAATATGCTTGTCTTGGAGTTCCGCCCCGATATAAAGGTGGTCTTGAGTCACAAAGGCTTTTATATCATTGCCTAGATTTGGCGCTGCCCCGAGCCCTTTGAGCCTAAAGGGCCGAATCGAACGCCATGTTTTTTCGTCCAAGATGCCGTCCATTTTCATAGGCTCGCTGAACTTATCGTCAAAAAGAACGGTGTAGGTAGGTTTGATCCTTGCGGTCTTTTTCGCCAATGCGTTTTCTTTTGAATACTTAACTTTGATTTTCGGTCCAATCACACGTGGCGCGTCCTCTTTGGTTTTCGCCTTCGCTTTGGAAATCGGCATTCTCACATTACCTCGATAAAAGCCCATATATGTTGAGATCTCTCCATTGGGCAGCTCACGCTTCAGCGTAACAACTTGTTTATCGCGAATAATTTCGCCAACGTTCCACTGACTCGTTTGATACATATTCTCCACCGGAACGTGATCCAGATTCTGTCTGAATTTTCCTGAATCTGCATCCAAATGAACAAAAGCTTTCCAATCTTTCGGAATCTTCTTCAGTACTTTCCAATACCAAATAAAGGTAACTTCTTTCCCTGCCTGAAATTCGCCTTCGATATCAAACCCAAGAAGCTCAATTTTCTCGTCAAAGATCGCATTTACCGGATATTTCGTAGTAGGAACTTCGGTTAAGATTTCCGCTTGAATCCGCTTTAATTGGTCAGGACTTAGAACCGTTTTCGGCTGTTCAATCTCTTGGCAGGCAAAGGCTAAGACAAGAAGAAAAGAGAGAAGCATTTTGAAGTTCATTTTATATTCCGGTGCTAAATTCACGACGAGCGATACCTGATGGGAGGATTTTTGCCAAGCCATTCGTAGCATAAGGCTTTTCGTGGGAGCGCCTAAGAGGCGTCATTTCGCGCCTTTGTTGAGCACCGTTCTCCGAACTGAGACTTTCATCTAAAGCAAAAGAACCTACAGTTTCTATCAAATAAACAAAAACCAGAACGACATTTCTTGTGAGGGAAAATAAACAAAGCGTTGCATTTATTTTCTGAACCATTATGATCCGACATATGGAAAGCGGAGAACGAAAGAATATTCAAGCACGTCAATCTAGCGATGGTTCGTTCGAACTTTTCGTGGGACACGGAGGGCTTGAGGAAATTTCTGAAGAAGAAATCAGCGTTGCTGAGATAGTTGTCCCCACCCGTGCTGTCGAAACCCCAAACGGATCGAAGGCCATTCCGCTAGCAATCGTTAGCATTGTACTCATCGCTGTTGTAGCAGGTGCGGCATTGCTGCTCAGCGGCGAAGATAAGCCTCGAGACAAAGACGGGAATGAAGAAGGTGCGCTATCTGCCGTACAAGGTTTTCGTGCCTACACAGGTGCTACAGCAGCAGAAAAAAAGCGCGATACACCCCGCCGAATTAAAAAAACACTCAAAAATCAAGAAGCCTCAATCGGAGCCGCGACAGCGATCGACCTTCCTGACGAAATGAATGGCGAAGAAGATAACGTAGCCTGGAAACGACAGCCCGAAATCGTTGAAGACCCGGTCGAAGCACGAATTCAACCGAATAGGAATCCAAGTCCTGAGTCCGTCGACATCGTGATTCACGAAGACGATAACGGGAATATCATCGATGATAATAACGACGACTCAAAAGAAATCGCCACTCAGAAGCGCCTGGGTTTTTTCCCCACCAAGCCTAATAGTATCCCGATTGTTGACAGAAATTCATTGCAGAAAATCCGAAACATTAAGGATTTTAAACCCAAATTAGAAGTAAAAGATATGCCAGTCATCGATACGATTCCAGTCCCAACTGCTGAAGATGATACATCGGAAGTCTTTGAACCCGAAGGCGACTAAACTTTAAACGAATCCAAGTAAGATTGTAATATTTGGGTGGCCGCGACCTGATCCAAGATTTTTCGTTGAGACTTAGAGTTCATCCCCGCTTCTCTGAGCAAAATTTCACCACCTACTGATGTCAATCTTTCGTCCCAACGGACAATCTGCATGTCGTCATTATCAACATCGGAAATAAGCTTCTCGAGGAATTTATCGACTTTTCGGGTCGCACGCCCTTCGCTTCCGTCCATTTCAAGAGGCCAGCCAATGACTACTACATTAATCTCTTGATCTCTTATAAAATCAAACAGCTCCGTCCACGAACTTAAGGTGAATTTGGGAAACGCAAACATTCCCGAGAACGAATCGCCTTCTGCCATCGCAATTCCTATACGCCGTTCCCCAAGATCAATTCCAATTACTTTTTTCATTTCTTAGTTTCACCTTTCTTAAACAATAGATCATTTTCGTACAAATCAAAGTCAAAATTCTCGTTTCACATTTAACTCATTTCATGTGATATGGGTTAACGTTCGACGAGGTAGGATGTTTCGTAAAATCGCCGACGCGGTAACTAGCCGCCCCATTCTATTCTTAATCGCTTTTGCGCTCATTACGATTATTGGCTGCATTAATCTTCCCAAGATTAAGTTCGATTTTACGCCCCAACAACTATTCAAAGTCAGCGGAGACGACCTCGCTTATCGAGAAGCCTTCGCAGATACCTTCGGGCGCGAAGATAACTCCTTTTTTATATTGATCGACTCAAAGGATGTTTACGACCCCACAAACATCATCGCGCTTCGCGACGCTGTCGAAGAACTTAAAGCTCTCGATGCAGTGCGTGCTGCTGAAAGTCTAACCACTCTTCCACTACCAAGATCTGGAAAAGATCCTGCAACGCTGACCACAGAAACGATGATTCCCAGAAAGGGAGACGTTAACAAAGCCACCGCCGCAACATTTCGAGATTTCGCGTCTCAAGAACCTTTATTAACCGGAAGGTTCGTCAACCAGAAAGGAACTCGAACCCTAATTGTGGTTTGGTTCGATACCGACATTAGCGACGTTGGGCCACTTCAAACGGCGATCGACGAAGTACATAGCGCATTCGAGAAGGTGACATGGACGTCAGACACCACCTTTCGTTTTGGAGGTATTCCTCAGTTAAGAACGGAGATTGTCCGGAATTTAAAGAGACAACAACTTACCTTTATCCCAGCTACAGGTTTGGCATACCTTATTGTTTTATTCTTCTTGTTTAGACGTATCTCTGGGGTTCTCGCGCCAATCGCCGTCGTTA
>CALJNB010000048.1 GCA_937981985.1 uncultured bacterium
CTCAGCCGACATCGCACTCGGACCGCGACGCGTGATATCTTTTAGGGTCTCGCCGGTAGACGTTATTTCATACCAGTCTGTCGAAGCCTCAACGGTGTTACTGGGGTTAGTCACTAGAAAGCCAAAAATACCACCGGCAATAATACCGATGACGACAACTGCCAGCGTTTTTGAACTTTTAAACTCAATCATCTGAAAAGGTACCGCAACGCTTGCGATAATGAGACCGAAGAAGAAGGCCCCCATAACCGTTGGGAAACGTTCCATCAGGTAGGGGATGAAAAAACTCCCCACACCCAAAGCTGTGATGATACCCAAGACCAGTGGAATCAAAAAAGCTAAGTTGAGCTTTCCGAATTCTTCAAAGAGCACTTTTTTGTCAGCGTCCGTCCGACCGTTTTTTAGAAATGTAATAAGTGAAAAAAGAGGCTTGGGTGTCACCGCGTTAATCGACTTAAGCAGATCGTGGTAGACGCCCAAAATAAGCGCCAAGGTTCCACCACTTACACCAGGAATAACATCGGCAATACCCATGCAGATTCCCTTCAGATAAATCACCAATTTTTCCATTTTATTCTACTTTTTAGGAGTGCCTTCCTTACTGCGATTTGTGTTCCGAATCAAGCTCCGCGATTAAGACTTGCTTATGCACTTTGTATTTACACAGGACTTGAGTGCTTCTTCAATGAAGCGATCTAGTCGACGATCGAAATCAAAAGAAACATCGATCCTTTGACTATCTATAGCAAGATCTAATATTGCGCCATTCCGGCGAGGTGGTCGATACGGTACCCTTTTTCGATTAGCGCATCGACCGCATCTTTATCAACCATTCTGATGAAATGTAATACCCGTTTTAGTGCGTCTAAATTCGAACTCCTGACTACAAAACATGAATATTCGGAGTCATACTCCAGAGCGGACTCGTGTTGTGGCGTCAATTCTTCGATAAATGCACGTATCACCGATTCCCAGAGTGCTCCTGTTATGGGGTATCCCAAACTTTTTACACAATCCATTTTTTCATAAAACTCATCCCAAACCAGACAGTACATCGGCGGGTCCGAATTCTCACCGCAGATGTGGAGGCCGGCAGGAGCCCAATTGAAATTATCTTCGGGTTTCATATTCTCTCTCGCATCAAAATGATGACAACAATCATATCAGCTTTTGCTCCTGCAACTTATTTTTGGCTTTTTGTTATCACTACTCTAGAAGTCACAAATCTATCACAAATCACACCGTCGAATATTTCATTCCAACGCCGTCTCCTATATTGGTAACCGAAGAGTCTAGCGTCGATCGCTTCGGGACGTTTTTGATTTGAAAGCAAGGTTATATCGTCTGCGCATTCGCGTTCCAAAGCGGACTCCTGCGGAGAATCTTGCGTTGTTGGTTTCCCCCAAGGCAAACCGTGCGAACCGCCTTTTGCAGTCAACCCAATGGTATATATTTCTTGTCGACCGACCAAGACATCTAGAGAACCTACCATCGTCTGTACTCCGACGTATTTTGAATCAACAAAGGCCGTTCCAGGTCACCGGTCTTTCAACTGTTTTAGCGCTTTGGGGAGTAGGTATATTAGGGTTTGAACACGCGACGAACGAAGAAAGGATAGCGATACCACAGATGTTTTCCATGATACGGCAAGAAGGTTGTCTATTCATCATGAAGTTCCAAGTGATTTAGGGGTAAGCGGTTTTACCGGGGAACGCAGATCGAATTAATTTCCGTGTATAGTCGTGCCAAGGTCTCAAACCTTGTGGAGATTTTCGTAGCGTTCCCTGCCACATAAAGAGAGTCTCCTTTTTTTCACCACTACATTTTAGTTGATAGCCGGCGCCATCAAAGACCTTCTTTTGATCAGATTGTTCATCGACACATAAAGATGTCGTTAGACTTATCGCCTCTTTACAAACATCGTCACCTCTTTTTTCGTCCATCTTAGATAAAAATTCACTTATGAGCTTATTTCCCTGCGTATGACGGCTCAGAATAAGTGTCTTTTTCTCACAATCTAACTTCAAGACTTCAACGGGTGCGTCTTGCTTACCGCCAACGATTTGATAGGCAAACTGGTTATATTTGGATGTCTTTACGTTTGTAGCATCCATCGCACCAGACTGCATCATTTCAAGATCGGAAAGCTTTGGTGTATCTGTTCCCGAATCTATTGGCGTTTTAGAGGCCTCGCTAACATCATTTTTCTTAACCACTGTTTCAGATGATTCATCTTTAACATTCAAGTCTTTTCCTCCAAAGCATCCAAAAAGAGAAAAAAGTACAATTAGATAGATGTTAGTCGCGTTCATCGTCAAGTCTCTGCATTCAAATTAGTGCGCTTCAAAGTATCTACTTCTTCTGTCGATTAAGCAAATCTATTGCTCGTAACAGGAGAACTTTCCCAGAACTGCGGACGTTCGATCGTACCTAAAAACGCGGTCGGCTTAAGCCCCAGATCTAACACACTATTAGTAAACTTAAGGACCATATCCTCGGCTTCCTCACCTTCTTGCTGGCTCTGCTTCTGCGTTAGAATACGCTTTGCAATATCCGCGGCAGGTGCATCATCTGCGGCTTGAACCTGAGGTTCTCCATCTTTATTCCAAGTCTGCTTTTCGGCCCACGGACTGATATTGACCTGACACTGAAAGGTATGAAAATCGGGTGAGAAGAAAGGAGGACTGACCCAATTCACAACATGAGTAAATAAAATTTGGTTCGCTTGTTTATGAAACAACGATTCCAAAGTTTCCGTAGAAAGTTCGGATAAGTCATAAGTAACAACCAAACCCGTTTCGGTGGGCGTATCTTCGTAAAAAGAAAAGGGGCAGCCAAAGTACTCCGCAGCAGCGCGACCCAAAATTTCTGAGGCGCGATCTTTGGGTGCCATGACCTTGGGAACATCAAAAGAAGTCGCTGAAAGAATCGTTTTCAGCTTTCGTATTCCTTCCATACAGAGTTCTTCAGAGTCTTGAATGTAGGCGTAGCGACCGTGCATGCCTTCCTCAAAACCGTAAGGGGAGACATGGAGAAGAATCGAACCGGTGGTGACAAATTGCCAGGTACGTAAATCATGTTCGCTAATGTCACCGAAGGTTGAAATTCGATGAAGAAAAGTATCAATTCTAGCGGCCATGAACTCTTCCTCCTCGCCGCTTGGCTTCAGTGGATACTTCTCCAAAGAAGCCTTCGTTTTCTTGATATCTTGGGTCATGATTCCGGCAAATGCGTTCAAATATCTAAAGATGAATGTGTCGGCTAAAAGGTGTTCATAAGTCTCAAACACGTTCACAATTTCAGCGGAAAACCCGGACCGATCTAATGCGGCAATATATTCCGAAATGACGTTCGGATTTCCAGGTTCAAGTTCGTCCGTACGTTGAAAAATAAGCGCGGAAATTTTGGGCAATCCCACATCAATAAGTTCGTAGCCAAAATCGTACAAGCTTTGAACATCGTTATAACCAAAGGCAACACGTTGCACCGTTTCTGAAAATTCGGCGCCCACTACTTCATTTGCGATAATAGAAAAAAGGTCCCAAGTGTTAGTCCAATCCTCTGGAGCAACTTTATTGGGAAACGATATGAAAGAACGAATCATTTGAAAGGCTTCCATCGGATCGGTATCGACTATCTCTTTTGCGTTTTCAAAAGCTTCAACCCTATTTTCTTCAACTGTTTTTTTATTGCTCATTTTTATTCGGGGACTGATGCCCACATCTCCTTAAGGGAACATGTTTTTATGCCTTCTGCATCCAAAGCCGTTTGAAACATTTGCACTCTCTCATCAGCTGAAACTTCGCCCATTGTTGCAAATAGCGCTTTAACTTCGGGATTGGTTAATTGCGCATCGATAGCTTTGGCCATTTCGGCGGCCCTATCCTCGGGAGTCATCTCTTGAAATCTCGGCTCCGTAGGAACTTCACAAATAATTTTAAGCCCTTCTGCCTTTGTTTGAGATTCAGATTCCATTTGCGATTCAGCTTGGACCACGGGTTCAGTTGCTGGCTGATCATCGGGTGTTGGGTCCCCGGTGGATTTACAAGCACTAAGAGCGAGCAAAACGGTACAAAAAAATCGAATCATGATATTTTCCTAATAGATAAAGTTAAGCGTTCACCCAAACACCATCTAATAACTCTGTCGAAAAGTCGATCCGAAAAATAAGCTACCGTCGACGTCGTGACGCATCGATACCTAAGGCCCCCAACCCACCCATTCACTTCCGTCTTCTCCTACTTCTTTTTTCCAAATCGGAACTTCTTCTTTTAGGCGATCGATTATTCGAGAACATGCATCAAATGCATCAGCTCGGTGGGGGGAAGATACTGCGATCGTTACAGCGATGTCCCCGATCTCCAGTCTCCCGAAACGGTGAGAGATCGCAACCCATATATCGCGGCTGGCGACTACCTCAACTGCAACCTCCTCCAACTTCTTAAGTGCCATTTCCTCGTAGGCTTCGTATTCCAGATAGGCCACTTTTTTATCGCCCGTGTGGTTGCGGACGATTCCTTCGAATAAAACAATCGCACCTGCCTCGCCGCGATCGACTTTCCTTCGAAGGAGATCACTATCGATTTTGTCCTTGGAAACCTGAAACATTTATCCTCCGGCCACCGGCGGAATAACGCCGATTTCATCTCCATCGGCGATCTCGCTTTCTAAGGAAACAAAAGACATGTTTTTCGCGAAACGAAGATATTGTCTTTTACCCGTCAATTTGGGGTAGGTGGTTTCAAGATGAGTCCACAAAGAATCAAGCGTAGGACTGTCGAGATCAGCAAGATCAATATCGAGCTCTTCCTTGCCAATTAACTCTTTGATGATTGCAAAACATTTGATTCGAACCATGCGTCAACCTTCAACCGGTCGGAAATTGTCAAAGCGCGTGTACTCTCCGAAAAAACGTAAATCAACCGTTCCGGTTGGCCCGTTACGATGCTTACCGATGATGAGTTCGGCCAAACCTTTATTTTCAACATTATCAGGATTATAAACTTCATCACGATAAACGAAGGTAATGATATCGGCATCTTGTTCGATCGCTCCTGATTCACGAAGATCAGAAATCATCGGCCGTTTATCGGCACGACTTTCCACACCGCGGTTCAACTGGGCCAAGGCGATCACAGGAATGTTTAATTCTTTTGCAACTGCTTTTAGATTTCGTGAAATTTCAGAAATTTCTTGCTCACGACTTCCACTTTTAATTGATGATGCGCTTCCGCGCATCAATTGCAAATAATCGACAAATACGATTCCGATATCGTGCTCTGATTTTAGGCGGCGACATTTAGATCGAAATTCCATAATAGGTAGCGAGGGCGTATCATCCAAGAAGATCGAGGACTTACTCAGTTGGCCAGCAGCTTTGATAAGGCGAGCCCATTCTTGTTCGGACAAATTACCGCGACGTAATTTGGATTGATCAATCCTGGCAATACTGCACAACATACGTACTGCAAGCTGTGCGTTTGACATTTCCAATGAGAAGAATGCCGCGGGGACACCGCGTTCTACTGCAGCATGACTCAACATATTGAGTGCTAAACTCGTTTTTCCCATCGCGGGACGGGCGGCTATGATAATTAAATCCGATGGTTGCCAGCCGGCAGTTTTCTCGTCCACATCGACAAAGCCGGATGAAATACCTGTGACATGTTCGGTCTTCTGATAAAGACTTTCGATTTGGGTGAATGCTTCTTTCACCACTTCTTTGATGGTTGAGTAATCGCGCTTCACACCCCGTTGGGTAATCTCAAAAAGCGCTCGCTCGGCATCGTCCATGAACGCTTCGACATCAGGAACATCATCGTAACACTGATGCATAAGTGTATCAGCGGTTGCGATAAAATCTCTCAAGGAAGATTTACGACGAACGATATTTCCGTAGTGACCCACGTTTGCAGCAGACGGAACTTCTGTAGAAAGTTCGTTGAGGTAACTCGGCCCTCCAATATCATCGAGCTTATCTTCGGCCAAAAGTTGATCGCCGATGGTGATCACATCAAGTGCCTCTCCCCTGGCTGCGATGTCGAGAATCGCTTTGTAAATGAGACGATGACTTTCGCGGAAAAAGTCGGTTGGACGAATCATGGAAGCGATTTCATCGAGAACACGATTATCTAATAGAATGGCACCTAAAACCGACCGTTCAGCGTCGGTATTATGAGGCATGGTTCGCGAACCTTGAGGAGCCGAATATTGTTGTTCTTGATAATTTCGTGGGTCTGACATTCTAGTTCCGCTCTTTTGAAAACGTGGTCTAACACACCAAAATCAATCTGTCAGTTTTAGGAGGAAGACGATTAAATTAAACCTATCACACGTCATCCGCACCTGCTCCCCAAGATTCGCCCCCCCAGAGCAATTCCCTCAGGAACGCGGAAATTCGTCTATTTTTCCTTGGACTTTTTGTACTGGCTCATCGTAAATCGCATCACAATGAGCCCAGAATGATAGACCGTACCGATGCGGACTTCGCCACGATCAGAAACTTTTAATACCCACAATTTTCCGCCCTCACTCACTCTAATTTGAGCAAGTGCACCGCTATCTCGAAAAATAGAAACGCGCGTGGTGGAACCATAACGATGGGTCAGTAAATCACTTTGCACCCCAACGGAACGTGTCTTATCCAATTTCGAAAAAGTGGTCTGGACATCTTGGAACACATTTTGGCTTCCTAACGCGATCGCTAAGAGTTTTGTGGCCGTGGATGGAAGGTCCCGAGAAATCGCGAACGTGCCGACCTTAAAATTGCCGCTAAATAACTCGGCTTCGCCGAGATATTTTGTAATCGTTTTTTCTAGAACCGAAATTTCGATATTGTATTGGGAAGGAACACGATTTTTTAGCAACCTTTTCGATGCGAAATCAATCGGCGGCAATTTCGCGGAGGCACTTAAAGGTAGCAGAAGACCAAGAAGAAAGATCACGCATGAAAGAACGTACTTATTTCTATTTGAAATCATTTTCATCAAGAGACTTGATATAGGTCCATAACTTTTTACTTAAATCGGGACGTCGTAATGCGGCATCAATATTGGCAGTGAGGTATCCGAACCTATCGCCTGTATCATGACGACGACCCGTGAACTTATATCCGATAAGGGCACGTTCTCGTGCGAGACGTTGTAACGCGTCAGTAAGTTGAATCTC
Organism: uncultured bacterium; assembly: GCA_937981985.1. GTDB lineage: Bacteria > Myxococcota_A > Bradymonadia > Bradymonadales > Bradymonadaceae > CALJNB01. Next base: position 7,168 of record CALJNB010000048.1, read on the forward strand.
ACCTCCTGCTCCGACTTCAGTCTCCTCAAGATAAGTGAAAATTTCTGGAGGCAGAATGTATCGACCAATGATCGCCAAATTCGAGGGAGACTCGGCCGGTGCAGGTTTTTCAACCATCACGCGAACGCGCACAAGATCATCTTCCCAGGTTTCGCCGTCGATAATTCCGTAACGGGAAACCTCATCATCGGCGACTTGCAAAATAGAAACGACGCCTTCACCGTATTTATCATAAACATCGATCAATTGCTTGGCGCAGGGTGGATCGGCGGAAATGATATCGTCAGGCAGAACAACCAAAAAGGGCTCGTCACCGATCACGTCTTTGGCTTGAAGGATTGCGTGACCGAGTCCCAATGGTTTCTTTTGGCGAACCGTAATCGTTCTAATCAAATTACTCGCCTTTTTTACCGCTTCGAGTTCTTTAGATTTTCCACGAGATTCGAGAATATTTTCTAGTTCATAGCTAAAATCGAAATGGTCCTCGATAGCTCCCTTACCTCGTCCTGTTATAAAGATGACCTCCTCAATTCCTGAGGCCATACATTCCTCTACGATCACCTGAATGGCGGGTACGTCGACGATCGGTAAAAGTTCTTTTGGAACGGATTTGGTGACAGGAAGTAAACGGGTACCGAGACCGGCAACAGGAATAACAGCTTTACGGACTTTATTGGACACAAAGGCTCCAGTGAATGACAGAGAAATTTCTTGAGCTAGAAATAGTCTATAATAATAGATTTAGGCAAGTACGATAAGCGTCGTCTTCCTAAATATGGGAAAAGTCAGCCAAAATACCCAAACTGCGTATTGCCGGCCTTTGGGTTTGGCATTATGAATCGGGTTAAGCCTAAGTTACGAACAAGGAAAGATCATGGATCAAAGAGACCGTCTCATAGAAAATATTCGTGCTTCAATCATAGGTGAAGATCGCGTCATCGCCTGTCCTTATGGTCCACGACGCGTGACCTACGCCGACTATACGGCGTCTGGACGTAGCTTGCGTTTTATAGAAGATTTTATTCAAGATGAAGTCCTCCCCCTTTATGCCAACACCCACACGGAAACATCGGGAACGGGATTACAAACGACCCGTTTGCGAGAAGATGCAAGGCGTATCATAGGCGAGTCGGTTGGGGCGAGTGAGGATGATGTCGTTCTTTTTTGCGGTTCAGGAGCAACCGGGGCAATTAATAAACTTATTGATATTCTCAATATTAGAATCCCTCAGAACCTTGATGATAAATACAACTTTTCAGACTTAATACCCAAAGAAGAACGTCCAGTCGTGTTCATTGGCCCCTACGAACACCATTCCAACGAACTCCCCTGGCGAGAGTCGATCGCAGATGTAGTTGAGATAGATGAGGATGAAGACGGTAAGATTGATTGCGAGCAGCTAGAACGACTGCTCGAGAAATACAAAGACCGTCCACTGAAAATAGGCAGTTTTTCTGCAGCTTCAAACGTGACTGGTATTGGCACTGATACCCGTGCCGTCGCAGCTTGCTTGCATCGACATGGCGCGCTTTCTTTTTGGGATTTTGCCGCGGCCGGGCCCTATGTGAAAATCGAAATGAACATGAGCGATTCTAAAGAGCACGGCGAACTGACCTATAAAGACGCTATTTTTCTATCACCCCATAAATTCATTGGTGGCCCGGGAACACCTGGTATTTTGGTGGTCAAACGAAACGTAATCACTAATCGCGTACCGACCCAACCTGGTGGTGGAACCGTTTCCTTTGTAAATCAAGACGAGCATCAATACCACGATTGTCCTGTCCACAGAGAAGAAGGCGGAACGCCGGCGATTATCGAATCGATTCGAGCAGGTCTTGTTTTTCAACTAAAAGATGCAGTTGGAGAGGAAAAAATTAAAGAACGCGAACACGATTTAATTCGTCGCGCGATCCAAACCTGGGAAAAGGTTCCTGAAATCGAAATCTTGGGAAATAAGGAATCGTGGCGATTGTCGATCGTCTCCTTTGTGGTCAAATATGGTGACCAATATTTGCATCATAATTTTGTCGTCGCCCTCCTTAATGACTTATTCGGTATACAGGCGCGTGGCGGGTGTTCATGTGCTGGCCCGTATGGGCATCGACTACTTGGTATCGATCTAAGTAAATCTCGTGAATTTGAACGCGAAATTCTTAACGGGTGTGAGGGGATTAAACCTGGATGGGTTCGGGTCAATTTCAACTATTTTATTTCAGATGTTCAATTTGAATACATCATTAGTGCGATATCCATGATTGCCAAAGACGGATGGAAATTACTTCCCCAATATCGATTTTGTTCAACAAGCGGCGGCTGGCGACATAAAGACGGCATTCCAAAACCGCCCTTTAGTTTGGATAATATTAAATACGATTCTGGAAAGATGGAGTATCGTTGCAATCGAACCAGCGAACCGGAGTGGGTCCTTAATTCCTACCTTGACGAAGCTAAAGAAGTATTTAGTCGACCGATCGATATCGCGTCTGCAGTTGATCCTAAACGCAGCGAAGATTTTGATGTCTTGAGATGGTTCGCTCTTCCCAGCGAAACCTGGAAAACAGCGGGAACGAAACAATGATGGGCTACATTTGCGAACCAAAGAAGATCCTTAGACGGTGTTGCGAAACGGGTTCGGCCTAGCTAAAATTCATATTTTAAGAGAGTCAATTATGAAATATCTTATCATACCCATTGTTTTCTTCAGCTCTTGTCACGCCCAACGCCCGGACAATACTACAATTGATGTATCTAATGTTCTGATCACAAATACCGCGCCAGATCCTAAATCACACGAATTCGTAGAAGAGATAGACTGCGAAAGAAAATTTAATCTCAATTCCCCTAAGGAAAATATTTTAGAATGCAGATACGAAATGAAATTACGCGCCAAAGTTCTCAAGAGCGACGTCGTGGTGATGATAACCGAGAAAATTGGTTCTGGGAAATGTTCAAGTTGCGTTAATCTTATCGGGAACGTCTATAAAAAAAGAACAGCGGACCAAACAATTGAGCCAAAATCGAAGACCGATGCTCAGATATCAATCGAGGCGCGTTTGAAAAAGCTTGGAGAATTGAAAGAACAAGGACTCATTAGCGAAGAAGAATATAATTCGAAAAGAAGCGCTATCATAGAAAATCTCTGAATCGAATTTAGGAATTCTACCAATAAGACCAAACAGCGCGTTCTTTCCTCGAGAAAGCAGATCCGGTCTTCAAAGAGACTGTTGATGACCTACCACTTCCAAGATTCCCATTACCCGGTTGGGAACCCAGGTCTATACTGAAAGAAGATGTTCCGAGACAGGCGCGCTTCAAAATTGACCCGGGGTCTCGTGATCCCCCGATTTTAAGCCCGCATCTGCACTGAATAAGTCGTTTAGAATTAGGGAACACGTCGTCCACAATACCAATCTTTATGGGGAAAATTGCGTCGAAAATACCCCGTTCTCTCATAATCGATGAAGGAACAGAGGGTCGCAGCGATTTCTTACTGGCTCGGGTAGAAACCACGCAACAAAATTCATCGGTGACCGAAGAGGGAAAGAACCTGAATGGAGGACTTATGCCGAACACAATCATTAACAATCAAAAAGAATACAACAACAAGTCTAGCCAAAGAAAGCCGGGGAAACGAGATTTGAAGTGGATGATGCTCATCTTGATCGCCGCGATATTTTCCTGCGGAGACCAACCGACAACGCTTTTGACTGAGGACGAAAATGAGACCTATTCAGAAGAAATTCCTGAGGGGATTCATTGGCGAGAAGAAATCGAGACTTTTGTGATTCAAGAAGACAAGGCCGAGAAGTGGGATTATACGACCGAGGGCCTAATTGTAATTCCTAAAGACGACATCAACAACAGCGTTGATGAAGAAATGGATTTCACGACGCTTAAAAGCGGCGACGTCATTATGGTAGAAGGGCAATATATCTTTTTTGTAGAAGAAGTGATTCTATCCGATCGCGGTGCCGAAATTTCAGTCCGTCCTTTTGTTCTAACCGAGGCGATCTATGGCGACTTCAACGTTTCCCTCCTTGAAAGCCCAAAGGAAAACGGTGGCATCGGAAATCTAGAAGTCTGGGATAAATCCCACAGACTCGAAGTTGCACCAACTCTGTTCGGAATCACCCCTTTTGCGAAGGGGAAACTCGAATCTGAAGGTCACTTGAACTTCAACTTCGCTTCATCAGAATTCTCAGGAAAAATCTCCCAAACCCTTAGTGACCTGCGCCCGAAAGTCGAACACATTCGCGCACACGTGAATCTAGAGGTTGATTTTGTAACAAAACATACCTTTGAACTTTCGGCTGGAATAAAAAAAGTGTGGAAGAAAGAGCATGATCTGGAAACCCTAAACTCTAGCCTGCCTGGTGTCCCGCTCGGGCCTATTATCTTGCAACCGGCATTTTATGTGCCAGCTTCAATCGAAATCGGCGCACAAACCGTCGGGACTTATGGAGTTGAAACGAAGTTAAAGGGATCATTCCCTTTGGGTTTTGAGTATTCTCGAAAAGGATTCCAAGGAAGTACATCGGATGAACACGCTATGTTCCCTAACAATGAAAAAAAAGCGACCCTAACCGGCTCCGCTGATCGCATAAATAAAACGGCCAAACAGGTCTTCGTTAAAGCGAAGTTCGGCCTTGGCCTAGACTTTAGACTTCTTCCCCTTAAAGCTCAAAAAGGCGGATTAAGAGCAACTGGGTACGAGGCGAAACTCAATTCTGATATTGCGGTGGAACCTTACAGCGCAGAAAAATGCTACACGAGCGAACAATATATTGAAGTGGTTGAGACGCATGCACCCAAATTATTCATCGATATATGGGGAAAGAAATGGGAGTGGAAATTAACGCCAACTTCCATCACATCACGCCATTTCAAAGAAGAGATTTCGAAAAAGGTAAGCGATGATTTTTGTTACGGTGAACCTGCCGAGTTAACCCTTACTTGGACGGCCGGCACAGATCTGGATCTCTTTTTGGTAACACCTAACGGAACCCATATAAATTCGACCCTTTCGGGTAACACTTCGGCCGACGGAGCTCGCCTTATAAAAGATGTTTGCATTGAAGGCTCGTCATGTGTTGCGGGGGAACAACATGTCGAAACAATTGTCTGGGAGCAAGATATGCCAGAAGGTGATTATGAAGCCTGGGTTGTTAACGACGGTGGGGATGCTGCCGACTACGATCTAACCATTACTTTCCCGGACGGGAAAACAAAAACTCAATCCGGCGCGCTCGCTGCCGAAAAAACGAAATCAACGCGCATGAAATTTACCCACCGAAAGTAAGCCTGACTTTTGGGTGCGTGATTCGTTGTCTTCTTCTTTTCGAGCCAGAATTACAAACCCTTCTCGCAAATTTCATTCCCATTTGCATCGATAAGTACACATAGAACCTAGCAAGTTTTTCCAATAGCGACCTCTAATGGCGCACGTTGATTGGTTTTACTCCCGTATCGAAAATAGTTTTTCATCCTTTCGAAATACCGCTGAGAAGGCAAAACCTTAGATTTAGGTAAACAAGGTGTTTTTAATGGCGTTCTTCGATTAATCTCGTTTTTCCTCGTCAATAAATAAGGAAAATAAAAGATCAGTTGTCGACACCGGATTGACCTACTATGTTCGTTCAACGCTCCCTTTTTCGGAAAAGTCTATGTCAGAATTTGTTCATCTGCATGTGCATACACAATACAGCCTACTGGATGGAGCGATTCGAATACCCGACCTTATGACCAAGGTTTCTAACCTTGGTATGACTGCTGTTGCCATGACCGACCATGGTAATATGTACGGTGCTATTGATTTTCAAAAAGCGGCAAAAAGCAAAGGACTCAAACCGATCATTGGTTGTGAAATGTACATCACAACAGAAAATTATACCGAAGGTATTGATCCCAAGAGTTATCATCTCACGCTCCTCGCCAAATCCTTACTAGGATATAAAAACCTTTGCTACCTACAATCGATGGCTTGGCTAAACGGGCAGCACCCACGCACGAACATACCGCGCATCGATTTTGATCTTTTGGCCGATCGTTGTGAGGGTCTCATTTGTCTCTCTGGAGATCTGGGCAGTGTTATTAATCAAGCCATTCTCAAAGATAATATCCCAGAGGCCGAATCTTATGCGAGATTATTATCGAATATGTTTGGAGATGATTTCTATTTAGAAATTATGGATAACGCACTACCGGAAACCCAAAAAGTACGAGCCGAACTTATCGCAATGTCTAAACGACATAACTATCAGTTGGTCGCTACCAACGACTGCCATTATCTTAAGAAAGACGACGCAAAAGCACACGCGATCCTGATGTGTATTCAATTAGGAAAAAAGGTCGAGCTTGAATCCTTGATGACCCATGGCTTAGACCAGCTCTTTCTAAGATCTGCCGAAGAAATGTATGAGCTCTTTTCAGACGTTCCTCAAGCATGCGAAAACACGGTCAAAATCGCCGACAAATGCAATCTTGAAATTCCAACCGGAGATGTATTCCTCCCCCTCTATGATGTTCCCGAAGATTTTCTTCGGAAAGCAAATATACCTGATAAAAAACAAGCGATCAGCGCCTATTTTGAACACGTTTCAATACAGGGTCTGGAAAAGCGCTTCAAAGAATTTGATGGGCTAGGATTGACTTATGACCGAAAAGTCTACGAAGACCGACTACGCGTAGAAATGGACGTCATTAATGGAATGGATTTTCCGGGCTATTTCCTCATCGTTTGGGATTTCATCGCTTGGTCAAAAGAGATGGAAATACCCGTCGGTCCTGGACGCGGTTCAGGTGCCGGAAGCTTGGTGGCTTACTCGCTCGATATCACCGATATCGATCCTCTACCTTATGATCTCCTTTTTGAACGTTTTCTAAATCCTGAACGTGTTTCGATGCCCGATTTTGATATCGATTTTTGCATGAATCGACGCGGCGAGGTGATCGATTACGTCACCGAAAAGTACGGGCAAAATCAGGTGGGGCAAATCGTTACCTACGGCAAGTTAAAAGCAAAGGCATGCATTCGAGACGTAGGTAGATGCTTAAATCTTAGTTTTGGTGAAACAGATCGCATCGCAAAGTTGGTTCCTGATGTTCTTGATATTTCGCTCAGCGATGCTTTAGAACAAGAGCCACGATTAAGAGAAATGCGCGCAGAGGACCCTCGTGTAGATTCGGTTTTTAGTATTTCATTAGCGCTCGAAAATCTAAACCGACAAGCCGGAATGCACGCCGCTGGCGTTGTTATCTCTGAAGAGCCACTTTGGGAGTATGTTCCGATTTGTCGCGGCGCGAACGGTGAAATCGTAACTCAATATGCTAAAAATGAAGTCGAGGAAGCGGGCCTTGTAAAATTTGATTTTCTTGGCCTCAAAACCCTGACCGTGGTCGATAGTGCGATACGCCTGATCAACGAACAACGTGAAAAAGAAGGTGAACCTCCTTTTGATATCCGAAGCATTCCGATGGATGACCCGGGTGTATTTAAAATGATTTCTGCGGGCGCAACCACCGGCGTTTTCCAACTGGAATCCTCTGGATTTCAGGAACTTCTCAAAAAGTTACAACCGGATTGTTTTGAAGACATCATCGCAGCTGTTGCACTTTACCGACCGGGCCCACTTGGATCGGGAATGGTTGATGATTTCATTGAACGTAAGCACGGACGAAAACGCGTTGAGTATCCGCATGAATGGTTAGCTGAATGTCTAGCGCCTACCTACGGCGTCATGGTCTATCAAGAACAAGTTATGAAAACCGCCCAAATCATGGCTGGCTACACACTTGGTGGCGCGGATATTTTGCGACGCGCAATGGGAAAGAAAAAGCCTTCGGTGATGGCAAAACAAAAAGTGCTATTTGTAGACGGCGCGGTAGGGCTCGATGTTGATAAAAAGGTTGCCGAAGAAATATTTGATCTCATGGCTTATTTTGCTGGATACGGATTTAACAAATCACACTCGGCCGCGTATGCGTTAATCACCTATCAAACCGCGTATCTAAAAGTACATCATGAAGTCGAGTTCATGGCTGCGTTGATGACCTGTGATCGCGATAATACCGACAAAGTAGTTCGCTTTATCAATGAAGCAAGATCAATGAAGATTGATGTGCTTCCACCGGATGTAAATCTTTCTGGTCTCGATTTTTCTGTTGTGGATAAGAAAATTCGCTTTGGTCTGGGTGGTATTAAGGGAATTGGAGCCGGTGTAATAGAAGTCATTCTTGAAGCACGGAAAACCGGTAATTTTGAAAGTCTTTATGATTTCTGCGCACGCGTAGATTCCAAAAAACTCAATAAGCGTACCATCGAAGCGTTAACCCGATGTGGTGCGTTTGATGATGTCGCACCCTATCTTGAAGGACGATATATCGGCGACGTTTGTGTCGCACGCGCCCAGATGACTGGTGCTATTCCAACGGCGGTTGATCGCGGAGCACAAAGCCAACATGATGCTGACGTCGGGCAATCTTCACTGTTTGGGATGATGTCTGAAACCGACAAATCTGAAACCCTTCAAGATTACTATCCCGATATTGACGGATGGACGGATCGTGAACTCTTAGATTTCGAAAGAAAATATCTAGGTTTCTACGTTACCGGCCACCCTCTTGACCGATACGATTCAGAGATCGCGTTATACGGAGTCACTACGAGCGCCGATATTACTGAAGGAAAAATCGGACGTCGGGACACCGTTAAAGTCGCAGGAATGATTAGCGAATTGCGCGAACGTCCACTTAAAAGTGGTAAAGGGCGTATGGCTTTTTTCAAGGTAGAAGATAAACACGGCGAAGTTGAAGGCATCTGTTTTTCGGCAGCCTACGAAGAAAACGAAGAAGCGCTGAAATCAGGCGAGCCCCTACTGTTTGAAGGGCAAGTCGCCGAAGAGGGGGATCACGAAGCGCGTACTTATAGATTGCGATTAAGTAGCGTTCAAATGCTTGCTACTGCTCGCGAAGAAATGGTTCGTAAAGTTCGCATCGTCGTGGATGCGACTTCAATCAATAATGGACAACTCAATAAACTCAAAGCACTTTGTGTTAAGCACTCGGGAATTTGTAAAACATCGATTAAATTTCAAATCGAAGACGCACTTGGAACCGCGAACGCATACATTCCTTTTCCACAAGAATACTGGGTGGAACCAAGCGACGATTTCTTGATGGGCGTCGAACGCATCTTCAGAGGACGCGTCATACATCTGGGCTAGATAAAAATCATCTATAGTAGATTGCTCTCATGAATGGTATTTTTAGTTAATGGCTATCTATCTTCAAAAATGCCTCTCATTCATGATCTTTTTCATGATTCTGATTCCAATAGCGTATGCTGACGACGAGGTTAGCGAAGAAAAACTGCATCAATTGGACTACAAAAACACAATCGTTTTAAAAGGTAATCCAAGTACCTTGATGACGATTCCCTCCCTGAACTACAGCCTCCATTTCTCAAAGATGAAAGCTGGTATCTCTTTTCGGCCGCTCGTTTCGATAACCCAATTTAGGCCTGGGATAGACGTCGATTTCGCACCTTTTCGTTACGTGAAGATCGTGGCCGGCTACGAACGTGCTTTCTATTTTAAAAGCCTTTTCTCATATGGCTCACCGAATTCCGATTGGTCGGACAGCTCTCGTTCTCGTTCCACGGGCTTATCTACCACCGGAAACTTTTTAAACGCTACACTTCAGATCGAACTACCGATCGATAAATTCGTTTTTCGAAATAGATTCAAGCTTACTTACGCAACCTTCGACATGGAAGGAACCGCTCAAGTTGTATACGACGAATTGCTTGATATTCCACTACCGATCGAGGGACTATCTTATACGAATGAAACTGACGCATTATACATTTCGAGCCCTAAATGGGTTTTCGGTTTGCGTTATACAACGTCCAAAGCCTTCGTCGATCTTAACGACGATCCTAACGGTTCCACCCATAGAATCGGTCCGCTTGTAAGCCATGTCTTTTACACTGATAACGGTGGATTTGTGGATAGCATTTCAGGGTTCATATTACTAAACTGGTATATTAAACACAGGTACCGAACTGGGCTTGGAGTTTCACAATTACTACCCTATTCGGCCATTGGATTTTCAATCACCGGGACGCTTCTTTAGGCCTTTTCTTTCCGGTGATCCAATTTACATTCCATTTTTCGGCGTAGTAGAGAATAGCGGGTAGGACCAATACCGTTGCGCAAAGTGTCGTCAAGATACCGCATATCGCGACAAAACCGATGGACTTCAATCCGAAATGGTTCGTAATCGCCAATCCGCCAAAACCGATTATAGACGTCATCGAAGTCATGACAACCGCAGATCCAACCTTCAGCCACGTTTGAGCTAGCGCGTCCTCTTCGTTCAATTCGAGGTATCGGTGATAAAAATGAACGCCATCATCAATCCCAATTCCGATTACGACGGGAAGAATAATGACGTTAAAAAAGTCTAGGGGAATCCCCAGGAATGCCAACAAACCAAACATCCAAATGGCGCCGAGAAGAAGAGGAGCAAAAGCGATTAGGGCTTTTACCAAGGAGCGAAATGCAATCACCAAGAGTAAAAATACAACGACAAAAGCAATCGACATCATTTTTACGCCGTCGGTTTGTATTTCGTCCAACATTGAAATATAAATCGAAGATGGACTCCCTACCCGTATTTCTTCACCGGTTCCTTCGGCGAGCGAAACGGTCTCTTTAAGAAATGCTCGCGCTTCGTCACCCTTCGTAGAACGCCCCTTTTCGTTTAGAAAAATAGTATATTCAAAAGCGAACGCCTCGCCCTCTTTAGCCGGCATTGCCTTAGCGCCAGCTTCTTTAAAAAGACGCTTTGTCCAAAGTGGTAGATCGTAAATAGTGACAGGCTTATCAACAAGTTTTTCGCGTAACTCAGAAATTTTCTTTTTATAAGCGTCACTCAAGAAAGCGGTACCTTCTTTGTCTAAAAGCGATTTTATTTTTCTGATTTCAGCTAACCTAGAAGCCTGTTCTTCGGCTGTTCCTGGCAAAAAAGCATAGACGGAATTGGCGGCCCGGATCGTCGACAGAGATCCGGTGTGCATACGTTCGGAGATCTCGCGCTGAACCTTTCTTGTCGATTCGATATTATCGAATAATAAAATTGTGGGCATCGAAGTTTGTTGGTCCCCAACCGCGCTTGAATATTTGTTACCTATCGACTTTTGACGCCTTTCGCGTTCAAAGGTATCGGGGGCCATCGCTTCTCTGACCATCCGTGCGTGTTTTACTGTATATCCTCCTCGTCGCTTTGCGTACCAGGCTGCCATTTTCTCGGGCTGGTCTTGGGCCACTTCCCAAGGCCATTTAAATTTTCCAATCTCCTTAAAGTCTTCTTGAAATTGTAGATTCGACAACTGGTTGAACGAGAATACGGACATTCCCAGCGCAAGAATAATTGAGAAAATAGCACCTTTACGTATTAGACCTCTTGCTTTGGAATAGTCTACTTTCTTATTGTTATTGTTCGGGACAAAAGGTCGAACGCGATGCAGAACTAAAAGCATAGCGGGTAACATAGTAAACATCGCAACTACACTAAACACAACGCCAAAACTTGCTACAACTCCGAATTGAGAGAGACCTCTAAATTGTGCGAAAGACAGCACAATAAATGTCGAAAAAGTAGTTAACGCTCCATAAATTGTAGCGGTTCCAGTGCCAACATAAGTAGAGATAAGAGCTTCAACGGGATCGACTTTCGATGTCATGCTCTTGTCGTAACTTGCAAGCAGGTGAATCGCGAAATCTATTCCCAATCCCAATAATATGGCAAAGATGAATACCGTAATAATCGTTAGCTCTCCGAAAATCAAGAAAGCCAGAGCGAGCGTCCAAAGGATTGCCATAATCAAAGGTAAGAGTACCAAAAATATTGCGCGCACCCTCCGAAAATAGAAGCCGAGAATAAGAAAGAGCCCGATAATAGTGAAGAGCGCCGAAGCGATAATATCGCTAACGATGGATTTGTACTGTTTCTGACGATTAATCAGACCGCCTCCATATTCGACTTTCATTTCTGGGTTGAACGACGTTGGATTGAGACTTTCAGCTAAAATATTAACTTCGTCTAAAAGTGAGTTGGTCGCATTGAGGTCTGTCGAAGTCTCCACAAATCTAACAATTAGAGTTAAAGAAAATCCGTCTTCTGATTCTAGAAAGGTTTTATACTTTTTCTGGGCGCTTCTTCGAGTATCCATCCCAAGGTCCTTAGTTTCTATAAAACCCGATTTAGCCTTTTTCTTTTTGAGAGAGCCGAGCGAAACGAAGAGCGGATTTGCCTTTCGTTTTTCCTCTTTGATTCTCTTTTTTAGTCGCGTATTTATTTTCTTGAGATCCTCGACGCTAAGATATAGCAGCTGATTCTTATCGAAGAAGGCCTTATCATTATGATAATGGGCTAAAGCCACAGAGTCTTTTTCTAAAAGCTTTTCTGAAAGCACTTTTGCAAAAGCGCGATTGGCTTCCTTGTCTGGTGAATCCACCACGACAAAAAGCGCCGATCCAGACCCAATACGTTGACCTACTTCGGTCATTGCAATGGCAGCTTTCGACGTGTCTGGCAAAAGTGCCTTAAAATCGCTATTGATATTCCATTGAGTGGCGATTACCCAGGTAGATAAAATCGTCATTAGAACACAAAAACCGACGACGAACGTTGCTTTAGGTGCTAAGAAGCCCTCGAAATACCGACGCACTAGTTCACGAACCCAAATATTTTTTTCTGACTTTATGTCCAATGAGAAACCTCAAAATAGCCTAAAATGTCTTATGTTGGACGCCCGATATGTCCAATCACAGACTAGCGGCATTGGTCGTTATACCGAACATCTAATTGAAAACTTATTGGACTTAGATGAGAACTTACGCATCCGTCTGATAACTCATCCAAGCCGTCCGCGCCCCTTCGATAGCCCTAGAGTAGATTGTCAGACCTACTCTCCTGAACCGAACTCAATTCGAACTCGCTATCAGCTCAAAAAGAAAATCGACTTTTCTGGCGTCGAGCTTTTTCATTCACCTTTTAATATTCTCCCCCACGACCTACCCGTTCAATCGCTGTTTACTCTACACGATATTATGTGGCTGATTAACAGTGGATATTGTACTGATTCCAAATGGAGAAAGGTGGTAACGGGATCGTTCTATAAGAAATTTATTCCCGATTCTGTTTCAGACGCAGCGGCGATCCTGACCGTGTCGCACCACTCCAAGACTGCGATTGAAGAATATTTCCCGGGCATCAAAGGAAAAATCAGCGTTACTTACAACGGCGTCGATCCTGTTTTCAAACCCGTCCCTCAAGAAGAAACAGATCGGCTCCTAAGAAACATTATCCCTCGCGATAAGAAATTTGTTCTCGTCGTTGGGCAAGGATCGCCCTACAAGAACCACGCAGGTGCGCTTGGGGGATTCCTCGATGCATTTGGGGACGATCCGGAAGTCGTATTCGTGCTGGTTCGACGCTTTCAGAGAGGACCGGCCAGCGAGTTTGAAAAGCTCCGAAACGACCCACGGCTTCACAATCGCTTTATTCACTTGGAACATGTGCAGTTCGATGTTCTTTTGGCGCTTTACAGCGCAGCCCACGTTTTCCTCTTTCCTTCTTTTTATGAGGGGTTTGGATTGCCGGCATTGGAGGCAATGGCTTGCGGCACGCCGGTAGTAACCTCTGATCGCGGTGCTTTGAAAGAAGTAGGAGGAGACGGAAGCATTCAGGTCAATCCAGAATCCCGCGAAGAGATAGCAACGGCGCTCCGTCGCTTGTATACCGACGACACTCATTATCACGAAATGTGTGAAAAGGGTTTAAAAAGAGCATCCAATTTTACCTGGCGTAGAACCGCGCAACAAGCATTGGCGGCGTACAACGCAATTCTAAATTCGGACGTGACATGAAGCACACCAAGCTCCTCGTTGATGCTCGAAGTATAACCCAGAATCCGAGCGGTGTTGGACGTTATTCAGAAGCGCTAATGAAGGCAATGTGCGAATTGCTTCCGGAAGAGGAAGAACGATTCTCTCTTCAAGCCCCCTCAGCAATGAGGCGGATCGGGAACTTTACACCTAACCTAGTAAATCAAAAAATGGGAAACTTGGCAGACTATGTTCGTTCACATCGAGAGATAACACCTATTTTAAACTCAATTCGGCCGAAAATTTTTCATAATTTTTTTCACATCACTCCGCGAAAACTCAAGCCCGACTGTCCAACAATCGTGACCTTACACGATACAATTTGGATCGATCACGCGAAGAGCTCACAACCTAACTGGCTCACCTCAACGACAACCCGAGAATTTGCGAAACGGGCGATTCCAGATTCGCTTCGGCGTGCGAGTCACGTAATCTGTGTTTCCGACGCAACCGCCGACCGAGCTACCGAATGGATTAGTCGAGAAAAAATGACTGTAATCGGTCATGGTGTAGATCATTCCTTTTTTAATCGTGTGGAAAAAAATGATTTTGTGAAAGCGCATACACACAACGGAGGTTCTTATATCTGCGCTATCGGAAACGATAAACCCTACAAGAATCTCAAACTCCTCATCGATAGCTTCGAACTACTTAATGATAAGGCGCTGAAATTGGTCTTGATCGGAAAATGCGGCCAATTCCAGGAATATATAAAGACGCTAAAAAATGGGGCACGAATTATCTTGCCGGGAATGCTCGATGATCGAGATTTGCAATCTGTTTTGTCCCATGCCTCTTTATTCGTATTTCCATCTTTAATTGAAGGATTCGGACTTCCTATTTTGGAAGCAATGGCGGCCGGAGTGCCGACGGTTGTATCGGATCGAGAGCCCATGCGATCTGTATCGCATGACGCATCCATTCTATTTGATCCTCATGACAAATCTAATCTAGCTAACGCATTATCTGAAGCTCTAAAAAGCGACACGGCGAAAGCCTTGAAGGAAAAAGGCTCACTTCACGCGAAAGAACAAACCTGGAAGAGGTGTGCTCAACAAACTCTAGATGTTTACGAAAGGGTTCTTCAAAATAGCAACTAGACTTACTCTTAATTTCTAGCGTTTTATCAATGGATAGATACTTATGTTACCAACGGCATGGGTCCGTCTTCCGCCGATGTGACCTCAAAAGTCAAATACTGAACTTGGTGGAGAAGATAAAGGACACGGTATACATAAGCCTCATCTTCATTGGCCATCGAGTCAATTAGGGATTTAACCGTTTGATCGTTTTTAATTTTTTTCACGATTCGAAGCATCTTCGACGAAAGGCGTAGCTCTTCTGTAGTAAAACCTAGATCGGTCCTAATAAACATCGCAACATTTTTTCGCTCTTCGTAAAAAGCCTTAATTTTTACGAGCGGTGCAAAATCAAAACACCCCTCAGCGATGACACTATAGGTATCGATTCCAAGTGGATACCCATGCGTTTCGGGTTCTTGACCCTCGAAATATTCAAAACGTCCATCCCCCCATGAAAATACATCAAGAATTTTGTCACGCATCTGTTGAGATAGATGTTGAAAAATTTCGTGAGCGGGAATTGCGCCGATGGCAACCAAGGCATCACCCAAACGACCACCCCACTCAGATAGACGCGCCAATCCGTCGTCGAGCTGTTCTTGTGAAATGATATTTTTTGTTCTGAGGTAGAAACCCAAAAGCTCTTCATCTTTATTCGATTCGACGAAGATGGGTTCTCCTTTAGAAAAATAAATCGACTTACGGATTTCATCGTGCATCACGACAAGATTACCCGTTGAAGCGTCACGATGTAATCTAGCAAGGAGACGTGAGAACGAAACGCCATCAAAATCACCTTCGTAACTCACGAGTTTTTCTCTCATTTCACGAATAGAATCCCGAACCTCTTCAATCGCTTCTACACGACTCGAAACAGAACTCTCAGCGGCGAGACTGTTTGAACTTTGTTCCATAAGCGGTAACACGTGAGACGTAGTCACCGATTCTGAGACAGAGACCGACGCTGTAGATTTCTTACGTATCAGGACACCTTTTCCGAGTGGATTGGAACGCGTGGCCTTCTCTGCGATTGCAAGCTCACTTTGGAATTCTTCCACATCAAAAGGGTCTTCCCACTCACCGTTGTTAATTGAAACACGATCAGACTCTCGAGGAATACGCTCGGAGAAAAGTGCAATAATGGTTTTGAATCCCATCGGACCATAAATCAGACCAGAATTATCACGATAACGATATCGACGTTCCAGAGCCGATTCACTGACTTCGGTCTCACCGAATTCAGGGGCTTGACCGATATGGCTTACCTGGCTGGTTTTTGACAACGGACTTGCTTCACCTGTCGCGTCGTAATCAATCTCCGAAAACACATCAGATAGTTCGGCGACCGACTCGACGACGGATTGATAGGCACCGTCGAGCAGTTGTTGTTGAGATCTTTTCTCTTCTTGTTCAACGATGATCGCACGTAATCTGTCGCTTGAACTATCTGCATCGATTTTCTGACTTTTTTCTCTTTCGATTTCCTCGGCGAATAAACGCCGCATAAAATTGGAAAGGTGATTCGCGTTGGTTTGTATTCGATGTTGAAAACAGAAATCAACCAAAGCTTGATAAAATTCACCGGCACTTTGATAACGCTCTTCACGATGTTTGCTCAATGCCTTACGAACTATTTCTTCTAACCGTGCAGGAATGGGCTGGGCTTTCTCGAGCTCGTCATCGATATTCGCATCGCGAACTTTTAACATCACGTCGAGATCCGAATTGCCAATAAACAACCTATTCATACTCAACGCTTCGAAGAAAATGACCCCAGCGGAAAAAATATCGCTGCGTTGGTCGATTTTATCTCCGACGACTTGTTCGGGGCTCATGTAACCGACTTTACCTTTTAGAGTTCCAGACTCGGTTAAGGTTCGTTGAACCGCTGCTTTTGCGACACCAAAATCGCCAAGCTTGACGTCACCGGCGTAAGAGATGAGAACATTAGAAGGGCTGACATCTCGGTGAATAATATTGAGTTCTTCACCATAGGAGTCCTTTGCACGATGGGCGAAATCAAGTCCCTTAAGCATCTCGGTCATAATAAAAAGAACTAAATCAAGCGGAACTTTTAGATCAGTTCCTGCACATCTGGCCAAAACATCCAGGAGATCCATCCCGTGAACGTATTCCATTGCAATGTAATATTGATTCTCTAATTCACCGAGATCAAAAACTTGAACAACGTTGGAGTGATACAAATTCACGGCAATCTTGGCTTCATTGATAAACATTTCCACGAATTCTGTGTCGTTTACCAAACCCGGAAGAATGAGTTTAATGGCGAATTCTTTTTCGAATCCGGCCGCACCAAAGGTCTTTGCGCGATAGATCTCAGCCATGCCCCCACTCCCGATTTTATCGAGTAGAGCGTACCTCCCGAAGGTGGACCATGCGAGATTCTTAGAAATAACTACCTCAACCGCGTAGATGTAGATTACAACATACTAATTATTAAATGCTTTGGAACAGCTTACCAGAAACTCAAATTTCCACCAGTTCTAGCTTCATTTGAATGCATTTTTTTATGTTAAGAGTAAAATTAATCCATATTTTCGAAGAATGCATAGATGGTTTGGGCCGTTTTTAGCCCGATACCTTCCACGCTTAGAAGCTCATCGATCGATGCACGCTTCACCTTTTTAACGCCCCCAAAATGTCTCAAGAGATCTCGACGCGTTTTCGGGCCAATCCCCGGAATCTTATCCAGCTCTGACGTTAAGGTTTCCTTACGTCGAAGCTCTTTATGATAAGTAATAGCGAAGCGATGCGCCTCGTCGCGTAATCGTTCTAGGAGGTATAACTCTGCGGCATGGGGTTTGAGAACTACGGGATTCTTTCTATTTGGGATAAAGACACGTTCTGGCGAACGGGTCACTTCTGAGTCAGAAAATCCAGTCTTGTCAACGCGACTTTTTGCGAGAGAAACGACATCGATGCCATTGAGTCCATGATCCTGTAGAACTGCTACAACTTGCCCCAACTGTCCTTTGCCACCATCGATGACGATCAGGTCGGGTCCCTCCTCTTCCTCCTTTACGACCTTTATTAATCGTCGATTGAGCATCTCGTGCATGCTGGCGAAATCATCTTGAGTGAGAACTTCTTTCATCCGAAAACGACGATATTCGCTTTTATCGGCAACGCCATCGATGAAAACCACTTGCGATCCTACAATCTGTTTTCCCTGAAAATTGGAGATATCGAAGCATTCGATACGCTTAGGGAAATTCTTCAATTTTAATTTATTCTGAAGATTACCCAATAAATCCAAATATTTAGCACCCTCATCAACGCTTTGTTCGTAGGAGGTCTTGGCATTTAGAGCAGCTGTGGCCAAAAGGGCTTTTTTGTCCCCACGTTGAGGCACTAGAATTGCCACTTTTCGGCCCTTATGCTCACTGAGGATTTCACCAAGTGTCTCCATTTGCGTCTCGGGTAAAGCGATCGGAATCAATATTTCCTGAGGGATAAAACGATCGTTTACATAATATTGGTTCAGAAAATTTGATAAAACGTTCTGGTCGGGAAATTCCTGATTTTCAAAAGAAAAGCCACGAGCCCCTTCCAAGCGGCCCTTTCTGACAAACAGAATTTCGACACGAACATTTGTCGCGTTCCGATAAATCCCCAAGACATCTCGGTCCGTCGCACTCTCCGAGATTGCGTGTTGGCGTTGCATCGATCTGGAAATAGATTTCAACTGATCGCGAATTCGAGCGGCGCTTTCAAATTCCAACTCTTCACTTGCCTCCAACATGCGTCGATTTAAAGTCGATTTAAGTTCGTCAGCTTTCCCGTCCAAAAATAAAAGCGCTTCTTTCAAGTTTTTCGCATACTCTTCAGGATCGATCGCCAGCACGCATGGTGCCGGACACCGTTTTATTTGATGTTGGAGACATGGACGCTGGCGAGAGTTAAGGACATTATCGGGGCAAGTCCGCAATTGGAAATAGCGATTCAAGATACCCAAGGTTTGGCGTAAAGATTTGGCATTATGAAAGGGGCCGAAAAGTTTTTGATTTTTCTTCTTTTTTCGATCTTGAGGTCGAGATCGTATGACCTCCACACGTGGCCATTCTTTTTCCAAGTTTACTTTCAGGGATAAGAAACTTTTATCGTCCTTAAGTCTAATATTAAATCGAGGCTTATGAGCCTTGATTAAGGTATTCTCAAGAAGAATCGCTTCCTTTTCGTTCGCCGTGACTATGGTTTCTATGCGGCCCAACACCTTAGGCAAAAATGCTATGAATGCGCGGGCGTCGCCGCTTTGACTGAAATAGGATCTAACCCGAGTATTAAGATTCTTAGCTTTTCCTACGTAGACGATTTTATTTTTCTTATCCCGCATAATATAGCAACCAGGCTCGTGCGGGATGGTCTCTAAAATGGGCTGATGATCAAATAGGTCTTCCATACCTTCTTGTATCCCAAATCGTTTATTTTTCCACGGCAATTCGGCTTGGTTAACATCAAATCGTTATTTAATCGACAAACAGTGATCAAAATCCGCTTTTGGCCGAGTCAATCCTTGACCGAAAGCATCAATCTTTCTATAACCTTGACTTGTGTCGCGACCTTGGCAACAATGGGCACTGTACTGGAGAAATGAATGAAAAAGATAAAGAACAAAAAAGAGTATAAAGCGCCTGAATTGAAAACACTTGGTTCGCTAAAACAAATCATTCGCGGAGTAACAGGTCCCTTCCCGGAAGTTGGGGATAGTACGCAGCTTTCACCTTAAGCCCTGACCAAACATAGCTCACACATTCTAACGGCGTTTCGTCGTTTTTTTTATGGGTAATACAAATGAAAAAACTACAGTTAAAATCGGGCTTGCTCGTACAAGATGTCGATGAAGAACTCATTATTCTCGATCCAACCTCTGATGCGTACTTTGGACTTAACGAAGTCGGGCTATGCATCTTTAAAGCGCTAAAAAGGAACGCAAATACCGATGAAATCATCGGTGAAATCGTAGAAACCTTCGAAGTTGAAAAGGCAACTGCTAAACGAGACGTATTTGTCTTTATCGATGAGTTGGTTAAATCCGGGCTATTGGTCGCCGCGTGAATTCGTGTTTTTCACACAATTATGCAATTCCTTTCGAAACCTTTTTTCAAAAAAAAACAGGGCCTATCCTAAATCCAATTGAACTTCTAATCGTCGATGAAATCGAAATTCAAGGCCAACGAATTCATAAAGCTTTAGACTTTCCAGGCGGACCTGTTTTAGAAATTTTTCAGTCCGAAGATATCTTCTCTATTCAATATGCCGAGTATCGAGCTCGCCTTCTTAAAAATCGTATCGATATCTGTGGTCCCGTAAGCGATACTTCAAGAATCACCCAAGTTTTAGAACGTGTTATACTCGCTATCCATCTCCAACTTCATTTCCCCAATCTAATTCCCCTTCATGGAGGTGCCATCATATTTGGTGAACGACAGTATGTTTTCATTGGTGATTCAGGAGCTGGAAAATCAACAACCGTACTCGAACTCCTCAAACGCGGTGCGAAGGTATTGTCCGACGATCTGGTCTTCATCGATACCCATTCAATGAAGGTGCTTCCGGGCCTACCCACTCTGCGCCTTTTAGAAAAAGCGGATGTGAACGCTAAAAACATTGTCCGCGTTGGACCGCAAATCGAGAAATGGTGGCATCTACTCGAACAAGAGCAACTTCAAGACCCGATGCCAATCCAACACATCTTCATCTTAAAGCCCGGCGACGCACTTTTGCGCTGCCAGCCTGCAAAAGGCTTCTCCAAGGCATCAGAACTCTTTTCTCAGACTTTTGGATTTACGCATGCGAGTGAATCCAGAGAGCAAACGCGCTTTCAGGGGATAGGTAAAATCGCCAAACACGTCCCGGTGAGCTATTTACACTTTAAGAAAGGTCAGAACGGTCCCATTCATATTGACGAACTCACCTCCTACCTTAGCTCAACATGAAGAATTTAAAAAAAAGAGAAATTCCAGAACTCCTTTTCCTCGGCTGCTTCATCGGAGGAGCGCAACTCGCTCATCGATTCGCAACAACGCAAGAACTTGTAAGAATATCTAAAGCAGCTACGTTTTTCGTCCCTAAAATAGTAAAGACAGATACTGATAAACTGGCCCGCCTCGAACGATGGTCTAACCGCATCTCAGTCAGGATCCCGGGTTCTCACTGCCTTCATCGCGCCGTCGGCCTCAATTTGCTATTGGGTTACGAAGGAATCGCATCCGAAGTTATCGTTGGTTTCCGAAAACGGGAAACCATTGAAGGTCACGCTTGGCTAGAGGTCAAAGTTCAGGATAGTGTTCAGATTCTCTTTTCTACCGTCGATGATGGATTTGGGTCAAAATGGATTCCGAGTTAGAACGCTTTGCGTTAAGACAAATAGAAATGGCGCTTGGGCCAGACTTTAGCCCTCGAAGCTACGATGAAGTTAAACTCTTAACATCGGCGATCGAACATCAATGCGTCCCTTTTTTAAAACTCCATTTCGCTAATAACGATCTGGAACTATCGCCTCCGATGCTTCGGTGGAACCGCGACTCCATTGCTCGAACCCTTCTGTACTCGTCAATCTTACATCAAGTCGCCTCCGAACTTGACGTTCCATGGGCAGTACTGAAAGGAATTCCGCTTGCAGAACAATTATTCGGTAGCGCGAGTTGGCGACAATCTACTGATCTAGATATTCTCATCAACTGGACCGATCTCGAACACGTTCTCAAAGTACTAAAGAAAATGGGGTTCATTTTAGAACGAAAAATTCGCCCCTGGGCCTATAATCAAATCGCGCTTCGTCATCGACTACATCACGCAACATTAGAGCTCCATTGGCGTCTAACTCTGCCTTATCTTCCAGCCCCTTCGACAAAAACCCTGCTTGAAACGACGTTTCAATTCCCCTCGAAGACACTCGGAATATCTATTCCTGTCTTGGGACCTGATGCCACTTTTTTCAATCTCGTGATGCATTTCCATCAACACTTTAGCTTCATTAAAGGGGCGATCGACCTCGTTGCCTGGATGCGATTATTTGATTTAGATAAAGGACGAGAATACTGTCGAACGTACGGGATTGGATCACTTTGCGATATTGCATTAGGCACCACCATTATTCGCGGCTTTGAAGGTTGCTCCTTTCCGAATTTATCCATTCTTGAAAAGCGCTTCTTAGAAAAACGTGTATCAATCCAGTCCGCTTTCTTCAAAGAAAGCGATAGTGAACTTCAGTCTTATTGGAAGCAATTACAAAATGCGCTTTTCCTGGATACAGAGGAAGAACGAAGCGAGGGGTTTCAGAAGGGATTATTATTCGGCCCCCATCGAATATCAGATTTTTTACAAAAAATAAGTGGGAGACAAAACTAAGGTCGTTCGGTTATTTTCTCAACATTTAGACCGCCGGGATAAGCATACGAAACATGGCAATCATATCCGTAGCTAACAATTCCAAATGGAGCATTAGATTTGAGTTTATGAAACCCATCAGATACTTCCACGCGCGCAACATTAATGTTCCCATCGCCGATACCCTTCCAAGCGTTCTCCGGGATGGCAACGCCATCAATGGTAACCGTCTGCCCACTCGGCGCCATCACGTTCACATAATCTAAACGATAGGCATCCGGTGTTAAAATTAAGTATTCTTTTCGATACTGATTTACAGGGACTGCAATCGTCATCGATGGGTCTCCTATTCCCGTTGGATTTGCGGCATCGATTCCCTCGTCGCAAATTCTTGGAATTCCCAGCCAATTCGAACCCACCATATATTGGGAGACCATCACCGGTTTACTGGCACCTAATATAAAATGGTCTGTCGCTTCAAACTGGCGCCATTCGCCCGCATCTATAGTATGACCGTGTATTCCATCAAGCGGCGGATCGGTCTGGATTTTAGTATTATCTTCGGCCGCAACAACCCTCCAGATCTCGGGTTCAGGGGTTGCGGTTGTGGCGCGCGGTTCGTATTTACTACCAATATAATTTTTTCCCCACGTTGAAACGGGCAGAAGTATCGACTCGATGTGATCGCAACGATTGATTCCTTGAACCACGTTTCCGCATTGGTGACCGCCGAAAACGGTCAAGTCCTGTTCTCCAATAATATGGGTGCCCGTCAAGTCTGGACATGGGACCACTGATTCGGGCGGCCCTTGAGAATCTTTTAAACACCCCTCCATTCGAGCGTCGGCGAGCTCAAGCCCGGAAGTTTCAAGATTGAGCGAATCGCCGGGATTGAGCTCAAAGATACGCGTTTCTCCTGCCGATATCGCCGAAATTCCTTCACCCGCAACGACCTCTGCGCGCGGAGTAATCTGAACTCGATTGGGTAGCCCTGATGAGTTCACAATCGTTAAGAAACCCCGGATGGTGACCTGTCCCCCACGATGTGGCCAACTCATACCCCAATATTCTTTGCCCACAGAATTGGTGGGCAACAGAAGTGTTCCATCATTTGAATACACATCGACATTATTCAAAGGGTTAAATTGATAAGCGATTACTGGAATGTTGGCGCTTATCCGAATCGCTTTATTAGAAAGCAATCGGGTACCGGAATGATCTGATCCCGCGGGGATGCTATAAACCGCCGCTCCCCCTGGCGGAATACGAGCCTGAAAGGGTGCGCCCGTCGCATCCAATAATAGGGGCGTGATCTCTTCACCCTGGAAGAGCTCAATTTTCGCTGTCAATTCGTCGCTAATATTAGAAACCACAATTGCATGCGGTTGGCTTAACGCGTCGCCGAAATTATCGAGATCGGCCGACCAATATTCGCAGCCAATATAAGAGGACACTTTCTTATTAAGTTCACATAGTTCCTCGCACGTTCCATTAAAACACTCAGTCCCAAAGGGACAGAAAGCTCCGGGAACGTAGGCTCCGGCTTGATTACAAACCTCTTGTTGTTGCGTGCCGATACACCGAAACCCACCAGGCGTGCACTCGGCATCTTCGCAACGTCCATTTGAACAAGGGCTATTGCCCGGACAAGGTGCCGATACGATTTCAGTTCCAGATGGATTACAATAACTTTGCTGGCCACTTTCTGTACAACCTTCAAACCCGCCAGGGATGCAAATTTTTTCAGCACATGTTCCCGTCGCATCGTTACAACGTAATTCACCTTTACATTCCTCTTCGGTTTTTGCGGAACCTTCCGAGTTACAAATTTCAGATGTTACGATATTTTTACAAGTACGTTCACCTGGAGTACAAAAAGTAGAAAGATCGACATCCTTTTTCACATCGCTGAGAGAAGCGTCTGGTGCTGATGGAACGTTATCTTCGTCGGAACAAGAACCACATGAGAACGTACAGACGATGAAAATTAAAAATGCACTTCGCAAGAGAGCTCCGAGGTTAAGCGTCGCGTAGCCTAACGTTTGTCGCCCTATATTTCCAACGTTGATCACTCGAAAATATCTCACTAAGGCTGACGTGTTTTCTGCAGAGTTGGATCTCCTTGGCGCTTACGTAAAGTTTTTTATGTATCCGATGGTACAAACGCCTAAAATTTAAAAAACTGCTGAAAACTAACCTACGATGTTCTTTGTAATCCAACGGTCTAAAGCGTTGGCAAACTTCTGCGTATCTTTTTGAGAAAAAGGTGGTGCACCACCAGTTTGAACCCCCATCTCTCTCAGCTCGTGGCCAAAATCGCGATAACTCAGCGCTTCGCTCACATTAGATTCATCGAGTTCTCGCCCGCGAGGAGTTAAGACCTTGCACCCTTTTTCAACGACACGTGCAGCTAGCGGGATATCCGCGGTGATCACAAAATCGCCCTTTTCGCATTGTTCGACAATCCAGTCATCGGCAACGTCGGCGCCTTGGGAAACGATCTTGGCGTCAATAAAATCTGATTTAGGTTCTTCTAACCATCGATTAGCAACTAATGTAATGTTAACATTTCGTTTATTTGCAGCACGATACAAAATCTCACGACAAGAACCGGGGAGTGCGTCAGCATCAATCCAAATCATAGTAAACCCTATTACTTATTTCGGAGACGCAATGCTAAGATTTTTTCCGGTCAAGTCCAAAGGATTATCGGGGATAATGACCCCTGATAAATCATAGTCTGTTGCTTGATCAATCTGGACCGTCACGATGTCACCAGGCGTGGGTAGCTTCCCGCCGTGTTCAAAAGAAAGGTAAGTAACACCGTCAATTTCCGGCGCTTGTCCATAATGGCGTCCTTCAAAAACCAATTCGTGCTCTTCAGAAATACCATCAACGATGACCTCGGTGGTCTGTCCGATCCATTCTTTATTTTTCCGCGCGCTAATATCACGCTGTAGTTTCATCAACGCATCGTAACGTTCTACTTTCACATGAGGTTCGACATCGTCTTCCAATAACCCCGCGGCGGTATTTTCTTCAGGCGAATAGGTAAAGACTCCAACACGATCAAATTCCACGTGCTCAACCCAATCATAGAGCTCTTTAAAGTCGGCGTCAGTTTCGCCAGGATAACCAACGATAAAGGTTGTCCTTAGAACCATGTCATCAATCGCACGAATACGATCAATCAATTTCATTTGTTTTTCGCGCTTAATATTTCGTTTCATCGATTTGAGAATCTTCTGGCTAATATGCTGAAGAGGCATATCAATGTAAGGAAGTAAACGATCTGCGTTTGTAAAAACGTCCAGCAGTTCGTCGGTAAAATTCCAAGGATACATGTAAAGCAAACGGAGCCATTCCAAATCTGGAATTTCACTATCCAATCGCTTCAAAAGGCGGATTAAATAATCTCTATTATTTTTAGGATCTAGATCAATGCCGTAACTGGTCATGTCTTGAGCTAAAAGGATAATTTCTTTTACGCCTGAGTTAACAAGTTTATTAGACTCCTTAACAACATCATCCAAGGTTCGACTTTTCTGACTTCCGCGAATTCCTGGGATGGCACAGAAACTACAAGAGCGTGAACATCCTTCAGAAATTTTTAAATATGCGGTCCCGCCGCGGATGGTATTCGTGCGCGCAACATCGGCGTCCATAATATAGGAGCCAGGAGTAATCAGGACCTTCTCTTTTACCCGTCCGTGTAAGACGTCGTTGATCGCTGTAAAGGTTTTAGTGCCCAAATAGGCATCAACTTCGGGGATGTCTTTTACCAAATCGTCAGAATAGCGCTGGCTTAAACACCCAGTAACCACGACTTCCTTGATCAACCCTTCAGCTTTTCTTTGAGTCATCTCAAGAATGGTATCAACCGATTCCTCTTTTGCGGCATCAATGAAGCCACAGGTATTAACAACAACAACATCGGCGTCATCGATATTTGAAACCACTTCAAAGGCTTCGTCTCCATTTAACATTCCGACCATTACTTCGGTATCGACACGGTTTTTGGGGCAACCGAGAGAAATCATATGTACTTTTTTATTCATAAAACAAACATCCTAGATTAGGACGCCTAATTACCCCATCCCATCGTTGAAGTCTAATGTTTCGCGACGATGTTTCGCGACGCGCCTACTTGAGTTGTTGGATGATTTGGATATTTGAGTATCCAACCATAATGGCAATAAGAAGGCCCATCATACCAAAGTACTGGAAAGCTACTAATGCTAGACCTGCGAGTACGACCAAAGAAACAATCGCGGTCGTTAGATATGCTTTTCGATCGTTTTTAAGCAGCGCCCGAAAACCAGCCAACATAATATGTCCGCCATCCAGCGGATTGATGGGGAGCAAATTAAATAGTGCCCAAAAACCGTTGTAGAGCGCCATCTTATAACAAAATTCCCTTAACAACCCTTCCGGTATTGGAACAAAATTGTAGATCAGTCCGAACACCAAAGTGATAGACAAACTAAATACAGGCCCCATCACCGATATCGTGGCGGCATTCTTAGGAGGAGTGTTCACTGGTCTTTGACTGATCGCGACCGCCCCCATCCCCTGCATGACAATCTGGCTTTGCCCATATCCGAATTTTTTAGTCGTAATGGCGTGACCCAATTCGTGCCACAACAATCCGAAAAAAAGAATGGGAGCCAGAAGTAATCCACTCAACAGATCTGCGGAGGTATTAACGCCACTAAACACGAAAAACGCTACGAGAGCCAAAAAGATAGGCTCCATAAAAATTTCGTGTCCCCAAATCTTAAACAGTTTCCAACGTGGCATTTGTCCAAACATATTCACCTCTCATCAAAACTAATCCCGAAGATTAGGTCTGCAAGTTATCATTTTAGATGTTCGCCTCAAAATGAAGCTTCTGTGTATTCAAACGCAAGTATACCGCAAAGTATTCGATATTTTTCGTTAGATTTGATGTTAAATGGTTCTACTCTGCAGCAGCTGCGGAGTCTTTCGGGACAAAGTTGTGAATCTGATCGAACATCATTTGACGCTGATGAAAAAGATCATGCTCTGGGAATTTGCCAGCCGAGGTTTGTGGTGCTTTGAAAAAGAAAGATAACCATTCTTGAACACCAGACAGATTAGCACGATTCGCAGCATCCATGAATAGCGCTAGGTCCAAAACAAGCGGAGCGGCCAAAATGGAATCACGACAAAGAAAATTTATCTTTATTTGCATGTCGTAGCCCATCCATCCGAAGAGGTCGATATTGTCCCAACCCTCTTTATTATCTCCGCGAGGAGGATAGTAATCAATGCGCACTTTATGGCACATGTCGCCGTAGAGATCAGGGTTGGATTCTTTGTCAAAAATCGCATCCAAAACCGACAATTTGCTCATTTCTTTTGTTTTAAATGAACCCGGATCGTCCAAGACGGCTCCATCAGTGTTCCCCAAAATATTAGTGGAGTACCAACCGGCAACACCGATTGAACGCGCAGCTAAACCAGGTGCAACAATAGTCTTCATCAGAGTTTGCCCCGTCTTAAAATCCTTACCCGCTATTGCGACGTTCTCACGTTCAGCGAGTTGAATAATGGCTGGGCAATCTAATGCGAGATTCGGAGCACCGTTTGCCATCGGGACGCCTGACTTCAGCAATGCATGTGCATAAATCATCGACGGCGCAATACCAGGATCGTTGTTTTTCAATCCTTCTTCAAACGCTTCAATCGTTAAATGTACTTCAGAAATCTCCACGTAGCGTTCTGTAGACCCACACCAAACAGACACACCACGATCGCAATTACTGTCTTTCAGGAAGTTTTTGATATCTTGCTGAAGCATGAGTGATGCTTCCCATTTCGTATCGTATTTTTTGGTGTTTGGACCATCGATGTTCTTGATGTAGTTCGAATCAAATACCGCGGACATCGGGGTAATGCTTGCAAGCAATTCTTTTGATTTTTCTAGGTGTTCAGGATTAAGAACAGCTGCTCTTTTTGCAGCATCAAATGTAGTGTCTGGATAAATGTCCCACCCACCAAAGACGAGTTGGTCGAGCCCTGCCAAAGGCATTAGGTCTTGAATTGGAACTCCATTTGCGTCGCTTCCCATTTGGGTAACGCTTCCGATCGGTGCCGACCATCCTTTTCTAGCAGCTTCTACACCAGCAATAAAAGTCGTTGCTACCGCGCCCATTCCAGGGAGTAATACGGCAATTTTACCATCGGCGGGATTGATAGGATTTTCTCCAAACATACACTCATCCTTATTTACGTCGTGCGCAGAATTCACCGCACACAAAGGTACAGCGTGCCAATTAGCAATTGAAATGCTTCGACGCAAACGGATTCACACTCTTTTTATTAAAAAGGAGTAATTTTTGTCCATTTACTCGAAATCCTCAGCGTTTTTAGTGGATTTTCAAACTTTAGAAAGAAGATAAGATTCAGTCTATAACGTCAACGCGATCGGATGCGCTGCGGCCAAATGTCTCAGGATGATACATTTCTTCGGCTTTCGTCGGAGGAACGACAAATTGTCCCGGAGTCGTCGCTCTTGCGTAATAGCTATAGGTGTGGACGCCGCCCCAAAGCAGCGACGTAAAAGCTTCCACGCGTTCGTCGCGAATATTTTGATGCTCATACCACGGTCGGCTGTACCACCAGTAGGACCAACCTCCCCGTCCGCTTCTTCCCGTACTGGATGCGGCGTCTTCAGGTACATCGCCAACAACGGCGAGTGCTGGGTTTTCTGGCTCGAGACCGGCAGGCAATGGATCAACCAAAGCTACGTGATATCGACGTGTAGGCGCTAACATAGTTAACTTCACTTTGATTTTTGCTCCCGCTTTAATTTCCCACGTTCCGTCATTTCGACGCTTAACATCCCCGTCGTTTTCAACCGGCTCATACGAACGTTCTACCGTAAAACCGTGAGAAGCAGCCGCTGAAAATAGTGATTTTGGCGCGTACTTCATTCCGATTCGATAATACATACGTCCTACACCATCTTTCTGGATAATCAGATCCGATGATTCTTTCTTCGGCGGTAAGAATCGCATTGGGATATCAATTTGGTGTTGTTCTGTGGTGCGACCTTTAAATTTATGATCTCCGGCATATTGTTCGCCTAGCCAAACCCGTGCAACAAAATTGGGAGTCTTTTTCTCGTAGGTATTGAAATACTTGTCGAGCGCCAAAAGAACAAAGGCGTTCTCTTGTGTGTTTCCCCAACGGCCTCTTTTACGGTGCGCCATAAGGCCACTCACTATTTTAGGTATCAGATCAGACTTGGGCTGATCTGATATGAGGGACTCCAAAATCACACCGTCCGCGACGCGATCTGAATGCAATATGACGTAACTTCCGTCGACGGTGTTCGCAGCAAAATGAGCGTTCCCCGCGGTTTCGGTTACTCGATTATTCAAAAAAGTTCGAACGGCCTTAATCTCACTTTTAGAATTTTTATCTCCGCTAAGCACACCTAATAACCACCCAACCGATTCAAAGGAAAGGTTTTTTAGACTACCGGCACGTTTGATTAGGGCTCGCGCTGCGGTGGCATCTTTGTCGCCCGCAACGTTTCTTACATATAACGCGTACGCGATAATATGACGACGCGACCATTCGCTGTACCAACCCGGAATGTAACGTTCGATATCTTTCAAATGCCCGAGGGCTCGACGCATCGAATCGGCAGGAACGTTATATCCTTTTTGTTGTGCACGCGCTAAAGCATGGGTGGCGTGGATCGAAACGTAGGGCCACGATCGCTGCCCTTTTCTCCAGAAGCCGAATCCACCGTCATAATTTTGTCGTCCGGTCAATTCCTTAATGTCGCGCTTCATCGATTTCTCGACGGCAGACTTGGTTGGCATACCCTCTGCTTTGAATGCTGTTAAAACATCACGAAGTGCGGCAACGGAAACCATTCGCGAAGAGATCTGTTCTGCGCATTGGTATTCGTAGTGATACAAGTAAAGAAAGGCGTCGGTGAGAGCCTGAAGTGCGGTCGATGAAGTTGAAACTTCGACCCCACCAAATTGCGGCCAAACCTCCGTCGGTCGACGAACGGCTTGGGTAATCGCGCCTTTGTCGATGACGCCATAGGTCGCGAAAGCTTCGCTGGTTGCCGGCGTCCAAACCGGAATCGAAACTTCTGCGGCATCAGCAAACTGACCGGCAACCGCGCCGAATTGAAAACGAGCCGTACCGGCTTCATCGGTAGTGGCAGGAAAACGAACTTCAACACGGTCATTTGCTGGAACTTTTACTTTTAGACCGAGGGTGTTTTTAGTCCCTCCTATGTATTTAATATTCGACGCACGAGCGGCAATCGAAACACTCATTTCCTCGTCCGTTTGATTTTGAATCACCACCGGAACTTCGAGTTTATCACCAAAGTTCAAGAAACGAGGCGCGCTTGGCCGAACCATAATCGGAAGGCGGGCCGTTACGTTGCTTTCGCCAGTCCCGTAATGAGACGCGTCTTTAACCGCGACTGCCATGATACGATAACGGGTCAAGTTGTCGGGCATTTTGTAATTAAGTTGGGCAATTCCTTGAGCATCGGTTTTAATCGCAGGAGCAAAAGTCGCTAGCGGATTGAAGTCCGAACGCACTGCTATTTTTTTACCCGCCGCACCGCCGATATCTCCATCATCACCGAACGCAGCGCTATCTTCCATTTCCTGGTCCATCGCCATCATTTCCATTGCTGGCGCTGCTTCTTCTTTTGCCATCGACTTGGCAGCCTTCATTTTCTTCATCGGCCGGCTCTTCACACGTCGTTTCCCTTTCCGTTCGGCCATTCCACCGCCGCCACGTCCAACACCACTCACACCTAAGCCGCCATCACGCATACTATTGTTTTCCGAACGCGCCATCTTCGCCGGGTCGGATAGCTTAATATAGGTGCGCGAATGAAAATCAGAGACGCCCGGGCCGCGCGTGATATAAAAGACTGAAAGCGGATCAGCC
>CALJNB010000049.1 GCA_937981985.1 uncultured bacterium
AGATATTTTCAAACCAAGCTGCACTTTTAGTTCATGTCATGGAACCGAAAACCCGGCCTTTGGCCTGGATCTAGAATCTGTAGATGGATTGCATTCACGCCTCATTAACCACGCTTCACAATCATCTTCAGAAAAATCCTTTCTAGTTCCTGGTAAGCCTGAAGAAAGTTGGCTTTTTGATACCCTTTCAAAATGTAACCCTGGAGAAGGCGTGAGTAAGATGCCCAAAAGTTCGCCTTCTTTACTTGAAGCAGGCCAGGTCGCAATGATCCGTGATTGGATAAAAGCAGGCGCTAAAAACAACTAAGGGTAAAGCCAAAATCATTCCACAAAGGATTCGAGAATAGTAAACTCGACCTCATAATTTTCTCTTGCATCTAGCCTAACCAAACAACGCTCACCAATTGTGTGCATGGGAACCGTATGGGAACAATCGAACTCAGATATAATTGGGTAAGAGCGCGTTCCTACAACCTCTAAAAGCAGCGCGTCTAAATCAAATGGCGCGCCTTGGCGATCAGGTCGTTCTGGTTTCCCCATCACTAAACCAATGATCTCATCAAACACTCCCATGAGTTGCAGTTGGCGTAGATTTCTTTCTTCGATCGCCATCGGTGCCGACATTTCTTCAATCAAAAGAATCTTTCCATCAAGATCTGGAAAATATCCCGTTCCCGCAGAGGTCATTAACGTATTCAAATTCGCCACAACGATCTCACCTTCGGCCTGCCCGGAATTCAAAACCCTCCATCCTTTATTATCGTTCCATTGTCTTTTTACATTCTTCCAATCACCATTATCCCAACTTCGTCCATGATTACTCCATTTCGTAAATGGACTTATCATCCTCGGCTCGTTTGTGTTTTCCGTACAGGCAGTCAAAAATGATGTCGAACTTTCGACAAGTCCGTCGGGATATTCGCCGAACCATGGAATCACTGCTGGCCCGTACAAAGTTCTAAGTCCCGAATATTTAAGAATCGAAAGGTGAAGAGAGGTGACATCACTATAACCACAAATTATTTTTCGCTTAGTTCTAATCAGATCGAAATCCAAATAGGGAATCATGCTGCTTGAGTTACTTCCGCCGATAGTTGAGATAAGCGCACTCACCTCATCATCCTCAATCAATCCCATAAATTCTTTCGCGCGGTCCTGAGGCGTACCGGACCGATACCCTTGGGTTGCGCGTTGTTGCGTTAAAAAACCTAGTTTAACCTTAAAACCCAACGCCTCAATATTACGTAGGCCGTTCAAAAACATTTCTTCATTATGAATATAAGACGGCGAGGAAGGCGTAAAAACACCAATAGTATCTCCATCATTCAACTTATGGGGTTTCAATAATTTCATAGTTCTTCCTTCACATTTTATACTGTCAAAACATACATCCGATAAAAGCGAATAGGAACTGGATTTAGAGATGAATCTCGAATAGCGTTTCCCAGCCAAAATATGGAGACGGCTATGTTTGATTCGAAGAAAGATACGGAACACTCAATGGGATTGTTAATCCTTCGGATTGCCATGGGTGGTATGATGCTTACCCACGGGTACCCCAAATTATTAAAGCTATTTTCAGCGCCTGATAAATTTGCAGATCCGATTGGCTTGGGTCCAGAGTTTTCATTATTCCTTGCCGTCTTAGCAGAAGTCCTTTGCGCAATTTTGCTTATCGTTGGCGCGGGCACCCGATTCGTCGCTGTCCCACTTCTGATTACCATGTTGGTTGCAGCTTTCATCGTCCACGGTGATGACCCCTTTAAAAAGCAAGAGTTCGCACTGCTTTATGCATCGGGATATTTAACACTGCTTCTTACCGGTGGCGGAAAAATAAGCGTTGATGGGATGTTCAAAAATTACGTTGATAGGTTTTTAGGTCTATCATCTGACGCCAGATAACAGGTTGGATCTTCGTCCCAAATAAACATCCTATCGTCGTTCAATTCGAAGCGACAACTCTACCAGCCACGCGTGCAAAGACCTTTTCGCTTCATGATCATGAACGAAGCAAAGATCCCGACGAGATTAACTTTCGTACGTAATTTCGCTTTTTTCTGGTAACCTAGATAAACCACCTTCAAAGAATCTAAAATGACCCTACTTACGATTGAACAACGCCTTAAAAAAATCGTTGATAAACTTAAACTCCGGGATCAATTTGATTCGTCGATAGAAATAGCAGCACAAAACATCGTCGAAAACCCGCAATTTGAATATGGAACGCGAGACTTAGAAGCACTCCCTTTCGTGACCATCGACAACGAGGACTCTAGAGATCTGGACCAAGCATTATATGTCCAAAAATGCGAAGAAGGTTGGACTGTTTTTTACGCACTCGCTGACGCTTCTTTTTACATTCGTGCGGGGTCTTCGATTTTCGAAGAAGCTTTAAAACGCGGATCAAGTTTCTACTTTCCTACCTTTGCACTCCCGATGCTTCCCGAATCGCTCTCCGAAGGGATGGTATCTCTCAATCCAAATGTTCGCCGTCGCTCACTTTTGTTTAAAGTTGACGTCAGTTCAAAAGGGGTCACAACCTCGGTCGGTGTTGAATGGGTGACGATAAATTCACGCGCAAAATTATCCTATAAGGGCGTGCAACAATTTTTCGACGGTGGCGCAAAAGAGGACGTTGAATGGGCCGAATCCATGCGTCAATTCGCGGCGGTCGGAGACGCACTCATTGCAAGTGCCGAAACACGCGGCATCATCCAATTTGACCGCGCCGAAGTGTCTCTCGGCATTGATTCGGAAACGCAACGTTTTGTAATCGGATCTCGGAAACGCAACCAAGTCGAAAAATGGAACGAACAAATCTCACTGCTCATCAACACAGAAGGTGCAACTTTATT
The DNA here is from genome assembly GCA_937981985.1 of uncultured bacterium. Classification (GTDB taxonomy): domain Bacteria; phylum Myxococcota_A; class Bradymonadia; order Bradymonadales; family Bradymonadaceae; genus CALJNB01. The sequence goes on from CALJNB010000049.1 coordinate 2,856, forward strand.
ACTGGAACATTCAAAACGGTCCACCGAACTTCAGTCGGTTTATAGGGTTCACCAAGCCCCATTAGGGGATCGACTTTCAGCGCTTGAAGAATTGATTGGCGAGGTTTGTGAGAGACGAAATCTAGACGACCAATGGCGGTGGAAACGTGGTGAATCATTATCGGATTACTTACAAAATCTGCCACGCGGTGGGAAGACACATCGCATACGGGCCGCTTTACAGCGACAAATTCGCTACACCAATCGCGCCTCCGAATTCACGTCCATTGCCGGACAACACTTTGCACTCGCCGTCGACCAATACGCGCGCTTCTCCTCACCGATGCGTGAAATCGTGGGCATATTTACGCACAAAGAATTGTTGGAAGCTATGGGACTCACTAACACGCACAGTGATGCGGACGCGAGTCTGAGAGAACAGGTCATCAAAGCTGCAAACGACAGTAAATCGCTTCAGAAGAAGATAGATAAAGAAGTGATGTTGTTGGCGATCCAAGATTTATTGTCAGCAGATCTCGAACGCGATCCCGTCGATCGAGAGCGCCGCACCGGAACGATTATTGGGCTACGTCCGACGCGGATCTATCTTCTGATGGACGAAAACTCACTAGAATTGAAAATAACAACCAAAGAGCTTGAGGCACAATTCCGAACGGATTATACATTCGACGAAACGAGGTTGATTCCTAAAAACGGAAATGCTCCTACATTTAGCGTGGGTGATGGAATCGAAATTTTCACCGATCGTTGGGATGTGCAAACTCGCCGATTTATCTTTCATGTAACGCAATTGTGACTTTTAAACGAGACCGGCGAAATAGTCCTATAAGATTCATCGCACTGAACTAAGAAAAAAGATTCGATCTATTTAAGAACTACCGATTTTCCGGCAATACTGACACAATCTTTCCACTCCCCTTCGATTCTTCCAGCACCGTAAATAACCGCGTTTTCGACTCGGGTTCCGTCCGATATATCGACCCCGTCCAGAACCACGTTCGGACTGATATGAGCGCCTGCACCAATAGTAACATTTGCGCCGATAAAAACGGGCGGGGTTACGGTGGCAGCGCCAGCAATCGTACCGGGTCGATAAACATATAAACCCGGACGTAGCGGGTCGGGAAAAGGCGCATCGGCAAAAGATTCTGGATTATTCATCGCATTAATACTTTCTTGAACCAATAGTTCAGGCGTATCCAAAGCAACGAAATAGCCTTCATGTAAAGACGCGCGAATTTTTTTCCCCTCACCATTTCCTTCTACAAGTTTACTATATAAAGCGTCGATGATATCGCATTTTTCCAAGGGGATTTCGTCCATCGTACCGCGCTTAATAATATGAATTCCTAGAAAGTCATGTTCTACATGAGAGGAATCATAAGCTGCATTTTTATAATCGCGAATCCGGGTGATATTTCCTTCATCATCTAAAAAAACGCGGCCGGGTTGGGTGGGTACTTTAGGGCGGACGACCAAACTTAGGTCGGCACCAGATTCAATATGAGCTTGGATGTGTTCACTCAAATCAATTTCTAAGACCGTATCACCATTCATAACGACGACATGATCGTATTCATTTCCAAGGGAATCGACGACGCCCTTAATCCCTCCACCGGAACCTAAAAGTTCCCATTCGTGAACGATAATAGGATGGATATTGAAGGTCTTGGCTAATTTCCCAACTACAGGCGGAATCGCGTCTGCAAGATGGTGGGTATTAAACGCGACCTTATCGATACCCGCCCGCATAAACTGCGCCATCGCGTAGGTAATCGTCGGTACATTAAGAAAGGGAAGCAGAGGCTTTGGTAACGCATCGGTAAGAGGTGCCATTCGGCTCCCATACCCAGCGCATAAAATAGCTCCACCAATTTTGGCAGAGCTGATATTCGAAACTTGAGCGGTCATGATTTCCTAGTTCAAATGGTTCCGTTCTATCTGAACTGCGTCATTACGCCGACGCCAGCTCACGCTGGCGGCTGCGTTAATTCGCACTTGAGAAAACTGAAGATTTTTAAACTCTATAGATTTGCGGTTTAAATTGTCTGGTGTTTTTTTGATCAGGTGCTCATTAAAAATCTTCAGTGTCCCAACTTCCGCGACTCGCAGATTGTTCTTGAACTTGTTCTTGTTCTTCAAATTCAAACTTCTCTTCGGCAGCAGGTGCGGTGAGTCCCATCTTTGCTTTCAACGCAAGTAAGGCTTCGTTAGCACCGTGATCTTGTTCAAGATCATCAAATTTAGAAGCGAGTTGGTCCCCGTTGAATCCTTCGGCTAATTCAGCTGCGGCGTCGGCTTCGGCTTCCATTCGATCAATTTTTTCTGCCATACGATCAAAAGTATCAAAAGCGGAAGTATCGTTAAGTCCACCCATTGTCTCTTGGATCGTCTTCTGCGCTTCGGCTCTACGCTGACGTGCGATAAGAAGATTCTTACGACGTGACGCTTCTTCAATCTTTGCGTTTAGCTGTCTAAGTGAACCGCGTAATTTATCGGCGGAAGATTTTTGTGCTTCCCAATGCGCTTTATATTCGGCAGCCAGTGAATCGTGTTCGGTTTTGCGTGACAGGGCTTCACCTGCAAGATCATCACGACCGGCACGGACGGCCATCATGGCTTTCTTTTCCCATTCACGGGCTTTATGTAATTCACCTTCAAGTTGCTTTTTTAACCGTTTTTCATCAGCGATGGATACGGCAACTTGTTTCTTAGCAGCGATCAACTGTTCCTTCATATCAAGGATCAGCTGGGTAAGGATCTTTTCTGGATCCTCAGCTTTACTAATTAAGTCGTTAAGATTTGCTTTGAGCAAAGTGCTCATTCTTCCCATAATACCCATTTTAGTTCTCCTCGGACTTCGGCAACGGCGCGAAAGTACGCAACTCTTGATAATGTTCTCTTACTGCGAAAGTTATCGCATCAACTGAAGCTTGGAATTCGTTGTAGTCTAAATTTTCACTTTGTAGCGAATCGACTAGTACGACGGCCGAATCCTCGAGCCCGTATGCGCCAGCTACCATGCTTGTAGCGTTTAATTTCAGAAGATGTTCAAACAACTCTAGTCGCTTTTCGGTCGGTGCATCCATCAGTTTTACTCTGAAAGTAATAACCGGAGCTGTATGAACGACGACGATATTATCGACGTCATCATTTTCGTTGTGAATGAGCCAGAAACCTTCTTTTACTTCTTCGAAGGGAACGCCCGTATCAATAAGGTAAGCTTCAATTTGACCGTTGGTGATCATTGTACCGCCATGCGCATAGTAGTGAAAAATTGCCCAATGCCTTTCTTCGTAAAAAGGATATTCACGAGTGGCGAATTGGTCAATGTGCGTTTCAATATTTGCGCGTGATTTCGGTAAATCGTCTTAGAGCGGTGGGTATACGTACGACGCGCCCAAACCTAATGGGAAGCCAAGCGCCCAATAACCCAGTAGGAATAAGGTCCAGAAAACCGCAAGCGCAATCGAGTAAGGCAACATGGTTGCCACTAGCGTTCCAATACCCGTGTTCTTCGCGTATTTTTGACAATAAACAACAACGAGTGGGAAGTAAGGCATCAGTGGCGTGATAATATTAGAGCTTGAATCGCCAATACGATAAGCCGCCTGAACCAGATCTGGCGAAATCTGCATCTGCATTAACATAGGAACCAAAACCGGCGCGATGAGAGCCCACTTTGCAGATGCGGAACCCACAAATAAATTGACGACAACCACTAAAATGATCATCCCGATGATTGTCACCGGTGCAGACATGCCGATAGCCTGTAAAAAGTTCGCA
>CALJNB010000050.1 GCA_937981985.1 uncultured bacterium
CTAGACTCACTGAGATTAGAAGATGAGAATCGTCGTATACTCATAGAAAGTTATTATTTTAGCGAAAATTTTGATGAAGCCGAAAAATTGGCAGAGATTTTGGCACGCAGTCCTTTGAACCACTACAAAACCTTGGGTTTGGAGTGGCAAGATCGTATTATCCACAAGAAGCGGAATATAATCGGTAACAAAATACGTTAGAGACGTACCAAAAACTGGCGCTCCTCATTTACGCTATATAATGATATGAGAACAGAAGTCGACTTTTGGCTACGATTTAGGACTAGGAATTCAATGCGTCTTTTAACACTATTTTCTATTTTGATTTTGGGTTTTTCTTCTTGCGCTGCAAGTCATCTCAATACAGAAGATCATTACGAAGACCAGAGGGGCTTCACCATCGATGAGGAGGCTAACGTCGACGATACGCTTCAAAATCGAGAGGTCATCGATGTGTTGTTGCAATATCGGGACGCGTTGGTTCGAAAAGATTTTGGTTCCTTGAAACGCATTATTTCAACCGAATATTTCGACAACGGCGGAAGTACAAATACAACCACTGACGACTACGATACAGAATCGACTCCGGCGCTATTTGAAATGTTGGCAAAACACACCGAAGGCATTAAATATAAGGTGATTTTGAAGTCGGTCGAAGTGAAAGACAATATTGCCTTTGTCGACTACGAGTTCGAATACGCGTACGCTTATAAAGTGGGCGGAGAGATTACGTGGGACGCTGGGATAGATGTAAACCGGCTTGAATTGACGAGTGAAGATGGCGACTGGAAAATTATCTCAGGCTTATAAAAAATCTATAAATCAAAGGCGCTATTCGGCGCGTTTCCTAACCAGTATTGGGGTGGTTTTATCTTTCCTTTTTAGTAGCGCCGCTTTTGCGCAATCCGATCCACTTGCCAATATATTGGATGCCGGACAAGAGGATTATCACAACATTTTCAACCTCCAAGGGATAGAAGCGTTACGTTCTATTGTTAAGAACCGAGATGACGCCAATTCGCTTGCTTATCGAGCAAAACTTGCCCTGATTGACGGGGATCTAAAATTGGCAGAATCCCTGGGGGAGCAGGCTTTTGAACTTTCTAAGTTGATTAAGCCACCTTTAGTTCGTGAAGAAACAAGAGCCGCAGCCGCAATTTATTATGCACGCGCTTTGAAGGCGAATTATAAATTGAAAAAGGCCGAGGAGGTTCTTCGCACCGTGCTGAACGAAGCGCCAAAGCAGCACGAGGTACGTGTAGAACTTGGGGAATTTCTAATTGCAAAGGGTTCTAAATCCGAGGCTAAAGTGGTCCTCAATGTACTGGCGGGATTTTTTAATAAAAAATTAATGAAGACCTCGCGAGACTTCACCGCTGTTTCTCGCGGAATGCAACTGACGGGGTCTCATAAGGATGCAAATTATGCGATGGAACGGGCGATCGAAAAGAACGCAAAAAACGTCGACGGCCTTATTCATTGGGGGTATCTATTTTTAGAAAAGTACAATCGAGGTGACGCTCTGAATGTTTTCAAGGAAGCGTTGGCGGCGAATCCAAATTCTGTCGGCGCGATGATTGGTGTTGCCAGAACGGAATTAGAACTCGGAAATGACTACGCGAAAGTTCGCGAAATTTTGGCTAGAGCCCAGGAGTTGTCGCCCAATGATGTTGACCTGCATTTGGTCTACGCCGACATAGCCATCAAAGATACAGATTGTAAGGAAGCCCGCAGACAGACCGCACTGATACTTAAAAATCGCCCGAAACATTTGGAAGCGCTCACGATCAATGCGACCTGCGCTTATCTTGATGACGATATGAGCGCGTTTGAAAGGCAAGCCGCGGATATTCTGAAACTTAATCCTGATTATGCCGAACTTTATACTACAGCCGCAACCTATGGCGTACGTGTTCATCGTTATAAAGAGGGCGTTGCGCTGCATCGTCGGGCATTGAAAATCAATCCCGATTTCGGTCCCGCCTTATTGGGTATTGGAATCGGTCTATCTCGCACTGGCGATGAAAGAGGCGCGCACGACATGTTAAAACGTGCTTTTGAGGTTGACCCTTTTAATGTCCGAGTCTTCAATATGCTCGAACTTTATGAAACTGAATTAGAGAACTATGAAATAAAAAAATATCCGAAGTTTGAATTGCGTACAAAGAAGACAGAATCCGAAGTAATCAATGCCGTCGTTGCTCCGCTGGTTGAAGAATCGATTCTGACTTACGATAAAACCTATAATTTTAAGCCTGAAAAATATCTTTCCGTCGAAGTGTTTCCCGAGTCACAGGTTTTTGGCGTTCGTAGCGTTGGGCTTCCTAATATTTCACCCCAAGGTGTTTGTTTTGGAAATACGGTTATTGCGCGAAGTCCGTCTGATGGAAATTTTAACTGGGCACAGGTAATTTGGCACGAAATGGCACATGTTTACCATATTCAACTTTCACAAAATCGCGTTCCTAGATGGTTTACAGAAGGTCTGGCTGAATACGAAACGAATATAAAAGACACCGGTTGGGCGCGCTATCATGATCGAGAGTTGTCGAAAGCTTTGAAGTCCGGTGAACTTCGTGGAGTGCTTAACCTGAGTAAAGGATTTACTCATGCTAGATCTCATGGAGAAATATTAAGATCCTATCACCAAGCAAGTTTAGTCATTCACTTCATTGCCGAAACCTATAGCTATGAAAAGCTTCCTGAGATGCTTCGTGCTTGGGCCGCAAAAAAGAGGACCCCGCAAGTTCTAAAAGATGTTCTGGGTTTGGACGCTGATGCTTTTGACGCAGGTTTTGAAAAATGGTTGACCAAAAAGTATTTTAAATTTGGAAGTCAATTTTCGGTCGATTTAGATTCACTTCAAACCTCGGTTAGTTTGAAGGACGCACTCGTAAAGTCGCCTAATGATGAAAAGCTGTGGGCTAAGCTGGCGATAGCAAAGATGCGAGCCGGTGATGTTCGGGGGGCCGACTTGGCGTTGGAAAAGGCCATTGAGTTGGGACCAAAAACTCCCGAGGTGAACCTGATTGCAACCTATTACTATTACGGTGGAAACAGATTCAGGGATGCTTATGAACACGGAAATTATGTTCTCAATGCGACCCAGGACAGCTATGACTTACGCTTTGTTTTAGGTTCTGCAGCACAGAAAATAGAAAAAGACAAAGAAGCGGAATTACATTTCTGGGCCGCCACTCAACTCTGGCCTGATGGTGTTGATGCTTGGAAAGCGTTGGCTCGGATCTATAAAAAATCAAAACGGGTGGAATTATACGAGGGAGCTTTGGAACGTCTCTTCGCTCTTCAACACCATAGTCCAAACCTGGCTCGTCAGTACGCTGAGTACTGGTCTAAAAAGAAGAACTGGAAGAAGGTAGAAGCGGCGTCGAAACGTTGGTTTGAGATTAATCCTTTTGATGTTAGGGCATACCAGTTTTCCGCTGAATCCAACCTTCATTTGAAGAAATTGGATCTTGCAAAAAAAGCTTGGGAGTTATGGTCGATCGTTAAACAAAGCGATAAACAAAAACGGATCCTTTCCGCCATTGAGGTTCTCACAAAGACGGGCTACAAGGATGAGGCAAAAGAAAAGGCAAGCGAAGCTAGGGAGATGAAGATCCCTGAAAGTAAGATTAAAAAGGCATTAACTCCGTGAAGAAAACGAAAACTCCAGATGAGGACCTCGAAATAGTAAAGCGCGCTGTCGACGGCGACTATGCTGCTTTTCAGCAGATCGTTGAGAAGTATCAAGATAGAGCGTATCGATTAGCCTGGAGTTTGGTTAAAAATAACGACGATGCAAACGATGTTGTTCAAGACGCGTTTTTGAATGTTTTTAGGAAGTTAGATACATTTGATGGGCGCGCAAAATTTTCAAGTTGGCTGTATCGTGTTGTCGTTAATGCCGGTTTGATGCGTTTGCGCAAAAAGCGTCGTCGAAGCGAAATTCCCTTAGAAGAATTCGGACCCCAATTTCTTGATGACGGCCATCATGCATCGGTTGCACCTTCGTGGGATATGCGGGGCGATCGAGTCGTTGAAAACAATGAGTTAAGGGAGAAAATACTAGAGGCAGTAGATGAGCTTGAAGAGAAGTATCAAACTGTCTTTTTGCTTCGTGAAGTAGAGGATTTAGATCTGAAGGAGATCGCTCAGATTTTGGATCTTACAGTTCCGGCCGTTAAGTCGCGATTGCATAGAGCTCGTCTTTTTCTAAGAGCAACATTGGAACCTTATATGTCCGGAAAGTAGACCTTTTCTGATTAGTCCTGATCTATGAATAAATGCTTTCGGTAGTACTTCAATTCAGAAATAGAGTCCTTAATATCATCTAGTGCACGATGAGCAGCGCCTTTTCCGGGGGCTCTCTTTTTTGGGTACCATCGTTTTGCAAGCTCTTTAATGGATGACACATCAACACAGCGATAATGTAGATATTGTTCAAGTTCGGGCATTTGCGCAGCTAAAAAGCGTCGATCTTGCCAAATGGAATTTCCACAAAGTGGCGCACCGTGAATCTTCATATGACGTTTTAAAAAATTAAGCGTTTTAACTTCCGCTTGTCGAATTGTTGTGGTTGAAGTCCTCATTTTATGAGTTAGGCCTGAGTCTCCGTGATGTTTAACACACCATTCGTCCATAAGTTTTAGATCGGGATCTGAAACATGCATCACGATAGAAGGACCGGTATCGATAACTTCGAGCTCATCGTCAGTGATAATAGTAGCGATTTCGCAGATAAGGTGTTTTGACGGGTCGAGACCGGTCATTTCGAGATCCATCCAAACGAGCATGTTCCTTCCTTTTTATTTGGGGTGAGTTATTTGGTTTTCTTGAGTTCCATCAAGATCATTTTAACGACAGCCTTGAGGGTATCGAAAACACCCGGTCCGTCAGGAGCAACGGCACAAGCTTCGAAATCTTGGTATTTACCGTCGCCGTTAAGATCGGCGCGAAGTTCTTCAAGACCCATAGCGGTAGGGAGATCACGTTTGTTGTATTGAATTACGAAAGGAATTTTATCAATATCGTATCCGTAGGTTTCAAGGTTTTCCTTGAGATCGTCCATTGAGATAATATTGGCTTCTTTTCTTGCGCGCTGTGAGTCCGCTACAAAGATAACACCATCGGCACCTTTCATAATAAGTTTCCGACTAGCGCTGTAGAAGAGCTGACCAGGAACGGAGTAGAGGTGTAGACGGGTTTTGAAGCCGCGAATTGCAGGCAATGCAAGAGGCAAGAAATCGAAGAATAACGTTCTTTCTTGTTTCGTCTCAAGACTTATAAGTTTGCCACGCGCATCAGCTTTAGTACCAGAATAAATGAATTTAATATTCGTGGTTTTTCCGCAAAGACCCGGTCCGTAGTAGACGATCTTTAGTATGATCTCTCGTTGTGCGTAGTTTATAAAGGACATGCAGTTTCCGGTAAAAAACGTCAGAACCGAAGTTCGATAAATATATATAACATGGATAAGAAGGGTGTCACGGAAATAAAATACTTAAAGTTTGGATCCGAACATCATTCTTAGATTGTTTCTTTAATAGTAAACCCTTCGTTGTCTTTGGACAACCGTAAAGTGGAGCCGATTTCATTTTGATGAGAAATTAATTTTTTGGATCACTAAATAACAATTTGGATCCAAACTAATCGACGTTGTTTAATTGTTTAGCACAAAAACCTGTGATACTATTTATGTTATCGTGTACGGCATTAGCCTTATTCCCATTAACTGAGTGCATACATGGGTCAAGTTGTCATTTTTGAAGAAGAGCAGAAAGACTTGCTCGCTGTTTGTGAACGACTCGTTCGCGACGCCCTCGCTAAAGCGATTTTTATCGTTGACCGTGATGGTCAACTCGTCGCTGAAACCGGTGAGACATCGGGTCTAGATACCACTGGACTCGCATCTTTGGTTGCCGGTTCTACCGCAGCAACCGGAGGGCTCGCACTCATGCTTGATGAGGATGAGTTCACCATGCATACCCATCAAGGTGCAAACGCGAGTCTCCATATTTCACCTATTGGTGAAACGATGATTCTACTGGTCATCTTTGATGAACGTTCCAGCCAGGGTCTTGTTGGACTTCGCGTTAAACGTGCTCACATCGCGCTAGAAGAAATTCTAGTTAGAGTTAAAAGCCGTAACGCAGACGAAGGAAACGGAGCGATGGATATTTTCGGTGAAATTACCGATGATGATATCGACTCGCTCTTTAATGACGCGTTCTAAATAGCGTTCCTTCTCTCCTATCTTTCAGTACGATTCAAAAAGAAAATTTCGGCGGAAATTGGGTACGATCAAATACGAGTTCGATATCCCTTAGTTGGACTTTGCCAAACGCTTCAGGACTTACTCCCGCCTTTTTTTTATCAAAGGTCACATAATTTTTGCTCGTATAGTCCTTCCAAAGCGTGGCGCTCAACGTCTCAGCATAGAGTTGAGCATTCTTTTTACCTGATTTGGTAGGATCTACTATGAGGTTAGGAGATCTTTGATAGCCCCAACTTTTCGACTTGAGCATCTCAAATCCCTGGATCGGGACTTCCAAGAATCCCGACTCGATCCAAATATAAACGCGATCGAATGTTGAGCTCTTAGAGTTTGCTTTACGGCTGATAAAAAGCGTTATCATCGGCGACCCGCTAGGTGTTGTCTTCGACCAACGGATCACCATCCCCTCCCAACGATCGATAGGTGCTACGGAAAATGATGAAGTCATGAATGTAAAATCTAAAGTGGCGTCGTTACCGTTCGGACCACGTATGGGTTCTAATAATGTCAGTGTTGATCCGATAGCTAATTGTACTTGCTCGTCTTCATTTTCTGACCGCAGTCCCGAGAGTACAGTTGATAAGACGCTCCAGACTTTCTCCATTTCCTTGACATCGTCGACCTGCCATTCTTCGAATGGAGTCGCATCCCTAAAAAATTTAGGAACTTGAGTCGTGTCACTGGGGGTCCAATTTTCCCACAAATCAACGAGACGGATCGGATCGTTGTATTGCAGCATTTGTTTTCGCGGTCCGCGTTGGTTTGTTTGCACGGGTTCGGCGGTTTGACAAGCAAGGCTGCAGAACACGAATCCTAGAATCACGAGTTGGGAAAACTTAAACATGGTTTCGTTCCAAACAAAAAAAATGCGCCATCCGGCGCAATGAAAACCGTTGTTCGAAACTTAACCGTTTGGACATCCTTCGTCGATGGCATCATCACAATCATTGTCGATACCATCACAAATTTCTGCCTGACGTCCGTTCGGACAATCGACGCATTCCTCATCGATCTCGCCGTCACAATCGTCATCTAGCATGTTGCAGATTTCCGTTTCCTCGATGCACATCGGAGGCGTACAACCCTCATCGATTTCGCCGTCACAATCGTTGTCCTCTCCGTCACAAATTTCGGGCATAACGCCGTTTGGACACATCACGCAATCTTCATCGATTTCGCCGTTACAGTTATTATCTAACATATCGCAAATTTCGGCGGTCGGAACACAACCGTCGCATCCTTCGTCGACCATATTATCGCAATCGTTATCTAACCCATCGCATATTTCTGCCGAAGGTACACACGCCGGCGGCGGACATCCCTCATCGATCTCGCCGTTACAATTATTATCCAAGGTGTCACAAATTTCGGCTGTTGGTATACAGGTTGGCGGTAGAGGACAATCTTCATCAGCTTCTCCGTCACAATCGTTATCCATTCCATCACAGATTTCTGCTGATGGCACGCACATTGGCGGAGGGCAACCTTCGTCGACCATATTATCGCAATCGTTATCGAGATTATCACCACAAATTTCTGGAAGTGGGATGCAGGCGATTGGACAGTTTTCGTCGGTGTCTCCATCACAGTCGTTATCAATATCATCGCCGCAAAGCTCGGCGGCTGGAATGCAGACCGGACATCCCTCGTCTACGTCGCCGTCACCATCATTATCGACTTCATCACCGCAAATTTCTGGCGGTATATTACAACCGATCTCATCGATTTCGCCGTCACAATCATTGTCGATGAAATCACAGATTTCGGCTCCCCCAGAACAAACGTCAGCGCAACCGATACTAATCTCGATATCACGCGTTGTTGGATTATCTTGTAGGTCGTCGCACGCGTTTCCTTGGATCGTGATGGTGTCGGTCGCTGCGTCAAAAACCCAACCATTAGCATTGTTTTGGATTAAAGAAGTTCTGGCATTGTTGGTGGTGTTGATGGATTCAACCCACATTTTATTCGGGTCCGGCGGTGAAGCACCCAACTGATAGGTGCACGAAACCAGGCTGTTTGTAATACTTTGTACAATTGAATTTAATGCGCTTGAATTGCTTGCAAAATAGTAATTATAAGTCTGATTAGGATTATCGGTTCCGCCCGCGACTGCGAAGGTTTGTAGTGATGAGGTACTCGCGCCGGGCATTCCTACTACGTAAACTGGGACACCCGTTGCAGCCAGGGCTGTGATCGCTGTGGTAGTTGTAGCTACCGTTTGTCCAGTTCCATAGGGGTCACCATCGGTAATCAGGATGACTGCTTTCGAACGGGATCCGTCCAAAGTATCGGCCGGATCTGAAACCCATTTGTTGTTTCCGTTTTGTTGAGTGGGTGCCAAACGAATTTCATCAATCGCGGTACGGGTTGGTGTTATGCCACCAGGAGATGCGGCGTTCCACGCTGCTTTGAGTTGCGCTGCGGTGTGTGCACCCATATTAAGCCGTAGTCCTGCACCCACTGAATTTTGACAAAATCCTCCCGAACAATTTCCGTCACCATCGAGATTGCAATCTGCGTTATTATTACAAGAGTTTCGGAACTGCGAGTTACTCGCATGGAATGTAGAGACCGCGAAACGTGCGCTATCCCAGTTATCGTCTGCAATCTGGTTAAGCGCGGCAATCGCTGCCGTCCATTTTGCACCGCTCATCGAGCCCGACTCATCAAGGGTGATATGGATGTTAGGAACAATTGACGCCGCTGTTGCGGTTTGGTTCTCGCAGATAGGCCCAGCCGGAGCGTTTTCACAAGCGTCTCCTGTACCGTTTCCATCTGTGTCCACCTGAATATAGTTTGCGACAGCCGGGCAGTTATCACAAACATTTCCGATGCTATCACCGTCTGAATCGGCCTGATTGGTATTGCTTTGATTTGGGCAATTATCGTTAAGATCGGCAACGGTATCGTTATCTGAATCCTGCATTGGGTTGTAGACATTTTCACAGGCATTCCCCGTTCCGTCGTTGTCGTTATCAGTTTGAGAGTAATTACCTACTCCTGGACAGTTATCGCACGCATCTCCGATAGCGTCGTTGTCGCCGTCAGCTTGGTTCGTATTGGAAATCGTCGGACAATTATCGAGGAAATCCGAAATCGTGTCGTTGTCTCCATCGCTGAAAAAGGTCTCGCAGATATCGCCAATGCCGTTGTTATTACCATCAACCTGAGAACCGTTTGCAACACCAACACAGTTATCACACACATCTCCGACAGTATCCCCATCGCCATCAGCCTGATTTGTGTTCGCGTTCATGGGGCAGTTGTCGATCAGGTCAATGACGCCATCCGAATCGGCATCGGCAGTCAAATATTCGCAGGAGTCGCCGATACCGTCGTTATCAACGTCAGATTGATCGCCATTTGCTACAGATGGGCAGTTGTCGCACGCGTCGCCACTGGTGTCTCCGTCTGAATCAGACTGATTCGCATTGGAGACAGATGGACAGTTATCAATCCCATTTCTAATTCCATCATTATCGGTATCGCCATTCGGATCTGAAGCACCCTCACAGCTATCGCCCACGTTGTTGTTATTGATGTCAGTTTGGGAACCATTGGCAACGCCAGGACAGTTATCACACGCGTCACCAACACGATCACCATCACCGTCGTCTTGATTCGGATTGGCGGTGTTTAGGCAGTTATCGATATTGTTTAAAATACCATCATTATCGTCATCCGCGGCGGGATTAATGACTCCGTCACAAGCATCTCCTACGCCGTTATTGTCCGTGTCTGTTTGACCACCATTAGCCATCCAAACACAATTGTCGCAAAGGTCTCCAACATTGTCGCCATCAGCGTCTTCCTGGTTCGGATTTGCAATTGCACTACAATTATCTTCGAGATCGCGAAGCCCATCGTTATCAGTATCTTGATTCAGATCGACAGCACATTCGTCGCCTTTGCCATCGTTGTCTGAATCGGCTTGATCGAAGTTGGCAACCTCGGGACAATTATCACATGCGTCTCCAATCGAGTCTCCGTCGCTTTCTTCCTGATTCGGATTTGGTACGTGAAGACAATTGTCAACAAAGTCTAGAATGCCATCGTTATCCGTGTCGCGTGCAGGATCTGTTGGCAGCTCACAGGCATCACCAATCGTATCGTTATCGGCGTCCTCTTGGGTATCATTGGCGTCGTTTGGACAGTTATCACAAGCGTCGCCTACATTATCGCCATCTGCATCCAATTGATCTGTGTTATCGGTATTAAGGCAATTATCAAAAGGATCTCGGACCCCATCACCATCGGTGTCAACCCAGAGTTCGCACGAGTCACCTACCTTATTATTGTCGTCGTCAATTTGATTTAAATTTGCAACATCTAAACAGTTATCGCATGCATCGCCGATGGTATCATTATCGGAATCGGATTGGTCCGCATTCACATCGCAAGCACAATTGTCTCGCCGATTCGTGATTCCGTCGCCATCTAGATCACCTTCGGGATCAGTGAATTCACAAACAAAAGGCTCTTCAACATCTTCGGACATATCGTTGTTGGTACCGGTATCGTTTGGATTTCCGATATTGGTATCCTGTAGATCCGCGCCTGCATCAGGCTGTTGACCGCCATAGTTATTTGAAACCGTATCTTCGCCACCACAAGAAAAGAATAGGGCGAACGAAAATATGATGAGCACACGGAGAAAATGTTCTCGCATGGAAGACCTCTGATGTTAAAAAAGATTATTATCTGGGGATTCTAGGGAACAAAGCTTATCCACGCAAGCTTTTCCTCTCGCAAAATTAGCGCCGGCTTTTGATAATGCGGAGTTTTTCTCGATGGAAGACGAGCTTCAATCGTTTCATGTTCATCAAAACAATTACGAGCTTGATCGATTGCTAAAGCCGGATTAACATTTAAGAATCTAAACAAGGATTAATATGGCAGACTCAAGAAATTGTTCACATTGTTCAGCAATTGTCCCTGATGGGCATCATTTTTGTGGCCGATGCGGGGGCCGATTTGATGCCGATGGGTCGAATACTAAAAACGATACAATGTTTTTTGGTGCGATGCAGGCGCCTGGAAGGGCCAAATTAATTCTTATCAAAGGCGAGGGATTGGAAGGGTTGAGTTATCATCTCAACGCTACCGAACATGTTGCGGGCAGAAAGCAAGGAGCGATTCTTTTCCCAGAAGACGCATTTTTAAGCGGAAAGCATGCAACATTTCATTATCGCGAGAATCTTCTTTACCTCCGGGATGAGGGCAGTCACAACGGCACCTATCTTCGCTTACGTGAAACAACCGAACTTAAGGATGGTGATGTGATAACCTGTGGTGAACAAATTTTGCGTATAGAATATCTAGACGTGAAAACTGAATATCCTACGAGTGAAGGTACACTCATGTATATTTCGCCGCCCCAAGATTATAAATTTCGAGTCGTTCAGGTCCTAGAAGGAGGTAAAGCTGGTAAGGCATTTTGTTCTGTGAACAATGATATCCTGATTGGGAGAGAAGGGGCGGATATGAACTTTCCTGCTGATAAAAACATGTCAAGAAAGCACGTTCGACTTTCGTTTAAAGATGGCAAAGTCATGTGCGAAGATCAGGAATCCAAAAATGGAATCTTCAGGCGTATCACCGGAGAGGAACGAATTTTTCACGGTGATTACGTAGGATTTGGTAGCGAAGTCATGAGAATCGAAATTAACTAAAAATTAAGTCCTCTTTTATCGGACCGACTCATACGATTTTGAAATAATCTCGTCGCCTACACCTTGCATCCAATATCCTCTTCCACCTTGGACGGTTTGAATTGCAAGACTGCCATCTGCGTTAATCATTTGAGAACTCGTAGCGCCGCCCGGTGTGTTTCGAGTAATCCATAGATGACCCTCACCGAGCCTTCCGTTATCTTGCCAGGCTTTGACGACCTCTTCCTGAGGTGAGCCAAGATGAGTGAGGCTAATTCCTGCGATGACGTTTCGAGATAAACCATCATTCGGGGCGACCATATCCACGAACGCTGGGTTGGAACTTGTCTTTCTTCCGTGGTGGTGGGAATGAATAACATCCATGCCCAGGTCTCCGTAAAAGCCTGATGAAGATTCTACCAAAAAGGATTCCATGTCGGGACCTTTTCCATCATTGACGCCGTGTAGATCTCCTCCAAAATGGTAGCGAAACTTACCAAATTTAATGATACCAACTAAGCTTCGTGCGTTCTCCTGAGACCCTGTGAGATTTGGAAAATCCGGGCTTTTAACTACTTTTATTCCATCGTGGAAATGGGCATTGGCACCGACAAGTTCGATGGTCGCACCGTCGAAATCGATATAGGATTTCTCTCCCTTCGAATCATCCGTCGAATCAAGAAGGTTACCCATCAACAAGCCTTTGCATTCGGTTGCCTTATAAGCTTTTAAAAGATTGCGATCGCAGGGGGCACTTTCGGCGCTTACACAAATAGGCATGTTTACCGCCGCATATTCGCCACGCATTGCGTCGCAGAACACTTCATAATTCTGTTCGTTCATACCCGGTCCCAAATTTACGAAACCCCGATGCAGGATACCTTTAACTCCAGTCAACTTTTCTTTGATCAGAAGATTTTCAAAACCGCCTATATGATCTCCGTGAATGTGCGTGAGTATAATCCACTCCACCTGCAAGGGGTCGCGTTGTGCAAATCCGAACTCCGGGGTTAACCATTTTGTATTGAGCTCTTTGATGGCTTCTCGGACTTCGTCGTCATGATTCGTATTACCGATATCAAGTAACGCTATACTACCTTTGGGTCCGACGATAATTCCTGCTTCGCCCAATTTAGGTACAAGACCTGGCGGGAGTTCGAGTTGGTAAAAAGTAATTTCACCCAGTTTAGGTTGAAGTTTTTTGGTCGGAGTGGGGCCGGGTTCGAAAGGTGTGACCGCTAAGTCTTCGCTGCTCTTTAAATCTTCACTATCTTTGGTTGTCACTGCATCTTTACTTTTACCTAGATCCGCCGAAACGTCCTTCGTTGTTTTTGTGTCGCTCATTGCATCGGGAAATGCTTCTAGTGGGCGCGTGGTATTGGGGGTATCGGAACTACACCCGGCTAGTAGAAAAAGTAAAATCAAACCTAAGAAATGCATAAGTCACCCTGCTAAAAGGGTTGTTTAGTTGAATGTCCGAAAAAAATCTATGGCTTGGTAATATTCTGTTTTTCTAGCCGTGAATTCGATTACCGTTCTCGAAATAGGTATGGACTTTGTTCAAAAAGATTCCAAACTAAAGCGCAATTTAGCTACTGACATCCTAAGATGTAAATCTATTACTTAAGTCGCCCACGATGACCATTATTAAAAAACTGTCTATTCCTAACCGCCACGGAAAACTCCTAAATTCGAATTTGGAATTGCCCGAAGATGTTGCGATTCGTCAGTACGCCATCTTTGCTCATTGCTTTACCTGCAGTAGTAGTCTTCCAATAGTGCGGCATATTAGCCGTACACTAACTCGTGCCGGTATCGCGGTTCTTCGTTTTGATTTCACCGGTCTCGGTAAAAGCGAAGGTGAGTTTGCTGAAACGAATTTCTCACATGATGTGAGTGACCTTCTTGATGTGAGTGCGTATTTGGAAGAACATTACCAAGCACCGCAAATGCTTGTTGGGCATTCTTTGGGTGGAACTGCGGTTTTGATGGCTGCTTTTGATCTCCCAAAGGTAACCAGTATAGCAACAATCGGTTCACCTTCGGACCCTACGCATCTTAAGAAGCTCATTAATTATGAACCTTCAAAGTTTTCCGAAGCGAACAGCTATCAAACCCATATTGGCGGCCGTTCCTTTAATATTCAAAAACAATTTGTCGAGGATCTTGAGAGACATGATATTTTATCAAGCCTGAAAGATCTCAAGAAAGCACTTTTGATTTTGCATTCTCCAGTCGACGAAATCGTTTCGGTCGAAAACGCTGCTAAGCTCTTTTCAGCCGCGTTACATCCAAAGAGCTTTCTGTCCCTAGATCGTTCTGACCACCTTATGACGAATAAAGAGGATGCTATTTACGCAGCCAATATGATTGCGGCTTGGGCAAGTCGATATATTGAGAAAGATATTACTGCATAAGATAGAAGACCTTAGTCTAATTCTTTGGGACGCAAAACAGATTTAAGAGTGAATTTACCTCTCGCGCTTGCTTTGGCCCATGTTTCAGCATCGCATTCTAGAACCGCAATATTGGCCGTGGTCATTTCAACATACTCGTCTGAAAAATAGCCGACGGCCTGAGTCCAGCCGGGGTTATGCCCAAGTACCATAATAGTTGAAATATGATCCGAAACGTCATCCAAAGCGTCACTAATGTCATCGGCGTTGCCGCCATAAAAAGCGCGAGTCGTATCGATTTCTGGAATGCTCTCACCGAGGGCTTCAACCAATAGCGAATACGTTTCAGTGGTACGTTGACTATCGGAGCTAATGATGATTTCTGGCACGAGATCTAAAGCGACTAATTCCTCGCCCATTCGCGTGGCATCTTTTCGTCCACGTTTATTTAAAGGGCGCTGATGGTCTGACAGGTCTTCATTATTCCAAGAGCTTTTTGCATGGCGCATGATAAGTAATCGTCGTTTCATGATGTTCTCAGGGGCAATTGAGTTGGGAAATCCACTCGCTTAATAACGCAACGCCACGGGCGTCGACTAAATTGGATCCAATCGGTGGCATCGCGTTCGCGTCTCGACGATTTGTCCGATATAGCGCGACCGAATTGGCAGGGTCTCCTGCTTTTACAACTTTAGGATCGGTTAAATCAAATGGGGTTACGACCGAGTCATTACAAAAGTTGCTCAAATCTGCTGTGAATGAAAAGTCGAAATCAACGCGTAAATCATTGCCATCCAAATGGCACGACGCACAATTGGTATGAAGATACGAACGCGCGCGTTTGTCTAAATCTGCGTCGCCATAAGGATCTACAAATTTTGCCAAGCTTTCAACCTCACCCAAGTTGTCTTCTAAAACATCGATGGTGCGAAGGGTCGTAATCTGATTTGAGTTACGAGTCGTTGACGGGTAATCCATATTCTTGTTTAGCTGAGCGATTTCTAACCCAAGGACACGATTCGCCGCGCTTGTATGACAGGTTAAGCAGTCACCGCGACTTGGGAAATTGTAGAGCTGTCCGTTTGATAAAGTTTTGGTCTTCTCTGCAACTAATAGTCTAGCGTCGCTCAGGTCGTCATTCCATTCGTATAGATAGGTTCCCCAGTCGCCGTCGGTGTGACGCATCATAAGTCTGGTCTCAATTCGCTTTTTATCAATGCTAAATTCTTTTACTAAAACACTTCCAATTGGAAATACGAATTCTCCTTGAGCATTCAATGTGATTTTTTCTCCATCGGGGATAGCCATGTATCGCGACTTAGCTGCTCCGTCAGACCAGAAAGGTGCGTTAACCTCGTACTTAATAAGACCTGGACCTGGTTGGGTTACATCATTGGGATCCATACAACCGGTTTTTGAGAGAAGTTCTGGAAAGTCTGAGCTTTGTTCAACCGGCCCGGTAAACTTCATCATTCTGCCGCCGGAAAAATCGAGCGCATAAACCTCACCGTCATTATCTTGTGCGAAAGAGCCGATCCGGAATCCTGCGTTAAGAAGATCTTCTTTTTTGGGTTTGCCCGTTATGGGATCATAGACCACTGCCGAAATCATCAGAGACGCAAAATCGGCGAATATATATTTTCCTACAAGCGAGGGAAGAGTGTCACCTCTATAAACGTAGCCGCCGGTAATTGACTGTCCTTCACCGCGCGGATAGGCAATGATCGGATCGATGAAGGGTAGTTCATCACAAGGTGGGGCAGCATCATAACAGGCGAATCCTTCTTTTTGTGACCAACCGTAATTTCCACCGCGTTCGATAATCGAAACCTCCTCGAATTTAACTTGCCCTACATCTCCAGCCCAAAGTTTTCCGCTTTCTGTATCGAAAGAGAAACGCCACGGATTGCGAATTCCCCATGCGTAAATTTCTGGCTTTCCGCCGCCTGAAACAAAGGGATTATCTGCAGGTATTGCGTAGTTTTTTCCGTTCTCGCTTTTATCAACATCGATTCGTACCATCGCGCCGAGAAGAGTATTCGTATTTTGACCGTGCTTCTGTGGATCGCCACCGGATCCACCATCGCCGAACCCAATGTATAAAAGTCCGTCTGGGCCGAACTCAATGCCGCCACCATTATGATTTGAGTAGGGTTGTTCTAAACGCAGAATTTCAACTTCAGTACTTTTGTCGATCGTACCGTTACTTACAGTAAATTTGCTGATGATTGAGATCGGACGATTTGCTGGTGGAAGTGTATAGGAGAGAAAAACAGTTTGGTTGTCTTTAAAATCCGGGTGGAAGGTAAATCCCAATAATCCTTTTTCACCATCGGCGACGATTTTATTTGAAATATCTATAAATGTCGCCGCGGAGCTAACGTCGTTTTGATTTTCGAACACGCGAATACTTCCGCGTTTCTCCATCACGTACCATTTCGAATCATCGCCAGGCGCCTGACGAGCAAGAAGGGGATTGCTGAATTGAAGACTCGGAAATACGCGTTCAAGAGTGACGCTGGTTGTTGCCGGAGGTCGTGTCTTGGCGAGGCAGGTCGTATTCACGGGTCGTGCGTCTAGACCCGAGGTTGCTGTCGCGAAGGTAGTTGTACCATTATCATTATTTGTTTTCCCATTATTAGGGGGCGTAATGATAATCGTTGTGCCATTATTGATCTTGGTTCCGTTATTTGTCTGCGTGCTACTGCCGCAGCCGTTCAACGAAATTCCACAAGCACTGAATGCCAATAAAGAGGCCGATAAGTATAGGTTTTTATGCGATATGTTCATTTAGATTCCTTGAGACAACTCAAGGTAAACAATAAGTAAGGGATCTTCAAATGAGAACGATCGCTCTGTAAAATACCGCAGATGAATCGGACTATCAAACGGACGGCCCAGGCAGCTACTCTGCTTGTTGTCTTGATACCTTAGCCTTAAGTGGTATAACCCTGAAAACTCCGGAGCCGTCTATGCACCCTCAAGAAACAAATGGAAGTCTGATTGGGACAAAGTTATTTGGTGACTACACCATAACCCGTAAGTTGGGAGAGGGTGGAATGGGGGCCGTGTATTTGGCGAATCAACCCACAATCAATCAAGATATTGCAATCAAGGTATTGCACGGGAAAGCTGCGGAGAGCGCGGAGATAAAAGAGCGTTTTAACCGGGAAGCACGCGTAATTAGTATGCTCACGCACCCTAATATTATTCGCGTTTTTATCTTCGGAAGAACACCTTCGAATTTGATGTATTTGGCGATGGAGTTTGTGAGCGGAAGATCGCTTCGCGACGAACTGAAGCTTGGTTTGATGGATGAGTTGGTTGCGATAAAAATTGTGAAGCAAATGTGCAGCGCATTAGCTGAGTCACACGATTTAGATATCGTCCATCGTGATCTAAAGCCCGATAACGTTCTTTTAACTCAATTTCGCGGAGAAAATAACTTCGTCAAAATTCTGGATTTCGGAATCGCGAAAATTACCAATAATGAAACGAGCGAAAAACAACTGACTCAAGCAGGGATTGTCTACGGAACGCCCGAGTATTTGTCCCCTGAACAAGCACAAGCAAAAGATCTTGATAAACGTACAGATATCTACAGCATTGGGGTGATGTTGTACGAGATGATGACAGGAAAGGTTCCTTTTGATTCTACTTCAGCAGTTCAAATTCTTACCATGCACGTGTTTAACGAACCTCTTCCGCCAACGAAGATGGCCTCTCGCCCTATCGCGCCTACTATGGAAAAAATTATTCTAAAAGCGATGGCAAAAGATCCTGACGACCGATTCCAGAACGCGATGGAAATGTTTGCGGCGATGGCTTTACGTGAATCAGAAATTCTAACTGAACGAAAAATGGTCTCCACCGCGAATCATGTTCCAGGAAGTGAACTTACCGGAATGTTTGCACCAGTGGGGGCTGCGCCAGCATTTGCAGCACCTCAACTGCGAACTCAAACAGCGCCAATTCCCCAAGGTGTTCGTAATATCCCTGCTGAAGCCACTTCTGAAATGGGCATTGTTCCGCAAGATAATACGCGAAAATATTTAAAGGTTGCCGTTGGAATTCTTCTCGTTATGTTGATCGCGCTAATTATTGTTGCAGCTCTTCTTTTAACCAAATAAAATATGCTATTTGATTTAGATAACGTTCAAAAAAATTACGGATCTTTTCGTGCTCTTGACGGAGTATCGTTCAAACTCAAAGAGGGGAGTGTGGGCCTATTGGGGCCCAACGGCGCAGGAAAGTCGACACTCATCAAAACTTTGTTGGGTCTACTTAATCTTGACGGAGGTTCGGCATCTGTTCTGGGGTACCGACTACCGGACGAGGCTGAAAAAGTGCGCCGTTCAACGGGATATATGCCCGAAAACGACAGCTTCCTCCCCTACATGACGGCCGTTGATTATATCACCTATGGGGGCCGTTTGGTTGGGATGCCCAAAGCAGATGCATTTCGCCGTGCACATGAGATTCTTTATTACGTTGGACTGGGTGAAGCTCGTTATCGCGCCCTGAGCGGTTTTTCTACCGGTATGAAACAACGCGTAAAGTTAGCTCAAGCTTTGGTCCACGGTCCGAAATTACTTTTTTTAGACGAACCTACAAACGGTTTGGATCCAAAAGGTCGGGAAGAAATTCTCGAACTTATTGAAGACGTAAAGGCACGTGGTGTTTCGATTGTTTTATCGACTCATCTTTTGTCTGATGTGGAGAAGGTCTGTGAATCGGTAGTGATGCTAAATAATGGCAAACTCGTTCATCACGGTTCTGTTGCTGACCTTACCCAATCCGGCGAGCGTGTTTTTGAAATTGAACCTAAAGGTGAAATCGGAGTACTGATCGATGCGCTTCGCAAAGCTGACTTTAACGTTAGCCAAGAGGGTCTAAAGGCGAAAGTGATTGTTGCCGAAAATAATGACGGTCAGGATATCCTAAAATGTATCGTCGAAAATAAAATTCAAATCCGCCATTTCGTGCCCGGAGAGTTAACGCTCGAAGCCGCATTCTTGGGTTTGCTTGAAGAGGCGTCTCCATGAGTATTCATGACCAAAATTACGTCCGCTACGAGGGGGCGATCGACAATCGTCGCGTTTGGTGGACGATTGCCACAACCACATTGAGTCTGTTTATCAAATTTTTACGGACCAAACTTATACTCATCTTTCTTTGGATCTTTCCGCTAGTAATGACGATGATGGTCTTCCTAGAATACGCCGCACGAAACAAAGGCATTTCTTCTGGTTCGCCGAGTGCCGAGTTCGTTTCCCTTTATATTCAGGGTATCACGTTTTCGACTATTCTGCTTTTCATGGCTTCGGGGGCGGGTGTTGTTGCAGATGATCTTCGATACAAAACGATTCAACTGTATTTTTCAAAACCGTTAACACGAATCGATTATGTGATTGGGAAGTTCTTGGGTGTGTTCATCTTGGGCAGTCTCGTCTCGATTATTCCGTCGTTTTTCGTGGGAATCATCCGTGTGGCGATGTTTGCTAAAACAGAATTTCTTAAAGACGTCGCCGTTGATATGGGGCTTACTTGGCTCATTATTATCGTTATGAATGCTTTTATTTCCATTCTTCTGATCGGTCTTAGCTCTTCCAGTCCTCGAAAAGGATACGTGGAATTATCTTGGATCGGAGTCATGGTGGTGCCCTTCGTTTTAAGTCAGATTGTAGGGATCGCGACCGATGATGAATCCTTTGCTCGATTATGGAGCCTTACAGGAAATATTCGATTGGTCAGCGATTGGATTTTAAACGGTCAGGCTTTGGAAGGCGTTTTGTTGCTTTCACCTCTCATTCTACTTGTCGCTACAGCAGCGGGTATCGGTGCGTTGTATTGGCGTGTGTCTAAATTGGAAGGAGTCGCCTAATGAGCAAACTTGAAATTCCACATGTTGGCGGGGAAGGCGCCGTTATTTCAGCCAGGCGTCTTTCTCTTTGGTACGGGAAAGTAATTGGTATCAACGACATTACAATTGATATCGGTCCTGGAGTCCTCGGACTTTTGGGGCCCAATGGTGCCGGTAAATCTACCTTCCTAAAAGTCGTTACCGGTCAACTTCGTCCGACGACAGGTAACGTCGGTATCTTCGGCGAACTCATCTGGAACAACAGAAACGTAATGAGTCGAATTGGTTTCGTACCCGAGCAGGACGCATTTTACGAGGAAATGACAGGATTACAATTTGTAAGCTACCTAACGCGTTTGCAGGGCTATTCCAAAAAAGAGGCGATCGAACTGGCAGAAATTGCTATCGATACAGTTAATTTATCTGATAAGAAAAACGCCCCGATTCGAACCTATTCAAAAGGAATGCGACAGCGGATAAAAATTGCTCAAGCTTTGGCCCATAATCCCGACGTCCTATTTCTCGATGAGCCTTTGGCAGGTACAGATCCGGTCGGACGTCGTCACATCATCAATTTAATTCGTGGTTTTGGTGAGGCGGGAAAAACTGTAATCGTGAGTAGTCACATACTTCACGAGGTCGAACAGATGACATCGAATATTCTCCTTATCAATAAAGGAAGAATCGTTGCCGATGGCAATATTTACAAGATTCGAAATCTTATCGATGAACACCCGCATTCCATACGAATTGGTTGCGGATCGCCACGTGATTTTGCAGCCAAACTTGCCGCATTTGATGACGTTGTTTCCATCCAGTTTTCTGAACATGGTTTTGAGGTTCAGACCTCCGATCCAGATGCTTGTTACAATCGCATCCCTAAACTTGCGATTGAGTCCGGAATAAAGCTCCATCGAATGTCTTCGATGGACAATAATCTTACCGCTGTTTTTGATTATTTGGTGAACGCATGAGTGCTATTAAGAGTTCGGCTCGAAATTTTGGAATATCCTCCCAGCTGACAACCGTGATTGGCGTTCAGATTCGTCGTTTGTTAAAGGCTCGAAAAACCCGAGCCTTACTTGCTATTCAAATGTTACCGGTTTTGGGAGCCTTTGTTTATGTCATGTTTGAGTCGCTTGATGGGTTGTCGATGTTTTCTAAAATCGTAAACACCGTTACCATCCCCTTTTTGATACCGCTTGCCGCTTTGTTCTACGGTGGTCCGGCGATTGTCGAAGAGATGGAGGGGAGAACGCTCACATTTCTGACGCTTCGCCCGATAAGTAAGTCCGTTCTCTTTATCGGTAAGACGATCGCAGCAATCACCGTTGCTATTCCGGCAGTTTTGATCCCACTCAGCCTATTATTTCTGGTCTGTCTCTTCCAGTCCGACGACATGGGCCAGAGCGTTGAAAACTTCCTGCAAATCATTGGCGGTTCGGCGCTGGGCATTATGACCTACACGACCATTTTTGCGGCGCTTGGTGCCGTTTTCGCAAGTAGTATTTTGGCGAGTATTATTTATTTTGTCGTGGTCGAAATTCTATGTTCGGTGATTCCGAACATTATGTTTTTGACGGTCAAAAATCACACAAAAACGATGGCAGGCTTTAGCTCCGAAGTCGGTTTTTGGGAGGCGATTACAATCGGTCAAGCACTGCCCGCGGAATGGTGGGTTAGTTTAGTTTTTTGTGCAGTGTTAACAGCGTTGGCTGCATTCGCCGGATCTTACGTTTTTTCAAGCCGGCAATATTACGTCTAATTTTACAGGTATTTCCATGCAATATAAATTCTCCAATTTTTCTGAAATCGATTCCAATATTCTTTTTGTCTGGGCCCACGAGGGGGAAACAGATTTTAGCGATCTGAATCTGGATGTCGATATCGCAAAGCTTGCCACAAATGAAGGATTTAAAGGGAAGGTTGGTCAGAAGTTCGTTGTTCGAGCCCTGGCAAAACCAGCCTCAACAGTCGTGCTTGTAGGCGTCGGTGCCGCGGCGGATTTAAAAGCCGGTTCGGCTCGAAAGGCTGGTGTTCTAGCAATTCGGACGGCGAAGAAACTGCGTGCATCGAAAATCGCAATTTCCAATTTAGGAGGTTATGAGTCCGAGCTTGTAGAGGGACTCGAACTGGGAAACTACCACTTCGACACACACCTGACTAAAGAAGACGACGCGTTCGAAGGCGTGGTCGGTGTTGAGCTATTATTTCCAGAGACGACTAAGATTGAGCACGCAAAAATTCTAGCCGATGGGATTAATTACGCGAGGACTTTAGTAAACATGCCTCCTAATGAACTCTATCCCGAATCGCTCGCTGAAAGCGCTCGCCAAATCGCAAAATTTGGTGATCTGTCTTGTACCATTATGGAAGAGAAAGAACTCGAAAAGAAAGGTTTCAATCTCATCATGGCGGTCGGAAAAGGAAGCGTGAATCAACCGCGTCTGATTCATTTAGTTTATAAACCCGAAGGTGCCGTCAATCATGTCGTCGGTTTGGTTGGTAAAGGTGTAACCTTTGATACCGGCGGGTATAATATCAAACCCGGTGCATCTATGATGAATATGCATTGTGATATGGGCGGGTCCGCCGCCGTCTTAGGGGCAGCAAAAGCCATTGCAGGTTTACGCCCGGAAAATGTTGAAGTTCATTTTATAGTACCGACCGCTGAAAATGCGATCGCGAATAACGCCTTTAAACCCAACGATATCTTCCGCGGATACGGTGGAAAAACGGTAGAAATTCATAACACCGATGCGGAAGGACGGCTTATCTTGGCAGATGCCTTAGCATACGCCCAGGAACAAGGTGTTGAGACGCTCATCGATCTTGCGACACTAACAGGTGCAGCAGTAGTTGCCCTGGGCGAGCACACGACAGGTCTATTTTCGAACGACGATGATTTAGTCGCTAAGCTTCAAGACGCGGGAGTAAAATCTGGCGAAGATTTATGGCGAATGCCCCTCACAGAACGTTTGGATGCGGGTTTAGATACACCCTTTGCCGACATGAAAAACCTAGGTCCAAGATGGGGAGGCGCAATCACCGCAGCACTTTTTCTTAAGCGTTGGGTAAATTTGGATGCGTGGGCACACTTGGATATTGCGGGGCCAGCGTTTACTGAGTCCGAGGACCCATTGGGTCCAAAAGGAGGTACCGGACACGGCGTGGCCACTCTCGTTCGCTTTGTCGAAGGCCTTTCTGAAGAAGGTTAGTTCTCACTTTCTCTTTCGGCGATTTGTAGTGTTCGCAACCGAAAATTACTTGCGAGTCTTTCGAAAGACGCCCCATTTAATACGCAATGGTTTGGTATCAATTTGGGTATTCTTAAATTGAGACATGAATAGCGGTAAAACCTGTCCGTGTTTCGCTTTTAGGTATTCTTCCCGAAATTGTACGTATTTTTTTTCGAATAGTTTTCGGTCCGCGTACTCTCTGTCCAAAATTTTATAGACATAAGCATATTCTCGCGACTTTAGAGGACCGCCAATGAACCCGGCCTTATTTTCGAACGCTTCGTTCACGAGATCTTCGACGAGTCCAAAATCGGTTATCGTACCGCGATTTGAGAAATTACTAATGCGCCAGCGCATTCCGTAGTTTGTGAGTTTCTTCCCTGTTTTTTTTGCGTTCTTAAGCGTGACTTTTTTCAGCACTTTGTCTTGGGCGATTTTAAGGCGCGTTTCGAGTGCCGGGCTGATCTGGTAGTCTCGGAGTAGTTTTGCTGCAATTTCACGTTCGACCGACCTGCCAAGCGTAGCTTCTTCAGATGCGACAAAGCCTCGCACAATCCACGTATAAGCACCACGAGGTCCCTTGGTCTCAAAGCCACTCATCCCGGGTTTTGATGAAAAGGCCTTTTTGTTCTCTTGGAGGATAAGTTTTCGATCCAGCTCAATTTCTAGATCGAGTTTCTTCGCGATGTCTTCTATCCGTTCGCCTTTTTCCAAGGCCGATGCGGCCTTCTCCAAAACTGCCTCTTGTTCGGCTTTGTCATCGGTCTTGATCGCGTTTTTCTTCACTCTTAAGATATCTATTCTTACGCGCTTAGGACTCCGAAATTTCTTTTTATTTTTTTCAAAATAGTCAGCGATTCGCGTTTTTTCCTTTTGAACGAAACTGTCTATTTCTTCTCCGGTAGGCACGTTATGAGCCGACCCGATAATGGCTATGACTCGATTGTATTCGGATGAGTAGGCCTTCCAGATTTCATCCTTTTCTACGGCTTCAAGTTCTGACGCTACGAATTTTTCGACGAACACTTCGTAAGTTGCGAACGTAAATAACTGTTCGGTTGTGATCCCGTACGGTTTTAGAAGCGCCGCTGTATCGGCATCTTCGGCTACGAGATAGTTCAGTGTTTTTTCTTTGGCGAGCCATGCTCTGGATTCTTCTTCACTGACGCTAATCCCGCGTTCTTTCGCTTTTTTTGCAGCCACGCGCCGGGAGAGAATCGATTGGGTCATCGTGAAATGAATATGGGGCATTGCCATTCGGTCGGCCGGAAGTTCTTTCGTTTCGCTCCGCTCTGCCACGAGCGCAAATTTGGATGTTAATTCAAAATCTCCCAGAGTTACTTTTTCGCCATCCGCTTCACCTAATATTGCATTTTGATCGGGCATCTCGCCCTTGTCATAGACCACATTTTGAGGCGGAATTCGTTTAATGGGTTGTTTCTTTTGAGCCTGCCCTTTGCCGGCAGTGCCGCCTTTTGGCTTATGTTTACTACCTTTTTGGTCAGAGCACGCAAAGGCGAAGAGGAGGATCAGGGTCGCGAAGCTTGCTTTCATGGATCACCTTTGGTATAGGTCTGCGCCGCTAAAAGCGGATGGGTATCTTATTTAGATTCTCAAAATAAACAAGTTGCTACGAGTTCTAACCTCACTCCGGGTTTAGGACCGATGGCGGCGAACGATTCACAGGAGTCCCAAAATGGCAAAACAAAGTCCACTTCAAAAAGTAAAAGCAGCGCACGGTTCAAAGGAACAACTCGCCAAGAAAGTATTAGCTTTCTTGACGTGTCCTGAAGGCGAAGAGCAAGCGCATTTTGAAAAACGTATTAGTGTAATGAGCAATATAAAATTGCTTCGTCTTTTCGATGCAAACGAGAAGCTCACTTCAACTTGGAAGACGCGTGCAGCGGTAATTGACGCTGTAACGAAAGCGAAATTCCCCGGCGGAAATGCTGATTATGCAAACAAACTAAATAGCTTTTCAACAGCAAGACTCGTCGGTTTGGCACAGCAGTTGAAATTAAAAAGTTAAAAATCAATGAGATTCAAATGCCATCAGGCGTTTGTCGTAATTTGTATGATTTTATAATATACGCGGTCTTTGCTTGCTCTTTCTTTTACGAGTACTTTAGGAGACCCCACAAAGGCTTTCTTCATGGCAGAAAAATCCCAAGCGCTTTCAGTCGGCGATTTAATGGTCTACCCCAAATTTGGGGTAGCCAGAGTTAGTGATATACTAACCATGACGATAATGGGTGAAACGCATCAGTTCTATGAGTTACACACTTTGGCGACGAACACGAAAATGAAAATACCGATCGGAAACGTCGATGAAGTACGTTTGCGTCCTTTAATCAATCCAAAGCAAGTCGAAGAAATCTATGACCTGCTTCGAATCCGTGATGTAGAAATCGATATGCAAGCGTGGAATCGTCGACAGCGTGCTTACGGTATCGAGATCAACTCAGGCGATGCGTACCGTATTGCCGAAGTCATACGCGATGTGAACATGTTGCGGACTCGCAAAACCCTAAGTTCTGGTGAAAAAGGTATGCTGGAGATCGCGAAGCGGTTGCTCGTTCAAGAAATAGGACTCGTAAAGGATCAAGAGCCCGAAAAGGTTGATGCCGAAATCGATCAGATCTTCGAAGTCTAGCTTTAAAGCGATCGAAGTATGATAGGTCTTGGACATCTTCCGTCGATTGAAAATCTGCAGTGTTTCATCGCTGCAGCATCCCACTTAAATTTTCGTCGGGCATCGGAACAAATGGCATTAACGCCAGCGGCTTTCGGCCAACGTATTCGGCAACTTGAAGAACAATTGCGCGTTGAGCTTTTTGTGCGAACAACGCGTCAAGTCGAACTCACCGATGCGGGGCGAAGACTCATCCCTATAGCCGAAATTACGATTCGAGATTCGCGTGCCTGTATAAGCGCTGTTCTCGAAGACACCGAACCTCCGGCTCATATAACTATCGGTACGCGTTACGAGTTAGGAATGTCTTGGATATTACCCAATATTCTAGAACTTCAGAAAGTATATCCCAGTTGGGAAATCGATTTCTACTTTGGTTCTGGCCAAGATATTAAGGGGAAACTACAGGCGGGCCAGGTCGATGGTATCGTCACAAGTGCACCTATCGCTCAGAGCACATGGACCTCAGAATTCCTACACACAGAACATTATGTTTTCGTGGCTGCGCCAGCCTTATTAGAAGAAGTTCCATTCGATAGTTTTGAAGATACGATAAACCACGTGCTGTTGGATATTGACACAACGCTTCCTCTTACTCGCTATCTTACTTCTAAAATTGGTCGATTGACTTTTGGTCGGGTGAGGTCCTGCGGTGCAGGTGCTGCGATTATTCAATTATTATTGAAAAACGAAGGTGTGGCGGTAGTACCGGAGTATATGGTTCGAAACGATCTCAAAGCTGGACGTTTAACGCGTTTATGTGAAGATGAAAACTTGCAGACTGACTCTTTTCGGCTAATTTTTAGGCAAACATCGGTGCTTGAGCCTGTCTTGAAGAAAATAGGCGAGTTTCTGAGAACACGACCTCTCGAATAAGGGATGAAATGAGAAAATCAAAAATCATTACTATCCTCGTATTTGTGATTATGGGCGCTGTCTTCGCAGCGTTGTTTTTTGGACCGAAGTTTGGAAAGACTGCCGTCGTGAATACGTTGGCAGAAAAGTTCTTTTCAGATGTTCAATTCAAAGACTTTCGCCAAGCCGCTCTTTATCATCATAAATTAGAACGCGATCGGGTTGATATTGGAAGGACGATAGAAAAACTTTTCCTTATGAAGCCTGAGATGATCGATATCAGGGAGTTTCGTATCCTAAAGAGCGAAATTGACGGTAATCGCGCTCGAGTTCATATGAACACAAAGTTTCAACGCTTGAACGTTAAAAAGGAACCTGAGGAAGGTGAAATCGTCTTATACTTTCTGAAACGTAACCCGGATTGTCCGATCGGTGGCGTTTGCAAAGGGGGTTATTGTTTTGACGAATTCGATAATAAGATTGCTCGCCCGGAGAAGTCGAAAAAGAATAAGAGTAAGAATGTGAACAAGGAAGGTGATACCGTAGAGCCTGAACTTACGAAAAAGAACTATTCTTGCACTGTGGGTGCTGCCGACGAATGGTTTATGAATCTAGACTCGACGCTAAAAGAAAAACGCTATAATCACTAGATTTTATCCGGTTTTACTAAAAAATTAGGGTCACTTGTTTACTAAAGTTAGTAAGTTTTTTTACAAAATTCTTTACCTCGTTCGGCTACGGTGTACTATTTAGGTAGTAAAACTAAATAACTTCTTCAATACGGATACTAAAATGGCAAAAAAGTCGAACGAAAGCGCTGGATTCACTCTTTGGAAATTAACAACACTTTGGCAACGTAATCTTGCTGATGTTCTTGCGGGCTTTAACATCACTCAGACTCAATTTGCTATCCTCGTTGCGATGATCGATTTCGAAAAATCAGGTGATGATGTCAGTCAGGCCATTCTCGTTGGACATACGAATATCGACAAGATGACTATTTCAAAGTCAGTGCGAAGCTTACAAGCCAAGAAACTTGTAAAGATTAAGAAGTCTAAAACCGATAAACGGGCCAACAATCTTGAACTTTATGCCAAAGGAAAGACCGTAGCCAAAGATGCCATTATTGCAGTTAGAAAAGCAGATAAGAAGTTTTTCTCCGGTGCAACCTTAGCGCAAGTCGACACACTCAAAAAGATTGGCGATAAAGTTATAGATTCTCACGAAGGGTAAACTTCTTCAATTTTACAACTAGACTTCGCGATACGCGGAGTCTTTTTTTTTCCTTATTGCTATCTTAGTACATGGCACGGCCGAGTTTTTTTCGCCACTCGATTGCTAGTTCGCTATCTGGGCCGACGACGTCAAAAAGTTTAATAGCTGAAAGACGAGCCGCCTCTTCTCGAAATTTTGGATTTCTTGAGACGATGTAGATCAGATGGCCAAAAGCCGCGTCATACTCTTGTGATGTTGCATTAAGCATTGCAAGTTCGTAACGGGCCTCATAATCATCGGGGTTCTTTTCCAATGCTTTTTCGTAAACTGACTTATCTTTTCCGAATCCGGAGATGAGAAGTTCGATTTTGGAATGCCAACCTTTGGTTTCGTCATCTATTTTATTTTCATCGACTTGTGCGATGATTGAAGTTGCGGCGTCTAGGTCTCCCATTGAAATAGCGATCTCAGCGAATCCCAAAAACGGGCGAATATCTTCGGCATCCATCTCCTGTAGTGACTTGAATAGATTGCTCGCAGTCTCAAATTGCTGATCCTCCATAGCCTGTCTCGCCGCGGCGACGAGCTGATTTGATTCATCAGATCCAAATCGTTCAAGCCACGCTTGAAGTTGAGGCAAGGGCGGTACACCGGAAAATTCGTCGACGATTTGTCCGTTTTGAAATGCTTTTACAGCCGGAATACCTTGAATTTGAAGTTGCATCGCTAATTGTTGATTTTGTGGGTCACTAACATTCATTTTGGCCAATACCCACTTGCCGCCCGCGCTAATAGCAAACTGCTGCAGCTGGGCTGATAAGGTTGCGCATTGCGGAACCGTAGGTGACCAGAACTCAACCACTACCGGCACGTGTTGAGATCTATCGATGACTTCTATTTGAAAATTATTAATATCTACTTGTACGACGGGTGTCATGCGATGCTCCTAATAGTAATTCGAGTTCAAGATGCACCGGGCTTCTCAATTTTACAAGTTGTGTT
Source organism: uncultured bacterium (assembly GCA_937981985.1). Classification (GTDB taxonomy): domain Bacteria; phylum Myxococcota_A; class Bradymonadia; order Bradymonadales; family Bradymonadaceae; genus CALJNB01. The sequence continues at coordinate 29,194 of CALJNB010000050.1, forward strand.
GGTAGAGGTTAAAAAGAAACCCGTTGACTTTAAGTCTCCGGGCTTGTTTGAGATGTGCTTCTATTGTTTATTAAGCTTTTGATTTGAACTTAATCTTTAGAAGTACTTCTTCCTTAATGAGGTTGTCTGCTTTGCCTTTATATACGATTCCAAAATCACCGCGATTAACTTTGAAGTCTGCGGCAGCTGTTACGCCTCCATCAAAACCTATAGTAGCGGGAAAGGTAACCGATTTTTTGATTCCGCGAATTTCTAAGTTCCCCGTAACCGTATGAGTGTGGTCCCCTTTCTTCTCTTCTTTGATAGAGGTGGATTCAAAAGACGCACGTGGAAATTTTTTGACGTCAAAAAAATCAGGCGATTTCAAATGTCCGGCCAACTTTCCCTCAGCTTCCGGATTGAGACCTTCTTCTTTCACGATCGCTAAGGAGGCAGTTTTGATATCGATTTTCAACGCTTCAACGCTATTACCTTTAACAGTAATGTTTCCATTAAAGTCGGTAAAAGTACCCGCGTGGTCACCGACAACTTTTGCGCCGACAAAACCAAAGGATGAATCCTTAGCTAATTGCATAGTCTTTGTGGCAACGATATCTGCGGATTTCGCTTTTTCTTCAACTTTCTTTACAACTTCTTTAGCTTCAGAAACCTTTGCTTTTACTTTGCCATCGAGCTCGCTTTTGCATCCCATCGAAAAAGCAACCAATGTTATAATCATTATCGTTTTCATAATATATCCTTAGAACAAACCTCGACCCATCGTCGAAATCCAAATTATTTGCCGTACAGTAGCGTTTCTATTTTTAGGAATAAAGCCGTACTTTCGATTTCCTGTTCTATTATTGAGGACAAACAGACGGTATTTCGTCTCAATAGATATATAATTATGGGTACCCTATCATATCGACACTGCGATCGAGCTGGGATATGATCTTACGCTACTGGGAAAAAGAGGACCTTTATGGATAAAGCGAATTCAAAATTAAATTTTTCCATTTTACTGGTCGTACTTTTAGTGATGGGTTGTCAGGAACCTTCTATTGTCGATGAATCTGTTGAGGACGTTGGCATAAAATCCGATGACCTTTCCGCGAGTCCGGATGTCGTTCAAGATGCCGTTCAGGATATCGGATTGAAGGATGACTTATCTTCAACCGGTCCCCCAAATATTTTATTGATTATCGCTGACGATATGGGGCTAGACGCATCACCAGTCCATCCGGAAGGTGCGATCAAACCCAATATGCCTTTTCTTCAAGGCCTAAGTAATCGCGGGATTACTTTCGAAAACTTTTGGACCAACCCCACATGTACTCCAACACGTGCAACGATTTTGACAGGCAAGTATGGTTTTAACTCAGGGGTTCTTGGGGTCTTACCTCCAAATAATGGTGTTTCCACCTCTGAGGTTTCTCTACAATCTTATCTTAAGTCTAAGACCACTTACCAAAGCGCGGTAATCGGAAAGTGGCATCTTTCAACAAATAGAAATGGTGGCGCGGATAATCCCGCGATGATGGGTGTTGAACACTACGCGGGTTTTCTATCTGGCGGACACACTGATTATTCTGATTGGGAGTTAACCGAAAATGGTAACATGTCAGATGTGAAAGAGTATTCCACGCGTTATTTTACCGACCTAGGTATCGAATGGATACAAAAACAAGAGACGAAGAATCCTGAATCGCCTTGGTTTCTCTGGCTTGCATATACGGCTCCGCATAGTCCTTTTCATCTTCCTCCAGCAGATCTTATAAGTGCGACAAACTTAACTGGAGACGATGCCGATATCATGGCCAACCCATTAGGGTATTATCACCTAATGCTTGAGGCTTTAGATACTGAAATGGGGCGTTTATTAGAAACGGTTGACGAGAATACAATTATTATTTTCATAGGTGATAATGGATCGCCAAGTCAGGTTGTACAAAGTCCCTATTCACGTCGAAGGGCAAAAGGAAGCGTCTACCAAGGCGGTGTAAATACACCCATGGTCGTGGCGGGAAGGGGAGTAGTAGGTTCAGGCAAGCGGGAACCCGCGATTATAAATTCAACAGATCTGTACGCGACCATAGCCGATATCGCCCAGACGAATATAACTCGTATTCATGATAGTCGAAGTTTCAAAGGACTCTTGTCGAATGAACCATACACACCCAGAGATTATGTATATGCTGAGGCTGATTCTGATATCGACGTTTGGGCGATACGGGATGATACCTACAAGCTCATTGTTTTCGAAGATGGTAGTAAAGAGTTTTACAATCTTATTGAAGATCCTTATGAAGCCGATGAGCTTATCTCGAAAGGGCTAAACGCGACACAAACCGCGGCAAAGCTAAGCTTAGAAGAGTTCGCTTCCTCAATAAGAACGAGTCCATAGTCGACTCTTTGCTATGTCCCCTACAGCAATTTTACGACCCGGTCCCATCTTAACTTTTTAGCAAGATCCATAGCAGTATCACCTCGTAGGGTTTTAGCTTCTGTATCCACGCCCAAACTAAGAAGTGCTTCAATTATTGGGGCGTTTCCTGCGACCGCTTCGTAATGCAATAGGGTATAGCCCTTTTCGTCGGTCAGACAGAGTTCCTCTGGTTTGTCATTTAAAAACGTTAGCATCTTCTCAACCATCCCTTCCGCCATCGGGTGATCGGCGCCAGCATCTTCTGGCAGCGCAGGTTTGGTCGGATCTCCAAAGGGAAGCCCCCAAGCGTCATCGTGATCTTGGCGTTCATCGTCGGTCATTTGAAGCCTCATGTCGTGAATCGAAAACCCTCCATAGACAATGCCGCATGAGAACAAAAGCCAATCTATGGGGGTCTGGTCTATATCGATTTCTACGGCGTCACCCTGTTTGATGTTGGTGAGCTCGTGAGGTTGATTGACTAAAAATCCACTTATCACGTAGCCGTCAAAATTCAATTCGTTGACCCACATGTGTTCAACGACCTCGCCTTCCTGAAAGCCAGCTTTAACCATTCCTATATCTACAGCCGGTACAATACGTCGTCGTTCCCAATACATTTCTCGCCAGAAATAGTTAAACGAGTTTCGTGCCATCATATTAGCTTTGTTCATCGTCTCACTTTCGCCTGCCATGAATACTTTGCTTTCCGTCATAATGCTGTCCATTTTTATTGAATAAGAAGATAGCGTCCAGGAGGGAAGTTATTCAAGTTTTTAAGCTGAGAAAATACTATATGTATTCGGAGGGAATAAGTTTTAGAATTTTTCAATTAGGTTGTGACCCATTCAAATTTTGAAGGGTAATTTTTACGCGTTGAACGCGCATCGAGGAATTCGTGAAAGCTGTTAAATACCCATCTATCGGACAATTTAGAAACACGATCAAAGCGGTCCGCAGTTTAAGCAAAAATTCGCAATTAGTTACGCTGACTATGAGTGGGACTGCAAAAGTGCACGGGACCAACGCATCTGTGTTGTTTTCCGAAGACGGTACCCAGCACCCTCAATCTAAAAATAGTATCTTGACGATCGAAGAAGATAATCACGGTTTTGCTAAATGGCATTCCAAGAACAAAGATGTATTTTCTGACCTCTATAAAGCTATCGTTGAGACCCACGAATGGGTTGGTAGTTATTCTCTCGTCATTTACGGCGAGTGGGCGGGAAAAGGTATTCAAAAAAAGGTAGCTGTCTCTAAAGTGGATCCCTTTTTCTATGTCTTTGGAGTTAAGATTATTGACGCTGATGGTTCTATGAGATGGCTTGCCGAATACCCTTTCCTTGAGAGGGGTACCGATATTATTGATAGCCGAAAGGTCTGGCTCAAAGAACTTAGGATTGATTTTGAAGCGCCTGACTTGGTTCAAGATGATTTGATACGCATGACCAATGAAGTCGAAGAAGAATGCCCGGTTGGTAAATATTTTGGCGTTTCTGGAGTCGGCGAGGGAGTGGTGTGGTCCTGCGTGACCGAGGATGGGCAACTTCTCATTTTTAAAGTTAAAGGAGAAAAGCATAGCGTTACTAAGGTTAAAAAAATGGCCAAAGTTGATACGGAGAAAATGAATTCTATTCGTGAGTTCATCGATTATGCGGTGACCGATAAACGACTTGAACAAGGTTTTTTTGAGGTTTGTAATAACCTCGCCGACAAAGCTTTGATGGGGGATTTGATTCGGTGGGTCATTGCTGACCTTAGAAAAGAGGAATCCGATACCCTTTTGGAAAATAGCTTGGCGGTTAAGGATATTGGTGGGCCCGTGAGTCGACGCGTGAATAGGTGGTTCAATTCCCACGCGCTGAAAGACTTAGAAAAATAGAAAAATCTCATTCTAAATATCGTTGTGTTGCGTGATTGGAATCCCTAAGTCCGTATTTACCGAATCGGGTCGGTCCCGTTTTGCATCAATATTTTTGACCTTCGTCGGTACCTGTTTTTAGGCGCAGAATTTCGAAAAAAAAATATGCAGATAGGTCAGATCAAAAACCATTTTGAGACCTATTTTTTTGAATATCGCCAAATTAATTCACTTGCATTTAAATTCCCACTGTATTATGAGCCTGTGATGATGATGCAAAGATTCATGGGCGTTGCCCTCACTTTCGTGCTTCTATTGGGAATGTGCATTAGTACATTTCATAGTCACGATCATGATGAGCATGATCATGTTGAACAAACAAGTATTTCATCTTTGGAGCTCGAAGCAGAGTGTTCCCTATGCGATCAGCTTGGACCAAATAGCTTTCGTTTAATGGGTCGCGTTACGCCCTCTCTAACTCCGAAGGTTCTACATAACACGCCTTTATCGTCACAATGTTCTGAATTCTCCCCAAAGCGTACAATTGCTACGCTTATGAACGCCCCCAAAACATCACCCCCATTCGGTATCGAACGTCTTTAATTATTGATGATTGATTTGTAGACCCGCGTGTCTACGTGTTTGAATGTGGAATACCGATGAAACCCATTGTTTGTACGTGCCTTGTGTCGTGTTCGTTTATCTGTTGCCTGAACACGTCATTTGCTGAATCGACCTCCGAAGAAGACGTCGTTTTGGACACTGAAGAAATTGTTGTCGAGGACACCGAAGAAGTATTGACCGTCGGAACAGTTGGAACAGAAACGCCTGACGTACGAACGCGTGAATCGATTAGCGGTAAAGCTTTAGATGATACTGCCGGTCTTTCTTTGGGGGGTGCACTTGAAAGCGTTAGTGGTGTTCGCGCCGTCGAAAGTGGGGCAACGACTAAGCCGATGATTCATGGTTTTTTTGGTTCAAGACTTTTGATCTTATTCGACGAAATTTGCCACGAAGCCCAATCATGGGGACTTGATCATGCCCCTGAAATTGACCCGGCCTCTGCTGGAAAATTAACTGTCATCAAGGGCGCAGGAGGTGTGCGCTATGGTTCTAATGCCATCGGTGGTGTGGTGCTGGTTGCTCCTCCAAAAATACCGGTAGAACCAGGAGTAAAAGGTTCATTTTCTCTTTTCGGGAACTCTAATAATCGCGGTCTAGGTGGGTCGCTTACATTACGAGGTCGATCTACCGATTTTGATGCTTTGGGCTGGCGTCTACAGACTTCGGCCAAGAAAGCAGGGAGTATTTCGACTCCAGATTACATTTTGGATAATACCGGCAATGAAGAATATAACGTTTCTGGTGCTGTGCATTGGGACAAACCTACATATAATTTTCAAATCGGAGCCAGTAGATTCGGATCGAATCAAGGCGTCTTCACCGGTCAAGTTGCCGAAAACAGTAATCAATTCAAGGATCTTATTGCCGCGGACATTCCGCCAAATGTTAACGCGTTCACATTCGATTACGATATCGAACGTCCGCGTCAAGATGTCGAACACACACTTGTGTATACGCGACTTAAATTCGATACCTTGCCATCGATTCGAACTACGATTGAGGCTGCCCATCAGATCAATAAACGGTTGGAATTTGATAAGGTGAGAAAATCGGTTGATGGGCCGCAACTTGACTTTAAGCTCAACACGACTTCTGGAAAAATCCTCGCCGAATTTGATGCCCTAGATCATATCTTTGGCGGGATAGGTATTGAGGGCAGACTTCAAGAGAACGTCTTTCAGGGGGTTCGTCTTATTCCCAACTATCGAACGTTTTCTGGAGGCGTGTTTGGATGGTCTCAATTTGTTTTCGAAAGTTGGGAGGCCGAAATTGGTGCGCGATTAGATTATGAAAGCGTCGAAACCTTTCAGCGTGCGCGTATCGGGGGAGCCTCGGCGCCGATTGAAGAAAATCAATTTAAATATCTCACGCCAAGTTTTGTTGCTGGGATTTTGTGGCGACCTGTCGATGTTTTCAAATCAAATCTGACCTTCTCTTCGGCATCACGCGCACCGACCGTCAACGAGTTATTTATCGATGGTGTTAGTCAAGGGTTAGCGGGTTTTGAAGAAGGAGACAAAGATCTGGACGTTGAACGATCCTATTCGCTTTCTATGGATCTAACTTACACACCTGCTCGGTGGTTGTCCGCCAACGTGACAGGTCATGCAAAATATATCACCGACTATATTCATTTGAGCCCCAAACTTGATCGCGCCGGTGTTCCATCGATTACGACAACGATAAACGGTGGATTTCCCACTTTTGCTTGGAGTCAGTCCGATAGCACTTTCTATGGTGCCGATGCCGAACTCGAAATATTACCTTCAGATTGGTTGGAGTTTAGATCGACTGCGTCCGTCGTTTTTGCACGCGATGTCGGCAACGATAAGTTTTTAACTCTCATTCCGGCGCCTTTTTTCGAGCAAGAACTTCGAATGACGCGGGAGAAAATTGGCCCCTTTTCCCATAATTATATCAGCGTGAAAAGCGAGCTCAATCTTAAACAAACTCAATTTGATGCCAATTCAGATTTCACAGATCCACCAGATGCGTCGCATTTAATCCATGTTGGAGCCGGCACTGAGTGGGAAATATCAACAGATTCGACCTTAAGTGTTGATTTGGATTGTCGCAATTTACTCAATACGAAATATCGAAATTATTTAAGTCGGCTGCGTTATTTTGCGCATGATCCCGGCCGCGCAATTTTTCTAAGAATGAAATTAACCCTCTAGTTAAGGAGACTGCAATGAAAACAAAAACACTATTATTTCTAGTTCTTTCGCTCGCTATGGTAAGCACATCTTGTGGTGACTCTCACGTCGACGAACCTCATGCGCACAATCATGAGGAGGTCATAACCACGGTGGCACTTACATTTTCTGGCGAGGGCGATGACATCAAAGGTGCGTTTCGAGACGCCGACGGTGACGGCGGCGATGAGCCAACTACAGACGCGATTACTTTGCCGGCAGATACAACACTGACTCTTGATATTGAACTCCTCAATGAGCTTGTCGATCAAATGGACGAAGAGTACGAAATCGGAAAAGAAATCGCAGAAGAGGCAGAAGAACATCAGATTTTCTTTTCAGGGACTATCTTTGATGGGGGCGTAACCCATGCGTATGCGGATAAAGAAAGTGATTACACCACCAATAATGTTGGTGATGATCTTCCGGTTGGGTTGAAGAGTACTATCGTCACTACCGGCGCTGGAAGTGGAACATTGATTGTAACCTTGAAACACCAGCCCCCGGTAAACGACACCGAAACGAAGACCGCAACAAGTACAATTAATGACGGCGATTCAGACATTGAAGTCACGTTTAATGTAACGGTTGAGTAGATTTTTTGTTCGGGTAAATGCGTTTAAAAATCTAAAACCGTCTAAATATTACAATTAGACCATAAAGATTCAACGCGCGGTAAATTCGCTCGTTCAATCGTGTTGTAATGGTAAATCAAAATGAATCAACTGTTCACCGACAAATTAGCGATCGCGATTTCCGCGGTATGTGCCGTGCACTGCCTAATCCTACCTTTTGCACTAATATGGGTACCCAGTATCGCGTCCTTGCATTTGGATAACGAAGGCTTTCATCTTTGGATGTTGTTGGCTGTTGTGCCGATTAGCATTTATGCTTTGACAACCGGTTGCATTCAGCACAAACGTTATCAATTGCTAATCCTTGGTATCGTCGGGCTTGGCTTTCTTGTGTTAGCGATCCTTTTGGGCGATTTTATCGGCGAGTTTGGCGAAAAGGGATTTACGCTGTTTGGTACTGGGTTACTTGCGGTCGGACATTTCTTGAATTATCGATCATGTAGGTCGCACAAAGAAAACTGCGACTGTTTAGGGCAATGAAAACAGACTTCAAAAAGTCAAGTTATCGAGTGGCGCGTTATCCTTTTTATTTATCGAAGATCTCTAAAAGATCGGGGTGAGTGTTAAAAACGCGCACGTTGATGTTATCCAATTTTAATATATCGGTTTGGTTGTCAGGTATAGAAATAGTAACAACGATCTGAGACTAAAGCTTTCATAATGCTTAAGTTTACGATAAAATTTTCTATGAAAAAAAAATATAGAAACCTCGTTATGGCGTTGTGTCTTTTATTCATCTCGAGCTGTTCTGTCGATCGGCAAGAGCCGCTTTTGAATGCTAAAGATTCCGGGGTTGGAGATTGGGACGTCATAGATAAAGATCGCGATAAAGATACTGATATAGCCGATGAATTCGTCGAGAAGCCCACAGTCGACAATACGAGCATTCCTGAAAATGAAACCCCGCTTAGTCAATTTCTGACTACAAACCCTTATAGTGCCGAAAACCCAAGTCTTATATTTGATGTGGATTTAGGAAATACTTCAACATCACTCTCTCAATTTAAAACCCACAACGATCGTAAATATTTTGTGGGTCGTAAGGCTAACGCAGATGCCAGTGGTGCTTTTTCAATAGTGCTCTTTGAAATGGTCGATATTGGAAATAATAAAATGGAGATGGTCGAAAAGAAAATTATATTAGATACGGCTGTTCGTCCGCCTCCAACGATCCACGGCGGCAATTTTAGAATTACGACTGCATACGAACCCTACCTCGAGTTTTACGATGGACGTCATTGGTTAGCATTCGAGTGTCATGGTCCCGATTTCGAGGCGCATAAATCTGAAATGAATATCGGTTTGACTTCAGTTGGGGTTTGCATGGGGCCCTTAGATCAAAACAAAGAACTCATACTCAATGAAACTCGAGTGATGATCGCCGGCGGTGGGCCGGTCGGGTCGCTTTCAAAATTATCCGCGTCGGTCCCAAAACTACTTTCGGTTAAAGATAAGTTGTTTCTCTATTGGACTTCGGTCAAACAGAATACGCACAACGCTTTTCGTGATAAGAGAGTCAGAGACGCTACTTATTTCAAATATAACAATATGTGTAAAAGCCCAGACGACGTCGTTCAATGTCAATATAAAGCCCTGGTCAAAGAGGTTGATCGAGAATTAATCCCTATTAGTTACAATGAATATCGTTATGATAAGAATTGTTTGGATAAAATCACCATAACGGGTTGTAGAGAAATAGATGATTTTCATTCATGGCAAGCTAGGATAATCAATCGAATAACCCCATATGAACAATGGATGGTAAGTGCGGACGGCAGTGGCTTAGAAAAAAGCGAGGAATACCAACGCGACCCTGGGGTCCTGCGTTTCGTGGATTTAGAGTCATTCGGAGCTGAGGTCTTTTTCAGGGGGGCTCAGAAGCTGGCTTATCTCGAAGCGGGTACCGATAATTTCCATCAAGTTGCGCTGGCCTATGACCAAGAATCTTTTCACCAGATTTTAAAAAAAACGACCTTTGAATCTGATGCTTCACAAAGTCGGGTGGCCGATATGTTTGATGTAAAACGACACGGGAACGCGTATTATTTCACTTTCGCCCTCGGCGGCGCCAGCACACAAACCGACTATGCAAAAGACTTTTATTGCACTTCTTCATCGGTCGGTGTTTCCGATATTGGGTGTTATCGTTTTGCCGTATTTAAAAGCGATTCTCCTCTAGGCGACTTAAGAATGGTTGGCGAGCGCGAAGAAATAAATTTGAATTATCCGGGATATGGAGAACTCAAGCCAGGAATTTCTTATCCAAGATATTTTATCCATCCGACAAATCATAAAACCTACTTGAGTGCCAAGTTCCAAGGACCCGTCGTTGCCGAGACTTTTCCTACCGGAGAGTACCCAAAAATTCTTGAAATGACGGCCTCTCTTGGACGTTACTTCCAAAACAAAATCGAGAAGAACGATACGTTAACGCAGGGCATGCGGTTGTTATCCAACAACGGAAAATTTGAGCTATTGTTTAATCAAAATGGTCTACAGATACGGAATAATTGGACAAAGCAAATTACGTTCAGTGTGGATAAAACCTCCGTTAACCCGGAACTTACGCTTCAGCCTGATGGTAATCTCGTTTACCGTACAGATATTAATAGCCCGACCGTGGATATATGGTCAGCAGGTACGCGGACGATGAATCCAAATACTTACGTGATTCTTCAAAATGACGGAAACCTTGTCCAGTATGAACGTGTTAACGGCGTGCTTCGATCACTATGGAACAGTAATTCAGAAATGTAACGTTTATGTCTGCGTTGAACCGCGAGAGGTAGTCTATATCTTTTCCAAGATAGGGAGATTTATTTCTTCCAAATATTGAAACGTGTATTCTTTAAAAATCGTTTTGAATGGGCAATGACATTAACGCTGCCATTGCTTCTTCAGCGCTCATTTTTTTTTGCACCAATTCGTTTGCAGCTGTCAAAATAGGCGCACTCAACCCCGCGTTTTCTGATGCTACTTTGAGATTCAAAACTAGATTTTGGAAACTCGAAAAATGTGTCTTGGTGGCTTTTGTCTTCTTCCAATTCGAGTGGGTCAAACCCGTTCCTAATTGCGTATCGAGACTGGGATTATCTCCCAGCGCCAAGTGCAAATTTGCCAGTCCGGATAGTCCAAATGGCGTTCGCAAATCGCCTTTCAATCTGGAGACCAAATGAGAGGCCTCGGACAAACCCCTCGCAACGATCATAGACTTAACCGATTCACCGAGCTCGAAGGCTATTCCCGCACAAAATGCAATAACGCGTGCATAGACTGCGGCAATTTCGGCGCCCACCAGATCGCTAGACCTATAAACACGGAACGTGGGGCTACTTAAACACTCTGCGACAATCTCGTGAATTTCACCGAATTGCGTTGCGCAGATCGCCGAGGATGGCAGTTTACTTTGTACATCGTTAAGACACATCGGCCCGCTAAGGAAAGCAAAACGCTGAGTAGAAAGTTCGTTTTCCAAAACCCTGGAGAGCGTTTGTTGGCTCTGGCTCTCGAGCGCGTGAACCAAATGAACGATTGCGTGACGACCGGTCACGAAGGGCGCGATCGCTCTGCAACATTCTCGGACGTCTTCAGGTGCAACAGCCAAAAATATGAGAAAGCAGTTTTCTAATTCGTCCGACTTTTTGATACCCTTTTTTGAAAGGTTGAGTGATAGATGCTCTACCTTATTTTGCTTCATTAAACTTTTTACGATATTGAGTCGCTCACCGCTTCCGATTGTTGCTATTCTCATGTTTTCTCCACGACATTTCCGATCTTGAACGTGCGTACCCGGTTTCCGTAAAAGTATAGAAGGTCCAGGCGATCAACTGAAAGTCCTGTTCCCTGCGGAACCAGAATTTGCGGAATATGAAAAGAGGTTAAACTTTCAATACCTTCATCCAGTAATTTTGTGATCGAGGACGCCGTTTCGGAAAGCCGAACTTTTTCATCAGCTTCAAGTGTCCGCAACTTTTCCAGTACTCGCGTCAGCACTGGGGTAAGTTCTGCAAAAGAGATACGTTCGTTGGTTGCAAATCGAAGTAACTCGTAAACATCGGTTCGAGGATACCTGGCAGCCAGTGTTTCAAAGATAGAAAACGCTACAATCGCACTAGGTTGCAATACGGTATTGGTTTTGAAGGCTTCGGCAATACGAGCACCGGTGTGCCGGGTGTATCGTCGGTCACGTTGTTCATCTTCGACAAAATCGCCCGTCTTGATCGACTGTACGTAGGTCTTCGGGTCAATTCGTCTGCCGTTTGAATCATAGGATTCTCCATCGGCCTCAACAAGGTTTCCGAACGGGTCCATGGGTTGTCCAAAACGAATTACCGTTGTTGAACGCATCCCGACCGTATTAAGGACAAATTTAGCGATTATAGAAAGTTGATCGAATTCATCGTTCTCAAGGAAGTAACGAGATTTACCTTCTCTTTTCAAATGTTCTCGAATAAGTGACTCGGCTTCCAAGACAAGGTTGTAATTAATCGTCGCGGGTACGATGTAAATACGCTTATCATCTCCGCTTTGAAGGTTTCGCGTATAAGCTGAAACTGATGTTCCAAGTAATCCAAGTTTTAGTTTTGATTCGACGATATTAGAACGACACCGAGTGCCACCGGGGAAGAATAAACTATGAAATCCCCATTCGCTTAATACTTGTGAGTAATTTTTGAGAACGTCTTTATAAAGTTGGTGTCGTAAACGCCGGTCGACTTTGTACGCACCCAAATTGTACATGAAAAATCGAGTGAGCGGATTCACAAATAGATTCTTTCCGGCGCCATAAGTTACCGGTGGAAGACCTACCGATTCGAGGGCCCAACCGAGAAGGATTGAATCCATATTCGAACTGTGGGTAGGAACAACGACAATAGTACCTTTTTTTACTAAGTGTTGCATTGTGTCTATATGTCCTTCGACAACGATTCGTTCGCTTAAGTCACGTAGATCACGAAGACCCGATCGTGCATGGAGGAATGCATCGCCCAGCGAATTTAGGTCTTGGGTCTTAAAAAATAGGCCAAAGCCAATGGGCAGGGCGCCACTTGCAAACGAATATACATTGGGATTAAATTTACCGGCCGTATCGTCGACGTACGAATCAATAAGCTCTCGTAAAATGGATCTTTTTTCGGGCTCTGACATGGTGCCTAAACGCCTTGCCATTCCACGCCACCAAGAGATATCTCGAACCTCTTCTTCTAAACCCTGTTCACTTTTGAGCCGTTCAATTTCTTGGATCGCGGTTTCATTAAGTACGTATTCAAGTGCACTGTTATTGGTTCGAGATTTTGAAAGGTTTGTATTATATACACGCGCTGCGACCTCGCGGACGAGGTCGCGACGCTTTTGATTGAAGCTAAATAGTGGGGCATCGCTATCACTAGCGGAAGTCGTTCCCTTCAGAATAAGATCAGCGAGTCCCATATAATCTATCTCCGGCATCACCTAAACCCGGAATGATATAACCGAGCTCGTTGAGCTTCTCATCTATAGCCGCTGTATAAATAGGAACATCCGGAT
>CALJNB010000051.1 GCA_937981985.1 uncultured bacterium
ATTTTTCTAAGTCGTTTGGTTCTAGGATCATCAACCGTCTCCTTTTCTTCGATAATTGTCCACTAGATCTCGAGCCTGATTGTCTGTGTTGCCCTTTCTGTTCTGCTAAACTTCTGCGGAATTTACACCATCCCACCTTCATGCTGAATCGTTCACTAAGAGTCGTTTATCGTCTCGCTCAGCTAATGGTAAGTGTGGAAGAAATTTTAAGTATTTACATGCCCATTTTTTTCTTCAAAGCAGCCAAGGCATCGTTGCTTCCTGCATCGGATTCTAAGTCGTCAAATTTTAATTCGAGATCATCGCCTTCAAGGTCGCCCTGAAGTTCAGCTCCTGCTTCAACCTCGACTTCAAAATTTTCGATCTTCTGCGCGCTTCGTTCAAAGGCATCAAAAGCGGTTTCGCCGTCAGCAACCACAGATTCGGTAGCCATTTTTTTCTGCGCGTCGACCCGTCTCGCTCTAGCGACGAGGTTGTTCTTTTTCCGATCAGCTTCTTTAATTTTCTCGCCAAGTTTGACCACCGATGCTCTTAATTGTTCCGCATTGGATTTTTGGGCTTCCCAACTTGCTCGTAGATCGGAGGCTAACTGGTCGGCGGACTGTTTTCGTTCGAGCGCTTCTCCGGCTAAGGCGTCTTCGCCGGCCCTCACGGCCATCATCGCCTTTTTCTCCCAGTTCGCACCGTCTTCTTCGGCCGCATCCAACTTTTTCTTGGTGAGCTTTTGGTCGGTCATGATGTCGCGGACCTGCTTTTTAGCGTCCAAAAGCTGTTCGTTCATGTCTAGAATCAGTTGCTTAAGGATTGCTTCTGGATCCTCGGCCTTTGAAGCGAGATCGTTAACATTGGCCTTTAAAAGCGTTTTCATTCGTCCAAAAATACCCATTTTGAAACCTCATAGATGTTTATATTTCACGGTTATATACCGTATCGTTAATGATACAAACAGGCTTAACGCCCTTTTTAATCCGTTAGTTTTCCGATTTATCTGAATAAGTGGGGTTTTGAGAATCGCACTGGAAGTCACAATTTCAACTGATCGCTTGACATCTTCAGACCATAGGCATACCTTCGCGCACGCACAGTAAAGAAATTTTCTAGACTGCGCACCGGTCTGAGATCATTTCCGAGGACTGGCACATTCGCAGTTTTTTTTGTGAAAGTGGGCTAGTCCCGCTTTTTTTATTTTAGGCGATATTTAGCAATGGCTAAACGAAAGAGAAAACAAGGGCAGGAAGAGGTTTTACCAGTTCCTGCAGTGCCTAAACGCATCCAGCCCCTAGTCGAAACTTGGGCGCAAGAAGCATGTGAAATGTACAACGTTCAACTTTTTGATGTGATTGTGTCAAAAGGTTGGTTGATTCGTATTTATGTGGACTCCGAGATTGGGGCTGCACCAGGAAAGGGCGTAGAAGTCGTTTCCTGCGTAAATGTGAGTCGATACGTCGAAGCCTTATTAGACGAGGAAGAGGGCGTATACGAGGGCTATAATATTGAAGTTTCAAGTCCGGGAATTGAACGTAAACTCACGAAAGCGAAACACTACGCGATGTCGGTCGGAAAAACGGCTCGTATAATCGTGAAGGAAGCGATCGAGGGTGAGACGGTTTTTAACGGAACGATAGATAAGTTTGAAGATAATAAGATTGAAGTAACGACCGAAAAAGGAAGTGTAAGCATTCCGTTTGGCACCGTTACAAAAGCTAAATTAACCTTTCAGTTTTAGGATAAAAATATGAGCCTGCTACAGGACATCAAAGAAGTTGGTGAGTTAAAGGGTATTAATAGGGAAGTACTCGTTGAGGCGTTAAAAGCCGCTATTTTAACAGCAGCTAAGCGTGTTTATGGAATTGACCGTGAGTTCGAGGCCGAATTTAACGAAAAGACCGGCGATGTTGAGTTGTTTCAAATCGTGACGGTCGTCGATGAGCTTATCGATATTGAGCGAGAAGTTTTGATTACTGATCTTCAGAAGATTGGTAACGACGCCCAGTTAGACGAGGAACTTGCGTTTCAGGTTTTCTACCACGAAAAAGATCGTGCAAAAGCTAAGAAGCAAGATGAGATTTACGGCGATATTTTAGGAATGGATTCTTATAACTCGACTTTTGGACGTATTGCTGCTCAAACGGCAAAACAAGTCATCATTCAAAGAATTCGCGAAGCCGAGCGTGATGTTGTTCATTCTGAATTCGTTGATCGAATCGGAGAAATGATTACCGGTATGGTGAGACGTTTTGAGAAAGGCGATATCATCATTGATTTAGGAAAAACTGACGCCATTCTTCCACGGCGTGAACAAACGCCTCGTGAAAGTTATCGTCAGGGCGAACGTATCCAAGCTATGATTAAGGATGTTCGTAAATCCAGTCGTGATCCACAGGTTGTTCTGACACGTTCAGATCCTAGACTTCTTTTTAAGCTTTTCGCACAAGAGGTCCCTGAGATTGAAGAAGGTACCGTACGAATTGTAGCGGTTTCTCGCGAGCCAGGTGTTCGTTGTAAAGTAGCAGTGTACAGCCGTGATTCTGCAATTGACCCCGTCGGAGCTTGTGTTGGTATTCGTGGTGCACGTGTCCAAGCCGTTGTTCAAGAGCTACGTGGTGAAAAAATCGATATTGTTCAATACGTAGATTCACCCGCTCCTTTCGTAGGGAATGCTATTCTTCCAGCAGAGGTAAGTAAGGTTCTCATCGATGAAGCGAATATGACGATGGAACTCATCGTTCCCGATGATCAGTTAAGTCTCGCTATCGGTCGAGGTGGCCAAAACGTTCGTCTAGCAGCCCAGCTTACGGGTTGGAATCTCGACATTATAAGCGAAACACGTCTTCGTAACATGATGACCGAAGCTAAGAACAACCTTCTTGAGTTTGATGGTATCGATGAAGATATGATCGAAACCTTATTCTCATTAGGCTACAATAAACTGGAACACATTGCGCAATCTACAGTTGTAGAGCTGTCGCAAGTTCCGGGATACTCGGAAGAAAAAGCGGTGGTAATTATCGCCGCATCTGCCGAGATTCTGAAGCGTCCAACTCAGAAGTCGGTTGGAGACATGTCTCCTGAAGAACTTGAGAGGCGAGAACTCCAAACGATTCGTGGTGTGGGTGGAAAAGTTGCCGCAGCGATTCACAAAGCGGGATACCATTCCGTACTTGCGATGGCTTTCGTAACGGATTCGGACAAGATGGCAGAAGATGCCGGAATTCCGATGAAGAAAGGCAAGCAACTTATTCACGCTGCCAAGAAACAGATTTGCCTCGAGAAGGGGTGGGATGATGAAACCTTCGAGCAAGAACGGATTTCATTCTACAAGCCTCCTGTTTCTGATGATGAGGATGATGATGCACCTGTTGAAGGTGTGAAAATTTTATCTCGGCCTGGCGATGATTCTCTAGGTTCAAAAGAGGAAGAGTAGGAAGAACGTTGACTGAGTCGGTACGTAAATGCGTGGGATGCGGGAAAAGCGATTCACGTGATGCGTTGGAACGATTTGTTATGATGGAAGACACTGTGATATTTGATATGCGAAATAAAGCACCGGGGAGGGGAGCACATGTTCACGCGAACCCTGCGTGTTTGGATCGCGCTATTCAGAGTGGTTTTGCAAAGAGCTTTCGTTCTAAGGTTCAGTTAAAAGATGATTTCTCGTCTCAATTCGTTGGATCGATTTTTCAGCGTCTTAAAGAAGCGATACGTGTTTCGTTTAGAAGCGGTGATTTGGTTTTTGGCGGTGATTTGGTTGCATCGGCGATGAAGAACAACAAAGTCGGTCTTCTGGTTCTCGCGACCGATTCTGGAGAATCCGTTGCTCGGAAGTTTGAAGCAAATGCGGACCGAAAATCGATTTTATCGTTCGGTGGTATTCCCGGAGCTGTGCTTGGCGCGGTTTTAGGAAAAGACTTTATAAGCGTTTTGGGGATTTCGGCTAATAAAGCCGAACGAATCCACCAAGATTTAGAAAATTTACAAAAAATGGGATTCTGGGACACAGACTTGAACCCAGTATCCAACATGGGTATAGGCATCGCCAACGGCGAAGAACAGATTTTGGAAGAAATCGTCGGGAGAGAATATGACCGAACTTAGAGTGTATCAATTAGCCAAAGAGCTAGGAATTAAGAAACAGAAATTGGTTTCGCAGATCAATACTGAGTTAAAACTTGGCTTTGAGGTGAGTAACCCGATGACTTTCTTAAATTCTGAAGAAGCTATCGCTATCCGTAGCGCGATTACCGGCGAAGCGCCGAAGGCGGAAGCAAAGCCGAAGAAAAAAGCTACCAAGAAGAAAAAGAAGAAGGTAGAGGCTCCTGCTCCAGTCGAAGAGGTTGTTCTTTCCGGTCCCATCCGTCGACAGAAAAAGGTCTACGATGAAAATGGCGAGGTTGAAGTAGAAGAGGCCCCGGCAGCCGAAAGTATTGACGTTGTAGCGGACAGCGGAGACGCTGAAGTAAAATTGAATCAAGATTTTCTGGCGCCCATCCAAAAGAAGCACGAGGTATTACTTAATCCCGACGAGGTTTTTGCGAAGCTTAACGCCAAACCGAAAATCGAAGATGAGCCGGTTGTTGAAGAGAAAGTTGTTGAGCCTTCAGTGGTTTCTGAAGTTGAAGAGGTTATTGAATCTCCAGCTCCAGTGGCCCCTCCTGAAGAGCCAGAAGTGGTAGCGGCGAAGGTTGTGTCAAAACCAGCGGAGCCTGTTGCGAAAAAAGCCGCACCGAAGAAAAAAGGTGCGCAGGTCGTGGGCACGATCAACCAGTCTATTCTCCTGGATAGACTGGCAGCGGATGGGAAAGATTTTTCACCAGGTCCTAAAAAAGCACCACAGAATGCGCCACGTGGCCGAAAGCCGGGTGGAGCTTCCAAACGCGTTGTTGAAGGACGCGATCTTTATGATGCCAAGTCGCGACGTAATCGTCGACGTAATGCACGTAATGCAAAAACAACGATTAAGAAAACAGAGATCACGATCGCAGCTGAACATAAAAGAAATATCCGAATCGAGGATGCGATTACCGTCGGTGAGCTTGCCAAACAGATGGGCACCAAGTCCGGTGAAGTTGCGATGAATCTCATTGCGATGGGGATGATGGTGACAGTCAACACGATGTTAGATTTCGATACCGCTTGTATCATCGCTGAGGAATTTGGTTACACGGTTGAAAATATCGCCTTTGATATCGAACAGTTTTTCGACACCGAAGAAGATCCAGAAGACACACTCATCGACCGCTCTCCTGTGGTCACGGTCATGGGTCACGTCGATCACGGTAAAACCTCTTTACTCGACGCGATTCGTTCATCTGATTTGGCAACGGGCGAAGCCGGTGGGATTACCCAACATATTGGCGCCTACCAAGTTAAAACGAAAATGGGTCAGATTACCTTTCTCGATACCCCTGGTCACGCGGCCTTCACTGCATTACGTGCACGCGGAGCAAAAGCAACCGATATTGTCATTCTTGTTGTTGCTGCAGATGATGGTGTGATGCCGCAGACCGTTGAAGCGATTATGCACGCTAAAGATGCCGAAGTTCCTATCATTATCGCCGTCAATAAAATCGATAAGCAAGGCGCAAATATTGATCGCGTCAAACAGGCGTTAACAGAATACGAATTGATTCCAGAAGAATGGGGCGGCGACACACTTTACGTTGAAGTAAGTGCACTTCAGAAGACGAATATCGAAGGAATTATCGATGCGATTTCTCTGCAAGCCGAAGTTGCCGAACTCAAAGCCAATCCGAATCGCGACGCTCAAGGTATCGTAATCGAATCTGAACTTGATACAGGTCGTGGACCGGTCGCAACGATTTTGGTTCAACGCGGAACCTTAAAGAAAAGTGATATTGTCGTTTCTGGAGCTCATTACGGTCGTGCGCGTGTGATTACAAACGATCGTGGCGATAACGTTTCAGAAGCGGGACCCAGTGTTCCGGTAGAGATTACCGGACTTTCGGGCGTTCCAGAAGCCGGTGAACCCTTCTTTGTTGTAACTGACGAAAAAGAAGCAAAGCGTGTTACTGAAAACGTTCGAAGTAAGCTTAAGAAAGAACAAATGGCATCGCTTGCGAAGGGCGGCGCTGTAAGTTTAGAAGATCTTTCAGCAATGATCGCAGAAGGCGCCATCACGGAATTAAAAGTGATTGTTAAAGCCGGTGTTCAAGGCTCTGTTGAAGCGCTAAAAGATGCGTTTAGTAAACTAGGTAATG
The DNA here is from genome assembly GCA_937981985.1 of uncultured bacterium. Lineage (GTDB taxonomy): Bacteria > Myxococcota_A > Bradymonadia > Bradymonadales > Bradymonadaceae > CALJNB01. The sequence goes on from CALJNB010000051.1 coordinate 6,219, forward strand.
AGGAAGTTAAAGTTAAAACGATTCATTCGGCAGTGGGCGCAATTACCGAGAATGATGTCAATCTCGCCGCATCTTCGGCTGAAGGAGCTGTTATCGTTGGGTTTAACGTTCGCGCTAATTCTAAAGCCGCACAGGTCGCTGAAAAGTATGGCGTGAAAATTCTCACCTTTAGTATTATCTATGATGCTATAGAACAAATTCGTGGCCTTCTTGAAGGATTGCTTAAGCCAATCATCGAAGAAGAGGTCATTGGAAAAGCCGAAGTTCGCGAAGTTTTCGTAGCGCCACGAATTGGTACTATTGCCGGTTGTTATATCATCGAAGGTGTAGCGAGAAGGGGCGCAAAAGCGCGACTCATTCGCGATAATATCGTTGTTTATAGCAGTGAAGTAGCCTCGCTACGTCGTTTTAAAGATGACGTCAAAGAAGTGAAGAGCGGTTACGAATGCGGTATCGGCGTCGAAAACTATAATGACGTACGCGTCGGAGATATCATTGAGGTCTTTGACTTCAAAGAGGTCGCAGCGAAGCTTTAAGAATGAAACGAAAAAAAAGGTCATACGAACGTAGTGAACGGGTTGGTCAACAAATCCACGAGATTTTAGCATCGCTAATCCTTTCAGAACTACAGGATCCAAGAACGCAGGATGTTCAAATATCGGGTGTAGAAGTTACTCCGGATATGCGACAGGCCCGCGTGTTTTTCCTTCTACTAAATTCTGAAGATGAAAGAGAGATTGAACTAGCCGGTTCCGGGCTGAATCGAGCTTGTGGTTTTTTACGCCGAGCCTTAGGCGATAGGATGACGATAAAACATACGCCCGAACTGACTTTTGAGTATGATGTTTCTGTAAAGAATGCACGTCGTATTGAGGAGCTGCTCGAGGAAGTTAACAACGAAGACCGTCCAGAAAATAATTTCGACAAAGAAGATGACAACGATTTAGATTGAGATCGAAATGACTAGAGCCACAGATAAAGACTCGCTCATTGGATTAATTGCTGATGCGCAGAGTATCGTGCTGGCGTCTCACGCTCATCCTGACGGAGACGCCATCGGATCATTGTTAGGTTTAGGCCTTGGTCTGCGTTCGATTGGAAAAGAGGTCTCGTTTTATAATCGAGATGCCGTTCCTTATAATCTAAAATTTTTACCCGGTTCAGAAAAAATCAGTCCAGATTTATGTTTCACAGAACAAGCTGACCTGACGATTCTACTCGACTGCGCCGAACCTAATCGTATTGGAGAGGCTTTTCCGAAAGTCGGTTGGGGTAAAAACATTGCGGTTGTGGATCACCACAAAACTTTCGACCCCGAATTCGCCGATGTTTATTTTCGCGATGTTTCGGCAGCAGCGACCGGAGAACTCGTCTATGAGTTATTACTCGATTTAGGGGCCGAGATTTCATTGGATGTTGCAAAATGTATTTACTGCACCCTAGTGACCGATACAGGAAGTTTCCGGTATTCGAATACTAAAAAAAGAACATTTGAAATTGCGGGCGAGCTTGTTGAATTAGGCGTTGAGCCGTGGGAAATAACGTCCAACGTTTACGAAAGTCAGCCCTTAGAACGAATTCGGTTATTGACCAAGGTACTTCAAACTTTGGAGATTTCGTCTTGCGGCCGTATCGCATTCTTAGTCGTCCATACTTCAGATCTTAGCGAGAACAATGAGTCGCTTATCGACGGATTTATCAATTACGCCCGGTCCATTATGGGAGTCGAGGTTGCCACCCAATTAATGGGTGTTGATACGGACTGGAGAATTTCCTTCCGTTCAAAAGGAAAGATCGATGTCTCTCAGATCGCCCAAATTTTTGGAGGAGGCGGGCACCGTAATGCTGCAGGCTGTACAATGAATGGTGATAAGAACTCCGTAAAAGAACGACTTTCTGAAGCGTTCTTGTCTGTTTTGAACGAAGAAAAATGAACGGTTTTCTACTTATCGATAAGCCTAAGGGACTAACAAGCTTCGATATTGTTAGAGATGTTAAGCGCACCTTTAAAACTAAAAAAGTTGGACATGCAGGTACGCTGGATCCAGATGCTAGCGGGCTCCTTTTGGTCGCGGTCAACCATGCGACTCGCCTATTGCGTTTTTTAAATCTAGAGCCCAAAACCTATACTTTTGAAATCGTTTTAGGAATTCAAACCAACTCAGATGACGCCACCGGAAAAGTGATTGAAACCTCGGACTTCGATGTCACTTCCAACGACATCGAAACGTTGATCCCGCAATTTTCGGGAAAAATTTTCCAACGTGCGCCCGTATTTTCTGCGCTTCATATCGACGGAAAACGGGCCTATCAAAAGGCGCGTGACGGCGAGACTTTTGAGTTACCCGAAAGAGAAGTCGAAGTTTTTAGTTTATCACTTTTATCTTTTGATGATGGGGTGATCTCAATGGAGGCGTCTGTTTCTTCGGGGACTTACATTCGTTCTATTGCCAGAGATATGGGTGTCGCGTTGGGAACACGAGCCCATGCGCGAAAAATTCGTCGTACTGAGTTGGCTAACTATAGGGTTGAAAACGCTCTTAACGTCGATGAACTCTCTGTGGAAGCCCTTCAAGAACCTCTTGGAATTTTAAGTGAGTCGATAGCAATCACAGAAATTACCGAGAACGATCTTGTAAGATTAAGAAAGGGTCTCCCCATAAACATTGATTGCACAAAGAATAACACCGGCGAATTTGTGGGAATCATGTTCAACAAAGATTTAGTGGGCGTCGTTGAGGTGGTTCATCAGGACCATTACCCAGAATCGGAAGGTCGTCGAATTCAACCCCGAGTGATGTTCCCGGAATAACCTTGGCGACGTCGTCCTATATCCCAGCTGTGAATAAAGGATATAATATGCTGCAATGCGTTTTTCGTTGGGCGAAGAGTTAAGAAGCGGAAAAATTCTAAGAGAGCTTGATCTCATTTTCGTGATTGTTGATTTTGATTTGGCGCGAGTTTGGTCTATCGTTTTGAAAATAAACCGCTTAAGTGACTAATTTTTAGTGATTCGGATTGTAGATGAGATTTAACTTAAGGCTTACATACTTGTTATTATTATCGGCTGTTTGGATGGGATGTTCTGAAGCGTCCGTGGTGCCTGAAAGCGATACAACGTGTACGGTGGGAAAGTGTGATGGCAATCAAGGATGGCTCGAGGTCAATCTATCCGGTCGTAACGACGCAATTGCGACATTCCTAAAGACAGAAAGTGGTGTTGACGAAGATGGCGTTTTTGAAACGAATCTTTCCACATTGCAAGGTCAATTAGCAACCATACAAGGTTGTAATCCCGCCGACTCGCGAAATTTCGTTATTTCTGATCAACTTCTAGTGGCAGCGGGGGAAGAAGCATTCCCAAGATTGGTTTCTACAGTTTGTGCCAAGGACGCGGAGAAACGTTGGCAAGTGTTTTTGTCTCCTCCCGAAATGAATGAGGACCGCGATATCGATGTTCAAACCATCGAAATGTTCGCATGGGATGAAGACCGACAAGGGTTTAACTTTTATAAGACGACCGCTGAAGGCGGTGAAACGGTTTCGATGGAAGTTGAACCCGATGAATGTGTTCGATGTCACTTGGGTGGTGATGGGCTTTCTGTAGAGCACATGCCGATGTTGCCCGTTATGAACGAGTTAACGCAGCCATGGGAACACTGGAACGCCGCGCCCGGTTTTGACTCTCAACAACATGAGATTCCCGAAGATGTTAAGGACAAACCTAATTACACGGCACTGACTCGCCAACCTTGGTTAGCATCGGCATCGGAATTGGAATCAACGATTCGCAAAGCCCACGAAACGGTTGCTAATCAAAGGGTTCGTCTCCGTCGAAAATCGGGCGCATCGGTCTCCGAAACGATGTCATTGTTGAGGCCGATTTTTTGTGATGAACAAGTGAACTACGTTTCTGAATCCGGCGAAAGTGGACAGCTTTTGATGAATGCGGTCGTAGATGTCTCGATGAGAGAGATTTTTTCCAAACTCGGCGTTATCGGCGAAGCGGGTAAAAAATGGCGTGATCTAAATGCGCGAATTCGATTATCAAAAGTTTCGTCTACTGAGCAAAGAATCAGCATGATGCCAGTCCGTGGAGAATCGAATGTGATCTACGAACTTTCCTTAATAGCAGCGGCTAGAGGCTTGGAACCGGCTTTGGCCGCCCAAGTTCGATTATTGGATTGGAAGACTCCAGTGTTTTCGTCGCTGCGTTGCAGCTTGTGGACCCAAACCGATGAAAGACTGAGGACGGATAGACTTGATCTAGATTTAGAGTCTTTAAGAAATTATGATTTGATTCCGATTCTGATGGAAGAAATTCTGAGCATTGATGGAGTCTCGTTGCTTTTACAAAAGGAGAACGAGAAAGATCGTTTTTATATACTCAATGATGGATCTCAATTTAAGGCTCTCATAGCAGCTATTTCAGAAGACTCAGTCGAACTCGCGGTTTGTGACGAAATGGGAAAATGCGCTTGTGATGATTTACCCTTTTGCATCGGTTCAGTTGACGATGTCGCGTACGTAATCGAGAACCATGTTGAATCGATATTGGCCAGTCCTACGGTTCGAGATGATCTTAGGAAAGAGCGTAATTCGAGGGTTTGCACCGCCAAGGCATGTTATAGTAACCATCCATTTATTGAAGGTTCGGAACATTGCGGCAGTATTTGTCCATTAGATGATGCGTTTGCCGGTCGATCGACGAATAATTAACGCTTTTCGAAAAAGCCGCAAAAGAAAAATGAACATTTGAAATTGAGACTAGTGACTTTAGCTCATAATCCGTGCAAACTTGATTCATCCAGAATCAAGATCAGCCCATGAAACATTGCATCGCTTTTGTATTTCTATTTGCCTGCGTAATGACTACCGCAGCTTGCGACAAAGATGGTTCTGACGATGGCCAAGTGAGCAATCAGAACAATATTGTTGGAAAAGGGGATGTACCGACTGGAGATTGGATCGGACTTTGTGAGGAACGCGAAGCAGATACCACGGCGACCGGAAAACCGCGTTTCTTGTCAAACGCAATTCGCTGGCCCGCAGCGGATGTCGAAGGTGTAACTGCCGATGAATTAGGTGATGATAGGGGCCAAGAATACGCCGAGTATTTTGTTATCACAAAAGTTCCGAACCAAGGAGGGACGGCCTTCGAAGAGCAATCCGTCGTTTTAGGTCATCCCTCAACAAAATTAGATATTCAGTTGAATGACGAACAAAAATTTTTCCTCGAAGATGAAGAAGAAAAAGGAAGCGTTGTTGGGCAGTGCATTTTTACGAGTTGGCATTCCGATGTTTCCGGGCCCTTGCCTTGTGAGGTTGATGGTACGTGCCCGAACATTTTGGGACAAACTGTCGACGAAAAACTCTTTCGTATGATGATACTGATCAATTCTAATCGGGCTTCATCTGATCTGGTTGAAGAATGTTCTCGTCAAGTTAGCGCGAACACGTATAAGACTGGGGATTCTACAGACGAGACCGACGTGAGACACCGAGATTTTATGCGCGGGTGCGGAATCGCGAACGATCTATTTCAAACGCACTGGCGGTCTTCTGATTCACAGATTTGTTCTGCTGCGATGCGTTTTAGCGAGTGCGGATGTTCGGTGGGAGGGGATAAATCCATCACTCTTGGTTCTGCTATTATTCCAAGCCTTAGAGCGCAAGAGGAAGATGGCGGAATTTCCTATCGTGGATTTCCGCTGGGGACGTGGTCAGACGCGAGTGAACTTCCGGTTGGATGCAAGTATGTTGATATCGGTAAGGAGCTTGACGGAAAAGCGTCTCAAACTATCGTTTCATGCGATATTTCCGCGGGAACTTTATTGAAACGTTCCGAAGATCCAAAAGAATTCTGTCGACAGCAGTACGGAGAAGACGTCGTCGTTTACGTTCCGATTCCGGAAAGCTCGCTTGAATGTGATCCACCCGCTAACGGTCAATATGCGGGGACCTGTTCGGATACCCCATGGGTTGTTTCTCGTGACGAACAATAAATTGATAAGAGAATAATTTGGGTTCTATTTCGCTTCAGGCCGATTGCGTGTAAGTGGTTTGCTGTACGTTTTTGCGTTGCAGAATTTGAGTTGGAACGGTTTGTAGGATAACCTTAACCCATTAAATAAAGGTGTTCTGAGAACTATCGAGGAGGCTTTCGATTATTCTTTAGGATGCAGCAATGATGACTTTGGATAGTTAAATGAAAATAAAGTGGCTTATACTTTTTACACTCTCAATATCTTTCAGTTTCACTATGTCTAGCTGCGGGAAAGAAGCAGTTAATAACGAAATCGACAATAGCGGGCAATCTATCGGCGGAAAAGGCGATACGCCGACGGGCGACTGGGTGGAGCTCTGCGAAGACCGCGAAGCGGATGTAATCTCGACAGGGAAGACAAGATTTCTTTCGGATGCTCTTCGTTGGCCGGTTGCTGACGTGGAGGGGGTTACCGCAACGGAAGATAGTGACGACCGCGGCCAGGAATATGCGGAGTATTTTGTCATCACCAAAGTCCCTAATAAGGCAGGAGATGATTACTCCGAAACTTCGGTTATTTTAGGCCATCCATCAACAAGGTTAGACGTTGAGTTGAACGATGACCAAAAATTTTTCCTTGAAGATGAGGTGGATGCTTCAATTGGAAAGTGTGTTTTCACGAGCTGGCACCAAGATGTTCCTGGACCGCTTCCCTGTGAAAAAGAAGGTGGTTGTCCAAAAGTACTAGGAAATAATATTGATAGCCGGCTTTTCCGTATGACATCAGGATTGAATTCAAACGCAGCTGCAGCCGACCTCGTTCGAGAATCGATTCGTAAGGTGGAAAGCGAATTTTATCAGAAAGGAGATGAAATGAAAGATGATGACTTCCTCCATCGAGACTTCATGCGTGGCTGTGCTATCGCCAAAGACCTTTACCAGACACATTGGCGTTCATCAGACTCTCAGATTTGTTCTACGTCGATGCGTTTAGTCGAATGCGGCTGTTCTGTCGGCGGTGACGAGTCTATCGATCTGGAGGTTGCATTGATTCCCAGTATTGAGGAACAGCAGGCCAAGGGGGGAATTTTTTATCGTGGGTTCCCTTTAGGAAGCTGGGAGGCGACAGATACGCTTCCCTCAGGTTGTGAATATGTTGAAATAGGAAAAGAGTTTGATGGGAAAGCTTCGCAAACAATCGTGACCTGCGATCTTTCGGCAGCAGATTTACTCAAACGACCCGAAGATCCTAAAGAATTATGTCGTCAAAAATATGGTGAAGATATCATCCTATATCTTCCTATTCCAAAAGATGCGCTTCAGTGCGATCCTCCAAAAGAGGGCAGGTATTCCGAACATTGTTCTGAAATGCCTTGGGTTGTCTCTGCTACGAAAGACGTCGGAAAGTAAATTGAAGAAGCCGATTTTTATAGTCCTAACCTTAGTTTTGGTTTTTTCTTGTTCATCCCAGACCGATGATCAAACGCAGAATCCTAACATCAATAATTTGGGAAAAGGGGATACCCCAAACAACGATCCGAATTTTTCGATTGAGGAGACGTGTTTTGATCGAAAGGCTGAAATTTTGAAGGGAAACCGAGAACTTTTTCTTAGCGATAATCTGCGGTGGTCTTGTTCTGATGTAGCAGGTGTGAACACCAATAATGAAGATAGTCGCGGTCAAGAATATTGCGAATACTTCGCAGCCTTACGCATTCCTCCGTCCGAGGAGGGCGGTCTGTTTGGTGAATCGATAACTTTAGGTCGCAATCTTGAAACGGGTTCTACACCTCTAAGTTTAACGCTGACCGAAGACCAAAAGTTTTATCTTGAGGACCATGACTCCGATGTTCTCGGTTCCTGCGTTTTTACGAGTTGGCACAACGATTCAAACTTGGAGATTCCTGCTTGTGAATCGGAATGTCCGCAAGTGCAGGGATTGCCAATCGACGCGGATAAATTTAGAATGAAACTCCCTTTTAATGGCAACGAAGCTGCCAACTACCTCGTCGAGGATTGCGTAAACGCCGGACTTTCTGGTGATTATGAGAAAGGTAAACTCACCGACGAATTGGACCCCTATCATTCAGACTATTTTCGCGCATGTGTTTTGACGGATAGGGCTGGGGGATTGAGCTGGCGAAAATCTGACACCGCTGTTTGCGCGTTAAGTATGAGGCTGAGCGAATGTGGCTGCGTTGACGACGCAGTGGATGCTGCCGAGCTCTTGGTTCCCATTGTTGACACACAAAACAGTTTTCGCGGCTTTCCGCTTGGGGGGTGGAAGTCAATAAATTCTCTTCCTAGCGGATGTTCTTATGTCGAGTTGGGAGATAATAGCGGAACGGTGGTAGTCTGTGATCTTAGCGGCAACGATATTCTTTCAAACTCTAACGATTTAAAGGGGCTTTGTCGTTCACGATATGCGGACAATATTGTCGTTCATATTCCTATTCCGACCCAGGCGTTTACATGCGCACCTGGTGATAACCAATACGCTTCTACTTGTACGGATGAACCTTGGATCGTTACGCAATAATATTATCAACTTTGCTGGCTTTCTCATGTTCGGAGACCTCAGAGGAGGCTATTCAGACTTGTACTAGCGGAAAATGCGACGGCGTTGGCGACTACAACTTCAAGAGCGAACTCGTCGACAACGACGATCCTGTAGCGAAATACCTTCTCAAAAATGCAAATGAGAATGGGACGATTTCAGGAGATTATTCCACATTCTTAGACGGCATTGGTCAGGAGATGGGGTGCGGGAAGGAAACCGAAAAAACCTTCACGATCTTAATGTCCAATAAAGATCATTTCCCAAGAAATATCGTAACCCGATGTTCCGATGATGCGATCCGAGCGAGCGAATTTACTCTCTCCACACAATCAGACAACGGTGAGCTTACTGATATTAATCCAAGCGATTTTAAAATGATCGCCTGGGATAAAAATCAACGCCGCTATAATTTGTACGAGGCTAAGAAAAGTAGCTCCGGTGATGGGCTGAGCGTAGAGGTTCAGCCTGACTCCTGCCTTTCGTGTCACACACAATCAACGCGAAAAGGTGCGCCTTTGATTGAGTGGACCCCGATAATGAACGAACTCACAAATCCGTGGACTTTGTGGAATGCGGAGCCTGATTTTCGTTCACATCGATTTGATGAACTTCTGAATCCAAACGTTGCCTCGGGCAGTGTTTACAAGACGATGACGCATCAGGAACTCCTTGGTTCTGCATCGGACTTTGAATTGATAACGCGACGGGCGATCGATCGCGTCGTTTCGGCACGATTGCGAGACCGCCGAGATGATGCGGAGGTCGGAAAGGCGCTCGATTTACTATACCCCCTATTCTGTGATGAAAGTGCCAACTACTCTAGCGAGAATCATGAATCTGGCGAAGTTAGCACTGCTGTCATCATTGATGATGCCTTACGGTATCTATACCTTCAGATTCGTCCGGATAATTGGCCGCATTCTTGGCTGAATGATGGTCGTATGCGATTACGGTCTGTTCAAAACAACTTACCTCCCGTTAACGTGATGCCAGTTCGCGGCGAGTCAACGCTTCAAGTTGAAGTTGGATTGGTGAGCCGGGGGAGTTTATCAGCCGAAGCTGTAATCGCGTTAAGAGCGCTCGATTATAAACGTCCCATTTTCTCAGAATTTCGATGTAGTTTGTACGAAGCTCGTGCCAGTGATCTACGGAAAAATTTTCTTCTTGAGAGTCAGCATGAAACCGTATCCGATCTTTTGCCGATCTTGTTTGGGGAACTCATGCAGATGGAAGACTCGGCTGGAGTAACGCGTTCACTGATACCTCAGAACGGAGGGGTTTATGCCAATAGCGAGCTGGACGTGTCGTCTCCTGTAGAATCCATCTATGCGGGCCAGAAAAGTATAGAGGACTTCGCGTTGGAGTTAGAACAATATTTCGACGAGGTTTCAGCATCCTCGGATAGGCGCGCATTGGAGTCAGAGCGCGTTCGACGTGGTTGTTTAGCTCGTCAGCTATTTCCTAGCGCCCCACAGATTCCAGAGATTTCCTGTCTCTGAATAAATCGCGAAAAATTTGCAATTCGTTTTTCTATTTTTCGCTTTTTTTAAACGGTGAATGAACAGAGACGGTATATCGAAATCTGATTTAGTCTCATGTCCTAGCTTTATTATCACGAGGCGATATTTTCCGGTTCCTGCATAGGTTCTTTTAAGATTTGAAATCGATGGACTTTGATGAAGGGATTACCTACTCTAAACCTTTGATGAATGGAGGATGCGAATGTTTAAGAAGATTGGATTTTTAGCTGTGTTTGTCTTCGGTCTCGGTTGTGGAACCGAATCTGAAACTGAAAATAATGGAACCAAAGCAGTGGGGGGAAAAGGAGATTTTAGCGAGGATGTTGTTTGCGATATTGTTAATAAAAGCGGAAGAGGTTTAGACGCAACGCAGCTTCGCGACCCGATCATGGGATTTGCCCTTCGAGGCGGAACATGTCCCACCGATTTGCGAGAATTAGTTAAAAAGCTCAGTACGACTGAGTGCGACGCTTATCCAACGACTTCTGTGATTTCGGAGACCGCTAAACCGCGCGGAACCGTAGTAGGAAGCACCTATCGTCTCGTTGTCGGAAAAGGTTGTGTTACCAACGATCGTGATGCTCATACTTTGATGTTCTCTGTGTCTGGCGCGACCGCCAAAGTCGACAACCCAAGCGACGACCCTAAAGATTGGGACGTGCCATTGACGGGCTTTGAAATAATGGCCTTCGATAAATCCGAAGGTGTCTATAATTTTTATCAACACAAAGAGGGAGACAAATACGAATTCTTCGGTGATTCAAAGGATTTCGTAAAAGGTGAAGGTGGTAAATGTGGCGAATGCCACACCTCAGGAGCAGGCGTGATGCTTGAAATTGATACACCATGGGTACATTGGGAACGAACTACGAATGCTTTCGATGACGCTGACATACCTGGAGCGAAATCGCTCGTTCGATCTCATAGTGATATTTTTGGTTTTCACGTTGGCGGCGCTAATGCTTCATCGTTAGTCAAAAATTCGAATGCTGAATTTTTATCTCAGCGTATCGAATCAGCTAAATTTGATGGAGATTTAAAGCGTCTTCTCAAGCCTTTATTTTGCCCGACCGAATTTAATGTCGATACGATTCAGTCCTTGTATGAGGGTTATCAACATAATGGCACGAGACAACTGGAATCAATTGAAACGATTCCACCCGATTTTTGGCTCGATCCTCATCATGGCGGTGAACATATTCAAATGCCATCTTCGAAATATCACCAAGCTATTGAAGACTCAGGTCAATCGGTTGATGGAATTGAAGCACCGGAGGATTTCATTGACGGATACCCCGCTCACGTCGATACGACGCCGAGGGGCGCATTCTTGGAGCGTGCGGCGTCGGATGTAGAATACGTGGATGCGCTGGATGATCTCATAGGTAGATTCTTCATTACTGCTGTTTTGTTTATTGATTTCACTCAACCTATCTTTTCTGAAAAGCGATGTGGACTTTTGGAATACCTCCCGACCGGAATCGATATCAAGAATTTGGGTCCCGACGATACAGACTTTACTACCTACGCTAAAATTGAAGAGGGTTTCGTTAAAAATCTTAAAGCTGCGACGAATAACCCATCAGCTGACGAACTCGTTGAGTTATTCGAATTATCAACTACTGAATTAGATAATAAAAGTCGCGACGAAATCTTAGCTTTTCAGGTTGCATGCGATAATCGAGACAAAAAAGAAATGATGGATGACGTTGCTCGACTGTTGTCTTTCCATCGAAACAAGGCACGTACGATGGGAATTTTCCAACAGCCAAGTAAGCTTCCCACAGATATGTTAAACGAGCAGTCTCTCCTTACGTTAGATCCGGTCACCTGCAAAATTCAGTAAGAACTTATCTAAATCAGAACGATTAGGTCTCTCTAGTTCTCCTGATTTAATCGCAGTTGAAGGTCGCAAGAGCCTCGGCTTTTTCGCCGTTGGGACTCATCCCACCGGTTCCAAGCTTAATATTCGTGGTATCCAAGTTTAGTTTGGTATTTTTACAAAAGATACCAAACGCGGGACCGCCTGCGCCGTCGCCACCTGTACCCCCAACTTCTCCATTGCCACCAGCCCCCCCTTTTGCACCGATAATTTTTGAACCAAAGTGAGCGCACGCGTTACCTGCACCGCCTTTTCCTCCATCTCCGCCTCGGCCACCTTTTCCGCCAATCCCACCCAGACCGCCGTTTCCGCCGACACCGCTATTAATCGTACTGTCGACGATCGAAAATCCATCGCTATTTTCAATGAATAGGCCGATACTCGCAAAACCTCCTTCGCCAGGACCGCCGCCGGCGCCAGAACAACCTCCTGCTCCACCACCACCTCCACCTGAACCCGAACAATACAACCCACCGCCAAAGCGTATCCCAGCCGCTCCTCCACCTCCTGAGCCCGGTTCAGCGTCGTGGCCTTTGCTACCCGCAGTCCCTGCGGATCCGCGAACCTGATCTAGGTCGTTAACCCATGATCTGCCTTGGTCGCCATCCGAACCCGGCTCGCCATTATCGCCAGACGCGCCTCTGGACGGAGGGATAGCATCGACCCAAGGGGAATCACTCCAAACACCTTGAAAACCTCCGTCAACACCTTCGCCAGGTGCACCATTTTTGTGGCAAGTCGCACTCTCACCGCGAATGGAAACGAGTCCTGCCGAATGACCGCCTTGGCCTCCGCTCGATTGAGGACACATTGAGTTTGTTCCGGGGGCCCCTCCTGCTGCGGCGTCCACTAAGCAGACGGGAAAATTTTCTTTCAAATTATTACTACCACCCGTGGTACCATCGCCGCCGTTTTCGCCATTTGCACCGGGAGCACCATTTTTACCGTTCCCGCCAGGACCCGACTCAATATGGATATTTTTCATCGAAAACTTCGGAGAGTTCGAAATCGAAACGGTCATTCTGTGGGTATCTTCGTATGTTTTATTTGTGGATAAAAGTTCGATATTTTGCATAGTGGTATCAACATCCAAATTTTTCGCGTCGATCCATCTATCGAGAGCGAGTTTTGCTTTGACGAGCGGCGCAGGTCGGAAGTTGAGATCAAACCCCCCGATAAGGTGCACTCCAGGTTCCAAAGAGAGGACTGTTTGAACGATTTCAGTGGATTGGCTTTGAGCTAAAATAATAGCTTTTTTCCCTTTGGACGCAGCTATCGCGTCGGCGATACCTCCGTATGGATCGGATTTTGTTCCGGTCCCGGCGTTCTGGCTATATTGATAGAAGACAAGTTCATCACACTGTGTATTTTCGAGTTCGGCTAAGATGAGGCAGTCTCCGGGCCCGTTCTCAGAGGGCCCGCAACGAAGTTCACCGAGTCCACAGGCACCGCAACTTACTTGAGTGGGAGTTCCATTGTTGCATTCGCTATTTGTGTTCTTGACCAGATCGTTCTGTTGTTTGGCTGGATCTAGGGAATCAATCGGGTCCATTGGATTGAGCGACGTGGGCGGGTCGGAAATACAAGCGGATCCTGTAGCAAGGAGGGCGATTGTTATTAGTTTTTTATATTTCATTTAGGGGCTCCTAGGTTGCCATTAAATTATTTTGGCGAGGTTTCGCTGCTTCGAAGCTGAATCAACGTTTGCGAAACCTTTTCGGACGAACGCCGATAGAGTTGTGCTTTTTTTTACTCAATTTTAGAATGGTTTTCGTTTTATTCGAAGAAACGATTTACTTCGTCGGCGAGGGTTCGAGTGTTTTCTTGATGGCTTTCGTCCAGGATCGGTTGCACCTTATCGTACTTTTCAATGGTCATTACATCGGCGCCACCGTCGTCTTTCGGCGTGATCGTGATCTCAATAACTTTTGAGTCTTTCTCACATGTTATCGAACGTCCACTCAGCGTCTGAAGCTCGGGAATATAGTCGGATAATTTATCGATGTTATTTTGTTTTTCGGAAATCTTCCAACCACGATTTTCCATTGCATTTAGATAGAACGAATAGGTGGAGAAGGGATGGGAATTAGTGGTCCAATAATTGATATTGTAGGGCTCAGACTTGGCAAGGGCTTGAACACGATGAATGCGCTTGCATCCTATGCAGGAGGGGATTTCGGGATCGGGCTCAGATTGACGCGCATTGCGATCGTTGGTCATTTTCCCGGAATCAAAGTCATCGGCCGTCCAAACGGCCAAGACTTCCGCTGTGGTTGAGTCTGGACTCTGGTGAATTTCAACATAACGATATCCGTTCGTCAGATCACCTAGCGATTTTCCTCTATTGTGTTTAAGATTTTTTGTAAACTCTTCTACTGATTCCATACCGATCAAGCCTGACATCTCATATACCTTGTTGTCTTTTTTTGTTGGCAGAACTTCGCCGCTTAGCATTGCTTCAAAGATTTCTTTTTGGTTGAGCAGTTCAGATTTTGACGGGTTTCTGGAGAGTGTTTTCAGTCCCTCTTCTTGGAGGTAGTTTTTCTTATTCACCCCATGAGTGACCAATTGCCTTTGAATCATTTCCGCACTTTCTCTGGCCGATCTAGAGTTGGGTAAACGCGTGGTGCCAAAATACATTAGGTTTCCGTTAAAGTCGTAAGGTCTTGGAGTAATGCCTATCGACTTCATTGCCCGAGAGAAATTATGTTTTTCGTCGAAGCCGGCAAAGGAGTAAATATCCGCATTCGCTTCCTCCACAATCGCGCCATCGTCTTGTGGAGATAGCGTGAGAAACCCAAATCCGATTAAAAATATTAGCGATGAGGCGAAAATAAGTTTAGAGAGAATGATTAAATTGTGTTTCATTTGGGCAGCCTTTATACGTCCAGCTCTTTTTCGGACCCTATTAGGGAGCGTTGCGCCTTTTCTTTAGTTTTTTTTGCATTCCTTATCTCGTTTAATACGGGACTTATGGCACTGGCTGAAAGCATCTTCTTTTAAGTCGTTTTTACTTGTCTGAAGGAGATGAGAGTCGGGGATGTTTTCTCTACCGCAATTCTTATTAATATAATCTTGCTTGTCGCTGTCTTTTACGAATCCGAATGCGTCAGCATTGTCAGCGCAATCTCTCTCCCAATCTTGTTCGAGGTGTTCATTGGTTTCTTCGAGACATTTGTCAAAGTCCTCCCGTGACATGGGCTTACATTGGTCGACATCTTTTTCTTCAGGGTCATCTTCGGTCCATCCTGGGCGGCCTTTTTTATTGGGGGTTTTTCTGATTTCAAGAATTGAATCCAGTTGAGTATTTGCCGCGTGTTCCAAACGAACTAACCCGACTGATGTTAAACGATGCGTGGGTTTAGTGTTGCGCGAAAGACTCAATTCTTGAGCGCTAATAGTAAAATCACCAAACGCTGTTGTCTCGGTTTTTGCGTTGGATGCCCCGTCAACAGTTCCGTACCGTATCCCTGTAGCAAGTGCCATCTTCGCACCGCTGACCTCGAGAAGATCGCTTGCAATTCCAGCAAGAATGCTTCCGACAGCGCCCGTTGGTTTAGAAACATTGGGATCGAGGAGGTTGTCGTCGAGTAGTTGTTGAGATGGTGATTCATCAGTAAAGCTTTTGTGTATGTCACCGATTTTCATATGGTTTGAATCAGGAGTGGTAGCTCCCGGAATATAGTTGGCTGCTTTGTTTTTCGCCCAAGAATCCAAGTAAATGCCGCCGCCTTGACTCGCGTTGAGTAAGTCCTTGATGGATCCTCCCGATGCCAAACCGGCAAGGTCTCCGGCGCTGCCGACCGCGGCCGTGATTGGCGACATGTGTTGTATGTCGTGCTCTTGTGCATTTTCCCATAGTTTTTTATTCGCAGTCGTCATGGAAACCAAAGAAGCTTGACTTAATTGGTGGATCGAAACGATGCCTGAAAAAATAAGGAGAAAAATGGGTAATCCGATCGTAAATTCGGTGAGTGAGCTTCCTTTCTCGTCTTTGTGTAGTCGTTTGAAAATCATTTTGAAACTCCCTGAAGTTGATCGCCCGTGAACCCGCTCCCAACTCGAAGAAGGTAGAAAAAGTCGTGTAGAGTTGAAGACATATTAGCATTTTTGGATGTAACGATTCCCAACGCGCTAACCACACCTAAAAGTGGAAGTGCATCATTGACGATGGTATTGAGCCCAACAGTTCCGTTGAGTGAATCTCCAAGTTCTTCGCCTTGCATGATAAAAGGACGAGATTTTGCGGTCCATTGTGGAGACCACATGTCAGGTTCATCGTTGGATAATGAGTTGCTAACGCTTTCAAGTGCTTTCTCAATGAAACCGCCGTCGTCATCACCACTTTCTTTCAATTCGATCAGCGGCGCTTCTTTGTAAACAATTTCGCTTCGAGAGAGAGCAAAATATCCTTCATTTGTGTAAGCGATTCTTTCGATTTGGCTATCGTTATTTTCACCTTTGAGAAAGCCAAACTTTTGCCTTCCTTTCGAATCGTCGTTTCTTCCAGCGTTGGGTCGATAAGCGATCGCGATATTCGAAGTTGATTGCGCCCAGTCGTTAGCACTCTTAGTCGCGGAGCCGGCGATCCTATAATCGAGGTAACCATCACTTTCGAACATCGCATGTGCCGCCGGACATCCTCCTGCAATAACTGCAACTGATAGAGCAAGAACACCTTTCCATAGAAGGGAAAACTTTTCGGTTAGTGTGTCAGACAAAATAACGGACTGCGTCCCGTGGATAATATGTTCAAACGATCCGCGGTATTCAGTGCAATACGTTCCACTCTGAGTATTTTGGGAAAGTGGTAGCGAATCTGTTTTAGTTGTCACAGAAGGAAGTCTTTGGACTAGAGAACTACCGGCGACGCTGTCGAGTTTACCGACCCAATCTGCGATGAGGTCTTTGGTGTCGTTTGTATTCTCCATCGGTGGAGGTGGCCAGCTCGAACTTGCAGTTGCGCCGTTTTGTATGGCGCGTGAGAATCCTTCCATGTAGCTCCACCACGGTGTGGCCTCTATCATATAGCTTTGGTATTCGTTGAGGGCGTTGATTTCTCGACCCATTTCTCCAAAGGTCGCCTTTGTTGTTTTAGCTAGTTCTATCGCTTCGCTGGCGATAGCGGCGGTTCCGGCCACACCTTCGGAAGTGAAGGGTTCAGCCGCGGTGGCACCGACGACCGTGGCTATTAAAACAGCCGCGATCGCGTAATTAATGATTGTCCATGCAAGCAGAGCTGCCATCGAGCTTGTGTAGGTTGCAGCATGAGAATAGTACATACGCTTGATAATATTTGCGTATACGACGGTGTTCATGGTTCGTGCTTTTACGACCGACTGAGAAAACGACGCACTATCGGCGGCGATCTGAACCGAAACTTTGTCACCGGTAGCAGCACCCGTATCGTACAAAACCATCGAAGTCATAAAGAGGATGAGGAAGGCAGCCAAAAGTAGAAGGAACACCGCGCCTCCTTGTCCTTGGTGTAAATCAACGAATTTAGCTTTTATATTTTGAGAAAAAGTATTCATTTTTAACCTTTGGGGATTTTTGTATTTGGAGGAATGTGTGATCGGAGCGTGTACGTCCGTTCAATGGCTGATGTCCCGAAGATTTTATCAACGAGAGGGAAAACCGGGGCGTGATCATAAGTAACCGTGACTTCGAAATCTTCGCCGACCAATCCTGAGTTAGGAATATCCTGAAAAGTGTCGCTGATCGTGACAGAACAATATGCGGAACGTAATTTTTTAGGGGCGCGCGTATAGAATGAGTTACTGCCTCCAAAAGCTTGAGCATAAGACGAAATTGAGAGCTGTGAACCTGCGTCAGCGAGGTTTTGCGATGCGATCCCGGATGCTTCCATGCCGGCTGCGAAGTCGTCAAAAACTTGCGTTGGCTCACATCTTCCGTCTTTAATATTATCACGTGCGACAGGAGTGACGATCGCTGCGGCGGCAACTCTTGCTCTTTCTTGGACGTCTGCGATTGAAACCGTCTGAAAGCGGTTGTTTCCAATTTCGGGGCCCCAGAGGGCGACAATACGGCCAGCTTCGTAAGCGCCTACCGTTGTGAGAAGTCCAGCCATTTGGTTCATAGCGAGTTGGGCTAGGCCGCTGGTCAAGAGGAAGAAAATGGGGAGTATAATCAGTGTTTCGGTCGCGATAGCGCCTGTAGACCGTTTTAGAGTTTTTCTTTGCTGCTTTCCAAAGTTTTTGATTAGAAGAACGCCCATTGTCCACACGAGGGCGGACCCGACGAATAACTGAATTAAGGGACAGTATATTTCATACGCGAGCTGTTCATCGAAAAGAAGTTGTTTAATGGTTTCCGTTGTGGAGTTGGAAAGAAAGAGAGAGGAAAAAAGCCCGAAAATAAGGGTTGTCCCGGCAAGGTTGAATAAGCTTGAAGTGAGTAATATTAAGTATTTGTTCAACATAAAAATCTCCGATGCTACGTTTTCGGGAGAAACCGGATTGGGTTGCGTAAAAAGAAAGAAATAAAAAAAAGTCGAAAAACCAGAAAGGTTCCGTTGAGCCATGGCGTCTTTTGAAGAAATAAAGTAAATCCTTAGGTCCACAATTTCCTTTAGAAGGTTTATCTAATGGCCATTAAAAATATTCGCAAAGCTGCTGTCATCGGCGGTGGTGTTATGGGGCGAGGAATCGCAGCCCAACTCGCGAACGCAGGGATTCCCTCCGTTCTACTTGATATCGTTCCTCCCAAACCGGGAGAGGGTGATGATGTAAATGACCCAGCATTTCGTAATCGTTTTGCGGTTGGCGCGGTGGAACGCTTCAAGAAAGATAAGCCAGCTTTAATTTATACAAAACTTGATATCGAAAAAATTACTCCGGGAAATACGTCCGACCATATGGAATGGTTGGCTGACGTGGATTGGATTGTAGAAGCTGTCCCAGAGGTCATGTCGATTAAACAGGCGACCTTCGCGGCTATTGAAAAGCATGCGAATCCGGACGCAATCATTTGCTCTAATACTTCAGGTCTTTCGATCGAGGCGATGTTGGAGGGGCGATCCGCGGGTTTCAAAAAGCGTTTCGCGGTGACTCACTTCTTCAATCCTGTTCGTTATATGAAATTGCTTGAAATTGTTCCGGCAAAAGACACAGACCCTGCGGTCCTAGAAGCTCTTGTCGAGTTTGGTCGAGATGTGCTTGGGAAAGGAATCGTATTCGGAAAAGACACCACGAATTTTATCGCTAACCGTATTGGTGTTCACGGAATGATGACTACTATTCACTTGATGGAAAAATACGAGTTGGGTGTTGAGGCCGTTGATACGATTTTTGCAAAGCCGATGGGACGTCCGAAATCAGCCGTTTTTAGGACCGCAGATGTCGTTGGTCTAGACACCTTTGTTCATGTTTCGCAGAATTGCTACGACACTTTGTTGGAAGATGAAGAACGAGAAATTTTCAAGATTCCAGACATCATGCTTAAGCTCGTCGAAAAAGGTTGGACGGGCTCGAAAGCGGGCCAGGGCTTTTACAAAAAGGAGGGACGTGAGATTAAGGTTTTGAATCTTAACACGCTCGAATATGAGCCAAAGGCGAAGCCTAAATTTGCTAGCCTCAAGGGCGCACGCGGAAAAGCGGCGGACCGCATTAAGTCCGTTTTAAGCGGTGATGATGCGGCGGCAAAATTTGCACTCGAAGTATCATTACGTTCGATGGCCTATTCAGCGCGTCGACTCGGTGAGATAGCCGATGATGTGGTCAATATTGACCGTGGAATGCGTTGGGGATTTAATTGGGATCTTGGTCCTTTTGAAACCTGGGACGCAATGGGTGTTGAAGCTGGCTATAACCAGATGAAAGAAGCTGGAATCAGCGTTCCGGAATGGGTCGGCGAAATGGTCGCGAAGGGAAACACCACCTTCTATAAATGGGAAGGCGAAAAGTACATGTACTACGATTATCGTGAGCATGCGTATCGTGAAGTAGCTCCTGATCCTAAAGAGATTAATTTCCATATTTTGAAGCAAGGAAACTCAAAAGTTCACGGAAACGGCGGTTCAACCCTTCATGATATTGGTGATGGTGTGGCTCTTTTTGAGGTTCACACTAAGATGAACGCTATTGGGCCAGAAGTAACTCAAGGAATGCACGACGCGCTTGATGAAGTTGAAAAGAATTTCGATGGTCTCGTAATCGCGAACGGTTCAGATAACTTCTCAGTTGGCGCAAACCTCATGCTGGTGATGATGGGGGTTTGGGAAACTGAAGACGGCGAAAAGTGGACCGTAAAGAAGGACGGTTTAGCCGAAGTTGAAACCATGTTGAAGAGTTTTCAAGAGGCGAATCAACGTATGCGTTACAGCGCAAAACCAGTTGTCTCGGTTCCAACAGGAATGACTTTTGGCGGCGGCGCTGAACTTGCGATGGGCGCAAACGCAATTCAGGCAGCGGGCGAACTCTACATGGGTTTGGTCGAGGTTGGCGTTGGATTGATTCCGGCAGGCACTGGGTGTTTACAGGTTATGAGAAATCATTTCGGTATGCATTCAACGAACAAAGACGTAGATGCAATGAAGATTCTTACAAAGATTTTCATGACATTGGGAATGGCTCAGGTCGCAACAAGTGCTGAGGAATCGAAGGAATTTGGTTTTCTTCAACCCACTGATGGCATTTCTTTGAACCGAGCCCATGCTGCCTATCACGCCAAACAGCGCGTCATCGGGATGGTGAAATCGGGATGGAGACCTCCACGCCCGATGAAGTTTCGTCTTCCTGGTCAGTCTGCGATCTCTACAATTGATATGCTTCTTTACAGTATGGTCGAAAATAATCAGGTCTCTGATTATGATAGATTCGTGGGTGGTAAATTGGCGAAAGTTATTTGCGGTGGAAACACGACACCCAACGTGTTGACGACTGAAGAAGATATTTTGGCTCTGGAAAGAGAAGCTTTCATGGAGTTATTAGTTGAAGAAAAAACAAGACAACGCATGCAACACATGCTCATGAACAATAAACCGCTTAGGAACTAGGAGATAGATTATGGAAATCAAAGAAGCAGTTATCGTCTCTTATTCTCGCACCGCTTTTACCCGTGCGAATAAAGGACTTTTTAAAGATACTCGCCCCGAAGACATGGGTGCCGCCGCAGTGAAGGGAGCAATGGACCAGGTCCCTGCGCTTAATCCCGCTGATGTCGATGATATCGTTATAGGATGTGCAATGCCCGAGGGTGAGCAAGGTGGAAACGTTGCACGCGTCATCGGTTTGATGGCCGGTTTGCCCGTAAGTGTTCCCGGATTGACGGTAAATCGTTTTTGTTCTTCAGGTGTGCAGTCGATTTCGCAAGCGGCTGAAAGGATTATGGTAGGACAGCATGACGTTGCTATAGCTGGTGGTGTTGAGACCATGTCGATGATCCCTATGGGCGGTAACAAATTTTCGGCGAACCCGAAGGCGATGGCAGAGATGCCAGAAGTATATACGCCAATGGGCACAACAGCGGAAAACGTTGCGAAGAAATTCGAAATTCCGCGAGAAGTTCAAGACCAGTTCGCACTTGATTCTCACACCAAAGCATTAGCGGGCTGGGAGTCAGGTTTTTTAGCCGGAGAAGTTGTTCCTGTTAAAACGAAAGTCCAAGCTAAAGACGGTTCGTGGAAAGAAGTAATCGTGGACAAGGATGATGGTCCACGTGGTGGCTCAACACTTGAAAAACTTGGGAAACTCCGTCCTGTTTTCAATCCCAAAGGTACGGTTACCGCTGCAAGTGCATCACCTTTGACAGACGGTGCCGCCGCAGTTGTACTT
>CALJNB010000052.1 GCA_937981985.1 uncultured bacterium
TCCGACCATGGTATTGCTTAATACGTTCGGGACTACTCATCGACGAAAGCGTCATAAAGCGCGATGCCGTTGCTGTCGACCCGAGGCTCTGTAAACCTTTGGCCACTGTTCCGGTAAGGGTTGATACCGCCATCCCACCAAACCTTGGTA
This sequence comes from uncultured bacterium, assembly GCA_937981985.1. Lineage (GTDB taxonomy): Bacteria > Myxococcota_A > Bradymonadia > Bradymonadales > Bradymonadaceae > CALJNB01. Next base: position 151 of record CALJNB010000052.1, read on the forward strand.
AACCGTTCAACTTTTTCTCAAGACCGCCTGCAACATAGCGCTGATACCCACCAAAAGTTTCATCACCACCATCTCCGGTAAGCACAACGGTGACCCGTTCTTTGGCTTTCCGGGTTAATAACATCGTCGGCAACAAAGATGGATCAGAGAATGGCTCATCATAAACCTTTGGAATATCTTGGACCAAATCAAGGGCCATCTTTCCAGATAGAATCCATGTTTTATGATCGGTCCCAAGATGCTTTGCCACGGCTTCAGCATGCGTGGATTCATCCACCTCACTTTCCGAAAACCCAATTGCGTAACTTTGTACTGGCTTTGGGCTCAACTTCTGCATCAAAGCGACGATAATTGATGAATCGATCCCGCCGGATAAAAAAGAACCTAGTGGGACATCGGACGCCATTCTAATTTCTGTCGCGTCGGTCAAGAGTTCGTCCAGTTCTTTCATCGCCGCTTCGCCCTCTATCGGCTTGCGCGTTTGCGTTTGAACCATTGAATGGGTATCCCAATAACATTTGGTTTTCTCAAAAGAGGAGTCGTCAGCTGAAAAAGTAACTATCGACGCCGATGGTACCTTTCGGATTTCTTTATAGATTGAAAGAGGGCTTGGGACATTTTTATATGCGACAAAATTATGTAAAGCGTCTCGATCAACTGTAAACTTGCCTACCTTTGGATGGGCTTTTATCGCAAATATCTCTGACCCAAATAACAACATCTTTCCTACCTTTGCATAATACAAAGGCTTCTTCCCCAGACGACCTCGGACGAGATGCAACTTACGTTCTTTCTTATCCCATATAGCCATGGCCATAAACGCGTTCTGTTTGCGGACCATTTCATCCACACCATACTTTTCCAACATCGCGAGTAATACTTCAGTATCGCCGGTACCGTGAAAGGGATAGTCGGAGAGGGTTGGGCGAAGCCGTTCGTAGTTATACATTTCACCGTTAAAAACGATCGCGTAGCGACCGCTCTTTGAAAGCATCGGCTGATGCCCCGTCGGCGAGAGATCCAAAATCGCTAGACGGCGATGGCCAAGCGATACACCGGCTTTGGGATCCGACCAAACGCCTTCAGAATCTGGCCCCCGATGAATGATCGCGTCGCACATTAACTTGGTAAACTTATTTAGTTCTTTTTTCGATGTGGTTTGAGTAAAATCTAACCAGCCTGCTATGCCGCACATATTGAATCCTAAAAATTACTTCTTTTTCTTTTTCGCTTTGCTTTCTTTTTTCTTTTGTTTGGCTTCAACTTCCCTAACTCTCGCCGCCTTACTCATCGCCCAACTACAAATCGGACAATCTTCAAACTTATGATTTCTAGACGGACAATACTCTCGCCCAAAATAAATAAACTGCAAATGCCGATCGTTCCAGGTCGACTCATCGAAAAGAACCTTGAGGTCCGCCTCGGTCTGAACAACGTTCTTTCCGCTCGTAAGCCCCCAGCGAATTGCCAAACGGTGGATATGCGTATCAATAGGAAAAGCCGGAACTTTAAACCACTGCGCCATAACCACCGACGCCGTTTTATGCCCCACTCCCGGAAGCGTTTCAAGTTCCTCTAGGGTCGTGGGAATTTCACCGCCAAAATCATCGACAAGGATTCGCGCAAGCTTTGCGATATTTCTGGCTTTGGTTGGCGCAAGGCCACAGGTTCTAATTTTCTCTAAAATTTCGTCCGCGCTTAGTTCAGCCATTTTCGCTGGCGTATCAGCTAAAGCAAAAAGATCCGGTGTCACGATATTAACTCTTTTATCCGTGGTTTGCGCCGACAGAAGTACTGCGATTAGTAGCGTAAATCCATCGGAATGATCCAAAGGAATTGGAGGCTCAGGATAAAGTTCCTGCAATTGTCGCGAAATTTTCTCGGCTTTTTCGGCGCGCTTCATTCGTGTGATTCCATAGAAATGAAAATACGCCTTGGATACGCGAATACCGACGGTCGTGCAACAAGGTTGAAACGAAATTAACGACGCTTGTCATCACCCTTTTAGAACAAAATGCGCAGTTTGATGGGATTTCAGACGAGTTCTAATTCAGGATGCAACGCTCTTTATCACCATTCAACTTGCAAGTCCCCCCGATTCGTTTGCAGAGCTCGTTTCCAGTTTCGTACCGTGAAGTCCTTCCTACCGGTAACTCGTTGCAAAAGTACTCTGTAGCCATCTCACAAGTATTATCAGACTTACAGGTCAATCCACCGCAATCTGCGTCAGATTGACACCTAACATCCGGAATACAATATCGACTTACAAACGCCGAATGAGGATCATTGGGATTGTTTATTGCGACGGACGCACCACAAACATAGCCCGAACGACAGTCAGACGTCTCACTACATTCACCTTGCAGACACCGAGCCTCACGAGAGCCCGGTATTTCCGTGAGACGACAAACATTTCCAAGCCCGCAGGCAACCTCGGCATCAGGACCGCTCTCAAATCGAGTCGGAGTTGTAAGCGGGTTGATACACCTTGAAGAACAATAACCGCCAGTGAAACCCGTCTCTTGACCCGCATTATCGACTTCAGGAATACAAACCGGAGAAAAATCGCCTTGAGTTCCGCAATCTGCGTCATTTGAACACTTTGTACCAACTATTTGTGCGTCTGTTGGGACACATCCACATTCATCAACTAAACCTAGATCAGCACAATAATTTGCTTTCAAATCCTGACATTGTGAGTAGAGAATGGATTCGAATCTAGTTTTAGATTCAGGGTTCGCGGCAAGATTCTGTGCACATTTTGTGATGTCTTGATTTGCAATCCTATCGTCAAATGTTGATTTTTTTTCTGAACCCAACGTACAGATCTGATTTACACAGGTATCAAAATATTTTTTAAATGCATCTGCGCACAGCTGTTCGTTTGAAATAGGAGTAGCCGGTGGTGTTGAAGTGGGTGTGGTTTCGCCCGTTGTCGTTCCATTATTTGTACTGCTGGTCGTAGCGTTATTCGAATTGCCGATCGTAATATTGTTTGTGTTAGCCACTGCCTTATTGTTGCTCGAGTTTGCGCCGTTATTATTCGTACGGTTATTCATCGGGGTGCACGCGGTGGTGCCGTTTGTGTTCACTTTTTCCTCCGTTGCCTCGCAACGCAGAACGTCGATGACAATGTTGTTGACCTCTTTATTTGCAGGTTTATGTTCAGCGCTATCAGAACCACACGCCCACAACGTCCCCGCTATACCCATCACACAACACATTGAAGTTCTTTTAATCATCTTACCAATATTCATTTTCTCACCTCGGCGATTCCGTTCATTTCCCTACATATAGCACATTCCCACCCTAGATGACAAACTTATCAAATCCGACTGATCAATCCGCCATGAGCGACTAAATAGCGCACGACGAAAACTTTTTAGAAACCTTAGATAAGTCGGTACATCTATAAATTCGCCAACGAAGTTCGCTTGATCGACTTGAATTTTCGGTCCTTTTTCGGGTAGACACCGCTGCACGAGGTAAACATGGCCGACTTAGTAAATTTCGATCACTTTAAAAACAACGCAGATGCGCGTGAAGCCCTGCCCTTCCCTTTTCTTGAATTTGACCATCTCGATACGCTTTGGCTGCAAGTCACCGGGACCGTGTGCAACCTTGCTTGTTTACATTGCTTCATATCATGCGGGCCCAAAAACGACTCGCACCCGGTCATGACCAAAAAACAAATTTATGACGCTCTCGACGAAGCTGCAACTCACGGCGTCAAAGAAGTTTACTTCACCGGCGGTGAACCTTTTATGCATGAGGAGATCAAAGATATTATTTTGAAAACTCTTGAAATCGCCTCGTTGAACATCCTCACCAACGGCATTTTAATCGACGAAGAAATGGCAACCTGGTTGGGACGGACTTTTCGTAAGTCAAAATACAGTCTCGACATTCGTGTCTCGATGGATGGTATCACCCCGGAAGAAAACGATGCCATACGTGGTCGACATACCTTCGAAAAAATCATGGGTGGCATCATGCGATTGTGGGAAGCAGGCATTAACCCAGTCATTACCGTCACAACATGTCATAACGAACTTGGTGAGGCCGAAGGTCGTACTCGTTTTATCGAAATGCTCAAATCTCGCGGAATTACGAAGCCTCGTCTGAAGTTCCTTTCTCCCTTCAAAATAGGACGCGAAGAACACCGAGGCGGAGGATATGAAGTTTACGAAGTACTTAAAGAAGGCGACCTTCTTGAAGGTGAATCCTTTGATCTTCAGTGTTCTAGCTGTCGCATGGTTACCGCCAAAGGTTCCTTTCCTTGCCCAATCCTCATCGAAGTTGAAGAAGCTCGTATGGGCGATTCTTTGGGTGAGGCACTAGACGGGATTCTTCTCAACCATCCTGCCTGTTATACCTGCCATGTGGAGGGCGTGACATGTCGAACCTAATCACACGATGCATTTTCGGAGGCGTTTACAATAACTATTTGTCTTTAGAAGCCCTCTTCGAAAAAGCAACCAAAGAAGGCGCGACCTCCTTTTATTGCCTCGGAGATATCGGTGGATTTGGACCTTACCCGGATCGAGTTTTTCCCTTCATCAAAGATAAAGAAAATGTTTTTGTCATGCAGGGAAACTACGACCATTCCATTGGAAACCGTCTTGACGATTGCGCCTGCGGCTACGTCGACCCAGAGGACCAGGCCAACGCACAAATTAGTTACGACTACACCTTAAAAAACACCAGCGATATCAACAAAGATTGGTTGCGTGATCTACCTTCTGAGTTTCGCTTTGAATGGGCTAACACTCGCATTTTGATGTCCCATGGTTCTCCACGACGAACCAACGAATTCCTTTGGGAAAGCACCTGTTCGGATGTTTTTCTTCTCCATCTTCTCAACGAATATAAGTGCGATATTCTCTTCATCACCCATACCGGAATTCCGTGGATTCGAGATCTTGGCGACGGAAGAAAAGTCGTCAACGTCGGTGTCATCGGGCGCCCACCCAATGACGGTACTGAAGATGTTGATTATGTTCTCCTTCATGAGGACGAAAATGGAATCCGTGTCGAACCCAAACGTCTCAGTTATGATAACGAACAACTAGCCTGCGACATGGAAGATGAATTATTACCCTCATATTTTGTTGAAACCATTCGCACCGGTTGGTGGACCACTTGCCTTGACGTCTTGCCCGCAAAAGAACGCGCTATCGGCCCCTTCTAGCCCCCCCCAACAAAATTCCTTTCACCGACGCCTATTCCAAGTCGCGTGTCTTTTTTTGACAAAGGTCAGAACTCTGTGACGATTAACGGGAACACGGATGTTCAACCGGCAAAGATCCTAAACAGATTTCACCGGCAATAAAGACCTTTCCACGGAGGAACTATGGAAACGACCCTCAGCTTTGAAATTGCTCGTATTCCCGAAGATTTTGTCGAAGTCGAGTTCATCGATGCCGATTTTGAACCCAAACCTAAAAGTGTGGTAAAACGAAAACCTTCCGCCGGGCAGGTTTCAATGCCTATTGAAAAGTGGGTATCCTTAGATCGAAAACTTCACGAGCTATACACCTATTGCGAAATCGCATCCATGCAACGCGACGAAGCACGCAAACTCACCGCAGAAGAAATGGCCAAAAACCTTGCGCTCGCCAAAGATGCCCGCGATTGGAAAGTGTACTCTGAACTTCTCGAGAAGAAACTCCTTGACGCACATGCGGAGATATTTGCGGTAGAACTCGCTAATACCAGGCTAAGCGACGTTGCCGATGAAGCACTAAACCTCCCCATCTTGGGTCGAAAAAAACGCAAAAAAGAACTTAGCGAACGTATTGACTCGCTCGCCAAATAGTTAAAAAACTAGCGGTTCACCATTCGTGTGTGCTCCAAAACTCCGTCTTTATCGTAAAACTGGATTTTCATTGTCGTAGGCGTCGCCTCCATGAGTAAAAATCCGACCTGGTCAGATTGAAAATGGTTGGGATTGCTTCCTTTAATTTCTGTCGTTTTTGCGCCCGCCCCACTTACGATAAATTCAGTGCCGCATTTGGCCACGAGATCTTGTCGACTGTGGTCGTGCCCGGCGAGGTAAAAATCATATTTCCCGCAGATATGATTGCTTACAAACTCTTCAATATCTTCGCCGTTGACCACCGGTATGAATTCCAAACCGTCGTAATCCCCGGCGTTCCCATGTTTACCATTTGAAATATAGGGATGATGGCCGAAAGCGATTTTCCAAGGAGCCGTAGACGCTGCAGCCCAAGCTGGAATATCGCGTTCTTGGGCGCTATCGCCTTTAAAGAAAATGTCAGTTGTATCCAGTGCCGCAAAAAATACTGGACCGGCATCAAAGGAATAATAAACATTAGGCATCTGCCATTTCGGATTCACGTTCGAATAATCAATCTGGTAGTTCGCCTTGTTTCGGTCAAGATCGAAACCTGCGCCATCACCGCCTAGATCGTGATTCCCCAGGACTACATAGAAAGGGAAATCTAGAGGGCTATAAGGCATCGCAAAATGCGTGTTAAACATTTCATCATCAACGCTACTCACCCCCGACTGATAAAAATTATCTCCTAAAAGAAGTCCAAAATCGCAGCCACCGAGAGCTGTGCAAACCTGCCCCATCGAAATCCCGACATCATATTGATTTTGACTTCCCGTTCCTTGATCGCCAATAACAACAAAGCGAAGAACGGTGGGCGGCGGCGTTTTCACGTCAGGATTGTCATCTACGTCCTTGGCTGCAACCATGTCTTTCGATATCGAAACGTCAGTGTCCCCACCATCTTGTGGGACGGTTGGGGATTTCATATCGTTTTTTGTCGGCTCAGACATATCATTTGATGCATTGTTCTCGACCAGAACATCGTCAGTAGAACAGGCGAACGAAAGAACAATGATAGCGATGAAATACTTTAACATATTGAGCTCCAGGGAATGTAGGCAGCTTAGCTAATTCACTGCTACAGGTCCACATCGCGTTGAAACGCCGTCGAGGTTGACGACATTACTGGGCTTGTTTTCCCTGTAAAGTAACACAGCGAAAATCAGAAGATTTCGAATAGGACATTCGCTTTTGGGAAGGTTTTAGAAAGTGTCTCGGATTTTCATATTACAATAGTCATTAAAATCCTGCTCAATTTGCCTTTCATCACTACATGCATCTTCGTTACCGCGAAACTCAGCTGAAAACATAGGGTCATTTATGAAACAGTTACAACTGAAGCCCTGCTCGCCATCACGACGGCAAGCGTAAACGCCTTGGGTGAAAAGTTCGAAACCTTCGATTTCCCAAACAAAAATACATCCGTTCTCATCTTGTCGACTATCCACCAATTCGGAGTAAGAAGGCGTAAAACAATATCCGTCGCTGCAAGCTTCATCGGGGCCACAATCCTCAGCATATCGGCAATAGGAAGTGGTACTATTGTTAGTATAATTATTATTACCCGTGTAGTTGTTCGTGTAATTATTCGTATTGTTGTTCGAAGAATAGTTATTGTAGTTGTTGTTATTCGTGTAATTGTTGTTCGTATAATTGTTGTTCGTATAATTGTTGTAATTGTTATTACAATTGCAATCTATCGATAACGAACCGATTTCGCTATTCGTATGACCTGAGTCATCATAATATCCATCGCAAACCTCGTTACAATTATAGTTATTACCGTTATTGTTCGTAACGTTATTTGTTGTGGAAAGATCGATATCGCCGATGCAAATATTTTGAACGCACTGTCGACCAAAACGACAATCCATATCATCCTGACACCCGATCTCGTCAGCAACGGGGTTACATCCTGAAAACACAAAAAAGAAAAAAGGGAAAAGTAGTAAACGTTTCACAATAGCTCCATGAATAATTGCCGAGGGTTATTGATTTTGAGTCTTTTATCAAGCGCGGCTAAATAAAGTATTAGTCGCCCGAAGCGAAACGCAACGCGCCCGACTCATCAACATCGATGTAAACGTGGTCACCGCGAGTAGCCTCGCCGGTGAGAATCATTGAGGCAATCCTTCCTTCGATCGAACGCTGAATCGTCTGACGCATCGGACGGGCTCCGAGATCTGGGTCAAATCCACCGTTTTCAACCAAATGTTGTATGACCGCGTCGCTAAAAATCAGAGTTACATCGTTTTCTTCTTTTAATTGTTTTATCGTTTGTGAAATTTGTAAGACCGCAATCTTTGCAACTTCTGCTTTCGTCAACGGATGGAATACCAAACGTTCATCGATGCGATTCCAAAGTTCCGGAGAGAAATGCGATTTTGCACACTCCAATACTTGATGTTCGGTGTCACCATGTCGGTCATCTTTGGACGAACCAAATCCAATTTTAGCACCGTGCGCATCTTTGAAGACGCCCGAACCGAGATTACTGGTCATCACGATACAAGTGTTGGAAAAATCTACTTTGCGTCCACGACCGTCTGTGAGTTTACCTTCATCAAAAAGCTGCAGGAGGAGATTAAGTACATCCGGATGAGCCTTTTCGATCTCGTCAAAAAGAATGACTTGATAGGGACGACGCCGAATTGCTTCGGTAAGTTGCCCGCCACTTTCAAATCCAACGTATCCAGGAGGGGCACCAATAAGTCGACTTACCGAATGGGCTTCCATGAATTCAGACATATCAAAACGAACCAATGCATCGCGATCGTGGAATAAAAAATCTCCAACCACTTTTACGAGCTCTGTTTTTCCTACGCCTGTGGGCCCGAGAAAAAGAAAGCTACCGATGGGGCGGTTGGATCTGAATCCAGCGTAATTGCGTCGAATAACCTCGCATACGCTTTCGACAACTTTCTCGTGACCAATCACGTCCTTACCAATCAACCCTTCCATGTTCAAAAAACGTTCACGATCGCTTTGTGTTAAACGTTGCGCAGGTATACCTGCGAGTTCAGCAACGATTTTTGCGACTTCGTCACGATCGATTGTACTTAAGCCGGTTCTGGCTGCGCGACTCCCTGCAAGATCAAGGACTCCAATAGCTTTATCTGGTAGGCGACGTTCGTGAATATAGCGCTGCGATAATTTGACCGCACTTTCCAACGCATCATCGGTTATCGTGATATCATGATGCTCTTCGTAATGGGTTCGTATACCCGAAACAATCTCTATCGCGGTTTCGATATCGGGTTCTTCCACGAAGACCATATCAAAGCGTCGTTCGAATGCAGGATCAGCCTCAACGAATTTTTTAAATTCATCAATCGTTGTGGCACCAATACAAGGAAACTCTCCACGTGCCAACCCGGTTTTAAGTGCATTTGAAGCATCGCCACCGTCTCCGCCACTCCCGGCGTTCATCCAAGTATGGATTTCATCGAGAAAAATAATGACGTCGCCGCCGGCTTGTTTTACTTCATCCTTCAACGCTAAAAGTCTTTCACTAAAAGCGCCACGAAGATGGGTTCCGCCGACGATACGCCCAATTTCAAGCTCGATAATAGCGCGCTTTCCAAGCTTCTTACCATCTTTTGCAAGTCGAACGAACTCGCGGGATAGACCCTCTACAATCGCCGTCTTACCGACGCCTGCTTCACCAATGAGAATAGGGTTATTACTCCGGCGCTTACCAATGATATCAATAAGCTGATTAATCTCTTTTGCCCGACCGACTACCGGATCAATCAAGCCCAACGCTGCTTCTTCCGTCACGTTACGGCCGAATTTACAAAGGGTGGGATAAATCTCTGGGTCCAAACGGTAGGCACTTGCGAGTCCCGAGCCGCTTTGCTTTAACGGCCGTACATCCGCAGATCGCGCAGGAGAAAGCGGCGCTTCGGTTGGAAGTTTTGAAAGCGGAACGTTAGCGATTCTGAATGCATCTGCTGAGGGTTGAAGCTCATCGTCGATTTGTTCATCTGAGTCACTTTGCATTTTCTTGAGAATTTCGTTTCTCTTTTGAAAGAGGCTTTCGGCGAGTTTTCTCGCAGTCGTTTTAGCTTCGTTTAAGGCGTGATCTCGAACCTTTTGTTCTTCAGCTTGCTTTTCTTTTGCTTCTTCAAAAAGATTTTCTTTTTTCTTCAAGAATGATGGTGCGTCGTCGCCACCCTTATCACCGTTCTCAACGGCCTCAGGAGCTCTTCGTATAGACTCGGACTTTGTTTCGACTTCCGCTTCCTTAATCTCTATTTCTTGCACGACAACTCCGGGATCGTTGGAGACAATTCGTCGAGGTGAAAGTGAGGGATGGATACCGATCGCGCTAGGTGCGGACTCTTCACCGAGGTCTTGGGTCGCCGTCACATAAACATTTTCCTCACAGGCTTTTCTTTTTTGAGGAATCTTTCTGGACCCAGTGGCATAACTCATAACCGCAGTTCGAATCGTCTGAACGGACTCACCGCTTTCTTCGATGAGTTTGAAGGCAAAACCCTTTCTTTCGCGTATAAGTGCTGCAAGAAGATGAAGCGAGTTAATCGAATCCGCATTCGAACCGAGCGCAATTCGCTTTGAACGAATCTCAATCTTTTCCATAATTTCGGAACTTTCTTCTACAAAACCAGAAATGCCTTCTAATAAAACGTCTATCGTAATACGGCGGTCTTTTAATACGATCGCAGCTTCATTCGGGCTCGTAAAAAGAGCGAGGAGAAGGTGTCCTGAGTTAAACGTTTTATCGGTTGACCTCGCGATATCGCGAGCCTGCGAATAGATAGATTTGAGTTCTTGACTACGTGTTATAGACATCCATGTCTCCGTAAAAAGTTTCCCATCTTGGGCACCCACTGTGATCTTATTCTACGCGTCAAACTCGCCTTAGAGTTGCCGAAAAATCATAAATACAGTATGGCTATCCTAAGACAGTAGCACATCAGATCTTGGCATTAAAGTGAATCTTACAAGTTATCTGGTGAGTTTATTATTCGTGGACTCAAGTGCGTACGCCGCAGAGCAAACCACGCCATAACGAAAACTAACGAGAATAAAATGACACACATCAATAAAAAATTTATCGTAGAAACGAATGAAGCCCCAAGCGCGATTGGCCCTTACTCGCAGGCCGTCGGATACAACGGAATGCTTTTCGTTTCAGGACAAATCCCATTCGATCCGGCCACCGGAGAATTGGTTTCAGGAGATGTGGGTGCACAAACCAAACGCGTAATGGAAAATATTAAGGCTGTCTTGAAAGCGGCCGGTTTGGATTTCAACCATGTACTAAAGGCAAGTATCTTCCTCCAAAACATGAACGACTTTTCGGTAGTTAACGACGTTTATGGTAGCTATTTCGATTCAGCGCCTCCGGCTAGAGAAACGGTTGAGGTGAGTCGACTCCCCAGAAGTGTTCAGGTCGAAATCAGCGTTATTGCGGCCGCACCCACCGACTACGTTGCAAGGAACGAATCCGAAGAAGAGTAGAAAAAAGTATGCGAGCTTACGATAAACCCAGCTTTAGAAAGATGCAAAGAAAGGGCTTTTACGCCTGCTCGTTTTTCGTTCTTCTTACCTTTAATTGCGTGCCTTTGACCCAGACGAACCTTCCCGAAAAAACCGCCGAAGTCGTCGAACAAAAAAAATCAGTCGAACCGGTTGCTCATCGCGGTCCAAACGAAATCATAATCGATTCGTGGCAAATGCCACCTCAACCTGCTCGGACCCCGTCATTCCCCTATCTGCCGGGTGAAGACCAAACTATCTCACGCTCAATTGGAAACATCACCTTCGGGTATCTCGTCTCCGCCCGCGCGATTCAGTACCCGCATCCGACCATTTCAATGCTAAGCGTTCACGCGGGACGCAACCTTATTTATACCTCAGACAAAATGGTGGAACTCGTCGAGGCAGCCGCTTTATTCGTTAAAGAAAAGCATCCGGAATCCATCACCTATGTTGGAAACTTTTCGGCAGTCGGCGGAGGCGATATACCTTACTCGGTTTCACATAATAACGGTCGCGATGCCGATCTCGCATTTTTCATGACCGACCCTGATGGAAACAGCGTAGAACCCCCTGACTTGCTTCCTCTCGATGACCTGGGAACACACACGACCGAAAGCGGGGAAATCTATCATTTCGATACACCGCGAAATTGGACCCTAGTCCAAGGTCTTATTGAAAACGGAAAAACCAACTTACAGCTTATCCTCATTTCTGAACCCTTGAAGAACATGCTGTTGGAATACGCAAAGCAAACCAAACAGACGAAATACCTCCAACAAAGAGCAGATGCACTCCTCGTTGTTCCTCGCACTGCCCTTCCCCACGACGATCATTTTCATATTCGAATTCGATGCTCAGACACCGACGTTGAGTCCGGATGCGTCGGAAGAAAAACGCCCGCGCAAGCGAAGGTCCGAAAAGCAGCGATCAAAGCAGCTGAAAACGCGCTTAACAACGACGATGCTACAATCCGAACCATGGCTCTGCGTCGACTCTCTATTCTTAGTTCAGTAAGCTCGAGCCCCCAAATCGAAAAGTTATCGACACATGACTCTTCCCCACTAGTTCGCGCCGCAGCCAATCGTGCTTTGGGAGAGATTGGAAAAGGATATAAAACCCTGCGTTCCAATTTGGCCAAAGAAGAGAACGCAAACGTGAGCTCCGAAATTTTATGGAGTTTATCGTCTAGCCATTCCAAGAGTAATGCGCGTGCTATTTCAACATTCCTCAAGACACCCCGCCTGGGAACATTAAACGATTCAGAGACCATCGATTTAAGAAGTCTTGCTATTGATACTCTCGTCGAATTTGAATCTAAACTCCCGGTGGCAACGCTCATTAAATTGGTCAACTCAGACGACACCGAAATCGCCGAACGTGCTCATCGTGCGCTTTGCTTCCTAACCAATACCGACCCGACAACCAAAGCGAAGAAAATCAAAAAAAAGAAGGTCGTTAAGAAATCCAAAAAACAACGCAAAAAGAAAAAGAGAAAGCGGTCTCGACGAAAAAAGAAGACCAAGAAGATCCCAAAGATCGAATTTAAAGACAAAGACGGCAAGCGTTATACTCGCGGTGAAATATGGGAACAATGGTGGAACATTAACAAACGAAAGCGTCGTACCCAATGGTTAGTCGACGGATTTCGACATAGTGGATTCGATATTAGTAAACTCAATATCAAAAACGTTTGGGATATTACGCGAAGTATTTCCGGCGAAGACTATACCAGCTATAATGCTCAACGCGTTTTAATGAAAATGACTGGCCGTAAAGTCGATAGCTTGTCTTGGTCTAAAGCTGACGCAAGCTTCAACTGGAGACGCTGGGTAGAACGTCGAATGAAGCGACTTCGCGCGCCAGAGGTACCCGAAGAACTCTCAACACTGCAACCGAAAGAAAAATGATCCATCTTATTCGCCCCATGCTCCTGGAGGACGCTTTTGGTGTCGCTTCGGTTAACATAGCCTCTTGGCAGACCGCTTATCGAGGAATTATCGATGATGAAATACTAGATAACCTAGACCTCTCAGAACGAACAGAACAGTGGAAGAAGAACACCCAATACGACGATTACGGTCTTGAAAATATCGTTTGTATTTCAAAGAACAACGAGGTTATCGGTTTTGCAACCTACGGCGAGGAGCGAGTCCCTGAGGGGACCGGCCGCGGGGAACTTTGGGCAATTTATGTGCACCCCAACGAGCTCGGAAAAGGAATAGGTCGAGCGATGTGGAACTATTTCGAAGATCACCGAAAACGATACGAAAAAGGAAGCGTGGTTTGGGTCCTCAGTGAGAATGCACCCGCCATCAGATTCTATGAAAGTCTAGGTTTTAAAAAGGATGGGGAGACAAAAAACTTTGTCCATTCTGGTAAATCCTTCCCTGAGCTTCGAATGATCAGACAAAGCGATAAATAGCGAAAACGCGATTAAGGCTAATCACGTTCGGAAAGATGCGCTGTACATGTGAAGTCGGTAGGTAGGGTTTACCTTACTCGGCTGCGGCTTCTTCAAGAACAGCCAACTTACGTGCTTCGGCAGCATCATCAAGGCGATTTCCTGCGAGTTCAACATATTCATCAGACATTTCAATTCCAACGAATTCACGTCCGTGGTTCAAACAAGCCACACCTGTTGTCGCTGATCCGCAAAAAGGATCAAGAATCAAATCGCCTTCATTGGACGCTGCGAGAACGATGCGGTCCATTAATTTAATCGGCTTCTGAGTCGGGTGCTTACCGTGCGCCTTCTCAGCCTTACGTGGAGACATGATGTTCCACAAATTTTTCATTTGCTTGCCACCATTCATTTCCTTCATCAATTTATAGTTGAAGGTGTGTTTGGTTTTTGCCGTCTTACCTGCCCAGATAATGGTTTCGGTACCGTGTGTGAAATAACGACACGACAAATTTGGCGGAGGATTAACTTTGAACCAAGCGATATCATTCAAAACGCGGTATCCCAACGTCTGCATCGCAAATCCAATACTATAAATGACATGCTGAGTTCCTGAAACCCAAATAGTTCCGTTTGGCTTAAGAACGCGTTGGCATTCTTGTAACCAACGAAGATTGAATTCGTGATTTTCTAAAGCACCTTTCGTTTTATCCCATTTACCTTTGTTAACCGATGCTCGCTTTCCGTTTTTACACGTCATTCCTCCGTTAGAGAGAAAGTAAGGCGGATCAGCGAAAACCATATCAAATGATTCGTCTTCAAAGGTCTTGAGGAGCTCAAGAGAATCCCCTTGAAGAATAGTTGCGCCGAGTGGGTTGTGATAGGCGACATCATACGCGCCGTCGATCGGTAGTGCTAAAGCCATTAGAAATCCTTTTCAATATACCGTTCACGTCCTTGTGAATCGGTGGCAAATTGCCGAAATTTGGTAGTAAACCTACCTACGAAAAAGATCTTAGATCGGGTTTAAGATCGGTCAAATTTTTTTATTATATTCTCCAAAACCTATTATCCGGGAGCCATTTTTCGAGAGAAACAAGCTTTTTTGCAGCCAAAACCACGCTGATTGTTTTTAGCTTCGTCCCATGTTCACCGTTGCGCAACGGACAACCATGCAGTAAATTTTTAGAAACAAACATGGAGTTCAATAGGTGCCCTCAGCAAAGTTAACGCTGCCGCAAGTCATTGAAGATGTTCAAAACCTCTTCGGACAGATTTCGACGCCGAAAAAATACGCAGATTTAAACGACGACGCACTTTCATTGCATCTACTCAGTTATCTTCGATTTCTCGAGACGAACGAATTCATTATCTACGATCGAGAAAATGACCGGCTAGAACAAAGCGAGAAAGGTATCAGTGACATCGCAAAAAGCGAATTGTGGTCAGCAAAAGTACGTCGCACTTTTGGTCACTTTCTAACAGATGAAACGGGGTTCGAAGCCCCTTTGGACGAAACACAAGACATCATAATAAAAATCGATGACGGGATTGATATTCTCGACGAGTTACCGGACCAGGACGAGGTCGACGTGTATAGCGCTGATGAATCTGAAGCAGAACTATCGGCTCATAAAGACGAAACAAGCATCGACCTATTACCATTAGAATCAACGCCTAACACCAATTCCAACATCTCGACCCCTCCAGCGGAGCCCAAATTGACAAACGAAACAGACCTCAATCACAACATCGACTCAGGCTACCAACGAGATGAACTTATCGGCTCCGGCGCTTACGGGTCGGTCTTTCACGCTAAACAATTGAAACTCAATCGATATGTGGCGTTGAAAGAAGTTAAGTCTATCTTCGACGTTTTTGCGAGTATGCAACGCGACGACATCGTCGCGCGCTTTGCCAAGATTGTCCAAACCCAGGCGAGCCTCTTACATCCCAATATCATTCAAATTATCGATTTTGAAATCGGCTCCGAATTTCCTTACGTCATCATGCCCTTCGCCCCCAACGGAAACCTAAGGCGTGTTATCGACAAAGAGGGACGTCCCGATCTTCAAATTTCGTTGAAGTACTTCTTCCAAATTCTCCACGCATTAAACGCGGCCCACGATGTCGGGGTAACTCACGGGGGAATCAAGCCTGAAAACGTCGTGCTCGATCAAGCCGGAAATGCATTAGTTACCGACTTTGGAATATCAAGCGTTGCGGCAAACGACTCTGAACAAAAAGGTGCAAGCCAAATATTCGTCGGCGTGGGAACCATTTCGTATATGAGTCCCGAACAATTTCGAAATCCGAACTCCTCATCTGTAAAAAGTGATATCTACTCGCTAGGAATCATGTTTTACGAAATGTTAACAGGTAAGGTCCCCGGACGCCGTTCTCCAATGCCATCGAGCTTCTACCCCGATATCCCAAGAAAACTGGATGATATCTTCGATAGAATGTCGATGGATGATCCAGAAGAACGTTACGATTCCGTGGAAGAAATTCTACGAGACCTTTACGAAACTCCCGCTGTAATGAAAATTATCGATAAACGAAGCGGTTTTCTCTTTCTCCGCGATCCGCTGAAACACGGAGCCGTGGGAATGGATGGTCTCGCGGAAGTCGTTGACGACGAGGTCGAACTACCTGAGGTCGAAGGTGACGACACGATGCTCAATAAACTTGATAAGTATGGTGCCTTATTCTCGCAAGGCGAAGAATAATTGACTTCGATATTTCGTAGCTTCGATGGTGTCTCGCCAGAAAGTAAGGCGACCTATGTTGACCCAAGCTCAGTTGTCATCGGCAAGGTGGAAATCGGCTCTAAGTCCAGTATATGGCCGCTAGTTGTTATTCGCGGCGATGTCGAACGCATTTCCATTGGGTCCAACACAAACATTCAAGACGGTACAATCATCCACGTTTCAAGTTCGACTAAAAACCAGCCCGGAGCACCCACCATAATCGGCGACAACGTTACCATCGGTCATCGCGCACTCATTCATGGCTGTACGATCGAGAACAATTGTCTCATCGCAATGGGCGCTATCGTATTAGACGGAGCACATATCGGCGAGGGCTCGTTGATTGGCGCTGGCTCGCTAGTGACACCGGGGACAAAAATCCCACCTCGAAGCGTTGTTATGGGTGTGCCTGGAAAAGTCGTCCGCGATGTGAGAGACGTTGAATATGAAGCCTTCATTGAATCTGCAAATAAGTATCATCAACTTGCCCTCAAATACGAAGCGGGTTGAATTGGCTAAGGTTCTTAGCCTCGTATTTTTGTTCTTGGTTGTGGGTTGGTCGGTCAACCTAAGTGCCCGACCTGCGAACAAAATTAAAACCAATCTCAATAAATCCTCTCTATTAACTCAAGACTGTCTTCATTTCGTAGATAATAAGTCCCTAAATAAACAAAAAGAGAGATGGTTGGCGTTCCTCAAAGAAAACGACCAAAAAGAAGTATTAAATTGGATCAGCGGTCAGCAAAAACCGCCTCGAAAAATAATGAAGCTGGTCCAAAAGCAATATCGTTGCATGATAAAACACATGTTCAGCGACGCAGCGCAAAAAGACTCAAAATTAAATTTACAAAATAGATCCAAACGGACGAGTCTTAAGCGCTTAAAAAAATATGCTCGAAACGCTCAAACTCGATCCGGCATAGCGCGACTTGACCGAAAGATTGTCCGTTCATTCTATCGTAGATCCACCGTGCAAGCGGGAATTTGGAAACGAAAATTCCGATTTACCGGAAGAAGTTTCAACATCGTTTCGAAGCAATCTGCTGAACGCTGTAATCTCAAAGCCGGTGTAACCTGGAAACCGAAAGTTAAACGACATCGAAGCTGTTGGAAGAAGATGACGGGCGAAGAGAAGGAAAAGGAAATCTTGTTGGCATCTTCAGCACCGGGAATTTCACGTCACCACTGGGGCACCGACATCGATATTTTCGGGCTTAATCCCCGGACCTTCGTAGAAGGAAAGCAAAACTTTGATGAATATATTTGGCTCAAAGAAAAAGGCGCTGAATTTGGTTTCTTCCAACCCTACTCCGATCAACGCTCCAAAGAAAAAATGGGCTATATGAACGAACGTTGGCATTGGTCCTACTATCCATTGGCCAAAGCACTCGCTGACTATGCATTCGAAAATGCCGTAGAGCTTGAAAGGGTATTATTTGAGCAATGGGATTCAATGGAAAACAGGAAGAAAAAAAGGGTCGCCTATTTTTCCTATATTCGGAGGCATTGGAGAGCCTTTGTATTTAACGTCGCCGATTTACAGGGCGATACCGATCGAGCTAATTTGCAACCGAAGAAAAATTAGTACATCAAAAATAGGTTACTCACCCTTGAACGGACAATTAATGAAACTCCTCTCAATCTTTCTTCTGCTTTCAATGAGTGCATGCGCGCCAAAAGCTGAACCTTTAGGGACTCCTCTCGGTGAGCAAATCAATAAAAAGGTAAATGCTCCGTCCGTCGAATCGGTCGAACCAAAATCAACGCCGGTAGGTGAAAAGCCCCAGAAAGAGATGGCGGTAAAACCGGTGTTTAATCACAAGGCCTATGACACTCTTTTAAAAAAGTATGCAAAATACGAAGACGGACGCGTAGATTACAAAGGCCTGTTGAGTGAGAAGAAGGTACTTGACGAATATGTGAAGTCGATTGGTGAGGCCGATATTTCTCATCTGAGCGCTAACGAAACGAAGGCCCTTCTCATCAACGCTTATAATGCAAACACCCTGTTATTGATTCTGGAAAATTACGGAAAAATACAATCTATTAAGGATTTAAATAAGCCTTGGAAAACCGAGCGTTATGACTTCGCTGGGGATAAAGTAAGTTTAGACAACATCGAGCACAATCTTCTTCGACCTGTTTTCAAAGACCCGCGTATTCACTTTGCGGTCAACTGTGCATCCATTGGCTGTCCTTCCCTTGCGAACTTCGCATTTGACGGAAAAATTCTTGATTCCCAATTGGATACCGTAACCCGCGATGCCTTTAAAAATAAACGCTATGCTGCGGTACAAGGTAAAAAATTGGCCCTAACAAGCCTTCTCAATTGGTACGGTAGTGACTTCACGAAAAAGGATTGGACGCCGCGAGCGGACTCCCTAGCACATTTCGTCGCGATGTATGCAGACGGTGAGCTCAAAACTTTTTTGACGAAAAATCCAAGTCCTGGAATTACCTTCCAAGATTACGACTGGAAGTTGAACGATATTCCAAGATAACTAAAACCTAAGTGCTAAAGGCATAAAAAAACCACGAAATGATTCGTGGTTTAGCTTTTTCTCCGAAGGAGAATTAGTAGTTGGTGCGTTGACGCTCACGTCTTGCTTCTTTACGACGACGTCTTTCAGCGTCTTGAGCTTTTTTACGTTTTGCAATGGACGGTTTCTCGTAGAAACGACGTCTTTTCAATTCGCGGTTGACGCCTTCGCGACCAATTTGGCGCTTTAGCTGATTCATTGCACGACCAATATTGTTGTCAACTACGTTAACTTCAATGGGTCCAAGATCATCTTTATTTCTTCTTTGTGTAGACATGGTATTCCTTTAGTTGAGCATGCGTTTAACGATGGGTTCTGCACCGTTAAGTCCGCCAAGACCTTCTGGAGAAAAGATCGCCCAGAAATATTTAAAATCATCAATGGTTGGATTCTGTAGTGTAGCAAGCAAGTCTACTTCATAGAAAGTAGTGAAAAGACCTGATGTTTCACGATGATAGAGTCGCCATTTCTTACCGTTTGTTACGATACCCCAGTTAACACCGGTCGCTCGAATGATACGATCAATTTGAAGTGCTGGCGTATCTTCTCCGCCTGCTTCGTCAAGAGCATTTAGATCTGATCCCCAAGCGAAACAAGCAACGACTGCTGTGACGTTTGAGAAGAATCCACGCGTGGTGCGGAATGGAACAGCTGAAACAAAATCAGAAGATTCCGGAAATAGCGTGAAGTCGGGTCGAGCTGCTTCATCTGGAGTGTGCTCGGCAACACTGAAAGTGACACCCATTGCTCTTAGTACTGGACTAACCCAATGAAATTTAGTTCCGTCAACGTCCAAGTCTTCAACAAGTTCTTCTTCTCTTTTCTCGAGTAGTTCTTCAAGTTGAATCCGAACAGTGTCAGATGTTGCTTCCTTCCATTCAATGGATTCATTAATCGTCGCGAATTTAGCGTCTTGGAAGAGCTGGCCTTCGTTTCTATAGACTTCGGTCATTTTTATCACACTCCATATGCAGGGTAAAATTCCCTGTTAAGGCGGCGAACATTAGGCATGAGCGTTGATAATGTCAAGCATATCCGTGGTTTCTGGACGATTCTGGGAGAAAATTTGCCGATCATTGCGACTTTTTACCGTCAATTTTTGCATTCACAGCGATCTCAAGCACTTTAACGTGATGCGGAAGACGAGAGTAAAGCGACAACCAATCAGCATCTGAGCGCCCAAAAACGAGGCTAATGTCACCACCGCCAGATCCAGAAACTTTTGCGACAAAACCCTTTCCGCATACCTTCTTGAGATCGTTATGCGCTTCAACTCGAATCGGCGCCTCAATCATCTTCCCTAATAGATCTAATAGATCATCTTGATCGGATAAAGCTTCCAGAAAATCGTTCGTACGCCCTGCTTTGAACGCTTCAATGACAATTTTATTATTCTCCAGCATCTGAGTATGCAGTGCCTCAAAACCGTCAGTCCCCTTTGCCGATTCAAACTTGGAGATAAAAGATACGGTTTTAGCTGATGCTTCCATCCAAACCACAGCACATCGTAAGTCGTCGGGAAAATCAACATGCTCGCTTCTCGCCTTTGTTGAGAAATCCTGCGCGTAAACGATCGATGTTCCGCCAAAAACCGCAAGCTGGACATCGGCGTTACTTCCTTTTCCATTTTGAAAATGACGATGCGCACGCCCGGCCGCCAATAGAAGTTCAGATTCCGCTAAGTTCGGTTCCAGAAGCCTCACTAACGCCACGCAAGATGCTGCAGAAGAGCTCAAACCAAACTTCCCTCCCTCTTGCCCTTCTCCAAACCCGGTCACCGAAGTTTCTATTTTCGCCAGTACCTTCCGAGGCTTAGCCAGAACTTCACAAACCGCAAAGGGTAGTCCCATATCCATGTTGTTTGAAAGACCTTCAACCCGGTAGCCCTTTCCATCCGAAAATTCGGCAGTCGCATATCTGTCAACGGCCGAAACCAAAGCGGGCTCACCGTCGAGGATGAGGTATTCACCGCTGATGAAAACCGAACCCGGTGCGTAAACTTTCATGCGTCGCTTAGGGCAATCTGAGCGGGCCCACCAATCTTAGTTTGGATCAGCTGCAGAATATCCGGCGATGCTTTCAACCGAGTCAACAAGGGTTGTTCGTGTTCTGTTTTGTAAAACATTTTCACGTGTGGACCAGCATCGATCGTAAAGAAAATGTCTAAGCCTTCCGAACGCAGGGTTCGGCATAATGAAATCAAATTTAGCGTGGATGCATTCCAGTAAATGATCCCTGGATCTGCGGACATTGCACAGGCATGCATGCGCAGACAACTTCTTTCGGCAATCTGAGTTAGCGTTTCAAAATCTTTAGAAAGTACAGCGTCAGTGGCAGCGTCAACATCACCAAAAGTATCTTCAATCCAAGCTTGGTAATAAGGTGACGATTTTCGAGTATGTTCCATGGCTTCGGTTGATCCAATGCCTTTCCTTCCCCTGGTAGTGACGCAAATAACGCAACGGAGATCCCAATGGTCGGCCGGCGCAATCGGTTGCGCAATCGCGGTTTCGGAAACATCGGTCGCATTCATAACAACCCACCCACCAAATATACTGCGTGCCGCCGACCCCGATCCGATACGCGCCCATTCCGATAGTTTTTGCGGCGATAGGTTAAGTTCGAGCGCTTCGGAAACTGCCAAGGCAAGCGCCGAGAATCCGGAAGCCGATGAGGCCAACCCCGCTGCGGTTGGGAAATCGTTGTGAGACCTAACCTCTGCAAAAATCTCGCTTGGGACACCGTGATGCATAACCGCAAAATTGATCATCTTATCCAGAAAAAAAGCCACCCGTGCGCGATCTTTTTCCGGTGCCGGAATTCCATTCAAGAATAATTCGTGTCGAGAAAGCGCTGGGTTAAAACTCAACTGAGTCACCGTTTTGACGCCGCTCAGTGTTGCAGATAGGGACGGTGACGCTGGAAGATTGAGTTCGATGTGACGTTTCCCCCAATACTTTACCAATGCAATATTTGGATGCGCCTGTACTTTTGCTATTTTCATAATTAACCCAACAAGCCTTGAATTTCTTCACGAAGATATTTCATTTCTTTTATTAAAGTTTGACGCTTTTTTTCTTTATGATTAAAGGCCTCCAACTTATGTTTTCGGAACGCCAACTTGGTCGTTAAACGGATGTATTTTTTACGTTCGATTTTTGGATTTAGCCAATCTTTTCTTTTCCGTTTTGACCAAAACGGAATAATCGAAGCATGACTTGTAGGAATCGTACCCAAACCCGCCTCACTTTTTAGGACTCTTTCAATCAACTTATGCTCATGAAAAACTGAAAACTGCGTTAGTAGGAACATCATGAAAGCCCCCCCCAGAACAATGAGAATACCGGTGATAATAGCGGCCGCACCACCACCATCAGCGCCCAGTTCGCCCGCCGACATAGTTAAGCCATTCCAGGTCGCATGATTCACAACAGCAAATAAGTATCCCAAACATACGAAAAACGAGGTCGCAGAAAACGACAAGCTACGAGATCTGGCAAAACCAATTGTGACGCCAATCAACGAGCTTGAAACGCAATGCACCAAAGCGGTGAACGCTGTTCGGAGCACGACCAAGCTTGCCAACTCTTCAAAAGATTGGCTGGTGGAAAAGTATAATAAATTCTCAACACACGCGAATCCAAGTCCAGTCGCTGCCCCGTAAATGAGACCGTCGGTTTCATTATCGAAATGAACCGAGAAAATAAGGAAAACGAAAATCAAGGCCTTCGTTAATTCCTCAATTGCTGGCGCAAAAAAAACGGTCGCTAAAAGATTTGTTGTTGTGGGGTCGGTCAATACAGAAGTAGCGTCGACAAGTAACATGGTAAACCCGCCACCTAACATCGTACCGCCGACTGCGCCCCAAAAAAACGTGACGATGACCAACCAGATTGGTTCGCGTTCATAACGATCGAGCCACCAGATAAACGCCAGGTAAGCAAAAATAGTAAAGGTCGCTAACGCGACCAATACTATCGACAAAATCGTGTTCATTCGGACTCTCTAGCTTCCAAACGCGAAGAGAGTTGATCGACCTTTTGAAATTCGCGCTCTAAGCCCCGAACGATATGTAATACGCCGCGACCTTGTGGATCATCTGGATCGTCGCCATAAAGCATACTGTATCTCGCCGAATTGAGTTGTCGGATATACTGTCCCTTAATGTCCCGAACGGAATTGATTGTATATTCCATCAGTCCGCCCAGAGCCAGCGTACCCACGATTCCACCGGCCCAACCAAGTGCACCCGCCCAGCCGCTCATTTCGTAACGACCTAAGCGTTGAAACATTCGGTGGTAAAATCGCATATCGTCCGAATAGACATCGCCAATGCTCTCATCAGCACTCAGGCGCATTCTCCCAAACATGACATACCCTAAGGTTGCCGGAACGCCGATCCTAACTCCTGCGCGAATCGCTTGAGCCAGAAGCGGATCGTGGGCAATTTCACGCTCCATGACTCGCTTTAAACGTTCTTGTAAAAACTCAGCGTCCGGAATCTCTGTCTCGTCCTTTGACGCGATATCGTTCCACATCGCGCGTTCAAATTCCTGGAAAAGACGACCTAGAAGTGTTTCTAGTTCCTCGGTACTCACAACTTCTTTTGCAAAAGTTCGCGTCAATGCATCGTGGGTGTAAGTGGTAGTTTCAAACGTCGGGCCCCCAACAGATTCTGAAACGCCTGAAACCATATTACGAATTCCAACGAGGACATCTCCCACACCGGTCTTTGGCGCAACTGATCGCGACATCACTCGACGAAAAGACTTTAGATTTCGATCCGCAAAATTGGGGATTCTGCTAATTGCCTCGTCAAAAAACAAATTAATTTGCCCTTCAAATCTAGACTCCCATTCTGTGGGCTCTTCACCTTCACTCATATCAATCGAAAATTCGGTCATAGGTCCTTCTTATTCTAATTCGTTCTAAAGCTTATATAAAAATCATTTAAACGCGCAAAAGCCTCTTCTAGGATATCGACCGGCGCTGTGTATGCAATACGAAGATAGCCCTTACCCGCTGCGCCAAACCCGCTACCCGGAATCGTAACCACATCGGACTCCACTAAAAGCCGTTTTGCAAAGCGAATATCATCCACTTTTTCGTCGTCTGGATTTGATAACGCAACCATAAAATAGAACGCACTGTCGGCCACCACCGTCATATCTATCTGCTGATTTACATAGAAATCACAAACCAACTCCTCACAGAGATAAAATCGAGACTCCATTGTTTCCAAGATCAACGGGTCTCGACATTGTAGTGCTCCAATCGCTGCATGCTGTGCGATAGAGCTGGCAGAAGTTACCCAATGTTGATGCAAGGGGGTTATAGCACTTATAAACTTGGGTTCGGCGCAAATCCAACCCAAACGAAGACCCATCATCGCGTGACTTTTTGATAAACCATCCAAGACGATATGTCCGCGATTTATGAAATGTTTCAACGACAAGAAAGGTGTTTTTCCATAAATGAACTTACTATAAATTTCATCAGAAATAATGACAATATTACGTTCAAAACAGATCGCTTCCAACTCTCGAATCGATTCAGGCGTTAGCGTGACGCCCGTTGGGTTACCCGGCGAGTTGATTATGATGGCTCGGGTTCGAGAGGTAAACTTCGATACTATATCGTCGATGTCCAGTTGCCAACTTGAAGTCAAACGATACGTTATCGGGACGGCCCCACTTGCTCGGACGAGATTTGGGTATGCTGGAAAACCAGGATCGGGAACGAGTAACTCATCGCCGGTTTCGACAACGGCAAAGATAGCCAATGCCATCGCCTCTTGAACACCAGAGGTGATAAGCACTTCATTCGCACTATGTTCCTCACCCAAATACTTAGCGACAGCCGAACGTGCTTCGTCTGTTCCGGCGTTAGGAATATAAGGCGCGACACCACGTTTGGAAAAATCAATAAGCGCGTCTTTCACACTTTGAGGAAACTGAAGATCGGGTTGTCCGATTCCCAAATGAAGACTACTTGCTTTCGCCAGAGAGGTTATTTCACGGATTTGGGTGGGGTGAATGCTTTTCGCGCACTCAGAAATTCTAATCATTTAACGTAGGAGATCTTCCAAGGCGGTTCTTTGGTCGGTGCTATCATCTCTGTACTTGATGATAATGAGCGCAGCCATCTGTAAGCCGTTCGCCTTCGCAAACTCGCCTTTAGCAGGTCGCGAGCCGGGTATCACCACCGCCCGTTCAGGAATTACCAGCGGTGAATCTGGAGTCGATCGATAAACTTGCTCTTTGACGAGGTCAAAAACGGGAGTACTTGCAGTGACGATACAACCCGCCGCAATCACGGCTTCTTTAGAGACTTGAACGCCTTCGTAGATGCCCGAATTTCCGCCGATCATAACGTTGTCTTCAATAACGACAGGTTGTAATCCGATCGGTTCTAGGACTCCGCCAATTTGAACGCCGGCTGAAATGTGGACATGAGTTCCGATCTGCGCGCAACTACCAACCAAAGCATGAGAATCGATTACAGTTCCATCTCCAACATATGCACCGGCATTAACGAAGGCTGGCGGCATCATCACCACGTTATTTCCGATGTAGGCCCCCCTTCTCACCGAGTTTCCGCCGGGGACGACGCGAATATTACGTTCGATCAAAGGCAGCTTTTGAGTTGGGTACGTATCCTTGTCCGAAAACATTACCGGGCTACCCTCAAATTGCACGAGAGTTCCAAGTCGAAAGCCGAGTAAAACGCCTTTTTTAACAGCCGCGTTAACGACCCATTTACCGTTCTTTTTTTCAGCTGCCCGAATCTCGCCTTTTTCTACTGCGCTTAAAAAGCGCTCGAATGTTGATCGTGACTCTGAGTTAAGTTCAGACTTGTCCAAATTAAATAATCGTTCGATTTCATTTAGCAGATCAGTGTGCATCATTGGCCCCTTCGCCTGTCTGTGCTGTATCTTCAATCGTTGCTGCTCGACTCGACGATTTTCCGCCTGCCCAAGATTCAGCTTCGATGAAGACTCGTTTTACCCTCGGAAATGCTCCTTTGATAGATCGATCAAGCCGTCCGACAACCTCTTCTACGGTCAGTGCGTTGCATTTATCGTCAAAGTCCACAGCAAGCGTCACGAGGACAAATTCGGAACCAAAGTGCATCGTCAAAAGTTCGTTGATTTTTAAAATGGTCGGTTCGGCAAGGACCATCGTTTCGATCCCCTCCACAGTCTCGCTTCGAGCGGACTCACCGATCAAAAGGCCTTTGGTTTCTATTGCCAACACGATAGCAACAACACCCAATATGAGGCCGATGCAAATGGAAGCAGCCCCGTCAAAAATTGGATTCCCAGTAACTTGACTAAGAAAAATACCGATAAAGGCAATGATCAATCCTGCAAGCGCCGCGGTATCTTCGAAGATAACCGTGTACATCGCCGGATCTTTTCCTTCTTTGATTGCTTTCCAAAAAGGAAGGTCGCCTCGCGATTTATTGAACTCTTTCATCGCGAGATAAAGTGCAACACTTTCAAATACCACCGCGAATGCCAATACCACGTAACCGAGGGTTGGGTCACGGATTTCCTTGTTGGGATCCATCACAGCGTGAATCCCTTCATAAAGGGAGATTCCTGAACCCAGGGCGAAAATAATTAACGCGACGACAAAGCTCCAAAAGTAGAGCTCTTTGCCGTATCCAAAAGGGAACTGGGCGTCCGCTGGTTTATTTGAACGCTTCAAACCAAATAACAAAAGTACTTGGTTTCCGGTATCAACACAAGAATGAATGGCTTCACTCAGCATCGCTGATGAACCGGAGAAAGAGAATGCTGTGAATTTGGTAATCGCGATTAGCGAGTTACCAACCAGGGCAGCATAGATAGCTTTTTTGGATGATCCGGCCATATTTTTTATATTCGAGGTTTATGGATTTGTTGGCTTGACGCTGTCGATCACTTTTTCGACAGCTTTTTCCGTTTTGGGTACGACTTTTTTAACCGCGTCTTTGACTCTGTCTACTGCTTTCTTTGGAGCATCTTTAACGGGCGTCGCCGCGTCTTTGACTTCCTTAACAGTTTTTTCGGCAGCGTCTTTAACCGGCTTGGCTGTTTCTTTTACTTTTTCGACAGCCTTCTTCGGTGCTTCTTTGACCTCTTCTACAGCCTTTTTAAGGTCGGCTTTCTTTTTCGTGACCGCATCTTTGACCGGTGCCACAAGGCCTTCTTTCAGGGTGTCCTTAATTTCAACGGCGTTATCATCAACGACGCCGTTCTTTTCTTTCACGAGATTTTCAAGTTCGAGCTTTGCTGCGTCAATTGCTGCATCCTCTTTGGGTAGATCGATTTTGACAGGTTCCGGAGTGGGAATGACAGCTTCTGTTTCTTCAAAGTTCGCTGGGCCACTTCCCTCTTCCAAAATCGGATCCTCTTGGGATGCCATACCACCGGATGTTTCGCCTAAATCCATAGCCGAATTAGGTTTTGCTGCAAGATATGCCATCGCTAAACTGGTTGCCATGAAAATCGTTCCAAGCACAACAGTTGATCGACTTAAGAAGTTCCCAGCACCACCGCCACCGAACATTTGAGTGGCCGCAGATGATGACGAACCGCCACCAAGTCCTGCTAATCCGCCGCCTTTTCCGGACTGTAGAAGAACCACAACCACGATCAATAGGGCAGAAATAATGTGAAAGGCTGAAAGAAGTATTGAGATTAAATCCATAACATCGACGCTATAGTGTAATTAAAACCTTATGCAAATCATAAGGGCGGTCGATATACATAACCCGACGCTATAACGCAAGCCCGGGTTAGTCTCTGATGAATACCCCTTCTATTTGTTCACCATCATCATCCAAAAGCCTCATAGAGGTGCGCGAATCTAACCAATTAATAAACTCAGTGAGGTCTCGTTGTATTGAGGCTGGCTGAGCGCTCGCTTCTAAAAATATGAGATCTTCATCGTTCCGCAAAAACAATCTTATATCAAAGCGCCAACGATCTTCTCGATCTCGATCCTCGAACCCAAGTAAGCAAATTGCGTTACCCGCGACGTCGACAAAGGTTGGTAAAGACTCAATTTTGCGCAATACCTCGTCGCTGTAAGTCGTCAGCCATCCAGGAGTGCCAAAAGAAATGATATATTCGTAAGCCATTGTGAAACCGAGCCGCAGATCATACAGGTTACCCCATATCAAACTTCCGAACAGCGAAAAATATAGATCCCAACCCAAATTTCTAAGGACTTTTCTTTGAATCAAGGACTTCTATTCGGCTTTCAATAATGCTTTCTCTTGACATTTCCTGCTGTGGTTCATAGTCTCCCGCTCGTTCAGCCTAAAATTTTTGGGTTGTTATTTTAATGACAACACGATTTGCGTGTTGTTTTGATGGAATTGCGGAAATCCCGCAAATGAATAAGGATAATTCATGTCGGTTAGACTAAGACTCCAGCGTCACGGTGCAAATAAACGTCCTTTCTATCGCATAGTTGCGGCAGATCAACGTGCACCCCGCGATGGAAAGTACATCGAACTTTTGGGAACATACGATCCCCTTCAAGATCCCGGACTCATCCGACTTAAGTCGGATCGCGTCGATTATTGGATGAGCGTTGGCGCTCAACCAAGTGACACCGTTGGAGCGCTCATTAAGCGTTTGAAAAAAGGTGACGCAATCGATCTTTCGGCATCAAATGCAGATAAAGCTGCACTTACTGCGCGTCTTGAAAGTAAAAAGAAATCTATTTCTGATAGCCGTGCTAAAGCTGCTCAAAAGCATGCCGAAGCGGCTAAAGAAGCGAAAGCCTCTGCTGCTACGAAAGCTGCTGAAGCTAAAGAAGCAGAAGCTGCAAAAGCCGCTGAAGCGAAAGCTGCAGAAGCTCCGGCTGCTGAAGCTGAAGCTCCAGCTGCAGAAGCAGAGGCTCCTGCCGCTGCTGAAGCGCCTGCTGAGACCGCTCCAGAAGAGAAAGGAGAATAATCATGACTGCGAATGCAAAACAGTTTTCGGACTTGTTAGAATTCCTCGTTGAACCTCTTCTCGACACCAAAGATTTTACTGTTGATGTCAACGATAACGACAACGGTGACGGCGTGAAAATTTCTCTCGACGTTCCAGACGACCTTCGCGGTCGGGTTATCGGAAAAGGCGGACGCATCGCAAAATCTCTCCGATCGATACTTGAGACCGCCGCTTTTTCGAAAGGTCGTGTTTTTCTCGATATCGTAGACTAATTTTCGGTTCGTAAATTACGCGCAGCATTATTGCTGCGCGTCCCGAATCCGGACTCTATTATCAAAAATCCAAACAACCTCATCCGAATAGGAATCTTTGGTCGCCCGCACGGGGTCAGAGGTGAGACACGCCTATGGCTCGATAACCCGGAATCAGACACGCTGTTTCCCGGTATTATCCTCCACACAAAACGCGGCGAATTCGAAGTCAAAACAGTTCGTTATACTGCCAAATTTGCGATCATCACGATCCCGTCGATTGATTCTCGAGAGGCTTCCCAATCGCTGACCAATTTAGAAATATCGGTGGATCGAGATATGTTTCCCGAGCTCGAAGACGACGAGACCTTCTACCAGGTCGACCTCATCGGCCTGACTGTTAGCGATCGCGACGAAAAAGTCATCGGAACTATTTTGACCTTTCTCGACGGTTTAGAAACCGACGTGGCCGAAGTCAAAACTGCGAAAGGAAAACTACTCGTTCCCTTAATCGCGTCGGTCGTTATCGAAATGAATCCCGAGGTGGGGCTCGTCATCGAGCCACTATCTACCTGGGTAGCTGAAGAGGAATAAATGTCTTTTGATGTAAAAGTCCTGACTCTATTCCCAGAATATTTTGAATCTCCTTTAAACTGCAGTATTTTAAAGCGTGCTCAACAATCTAAAATTCTAAACTTTGATGCGATCAATATTCGAGATTTCACTACCGATAAACACAATACCACGGACGACATTCCCTACGGTGGTGGTGCGGGCATGGTAATGAAGCCTGAACCCATCGTCGCAGCCCTGAAGAGCTTAGACCCGACCCTTCCCAAGATCTTTTTGACACCTCAGGGTGAACGTCTCACCCATAAACTCGCAGAAGAACTTTCCACTGGTGATGGCTTCGTTCTTCTGTGCGGGCACTACGAAGGCGTGGACCAAAGAATACGCGACCACTATATCGATAGAGAAATTTCAATTGGGGATTTCGTACTCACGGGCGGTGAACCTGCTGCTGTTATCTTAATCGATGCAGTGACACGTCTTATCCCAAAGGTCCTTGGTAATGCAGATTCGCTGTCTCACGAGTCCTTTACGACCAACACTCTTGATTTTCCTCAATACACGCGTCCGCGCGAATTCGACGGGCATACCGTTCCCGAAGTTCTACTTTCTGGTAACCACGCCAGAATCGCCGAATGGCGGAATAAGAAGCGGCTGGAGACAACGAAAAAAGTCCGCCCCGACCTCCTGGAAGAATGACGACATGATTTAGCGGCGCATTTAAGTGTTAGAAGCTAACACTGAATTGTGCACCATTTTGAGTCGGAGAGATCGCGACTGAATGTTCGGAAATTGTTATCGTAATCAAGGTAATCGCACCGGTTGCGACCAACGTCGCGCCTGCCACATACCCAATCGTATTTATCAATTTTGTTTTAGATACTGTCTCTTCGTAGAGCGGATACCTTTCGTCGGTATCTAGCGCAGCCACGTCACAACCTTCGGGGTTGATTTCACCGAAATCAATTTTACAGCCGTGTTTATAGAAGAAATAGGGTTCAGCCTCGGCCGCCAAATCGCGATCAAAGCCCTCCTTTATTGGGGTCGCAACCAATGTCGCCGTTCCCACTACTAAAGCAGTCCATGCGAAAATTTTCCACCCCGTGTTAGAACTGGCCACTTCGGCTTTTGATTTCGGTTCATTAATAATCGTGCAACGTTTCGTAAATCCAGCCAGCGTCTCTTTCGACAACTTCTTCAATTTTTTATTGTCCGATTTTAAAGCGGAGTTGTAATGGACTTTAGCCGCCACACACTTTCCAAGCTTCTCGAATGCGTAACCTTTGTAGAAGTCGATGCGTGCGTCGTTTGACGTTTTACTTAGTCGCCTCAAAGCCGCCAAACCGCTTTCGTATCGCCCATTTTGCAATTCGTTTACGGCACGATTTAGTTCGATATTGGTGGTTTGCGCCAACGCGTTTGATGCAGACATAACACCAAAACAAAGAAGAAATATTGTTATTAAGTTTTTCATAGTTATATCGGGGACGTTCTTATTAAACCAAATGTGCACCCAAACCGCAACTATTGAGCTGAGTGTAGAACTTCAAAATAAAAAACCTAAAAGACCAGTAGTCGGAAAAGATCAAATTATACTAGAACCCGTAAAATTTTGATCAGAACATAAATAACCCTATTATGAACAAGGAGTCAGGTTTACTTTTTCTAATTAGTAAGGAAGTTTCCTAATTAATCTGTAAAAAAGCACTTATTTTAAATTATTACTTCCTTTTGAGTTGACAAAGAAAAGACGGCGGCTTACTTTTACTAGGAACCTTCTAGATCGTTATAAAACAACAGGAAATTCGATTTTTCGAACCTGTTTCTTTCGCAAAAAGCTGATCATTTTCAACAGCTTAGAAGGTATTAGTTCGAAGATCTGATCAAGGATGAGAGGATCTTCAAAATTTTTCCGCGCGACCTTCCCCACGGATGGGATTAGGTCGCGCGGATTTTTTTTCGCTTTTTTACTTCTTCAGCCATCCGGAACCATCTAAGTATGGCCGTCTTCAAAAAGACGTGCAAACTTAGGTTTATTCACGAATAAGGTTCAAAAATTCTAGTCTGGAGTTTTAGGAGTTGGGATTTGAAGCTGGGTGTATGCTTTTGGGTTGCGGCAGTCGCGAATGGTATGGTTCAGAGTCTAACTCTGAATTAGCTATTAAGCGTAAATAGCCAAACGATCCAAGATAAAATCGATATCGACCTTCGCGCCGTTGGCCCCCCAAATTAAAGTGGGTTCGGTGACACGCAGCATTATCCACGCGTCTCGAAGCGGTCCGGGAGACAAAGCGGAAGCGGCGAAGACAATCGCGCTACGTTCTGCAAAAAGTCGGGGGTCCTTTTCGACAGAAAAGTCACTCAGCCAATCGGTCCAATCACGCAACTGGGGAACCTCGCGCCCAATCCGGTGCAACGCATCGGTGAACACCTTTAGGACCTCTGCGTTACGCAATGCTCGTTGTATATCCAGCGCGATGACATTACCGGACCCCTCCCAAACCGAATTTAGAGGCGCAGTACGGTAAAGTAGAGGCATTCCACTCTCTTCCACAAACCCCACACCGCCCATACACTCTAAAGCCTCTGCAACCAAATTTGGCTGCCTCTTACACACCCAGTATTTGGAAACCGGTGTCAGTACCCGAGAAAGCAAAGAAGTCTCGCTTCCCTTTTCCGCATCAAAAGAAGCACCGACCTTGAGGCACAAGGCAATCGCTGCTTCGGATTCCAACGCCAAATCCGCTAACGTATGCCGCATCAGCGGTTGGTCAAGAAGACGTCGGCCGAAAACTGCACGATGCGTTGCGAAATGATTTGCGATAGCAACTGCTTTTCGCATACCGCCGGCAGACCCGCTTATGCAATCAAAACGGGTGTGGTGAGCCATATTGATAATGGTGGCAATTCCGCGCCCGGGTTCTCCGACGCGCTTTGCCCAAGCATGCCGATATTCGATTTCACTTGATGCGTTAGAACGATCCCCCATCTTATCCTTGAGACGTTGAAGTTCTATCGCATTGCGAACACCGTCGGGCCGCCATTTCGGAACAAGAAAGCAAGATAAGCCTTTTTCTTCTTTGGCGAGTGTCAAGAATCCGTCACTCATCGGCGCGGAACAGAACCATTTGTGCCCAACTAAACTTGCTTCACCGTTGGCACTGACTTTGGCGACTGTTGTGTTGGCACGAAGATCTGAACCGCCCTGCTTTTCGGTCATTGCCATCCCCATAGTGAGACCCAATTTTTCGTAAAAAGGTTTACATTCCGAATCGTATTTCGATGAGGTTACACCACCTAACCATATTTCTGATGTCCATTCGTGCTCTTTTAACACTGACGTTGCAGCGTAGGTCATCGACATCGGACAACAAACACCGCTGTCGGCCCAGCAGGTCATATATAACATCATGCCGTGTGCTTGGTGTCGCTCTGATTCTGAATTCCACGCTCCCGCGGAAACCCCCGCCTCGATGCCCTTTTTTAACAATCGATGATAAGAAGGATGGTATTGGACTTCATCCAATCGGTAGCCGCGAGGATCAAAAACTGTCAAAACGGGTGGCACTTCGTTTGCCAATCTCGCGTTCTCTCGAGCGTCTGAACTCCCCGCCCATTTTCCGTACGCCTCAATCTGTGGTGTTGTTAGCGATTCGCGGACCTTGTCGAAAGCAGGATCAGCTAAAAGACTAAAGTCCCCCATTAATGGAGGTTGATTTAGTACATCATGAGTAGCGAGTTGAGTACGAGCAGGATATTTTTTCATGGAAAGACGGTACGAAAATAGACGAAAAAAACAAAGTCCGAGTTAGGAACCTTTTATCTTTTCTTTCGCTTCAGGGTCAAAAGGGTCTCTTCTCCCTGCTTAACGTTCGAAATAGTACCCCAGGCTGCCGCAAAGTCCTCGATGACTGCAAATGCTGATACTGATGCCGTGAAGACGACGAAGAAAACGAAAAGAGACGTAATCGTTTTCATCATCTTATATGTGTAGCGGACATTCATGTGCCTCCTTACCAAAGCCGTTCATATTTAAGCTAACGCAAGGATCAAGCCAGCCCGAATATGCCAAGTGAGCATATCAAAATAATTGGTTCGCCCTCATAACGCGACAAGGTCGCCACGGTCCTCTGACACCGATGAAAAAGATGTTGGGGCATATTCACCTCATTTACTGACATTTATGGCGCGCTACTACCGGAATGCTGAAGATGTCGAATCCATTTTATGCATGAACCAAACCACTCGTAGGCCTGAGTTTAACCGTCGGGTTTCATAACAAGCCTGCCCAGGGAAACGTCTTCCCCAAACAGGCCATCCCCCCAAAATCCTCAGTGGTCTTGAGTTCAAAGTATTTCCTAGATATAATTCTATTTGTGAACTCGGGCCTATAAATAAATGAAATCTGCTTGGCAAATTAACGACACAATCGCGAGATTCGTAGAGCTCAACGAGGCCAATCTACTCAACAATGAGTCCCTCAATAACATGATTCTTGGTCAAATGAATCGGGTCGAAAAAGAAGCACTAATGTATCAGTCAGCTCTTTTTTTAACTTTGGAAAAAAAGAACAAAAAACGCTCTCAAGCGATAAGAATCAGTGAATCAAAACCACTCATTTTATCGGATATGACCGAGGACGACGCAGACAACTTGATCAGAACACTTGTCGCCAACGGTATCGAAATCAATGAGTGTATTGGTCCAATGAATATCGCATCCTACTTTGCGAAACGATGGTCAGCCAATTGTGGTCGAACTGCTGCGGTCAAAGTGCGCTTGGGTATTTTCGAACTTAGGACCCCAATTATCCCAGATCTAAATAGCGGAACAATGATACGTGCCACCACTGCAGAACAAGAACGCGTAGCCGTCTATCTGGAAGGCTTCTTGAGTGATTGTTTTCCAAACGAGGTTAGAACGAAAGATCAAATTAGCGAACTCAGCTCTAAAACGATAAACGGCGGTAATCTCTATCTTTGGGAAAAGGACGGGGATCTCGTTTCAATGGCGGGGATCGTACGAGAATCTAAAAATGCGAGTACCCTGTCTTTGGTGTACACCCCGGTGGAAGAACGTGGCAAAGGTTTTGGGAAATGTATTGTGGCCAAATTATCGGAATATATTCTGAAGAACGGGAAAACCAAATGTAATCTTTTTACGGATTTATCGAATACCATATCAAACGAAATGTACCCCAAGATTGGGTACAAACAGATCGGTAAGAGCACGCATTACATCTTTTCGAAGGCCTAAACCTGTAGAGATAATACCAACCCTAATTTATCGTTTTTATCGTTCGAGGAAAGCTAAGATTCGTTTGGAACTTTCTTTTCTTCCTCTTTAGGCTCAATACGCACCGCTCCCAGGCGATTGTTAAGTTCAACAAAAAACGCGTGGATGTTTCTTGCGTTCTGACCAAAGTCTCCCTTCCCTACTCTAGACGAACTCTTAATAGTAACTTTTGATACGAATTCCGTATTGGCCTCAACGCGCACTTCAATATCGTCAACAAAACTAAAGATTCGGGTTTTACGCGTTCCTTTTACAACTTTATTTTCTATATCAGCCTCGATCATTTCAAATTTGTCCAAAGCTTTGAAAGATTCTTGAATTTCGTCCAGAACACGGACTGAAGAAGTACTGTAGTACATCGGAATAACATTGGGATATTCGGGCGTCTTTCCGGTTTCAACAACGTTAATCACAGGCCAAATTGTGGCTGAAATAAGTGCCATAATGATCAATACTCCCAAAATAAGCGCGCTTGAATAAAATAATTTTCGTTTCATCTTTTCGTGTCCATCTGGATCTAAGGCGAGGCTACCACGCTAAATCGTAAAAACGAAGTCTTCTATTCTCCTAGCTCCTTAGAGGCTCATCCAATCGACCCAACCTCTACCGATCTGGGACCAACGGCGTTCAAAAACACTTTCCCGCATAGCTTGCAGTTCTTTTTTTTCAAAACTCAGAGATTTAAAGCGTTTACTCCAATCCTCATCCTCGTCAACCAAAAAAGTTTGAGTCAAAACGTCGCTCGCTCCGGGAAAGTTTGCGACCAATGGAATCAATCCAAAATCAATAGCCTGCAATAGCCCTATTGGAAATCCCTCATGACGCCCGTCTAAAACTTGAGAGGGAAGAAAGAAGTATTTGACGCTCGACATGAGGTGACTCTTTTTAACGCCACTTATATTACCGTGGAAGACAACATTCTTTCCCAGACCTTTCGCCAATTTTTCTAAAAATGTCCGGCAAGATCCCTCGCCTGCGATATGAAGCGTTGCAGTCTTGGAGTCCCATGCGCGTATCACTCTTTGCACATTTTTTATGGGTTCGAGGCGACTCATGATCAACGCATCTTGGGTCTCCACTCTTTTAATCGTTCGATCGATTGGATGGAAACCAATAGGAAGTAATTTTGCATTTGGAGCCAATGATTGGAATGCCGAGCTTGGAATCGTCATCGGACCGTCTAAAACGAGCGACCGTATAATCGAATGCTCGCCCATTTTTCGAAGTCGATGCAACCCACCCGAATGACCGACAACTATCGAAGGCACATCAAAAAAATCGCCGGCTAAACGCGCCAAAATTCCGCCAGGCATCGCCCAATGGCCAATGACAAGATCAGGTTGTTCTTCTTTCACAATGGCGCGCCACATCGCCAACATCGCTGGCGCGATTAAGATTTGATTGATCGGTTTACCTAAATTCTCCGGAGCTCCAGATTTAAAGAACAAGGTTTCAAAACGCGGTGGCGCGTAGGATACAAAGCGAACCTTTTCATTGTCTGATGTACGCTCTCCTCTCCAAGCCAAGGTCCGAACACGATGTCCCTCGTCTTCAAGAATCTCGTTAAGCTCTTTGACAAAATGTCCGGAAGTATCAGCGGCATATCTTGGGTAGCTACTAGACAACACTAAAATCTTCACCGTTTCTGTCGACCTCGCCACAGGATTCCCAAAATCGGAACCACGACTTGATGGGCTTTAAAGCCTGAAACCTCATCCGCGTAAACGGGGCGCACGGGAACTTCCGAAATTCTGTAACCAGCTTTACTAATTTGAATCAAAATATCGTTCGGATAACCATATCTCGGAAAGAGGCTATCTAAATCAATACCCTTAAAAACATCCGTTCGAATAGCGGTATAGCCGCACTGAGAATCATGAAGCTCATCCATACCCGCAATCGTTTTGGTCATCTGAGCCAACAAGGTTGTCCCAACTCGCCGAACCATCGGCATATCCGAAATCGCGTGGTGTACGAGTCTGTTTCCTTTAACGTAATCGGCTTCATCTTTTTCGATAGGACAAATCAAGGGTTCAAGATCTTGGGCATCCATCTGGTTATCGCCAGCCATCACCACTGCGATATCGCACCCTAAGGAGGCCGCCCGTTTATATCCGGTTGAGATTGCCCGGCCCACCCCCTGATTATAACCAAATGCGATGATGCTAATTCTCTTATCTCCTTCAGCGCATTTCCTAGCAACCTCAAAGGTTTTATCGGGAGACCCATCAACAACGACTACAATCTCAGAAACACGTTCAGGGATTCCCTTCAAGGTTATCGGTAAGAGTTTTTCCTCAAGGTATGCAGGTATAACCACGCCGACTTTCATTTTTTTTGACGCGTTCACAAATTAAGAAAGGGTGCAGGATCTACCGCCTGCCCCTCCAGGCGAATTTCGAAATAGAGCTCCGGTTCCTCTTCTTCGGCAAGACCACTTTCTCCAATCATGAATCTAGACTTAATTTCTTCGCCCTGAGTAACGGTAATTCTGGAAAGGTTTGCGTAAACAGAATGAAATCCTGAACCATGATCGACGATGACCATTTTACCGAAACCATCAAAATCGCGCGCAAAGACGACAAGCCCTCTCCCAATACTCTTGACTTTAGTCCCCAAAGGAACCTCAAAGGAAAGGCCTGTATGTCGAATATCGGCGGACGTACCTTTTAATTTTTTAACGCCAAATTTCGTTTTGGTTGGACCTACAACCGGCGGCGAAAGTTTCCCTCTTTTCTTTCGTAAATTTTGAGTACTTCCATATTTTAGGCTCAAACTCAAAGTGTCGTGTACCGAGTAATTCTGAGGATCGTCGTTAGCCGTCTGTGCGATTTCCAAAGCGCGTTCCAACTTGTCAGTTGCGATTCTAAGTAAGAAAGGTTCATGACGTACGACCTTTCGCTGCGGACTTTCTTTTGAAGCAATAACTTGTAAAAGTGCCATGTAGTCGGCTTGCTCGGATGCGTTACTGAGTTCCACGTTGAGAGCTCGGTCCCAAGCCATAGCTCTTTTCCCGTCTACTGTGGCTACCAGATGTTTCAACGCTAGACCTTCTTCGCTACTTTCGCTTTTAAGACCTACCGCCCAAAGAGACGGAGATAGAACCAATACCGCGATGAGGCTAAAACTAATGACGTTTCCAATCTTGGTTTTCACAAAAACTCTCCGAGCACCCTGCGTCGAGCAGTCACAGATAGAATCGGAATAATAAGAAGGGGCGCCATAACAAGGGACCAGATCAGCATCGAACCCTGGAACTCAATCCCTATCGAGGGAAATAAAACATGTCCGCCGATAACTGAAACGAGTAAAATCGCGACCGAATAAATACCGAACATGATTCCCTCTTTAATCCCTCGTCCAGCTTCGGTATTTTTCATTTCCGAGTCCTCTCGCCCAAAAAGCGTCATCAATTGAATTCTTCGTTTGGATTCCTCGCTGTACGAACGCAGATCCGTCGCCAACGAAATCCAAACTAAAGGAAGGAAGATCAGGAAAAGGATCAGTGCTATCATAAGTGCGACAGATGCCGGTGCGAAAAACGCATCATGTTTTTCCGGAATCACAAAAGTTTCTATACCAGGCCCTAGTAAAATCTCTTGGATATCGCCGGCAACGTACTCGAAAGTGAATCCAAGTTGGGGAATGATACGAATACGACTGGGCAATTCCGCAACACTGATTCCCAAATTCCCTACATCGACTTTGGATTTCGAATTCAGAAATTCTGCCGCGTCCGCAGGTGTCAAAATCTCGGCCTTCGAAACGCTCATTTGAGCGGCTATCGATGCTTGAATTTCGGAGACTTGCTTGGACGATACATCGTTTTGGAGAATCAAGGTCGCAAAGCGACTTTCACTGGACTTATAAATTCCGGTCGCAAAAATGGCGATGATGAGAGGAATGCAAATCCCCATACAGATTAAAATCACTGAATGCGGACGTACGTGGTTCAACGGCTGAGGTTTTTTCACGCTGCACTCACGCTTCGAAGAGGAGTCGCAGAGATCAAAGCATCTCCCCTTACCGTATCGGTCGACGATGGCCCGGATCCCAATGCTCCCTTGGAAACGCCATTACGGTTAAGGGTGAAAACCGCGTCCTTGGCGTTCGGTTGGTTAGACGTCACGCTTAAACTTCTCCCAAATATGACGATGGTGGTGCCGCCCAAATTTTGTAGGCGAAGATGACGAAGAACACAATTTTGATGCCTTAAGGAAAGAACCGATAGAACACCGTCCAATAAAACGAGTTTGGGACTACCAACAAAAGCACGCGCAATCCCGACAAGGACACGATCATCGGAATCAAGATCGGAGAGTTTATCGTTAAGGTTGAGTGTCATGGCGAAGGCGTCTGTGATTTTTACAATCTCTTCGTTCACCTCATTTTCGTTCATCCCGCGTACTAATAATGGAAGGGCGAGATTTTCCCGGATACTTTTATGTTCAAGGAAAATTGGACTTTGGGCGCAACTACCGATCGAGAAACGAGCTTCTGAGATTGACTTGCCATCCATTTTATCGAGGTTCATTCCACCAAATACCACCTGTCCAATTTTTGGTTTTTTTCGTAGAGATAGCGATGAAAAAAGGTCCGATTTGCCTGCGCCACTCTGGCCGATGATTTCGGTCCACGAACCTGCGTCTATTTCGATAGATAAATCGTTCAAAATAATCTGATCTTTCCTAACCACTTGGGTTCGAAAGATGGCTACTTTTGGCGCGTCCTTGCGCATAAGAACCTCATGGTCGAATGTTTAACTCGCTAAGAATATCTCAACTAAATCAGAAATAGCAAAATCTTCTTTAGAAGGCGAACATCCTCTGTAAGCTTCTGGTCCGTCCATTGGGAAATCAGGAATAGTTGAAACTGAAGCAGATTTGGCTTTCTTCTTCATTTTCTCTTGAAGCTTACTACCGAGACTGGTTGCAGGTTTTGCAGACGCGGCCTCTGCATTCTCCTGGTCTTCGAGTAACTTTTTCTGGATGTCGGCGAGGCTGACGTGTTCGCCGTTATCCTGGTCCGGGAAGGGAGCTTCGCCTTTTTCGAGCGCATGTGCTGATTCCGGAACACGTTCTTGGCTCGGGACGAAATCTGCAACAGCGGCAACCTCACCGTCTGCAAGTGGCTCCAATCCTGCGAATTTATCGTATTCGCCCGCCATCAATTTGTTGTAAAGCGACTTATGATTAGCCTGCATCATGCTACGAATACGTTTTGTTCTTTCTTCTCCCTCTTCGCTATCGGCTAAAAGGTTCTTGTAAGAGACGATACTCGTATCGTAAATCGCGCCTGCGTGAAAAATTTGAGTTTCGATACTCGCCATCTTCACACCATGATCTTCTGTCTGAATGTGAAAGGTTTTTTCGCGATACTCGACATCATTATTGAAACCAATTTGCATATTTAACCGTGTATTCGTGTTTGGGTTTTTGTATTAGGAATGATAACAATTCGTGACGCCGGTGACAACCAAATCGCTAGCCTAAGTTTGAGAACGTAGTTTATGGACAATCGACCCATTGGAATTTTTGATAGTGGCGTGGGCGGGCTCACTGTTTTTGACGCGATTCAGAAGCGCCTTCCGAATGAATCACTCCTTTATCTGGGCGATACCGCGAGGGTCCCGTATGGAAACCGTTCGGCGAGTACGATTCGAAAGTACTCTGCGAATGCCACACGTCTTTTAGCGAACGAGGGCATCAAAGCGCTTGTCATTGCATGTAATACGGCATCAGCCTACGCGTATGAAGGCCTAAAAGATGCTTACGATTTCCCAGTGGTCGGCGTCATTGAACCTGCGGCCGAAGATGCTGCAAAAACAAGCATTTCAGGAAAGATCGGAATCATCGGGACGCGGGGCACCGTTTCTAGCCAAAGTTATCCGAAAGCAATCCAATCACATCGCATCGATGCCGTTATTTCCCAAATCGCCTGCCCCCTATTCGTCCCCCTCGCCGAAGAAGGTTGGAAAACCCACGACGTGACTAAAATGATTATCGACGAATACTTTACCGGATTCAGCGATGATGAACTGGACGTATTGGTTCTTGGATGTACCCACTACCCTATAATAAGAGACGCGATTGAGACGTCTATTCGGTGCCGATTCCCGAACCTAAAAGTGCTGGATTGTGCGTCGTCGTCTGCCATCAAACTTGAACACATCTTGACGGAACAAAACCTGCTCGCTGATCATACAACACCTCAATATAGGTTCTTCGCGACGGACGATCCAGCTCGTTTTCAGGATAATGCAACCGCCTTTTTAACAATGAACATTCAAAAAGTTGAACATGTGGAAATTACTGACGTCTAGTAACAGTGACGCTGGTCTCTACGTATGGAAAAAATTATGAAAAAAACAATACAATACCTTACAATTATCTTAATGCTGGCTTGTTCCCCCTCCGTTTTTGCAGCGGGTTTAGCTGAACTGCAAATCAGCGTCGCAAAAGGAACGCAACCCCAAGTTACGACAGAAATCCGTCAAAAAATCGTAGATACGGTGGGCTCGAACTCCAAATGGACACTTCATCGCGCCCTTGGCGGTAAACTTGGTCGGGCTAAGAATTGTTTCACCACAGATTGCCTTAAGTTAGCAGGTAAGAACACCGGATATCCCGCTGGTCTTCGGGTGCGCTTTTCGGGAGAAGCACAGATTTACGATTGGAGTATCGAAATCTATGACCTCTATAAAGGCAATCTTATCAGTTCCCAAAAGGGGGCTTGCGAGTTGTGTGGAAAATCAGAAGTTGTGAGAACCTTTTCTCGTTCCTTAAACAAAGGTTTAGAAAAAGCGAAACTAAGCACCAAAACGAAAACAAGCGTGAAAGAAACCGCACCCGTCGTAAAAAAAGAAACTAAAAAGTCGGTCAAGCCTGTGGCAAAAAAGAAGCCTCCCATTAAGGAAGTTATCGAAGAAAGTCCGAAAACGAATCTTCCCGACGTCGATACCATGGAAACCACAGTAACCCGACGAACTACAGGGCAAAAAACGCGCGTTCTCATCGATGTATCTCCAAGCGAAGGCCAGATCTTCTTAGAAGATAAAGAACTTGGAACCGGGGCCGTAGACATGGAGCTTGAACCTGGCGAATACAACTTCAAGTTTCGCCTTGAAGGTCACCGTGGCTTGAATGAGAAAATACTAATTGGAGAAGTCTCAAATAGGACTCTCCAATTCCGAATACATTTGAGTAAAACCGACCCCGAATCGGTTAATCTCTCCGGTAACTACGGTGTAGTGGACGAACTAGACCAGCGGTTAATGTGGGGTTGGATCGGAGTTGGATCCGGTGCTGCGCTTTTAATCACTGGAATTGTATTAAGCAGCATCGACGGGACAGCGACCTGTTCGACTGGAACCTTCCAGCAATGCCCCGAAGTATACGATACAGGCACAGGTTCTGTAATCACAACCACCGCCGGAGCAGCACTGCTGACTGCTGGAACCGGTTTATTGCTTTGGAACGTATTGGCAGGGGAAGACCCCGACCGTCGGACTGCTATCGTTCCTTCACTCGCTGGAAAAGGCGTCTCAATCACTCACTCGTTCTAGTGGTAAACATTTCTACTAAAACTCGAAACCGAATTCTGGGCAGATAATGCGTTTTCGGAAACTTCAAAAATACCTGTTCTTCCCACTGTTTATGTTTTGGGGCTGCTACGCACACCAGGGTAAACAACCCGATCGCAACCTCGTTTATGACGCAAACGCAGCATGTTTGAGAAATGACCCAGCTGCAGCGGAAGCTCTTTTGCGAATGAAAGTTCGCGAGACAAAAAGGGATCGTGACTCCCAAATCGCTCGCGAGAGTCTTCAAGCAAGTTCGATATGCGTCGCCCTCCAAACGCTGAGCGCCGCCAAATAGAAACACTCTGTTGATGGTGAGGTTGTTCGCCTAACCTTTGTCACTTGGATCTAAATTATAGAAATGTTCAAGTTGTCTGAAAAGCTCAGGAGCGCGTCGTTTGAGCGATTTGGGTTTTTCGAAAAATGCTTCCGTGGCAACTGCAAAAAATTCGGCCTCATTAGTTGCTCCGTAGGACCGCAGAACACTACCTTTTGGATTTTTCTGCAATTTTGAAAAGTGACTCCCAAGGACCCTCACCCAATCATGGTAATGCGGCTTGGAATCGAGTTTTGGAATCCCGTCATATACACCGTCTTCAATATCCAACGCGTGTGCAAATTCGTGCACCGCGGTGTCGTGGCCATCTGTAGCGACGGCGATTCCCTTTCGAACCGCATCCCAAGACAACACAACCGTCCCCCATTGATGAGCTAAGCCAAGAATTTCTCGTCGGTCGTCTGGCAAAGCAAACGACGAGGGATAGACGATGATTTCAGTAAGACGATCGTAGGAATCCAAGGGAAGATTGCGAACTAGCCTGGCTGCGCAGCCGGAAATGACAACACGCATTTCTTCTGTCACTTCGTCTAATCCTCCCGCCGCGATCCATTTTTTATCGTTCGCGAATACTTTTACGTGATCCAAAAACCGTTGGAGTTGCGACTCTGGAAGAGTTGCAACGAACGAAAGGCGTTCATCCAAAATATCGATCCAATGATCGGGGAAGTCATTTTTTAGCAATCCACGACGTCGACGGTCGCGCAGGAACTTAAACATAGATACTCCGAGTCGGCGTACCTAATTTAAAGGCGGGATTGCCTTTCGGAAAGAGACGAATTACTTTTGGGATATTAGCGAAATTAAAACTCTAAATATTGAGATTCGAAGTCTTTTCGTTAATGCGAATCAATTCTGCTTCGGTTGGAATCCATCTTGGGTTGGCGCGAAAATCTTCTCAGCTTCTTTTTTTTCGATTTTGGGG
This sequence comes from uncultured bacterium, assembly GCA_937981985.1. Taxonomy (GTDB): domain Bacteria; phylum Myxococcota_A; class Bradymonadia; order Bradymonadales; family Bradymonadaceae; genus CALJNB01. Next base: position 44,101 of record CALJNB010000052.1, read on the forward strand.
ATATCAGTTTTGGTTTCTTCGTCCGTCTTTTTTCCTTCGGGCTGCTCAATTGGCGCAACCACTTCGAGCTCTTCAACCTTCGGTGCATCGACCCTGGTTTTTTCTGACGGTGCTGGTGCGTCGACCCTGGTTTTTTCTGACGGTGCTACTGCTTTGGGCTTCTCAGCCTCAGTTCCTCCGGGCTGAGGTTCTACGTTTTTTGATTCAAGCGCGATAAAGAGAGGCAAATCGGTCCCAAGCGTTTTAGGAAATGCTGCGACCAAATCGCTCTCACCTAAACCGCTTCGAAAATCCGCTAAAGTTTTCGAAATTCGATTTGAAAAAGAAGTGAAGGTATTTTCTTTATCCATTCCGGCAGCTTCGGCGATCGAAGATATCGGCCAATGTCCAAATTCGATCATTTTGGTCGTTGCGAAATTCGTTGGCAAAAGCATTGCGACTAAGAGTAACAAGCTGACCAATCCGTTCCAAACCATAAAACGTCCCTTGGAGACAGCACGTTTGAAAAAGTATGAGCAGCCTAAAACCCCCACAGTCGCTACGATAGCGATCAGCCAACCTACTGAGACAAAACTTGCAAGGTAATTCCCGAGCATCCAAATAGCAGCGAGAAGAATCGGGGTAGTTAAAAAGAATATGAATGTGGAAACTTTTCGATTCAAGGACTCAGACCCTCCGCGCTGAACAATACTAATCCCCTTTGTTTTAGTGGCTTTTTCAGGTGCGACAGGATCTACTGCATTGCTTTTCTTGGACGTAGGGGGTGACGTTTTTTTCTTTTCAACAACCTCCTTAGAAGCCTTTTGAGTCCGCGTTTGCGCTTCTTCTCCCTTCGCTTCTTTAGGCTTAGAACTTGCTTTTTGTTCTAGCTCTCTTAGAAGCTGGTCCATTTCCGATTCATTTAGTTCGTTATTTTGGCTCATAGTTGCAACTCTTCTCACACGGTTAACCGTGTTCTGATGACATGCCTCTTTGGGAAAGGCAACGAAAAAACGAACAAGCACGCAGCTATTCGAAAGCAAATGCATCGCAAATCCAATAACCTTTGCTCAACGCAGGAATTGTATGTACTCTTAAGATTCAGGTAAGGTGAATTCTGCTTAGCTTGTGCTAACTTAGCGATACGGATCGATGGCAACAAAATTCCCAAAACCCGGTGAGATGTTCGAGGGCATCTACAAAATTGAGCGAGTTTTGGGCGCAGGCGGTTTTGCAAGAATTTACAAAGGCGTCGAAGCGGGAATTGGGCGTCACGTTGCGCTAAAGGTTTTGCGACCACCTGTCCGAGTAGATCAAACCGACACACAACGAGACCAGTACCTAAAAACCGTCACGGAACGTTTCCAACGCGAAGCGGTCATGCTTTCGAAATTAAAGAGTCCGCACACCGTTACAATGTTCTCGTATGGACAAGCTGCTTCGGGTTTACTTTATATGGTCCTGGAGTTCATTGACGGTCAAACCTTGACCGAACTTCGCCGGTCAAAAGAACGTGTGGCAGCGGCAAGAATTGTTAAAATTCTACGTCAAGTCCTCATATCGTTAAAGGAAGCTCATGCTATGGGGATGCTTCATCGCGATCTCAAGCCTGGCAACATCATGATTTATGAACATTTAGGTGTCCATGACGAGATCAAGCTGCTCGATTTTGGTATCGCAAAGATGATCGGAGATGCTACCAAAGATTCGACCACCGAAGATTTAACTAGTGATGGAACTCTTATCGGAACGCCGCGCTACATGGCCCCCGAACAGATCCAAGGGAAGCCAGTTGGTCCTTTCTCAGATTTATACGCCCTAGGGCTTGTGGCCTACGAATTGTGTGTAGGAGAACGTGCAGTAGAAGGCGATAGTTCAATTCAAATTATTGGACAGCAACTGACCCCCGAATCGTTCAAATTACCGGACTCAGCCGATATTCCCGATCGCTTAAGAGCCATCATTAACAAAATGATGGAGAAGAGCACACTAAGGCGTTACAACAACGCATCTGAAATTCTTCAAGATCTCGAACATCCTGAGCTACTTGCAATATTGAATGGAGAAATGCCGTCCATCGAAATGGCGTTGGCAGAACTAACGACATCAACGAGTGAAATCGCTATTTTCGGTAACGACGAACCGAAAAAACCATCGACTTCGCCTAAGCTTTTGATCGGCGCGATCTTCGTTGCGTGTTTATTGGCCGTGGGTGCGGGATTTTGGTTCATGAGCAACTCCAATCCCAAAGTCGAAGTTATCGCAGAAAAAGAAGTCGTCGCAAAAAAGGTTCACATTTCTATCATCGCAAAAGCAAACGGGCAGCTTGTCCCTGCCGTGATTACTGTGAACGGCGTCGATAAGGGATGGACTCCATTAAAAATGGAATCTGTTGAAATCGAAAATTCCACCATTGTTGCGGCCTATACCGATCCTGCGAGCAAGGAAAAACTTCTCAGTCGCCAAGAAGTTAAAACACCACGCGACCTCACGTTCGAATTCGAACCTCATGTCGCACGTGTGGACACGGGAGATATCGTCATCGAAACTGGCGATATTATCATCGAAGAAGAAGTTGAAACCGCGGTAGAGAAAAAACCTCGCACGAAAAGGCGTACCAAAAGAAAGGCAAAAACAACCAAAGTTGTAACCAAACCTAAAGAAGTCAAAAAGAGCGGGGTCGCAAAGAAAGAAGTCGTCGACAAGCCAATTCGCAAGCGTAGCCTTATGGAGACCAACGTAGCGAAGAAAAAGACGAAAGAAACTCAGAAAAAATCACTTCTAGGTTTATAGTCGAAATATACTTTTGTTTCTCGGTATCACAAGGTAGCATGGCTGGACTATCTAGCTGAGTATCATCTAAATGCTGTTAAAATTCATCACTTTTATACTCATCGTATTCATCCCAATTTCCGCTTTTGCCGACCCCGCAGTAGATAAACCCTACGAAAAAGGGGTGGAAGCTTTTCTTGAAGGAGATTTTTCGAACGCGATCTTTCACTTTAAAGATGCGTACGAAGCCGACCGTGGAAATGGTGGAGAAAACGATCCCTTGATTCCCCTCAATCTTTCGATTTGCTACGAGAAAATTGGAAATTTCTCACAAGCACTCAAATTCGCAGAAGAAGCTCAATCTGGTGGTCTCGGGGACGATGCCGTCGACAAAAATTCTGGGAGAATTGTGGTGTTTGCACGTATCATAAGAGCTAAAAATACAGCTGAAAAAATAGAACGCGTGAACAAAAAGGAAACGCTATGCAGCTCCGATGATCAGTGTGAAGCCGGTTTAATTTGTGAATCAAACGGTGCCTGCGTTCCCGACGAAAGTATCGAATACGAGGAAAGTAGACTTGGGGTGCTCGGCTATGTCGGCGGTGGCTTTATCGTCGCTAGTTTAGGATTATTTGCGTACTCCCTTCTCGTTTATGATGCAGAGGTTGGTGATCTCGAAGAACAACTGCAGGATTCAACTTTAACGCCGGCCAAGAAAGCCGAGCTAGAGTCCCAGCAAACTGAAGCACGTTCAACCGGCTTGATTGTCCTTTTCGCGGGTGCCGGAACTGCTGCCGTCGGACTCGGTCTGTTGATTTACGACCTGGCAACCGTCGAAAAAACTCCAGTAGCTCTGGTTCCGGTGATCACCCCAAATCACGTTGGCGCGAATTTTTCCATCAATTTCTAGAACCCAACCTCGGCTCGATTCGGCCCGAAAACTCCCCAACCTCGAATCTCTCCTAGAAATGTGGGGTTAAAAACTCACATCTAAAAACAGCCTCTTCCTCGGGCGCGCAACGAAGATGTATTTTTGCGAACCATACAGTTACCAGTTGTGAAGGTAGATCAGACAAGCCATTGGAATATTTTTTCAGTGTATTTCGAAAAAGCGTATTGACGAATCCCCCAAAAAACTGGCAGTGCTTTCGCTAAACGCGCTTCTGAGCGTAATTTTGGGATTAGTCATGTGTAAGTTTAGGGATTTATTTTTACTCGCAATATTTTTAATTTTTGCATCCTGTGTTGATGAAGAAGAAGCGATTTATGACACACAATCGTTCCAGATTCAGCATCCAGATGATGCGCGTTGGTGCGGCGACGAAGGGCAACGCGTCTGTTTTGCGCATGAAGCAAGTGCTGTATGCGACGACGGCTGTCGAAAGTCAGCATCAGATGCAAACAAGTGCACATGTTCAGGAGCCGCAAACACTAATTCAGGAAACTCGAGTCCGTCAAATCCGGTCTGGTGCGGTGGCGAAGGTGAACGCATTTGTTACACCCACGAATCTACGTCTGTTTGTGAGAGTGGCTGCCAACGCTCGGCGTCGAACTCAAACCTTTGTGAGTGCGGCGGGAACTCGCCGACTGCCGCCAGCGCAACAACTCCGGCATGGTGTGGAAGTGAGGGTCAACGAACATGTTATCCACATGAATCCTCATCCCTTTGCACATCCGGTTGCGGTCGTTCTACAAATAATCCTAAGATCTGTTCATGTGAAAGCGACGGGCAGACAACAGCTTCGCCGGTAACTCCAGGATGGTGCGGAAGTGAAGGACAACGAAAATGTTATCCTCACGAGTCTTCTTCCGTATGCGAGACGGGTTGTGGAACGTCGTCACGGGATCCCAAAAAATGCGCTTGTAACGGTGGACAAATAACTACGGGGAATAGCAACAGTACAACGACGACCTCCCCTTTGGTTACACCAGCATGGTGTGGAAGCGAAGGTCAACGAACGTGCTATCCACACGAATCATCCCTGGCATGCGAAACTGGCTGTTCGAAATCTACAACGGATCTAAAAAAATGCACTTGTGGACCCGAAAGCGGTGGACATCCGAGTGCCGGACAGCCGAACGTTTCAACCCCGCAGACGCCCGCATGGTGTGGACGGCCCGGACAACGAGCATGCTACGCACACGAGCTCGCAAATTCGGCCAATTCAACGCCTTCGAACGGACCTGTTACCAGCCGAAGGATTGCGCCTTGGACGCCTACAAATCGAACGTGTGCGTGGCCAAACGGCGGAGCTCAGGCGGCTGTTTCTTTTACGTACGATGACTCACTACAAACTCAGTTCCAAGTTGGCGCACCACTACTTGAATCTAAAGGTATGCGAGGAACTTTCTTTATTATGGACTCCACATTTAACTCAAATTTCACCCAACTCGGACAACGTGGACACGATTTGGGCGGACATAGTGCCGATTGCTCGACGAACGCCCACGTTGTGACCGACGCAGTAGCGCTTCTAAGACAAAGCGGAGGCTGGAGCGGTAATAAAACCTTTGCCTATCCTTGCGGAAATCGGGGAACCCGACCTTGGCTTTCCGGACAGGGGTTCATTGGAGCTCGAGGTACATCAGCCTTCGTGAACCGTCAGGGATTCGATCGTTGGAACGCAGGAAGTTTCTCCATACACGATAATAGCAACCACCAGGCTGCAATTCGCCATTACCAGAACGCTGTCTCCCAAAACGGATGGGCATCTTATCACTTTCATAACATCGACGGACGCGAAAGACAGCTTCATGACGATATTGTAAATAGAGTAGCAGGTACCGCTGGTATATGGGTCGCGCCATTTAGCGAAGTGATGCGATGTGCAATTACAGCAGGCTTCGCCCAATAGAAATGGAATTTTTTTTCGTTTTGCTGTCCTAAGAGAAGGAGACTCTGTCATCGCAGCAACGAATGTTCTGTATTAGGATTCTGCTTGCTTATCTAAAATCGTAACTGGTTCGCCTTTAGATCGCTTGAAGAAAAACTCATAACGAAACCGCTGTTCTGCGTTAGGAACCATAACAACCGAAACAAGCTCCCAACCATGAGAGCCGATGTTATTTAAGTCTACACCGCGATAAAGGCGAGTGTGCGTTTCTTCGTAAAACGAAACGTTTTGTGGATTCTCTAACGAAGCACTTGCGTGCATATATTCCCAACTAGATATTTGTGGCATTTTATCACTCAATAAGGGTTGTAACTACTGAATCGTTAACCCAGGTCAACGAAATCTTCTTCGGCTTCTTTTCGCCCAACAACAAATCGGTAGTTGGGTTAAGAAGCAATTCTTCGACAAGGTTTTCTATTCCCTTGGCTCCTATCATTGTTAAGGCTCTTTTCTCAAGCTCAGAATACGTAATTGGATCAATCTCCAACTCAACTTGATACTCATCCAAGAGCGCAGCCTCAAAATTTTCGACGGCCGCCTTTAAAAGCGCCTTCATTGTGTCCAACGAAGTGAGGGCTCCAAATTCGATGGTTGCATCTACAAACTCGGCGAGACGAGAAAACTCTTCTCCGAGCCCAAAGCCGCCAGCCCCGCTGTCGCCGAAGCCAATAGAGGCTTTCAACTCAGTCTGAGATTGGATAGAAAAAATGAAAATCGTATTTGAAACCTCAGCTGCGTAACCTCTTGTATCGCGAATGTGTCCCTCATCAATAATTCTAAGAACCCGTTCCTGAACAACTGGATGCGCTCGATCAAAATCTTCGAGAAAAACAACACTACTTGGCCGACGCCTTAGAGGCGTAACCAATAAATCTTCATCTTCGTAACCGACGTAACCCGGTGGCGCGCCTATAAGTCGATTTAGCGAATGAACTTGATAAAAATCGGCCATGTTAATCCGAAGTAAAGCCTTTGGGTCTCCGAAAAGCACCTCTGCCAAATTTTGTGCTATCAAGGATTTTCCGACTCCAGCTGGACCATGAAAAAGAAAGACTCCTAATGGACGGTTAGCAGCGGAAGGTCCTCTCAGACGCGTTCGAATCAGTGTTTTTGCAATCTCTTTTGATGGTCCTTCCTGGCCGATAACCGCGTTATTTAGCGCATCTCCCAAACCGACCCACCAATTCACCTGCCCCTTGAGAACGCGCTCGAGCGCAATACCGGTTTTAAAAACCACTTGCTCGGCAATGTGCAGCACTTCGACCAAACGTTTTCCTTCGTTGTTCCTATCTTCGTCGCACTCTTCCATGTTTGTGAGATTATTAGCGCGAGCAATGCACGCATCCATCAACAACTTTTTAGCCTTATCAGGCAGACGTTGTTCGGGAACGAATTGAACCGACAATCGAATCGCCGCTTGAATAGCGTCATTGGAAACGTTTACATCATAGTCTCTCTCTAACGAATCAACGAACTTCTTGAGTATCTTTTCAACGAGTTCATTATCCGGTTCAGCAATATCAATTTTTTCGAAACGTCTTTTGAGCGCGGGATCTTGTTCAATCCATCGTCGGTATTCGGACTCAGTCGTCGCTCCGACGACTGCGATATCGCCCGAAGCCAACGCGCTTTTAAAATAATTAGGTACTTCCGCGGGTGAGTTTGAACCTGATTTCGGAGAAAAAACCGCATGGGCTTCATCGATAAAAAGAATGACTTTCTCTGTCGCTTCCTCAAGTAGCCCTTTTATCCTAGCCTCCAAATCTCCGCGATAGCTAGTGCCACTCATTAAACTTGCGCCGTTGATTTCCACAACCCGATAACCCCGAAGTTGAACTGGCACATCTGCTGAAGCGATCCGTTGCGCGAGAGCGACCGCAAGTGCTGTTTTCCCTACCCCGGCTTCGCCAGTTAATAATGGATTGCGCTGTTCTTTCCTCAAAAGAATATTGATCATCCGCTGAAGCTCTCGTTCCCTTCCAACGATGGGTGGAAGTGCGCCTTCAAAAGCCTCGCTCGTTAAATCGCGTCCCAAAAGATCAAGCATCGGGCTCGCCGTTTTCTCGCCGAAATGGATTGCGGCTTTCATCGGAACTGCACGCTCTAGAACCTTAGGGTCCCCCAAAAGCCGTCTAATTTCAGTTTCTAATCCAAGCGCCTGAACGACTTCTAAACTGGAACCGCCATCCTCGAGAAATGCCTGCATCAGGCTAATCTCGTCTATCTTTTTGATGGAGTTTCGATGAGCCGCGGATAACATTCGAACCATTCGAGGCGTGAGAGTTTTTCGTCCAATGTTAAAGGGAGGAATGCTAGGCAGCTTATCGCCAATAAGTCTCAATAATTCGGTCCTCAATCGTTCTGGTTTAAGGCCGCAACTTTTTGCTGAGCGCCAAATAATCGTCTGAGGAATCGAAGATAAGGCGGCGATTAAATGCGGTGTTCCCAAAAAGGGAGTGCCATTATCCGCGGCAATTTTAAGCGAAAATTCGAGAAAATATGAAGTAATTTCGTCGTGTAGTTCCGCTTTTAGTTTTCCTGATTTTTCAAAAAGTAAATCTCCTGCTCCCTCCCCCAGCCTCCTGAGCGCCCAATTTATCGACGCGGACTCTATCGACTCGACACGCCAGAGCAGCGCTTTAAGTAAATGAGAAGCAGCTATTAAATTACCGTTCGCGATCGCATCCGCGTCCGAGAGAATTCGAACAAAACCTCGCGAAAAATGTTCGCGGTTTAATTTTCGTTCATCAAAAAAGACCGCCTCTCTATCATCGATTTCCAAAACTAAAGTCTTCACGCGGCCGACTAAATCATCAGGATGAATACTATCATTTAATTCGATTATTGAATCCCTTAAGGTTTCGTCGCCGCGCTCTAAAAAAACGTAGAGTAGATCAAGCGGGCGGAACACCTCGCGCTGTATTTGGGTCACAAATTCTTGAGTGTATTCCAGAAGCTCTATTGAATCTTTCGCAAACTTTGACCGCTTTAGGTCCCCGCGTTCATCGAATAGAATATCTGCTGCACCTTCCAATCGTTGTTTCTCCTCGTGAAAACTCGCAAAGACGAGCTATCAGTATAACGAAGAAACGGCATGTTTCCAGAAGGTGAAATAAAAAAATCAGCCGTCTTTTCGCGCGATCATGATGAGGAAGCCGCCAAGATATTTGAGCCGACTATCGCGTGCTAAAAACTCGCCTTTTGCTACCAATTGGCTTAAAATGGGTACTTTATGAATCCCCGCAAAGGGGGTGATAACTCTCACGCCTGCGAAATCTTGAACTGTTGCATTTTTGGGGAGGCGCTTTGTAAGGTCGCTCGGCGAATCCCACCTTGTGAACACCGCCCCCTCATTGGTTTGGTTGGAAATCTTTTGCGGCCCGCCAATACGCTTAGCCAAGTAGCGTCCACTCATACGATTATAGAATTCCAACACCAGAATACCGCCAGGCCGAGTGACGCGTAGCATTTCCTTGAGCGCAAGATCGATATCGCGAACATGAGCGAGAACTTTAAATGAGTAAACCACATCAAAACTTTCGTCGGCAAAAGGAAGATGGGTAACATCGGCCAATACACCGTCGAGACCGCGTTCGACAGCATAGCGCAGCATACCCTCACTGATATCGATTCCCGTCGCACTTTTGGCAACTTTAGCAGTTCGTTCGAGAATCAAACCGGTTCCGCAACCAATCTCGAGCGCGTCTTTTCCTTTCAGAAAAGGTTTGAGCAGATCAAACTCTAGGTCATCAATCAGCGCGTGGTATCCGTGGTGACGTTCTTTTTCATACCAGGTAGAAAATTCATCGTAATAGCTTCTATTGTCTTGCCTTAAATCGCTCATTCTAATCTCTCAGTAGTTGACGTCGCAATGTTCGCCGATGTTAGGTAGTCTTTCCCCAAACTTTTGTGAAGAGAGAAAAATGGGTCGGACAAAAACCCTAGAACGTCCAAAGCAATTTGGAAAATATCAACTCATCGCACAACTCGGCGAGAGTAGACTTGGGAAAGTGTACAAAGCGAAGTTAGTGGGCCTGGAAGGCTTCGAGAAGATTGTACGCGTCAAAACGCTAGAACTTGGAATCAGTCACAATAAAAAAATTACCGATGTTTTAATCTCAGAAACGCAACGCATAGTATCGTTATCACACGTCAATATTGCTCAAATTTATGATCTCGGACAAGAAGAGACGATTGGTCAATATTATATTGCGTCCGAATACATCTTAGGTTTCGATCTGTCGCGTTCTCATGAACTGTTCCGAAACTTGGATCAAGACGTCCCCTTAGAAATCTATGCGCGAATCATCTCCGAAGTCGCCAAAGCTTTGGACTACGCGCACCGTCGCAAAGATTATGATTTCAATAGTCTCAAAATTGCTCACTTAAACCTGAGCCCCGAGAACGTCCTCCTATCGTTTGATGGCGAAGTGAAAGTGAACGATTTTGGCATCTGGCAAGCCAAAAGAGTGCTCGAAATTTCCAGCGATGAAGATGGAATTGCGCAATACAAATACGCAGCTCCTGAAATCGCGCGGGGCGAAATCGGAACCCAACGAAGTGATATATTCAGTCTAGGCTTAATTTTCTACGAACTTGTGACGGGGCAGCATCCCTACGACCTTAGCTCGGCCGAAAGCACCCACCAGTCAGCTATAAACGCTAACATTACGCCAGTACAAGAAGTGATCGAGATACCACGTGCTTTGGCAAACATCATCGATTCGATGGTTGTCCGAAACCCCGACGGCCGCCCAGAGAGTGCGGCCGATGTGTTCGAAGATCTCATTGCTTTTATATACAATAGCCCTACACGAACCGACTCGAAAACGATTAGCCTACTCATGCAAGAGGTGAGGAGAAAGGAACGTAAAATTGATAATACATTAACCTCGTCTACTCTCGATGAGATAAGTATGGCAGATATCCGAGTGATGGTTGACGAAACGATCACTCGACTCCCGGTTGTTGATAGTACGAACGCACAGCTACCTACCCACAAACTAAAAGAATCTTTCTCAACAGTGCAGCCCAATCTCCCAGGCGCGTTAGAGGAATATTTCCACGCCGTCCGAGCAGGAAATGGAAAAGCGGTAATCGTTTCTGGGAGTTTTGGGAGCGGGCGGACCTTCCTCCCCGACCGACTTGTAGATGCACTGGGCTGGCGAGGAAATACGAAAGCCTTTTTGGCGAACATATCAAAAGACGATGCTTTGATTCCTTTTGGTTCAGTTGGCCGAGCGTTATTAGCTATTTTAGCAGAAGAGTCATCGATTAAAACGGCGCTTGAACGATGCAATCTTACACCCACCGAAATGGTTTTATTAAGTACATTTAGAGGATTCGAAGCAACTACGAATAGCGAAGTGCCCGACCTGTCTTTTTGGCAAAAGATCGAATGTATAAGTACTGCGGTTCTCAAAATCTTTAAAACTTACGCGCACGCAGGGCCGCTTGTCGTGATATTTGATCACACCGACGACATTGATATCGTATCTCGGCAAGTGCTTCGTTCGGTTGTGGAAAACCTACCTAACGTGTCTTTGATGTTAGTCATGTTTTCACGAAACCCCGATAATGTTCGAAATTGGTTTGATCGAGGAAATCCAGAAACCTTAGAAAATGTCCACGTCTCCGGAGCCGACGCTCCAAGCCTAAATGAACTACGAAACCTAACACCGTTGCAAACAAGAGTGCTATCCGTAATCGCCTTGAATGGTAAATTCATCGGACAGGGAGAAATAACAAGAATCGTTTCAGGTTTTTCGAATAAGGAGGTCCTCGAATGCCTACAGGAGCTTACCGAACGTTCCTATCTGCGGATTCCGAAACCTGGAACCTTTGCTCCTGGGGTCGCACACCTTGAAACTTGGCCGTCACAACTTGACAATAAGGCAACGCAAATCGACGCCGATACCATGGCCAGATTTGTCATTTATCAAGATGAAAGTGATGCGAAACTAAACCCGACTTTAATGCGCTATTTTTTGCACGCGGGCGATCAAAATCAATTCGTACAATTTGTTCAACACTATGTTTGGTGGTTAAAAAATCAAGGGTGGACCGAAATTGCGTTATTATTCTTTGACCGCGCAATATCATTAGCGCAGCGGCATTCTATTTGCGGTGATAACGTGATTATCTCGTTTTTGATTTCTCGTGCAGAACTTGCGTTAGATATGTCAAAAATAGCTGAGACCCAACGCGCTCTCGAACCGATTAAGGCCTTGACCGAAGCCCGACGTGATACCCAAAATCAAATTCGAGGCATTCTTTTATCAGGTCGTTTAGCGATGCGAGGCGACGATCTCGACGAGGCTTATTCCCTCTTCCAAAGAGCAATAAACGCGGCCGATAAAATGCAAAACGCTCCTTTACTATCGGACGCTTTACTTGAGTTCGCCGGTTGGAACCATCGGTACGGACATAGAGCAGAAAGTAGGGAATATATTAATCGTGCCCTACATATTCAGCGCGAGTTCGGAGAGAAAATTAGCAAGGTAACCCATGCGGCCGCTCTAAATCTAGCGACGCAAATCGCATCGTCAGCGGGGGCTCTACGTCAAGCCGAATCCTATATCTGTCAACTCGAAGCTCTTGTGAAAAGCAATCCTGAACCAGCTATATTTTGTTTTCACCTTTGGGCCAACGCCGATGTCGCTTTTGCGAGAAAAGACTTTTCAACCGCCAATATATATTTCGCGGAGGCTCGACAAATGGCCGAGCGCTTCGGTTTAAAAGCGCTACAAATCGATCTTCTACGAAGACAAAACATGACGCTCCTGAAGTCAAACCAATTCGACCAAGTCTTCGCCCTTGCCCAACAATTATTGGTTCAGGGAGAAAAACACGGTGAAATGCGTGCCGTGCAACAAGCTAGGGCCTATCGTGCTGTCGTCAAAGGAATGACCGGAGACCATCCAAACGCCGTCAATAAGCTATTGTTCAATCTAAAACGTGCCAAGAAAAGAGCAATCCCGAGAGATATCTACCTTAGCCATCAACTTTTAGAGCTTTGTTTTTCTGCACTCGGAAATAGTACGAAAAGAATCAGACATCAAAATGCGGCGCATCTTCTCTCAGAAAAATATGGATTTCCTCCATGATTTCAAGTGGTAAAACTGCCTACAAATCGGGTTGAAGAAAGGGCTTAATCACCCGTTGGGAAATCGTATTTTTTAATACATCAAGATCGAAGGGTTTATATAACACTGGCGTTCCGAAGGTATCTTTATATTGCTGGAAACGATTCGTTTCTAGTGTCCCGCCTGTCATCAGAATAAAATGTGCCATCATCGTCAAGTGGTTCACTTTTAGCTTATCAAGAAGATCGTAGCCGGAAACATCGGGCATCATGGCATCGCAAATAATGAGATCAATATCTCCTTTTTTATCAAGGGTGCTTAATCCCTCCAACGCGCTGTTCACGTAAGTGACTCGATAAATGGGTTGTAATAATCTCTGCATCATCAGTCCTATTTTTTCATCGTCGTCGATAACTAAAATATGATGAGTGGTCGCCGATACATTCGACTCCTCTATCGAGTCTTCAGGAGCGCGAGGAAGATGGATGGTAAAGGTGGTTCCCACGCCCAGTTCGGTCTCAAAAGTTAAGTTCCCTCCAAGGCGTTTCATAATATTGTAGCAAATGGATAGCCCGAGGCCGGTCCCAGCACCAGTCGGTTTTGTTGTAAAAAAAGGGTCAAATATTTTTGACCGAACCTTTTCGGGAATCCCCGTTCCGGTATCAATGATTCGAATAAAAACTTCGTCATCGGTGTGGTCGGTCGAAATACAAATTTCGTTATCCCCCCTGGAACTAGATTGAATCGAATGAGCGGCATTTATTAAAAGGTTCAAAAGCACTTGCCCCAAACGTCCAGTGCTAAAAAGTGCAGGTGGGGTGTGATCAAAACGGGTGATAAGATTTGTTTCGTTTGAAAGTTTACGCTTCACAATCGCCATCGAAGTTTCGATCACCGCTAACACATCCACGACTTCCAAAGCTTCGTTTTCCGAGGAGTGCGACAGTGATTTCAAATCTTTCACGATGGTTCTGACCCTTTGGCTTCCGTTCAAAGTATCAGCTAAAGCCGCATCCAAATCGTTGACGATTCCGACGATATTCTCTGGCTCGACATCGCCTTGAATAAGCGTATCTTTGAGAGCCGAGAGCTCGGACCTAACGAATTCGACATTTGAATGGATGTAGGCCATGGGGTTATTGATTTCGTGCGCAATTCCGCTCGCCATAGTACCCACCGCGATGACGCGTTCGACGGCTTGAAGGCGTTCCTCCAAAATCCTCCGTTGAGTAACGTCACGGACCAAAATGCAATTCACTATTTTTTTATCGAACTGGACTTTTAGTCCTGAAACTTCTCCTTCCTTGACCGTGTTCTCCGCCGATAGAAAGGAAACGATAGAACCCTCATCTCCGCGGAGTCGACGAATTTGGGGTTCAAAAAATGTCGCGAATGAATCCGTGATTTTTAATAGAGAATGTCCGACAAGATCGCTTTCGCGCGGATAACCTAGAAACTTTAACATGGCAGGATTGGTCGATAGAATTTCCTTTTCGTTATAGATTAGCGCGCCGTCAGGAGAGTGCTTTAGAAGAGCATGATAGGATTGAATGGTAAAATCGAGATCTTTTGAAACATGAACAAGTTCGGTCGTGTCACTGAGAGATCCCGCCATTCTGTATGGCTTTCCTTGTCTATCAAGAATAACTTTTCCTTTCACCAACCCCCACCTCGTTGTCGAAAAACAGGGGGCATCGATTCTAAATTGATGATTTAGGAAAACGGACTCCCCCGTAATATGCGCGTCGATAGCTGCCTTCAATGCGTCCAGGTCCTCATCTAGAACATGATGAAACCAATCGGCCCGCTCAGAAGCCCGATGTGAGGGTCCAAAACCCATGATCACCTTCCAACGCTCGGAGAAAAACATCTTATCCGTACGTAAATCCCAATCCCAAATGCCATCATTTGATCCTGCTACGGCGAGTTGAAACTGCTCTTTCGCGTCTCGAAGATTCTCTTTTGTCATACCAAGTTTCAGGCTTGTTTGTTTGAGCTCCGTGTTACGCGTTCTAAGTTGGTCCTGTTGTAACGCAAGTTCGGAGACCAAATGTTGCCCCCCAGCAAGCAATCGAAACAGTCGGGTGAATTTTGAAAAGATAGTTCTAGAAAGGGGTAGATCGATAATATAACTGGCCTTAGTCCCGTTTATATTCGATACGACATTAGCAGCCGGGTATCCGATTAGAGTCGGAAGGTAGGAAAGAAAGACTGGCGTCGCTTCCATCATTGCACGTGAGGCCGGAAGAGGTGTCTCAAGCCTTATCTCCAACTTGGTATCGGATAAGGGAAAGATAGAAGAATGTACGCAAGGAAACATCATCGGTCCCATCCATTTCGCATGCAACTTGTACAAAGTGGTCGGACTAGCCATAAGCCTGAGAACCTTCATACCTGAAAGTTGCTTACTCAAAACGACATCCCGCTGAACATTGTTAATCGCACATTCTCCGTAGGTTTCAGCATAAAAAGTCAAAAACTGTACGAATTCCTCCCACGATATCGAACGTGATAAGTCGCGAAGGAAGGAGAGCTTATAGCCAAGCTTCTCGGCGTAGTCCTTATCCCAATTCGGAAAGTCGACAACCAGGTGCTCGATCGCTCGACAGCTTACGTTGAATTGCTGTGATTTCATTTAACCTTAGTACACCAGGAAGTTCGCACACGACATAAAAATTTAATCCTTTGCAAATGCGGAACCTTCTAGACGGCCAAGCTCCTCCTATCGAATCACGCCAGGTTCGTTTAAAAGTCCAAATTTACACCCAAATCCTGCGAATCGATCACATTTTTTCCCTATTTATATCAAATTCTGCACCTCATATGGGATATGAAGCCAAGAAGAAAGAACGAGAACAACACACGCTAGCCCCTATATAACAAGCTTAAAACGCTTTTTCTCTTCCTCATCGCCGAACTAAAGCACCTTTTTGTGTTAAATTTTAGTACAATAGGACCTAAAAATGATTTTCGTTAATTATTTAATCTATGGTACAAAAACGGTCATTTGTAAAACTGAGTACGTTCGCCCAGGAGGCCCGTGTGATTGATCGCTACTGTATTTTTATTGCCATACTCACTACTTTCGCTGCTTGTTCGGAAATTGATAACCCCGAACTCCATCAGGTTCACCGGACTGAAATCGAAGTCATCGGGGAAAACAGCCTGGGTGAAATCAAAGGCGGACAGGTTGATAACGAAAGTACCGCCACGGTCGGACTATTTTCGACAAGCGGCGCTATTTGTTCAGGTACACTCATTGCTCCAAACCTGGTGCTCACAGCTCAGCATTGTGTGGCGCCTACCAATGGCGAATATGTTCAGTGCGGACGGACCGTTTTTGGTCAGTCTGCTGCTGCTTCAACGATTTTCGTCACAACGAAGACACAATTATCAAGGAACGCCGCCGACTATCACGCAGTGTCGGCAATTCATGTCCCAGAAGGATCTGATTTTTGTGGAAATGACATCGCGCTTCTCGTGTTACGCAGCAATGTTTCTGAGGACGAAGCGATTCCTCTTATCCCACGCATCGATCTCGCCCCCATTAGGGGAGAGTCTTATACAGCAGTAGGTTACGGACATACGGGTGAAGGCGCAGGTTCTGGTGTTCGACGCGCTATTTCTGGCCGACAAATTTTGTGTGGAGGTGCAGGTTGTCGTGGACAAGTTGCACAAACAGAATTTTACGGTTCCGATGGAACGTGCCAAGGAGATTCGGGGGGGACGGCACGCGACGAAAAAGGTCGTGTTCTTGGCGCGCTTAGCCGTGGCCCAGGTGGATGTGCAGGTTCTGTATATTCTGGAGTTTCGAGTTGGTCAGATTGGCTGCGTAAAAAAGGTTTAGACGCGGCAGAACTTGGACAATATGAGCCTAGTTTTTGGGTAACCGAAGGTATCAGCGAAATTCCGCAGGATGATCTTGACCTCGACGGGATTGTTATAGAAAAAGACAACTGCCCAGAAATTGCCAATCCTGAACAAGCAGATATTGATCTGGACGGCCTTGGTGATATGTGTGATTTCAACTCGGATAAGGATCTTATCGTCGACGAAGACGATAATTGCCCATTGCTTGAAAACGAAGACCAGTTGGATACCGACTTAGACGGTTTCGGAGATGCTTGCGATAACGACGATGACGGCGACGGTGTTACCGATACAGCCGATTTCTGCCCCAAAGACAGTCGCTGGATTGACTACAACTCGCCTTGTGGTGAAGAAGTTCCGGTCGAGCCCATCGTCATCGAATTCCTCGACGAAAGCACAACTAGCGCATCAACCTCAGAAGGCTGCTCCACCGCTAACGGGAACAAATCGTTATTAGGTCTACTACTCATTGGATTCTTCGCCTTTCGCCGAAGAAAATAAGCGTAAACCTCACACCTAACACATCTTAGCCTCCCCGCCTTTTGATAAGGTCCAGAAAACTCTTATAAAAATAGAGGGGCTGTCTAAAGCACACCGTGCAACAGACGATATGTTTGGCTTTGGTTTATTCCTCCCCTACTTTGATATCCTGAAACGCTTTCAGCGTGTATTTCGCAAAGCACGCAGCGTGTCTTGTTTTTGTCGTAAAATCGCTTTTCACATTAAAGTGCACAACGCTATCTGACGAAAATTAAGCCTTGTTTGGTATGCAGCTCACCACCGCTGCAATCAGTGAAGAATAGATCCCAACCTGCGGGCCCAAGCCCCTTTAAAAAGTCCTGACTCAAATCGACGTTTCGGAACCAAAAATGATCTCGACTTGTCTTACCTGCTCGAGCAAAGATAAAGTCGACTTCCCCATTGATTGCGTTCTGACACGAATTCGTAGGCGACCTTACTGTCGTTGCGAATGATGTCGTTGCATAGGCAGTCAAAAAATCATCAGGCAGACTAACAATATATTGACGATCTCCGGGGACCTTTCCACTCGAATAATTCATTATTAGCGTTTCGGTGAAAGAAAGGGCATTTGCGCCCAGGGAATAAGGTATGGAATCGTCGGCGACACTTCCAGCTTTCTGACCCCATCCGAATGCTCCAGAACCGTCGGCGACACTTCTACCAACAAGCGTCCACCCTCCACCGTCTATATCGCTATTACAGTGAACTTTCGTTTTTTGACCGTTGATATCAATATCGTAGTTACCGGTCGGCAGACTTTTGGTTTTGACATCAGCACAGCTCGTGACTTCAACCATAGATGGAGGCATATCCATTGAAGGTGTAACGTCCGTTCTACGCATATCGTTTTCGCCAGGGTCTGTGCCCGCATCCTTTTCGGTGGGATCGACTTTACCCGCGTCCTGCTCCGGACAAACCCATCCGGTTTGAGAAAGTTGGCAAGGCGGCAAAGGTTCTTCCTCGCAACCCAGAAGGGATAGGATCAAAAATAAGACTACATAATATTTCTTCATTATATCTCCGCAATGCAATCGTAACACGCTTAGCGGAAAAAAATCCAGAAAACCTTGTCATTGGCCTCAAATTAGGAGTTTTTCGTGGGGAAAGTATTGACACTTGCTGGTTATTTTGTAACAAACCCGCTCCCTCGCTCGTACTCTTTTAGTACGGGCAGACCAACCAAGAGGATAGAAAATGGCTGAAGCAAGACAAGTCGAATACGAAACAGTTTATATTATGCGTCCCTCAGCAAATGCTGACGATGACAAAAAAGCACGTGAGCGTGTTGAAGGAATCATCGAAGAAATGGGAGGACACGTTCTCAAATTCGATAACTGGGGCATGCGTAAGCTTGCTTATGATATTCGAGATAAATCTGAGCAGGTCGTCTACGATCGCGGACATTACCTTTACTATCGATACATCGCGCCGTCAAAAACCGTTGCCGAAATCGAACGTAATCTTAAGATTCTCGATCCAGTCATTAAGTGGCAAACCATTAAAATTCAAGACGATCTTCTTCCATCTGAACGTGTTTCTCTCCCGACTGATCTCGGAGAAATCGACGTTCTGGAAATCGGCGCAATCGAGCAAGAGGAATAAACGATGCAAATGCAATTGATATTAATAGAAGACGTTCCCAAACTTGGTGAGATGGGAGACATCGTAAAAGTAGCTCCTGGTTTCGGTCGAAATTATCTCGTTCCGCAAGGAATGGCGATTCTGGCTACAGTTGGTAACAAAAAAGAACTTGATCATCAGCTCGCCATTATCGGACGCAAAAGAACTGCCGAACGTGAAGCAGCACAAGAAATTCTTGGAGAATTGAGTGGTGTTTCGATCACTATCACCCAGCGTGTAAGTGACGAAGATGCTCTGTTCGGTTCAGTGGGTCCACGAGAAATCGCGAACATTCTTTCCCAACAAACCGGAAAAGAAATTCTCCGAAAGCAGATCATGCTCGAAAAAGGAATTTCCACATTGGGCATCTACAAAGTACCTGTCAAACTTGCCAGTGGCGTGTTTGCTGAAGTTAAAGTCTGGATTGTAGCAATGTAACCTCGGCCACGACCGACTCTCCCAAATCCTCCGATTTATTCGGAGTTTTTTTTTGTGCAAAAATCTTAACCCGGATAAATTGCCGTTCCTATTTTATTCAAGCGATCGATGCAAAAACTGATTCCGACTCAACACGAACAAACTTTCATGAACAGCTTATTAGGGGGCCGATATGAGGTGTTAGAAATCATCGGGCGCGGAATTGTAGGCACGGTTTTCTCGGGCAACGATTCACTTTTAAATCGACCCGTTGCGGTTAAACTTCTCCGAACGACAATAGATGAAAAGGCCCGCGAACGGTTTAGCAAAGAGGTCGAGGGGATTTCTTCTTTAACACATCCCAACCTCGTTCAACTTTTTGAAGTAGGTACACAAAAAGGATTTACCTACTTGATCCTAGAATATGTACCCGGAAGAACTTTGCGCGATATTCTAGCGAACGGACGCCTTTCGGTAGAAGCGACGATAGAACTCGGTATTTGCATTAGTTCAGGGTTAGTTGAAGCGCATGCTAACCATT